>NZ_BILV01000064.1 GCF_004000745.1 Paenibacillus barengoltzii NBRC 101215
AAATATTGGGGATTAGCCAAGCGGTAAGGCAACGGACTTTGACTCCGTCATGCATAGGTTCGAATCCTATATCCCCAGCCATCTTTCTTAGTAAGAGCCATTAGCTCAGTTGGTAGAGCACCTGACTTTTAATCAGGGTGTCGAAGGTTCGAGTCCTTCATGGCTCACCAGTTTTCCTTGCGCGTGTGGCGGAATTGGCAGACGCACTAGACTTAGGATCTAGCGTCTTTGACGTGGGGGTTCAAGTCCCTCCACGCGCACCATCTATGCGCGGACGTGGCTCAGCGGTAGAGCATCGCCTTGCCAAGGCGAGGGTCGCGGGTTCGATTCCCGTCGTCCGCTCCATCTTAATACGCGCCCTTAGCTCAGCTGGATAGAGCGTTTGACTACGAATCAAAAGGTCAGGAGTTCGAATCTCTTAGGGCGCGCCACTTTTTCAATTTCATATTTCACCTTAATGACGGGATGTAGCTCAGCTTGGTAGAGCACCTGGTTTGGGACCAGGGGGTCGCATGTTCGAATCGTGTCATCCCGACCATCTCTTTAAGGTGCGGGTGTAGTTCAATGGTAGAACTCCAGCCTTCCAAGCTGGTAGCGTGGGTTCGATTCCCATCACCCGCTCCATACATAACAGCAACATCATCGGATAAGATGATGTTTTTTGTTATAATCTTATCCTTATTACCATTGCGGCCTTCCTCTGGGTATAAAAGTTTTCTATCAACCTGTTATACCCTTGCGTTTTACTGCTTTACCGTGTTAAGGTAAGTAAAGTTGCAAAACGGAATCGAATCTACAGTCATGGTGTCCAAGAATTTCTTACAAATTAAGTGAAGATTTTCAGGGCAGTTTGTTGTATGATGTTAGGAAACGCGTGGCGCACGTCATTAGGTCTAACCGACAAAGATCATGACCATGCTGAATAGAGTATGCAGCATTGGGATGAAAAGGGGGAGAAACATGACAGAGTTAACGGTTACCGCAGGTAAAGGCAACTCGAATAACCTGCTTCGGCGCGACATTCGTTTTTTGGGCAATATTCTAGGAGAGGTCCTGGTGCATCAGGGCGGCAATGAGCTCTTGGATATTGTCGAGAAGATACGTGAAGCCAGTAAATCCCTGCGGGCTGTATTTTTACCGGAGTTACATGAAGAGTTTAAGGGAATGATCAATTCTTTAGAACCCGGCATCCGTCATCAGGTGATCCGTGCATTTGCGATCTATTTTCAATTAGTCAATATCGCGGAGCAGAACCACCGCATTCGCCGGAAACGCGATTATGAGCGTTCTGCGGGGGAAGAGGTTCAGAGCGGTACGATCGAGGCTGCTGTCCGCGATTTAAAGGAACAGGGCTTTAGTTATAGCGAAGCTCAGGAACTCCTAAGCGGCATGTCTCTGGAGCTGGTCATGACTGCCCATCCAACGGAAGCGATGCGCCGTGCGATTCTGGACATCCACAAACGGATCGCTGACGATGTCATGCAGTTGGATAACCCTACGCTGACCTTCCGCGAACGGGAGCAGTTGCGGGAGAAGCTGCTTAACGAGGTCATTACCCTTTGGCAGACCGATGAACTGCGTGATCGTAAACCTACAGTGCTGGATGAGGTGCGAAATGGGATGTACTATTTCCACGAAACCTTATTCCACGTGCTGCCTGAGGTTTATCAAGAACTGGAACGCTGCCTGACGAAGTACTATCCAGAGCATTACTGGCACGTTCCAACGTACTTGCGCTTCGGTTCTTGGATCGGTGGTGACCGGGACGGGAATCCTTCGGTAACCTCTGACGTGACCTGGGAGACGCTGCGGATGCAACGTAAACTGGCGGTGCGCGAATATCAGCGGATTTTGTCCGATTTGTTCAAGCATCTTAGCTTCAGCACCTCGATTGTGGACGTTACGGACGAGCTGATGGCTTCCATTCAGCGGGATCGCCTGCAGGTGACGTTGCGCAAAACGCCGCAATGGAATAACGAGAAAGAACCTTACCGCGTTAAGCTGACGTATATGACGGAGAAGCTGCACAATGTTCTGGACGATAACACCAAGGATACGCCAGAGCGTTATCCTAACGTAGAGGCTTTTATCCAGGATTTGAAGATCATCGACCGCAGCTTGCGTCATCACTACGCAGACTATGTCGCAGATACGCATATTAAGAAGCTGATTCGTCAAGCGGAGTTGTTTGGCTTCCATACCGCGACGCTGGATATCCGTCAGCACAGTAAAGAGCATGAGAACGCCATGACGGAAATTTTGGCGAAAATGAATATTGTGGAGAATTATGCCGAACTGGAGGAGCAAGAGAAGATTCAACTCCTGGAACGGTTGTTAAACGACCCGCGTCCATTAACTTCTCCATATCAGGATTATTCGGAAAGCACAAAAGAATGTCTAGATGTATATCGTACGGTGTATCTGGCACAAAAAGAATACGGCACACAGTGTATCACCAGTTACCTGATTAGTATGACAGAGGCGGCCAGCGATATCCTCGAGGTCATGGTCTTCTCGAAAGAAGTAGGCTTGTTCCGTAAGGAAGCGGACGGCACCGTCGTCTGTACGCTTCAATCGGTTCCGCTGTTTGAAACGATTGACGATCTGCATGCCGCACCAGGCATTATGCGGCAGCTGTTCAGCATGCCGATTTACCGCGAGTCGGTGGCGGCGATGAACGATCTTCAGGAGATTATGCTCGGCTACTCCGATAGTAATAAAGACGGCGGCGTAGTTACAGCCAACTGGGAGCTACGCGTTGCCTTGAAGCAAATTACGGCGGCGGCCAATGAGTTTGGCGTGAAGCTGAAATTTTTCCACGGTCGTGGGGGCGCGCTGGGTCGTGGCGGTATGCCGCTTAACCGCAGCATCCTCGTGCAACCGCCGGAAACCATCGGCGGCGGTATCAAGATCACGGAGCAAGGCGAAGTGATTTCGTCACGCTACTCCTTGCGTGGTATTGCGTACCGCAGCTTGGAGCAAGCGACTTCGGCGCTGATCACCGCAGCGATTCAAGCGAAGCTGCATCAAGACCAAGGACCAAGCGCAGAAGAACAACGCTGGGAAGAGATCATGAGCGGGATTTCCGAGACATCGCTTCATAAATATCAGGACCTGGTCTTCCGCGATCCGGATTTCTTGAAGTTCTTCCGTGAGTCTACGCCATTGGTTGAGGTGGGTGAGCTGAATATCGGCTCCCGTCCATCCAAGCGGAAGAACAGTGATCGGTTTGAGGATTTGCGGGCGATCCCTTGGGTATTTGCCTGGACGCAAAGCCGGTATTTGTTCCCGGCTTGGTATGCAGCTGGAACCGGCCTATATCATTTCTATCAAAATAATGAAGAAAACCTCAAGGTTCTTCAGGATATGTATCAGAACTTCTCGTTCTTCCGTACGGTGATCGATACCTTGCAATTTGCGTTGAGTAAAGCAGACCTCGTCATCGCGAAGGAATACGCCCAAATGTGCAAGGATGATACTGTGAGAGAGCGGATCCTGGGGAAAATTGAAGAGGAATTCCATTTGACGCGGGAAATGGTGCTGAAGATTTGCGGGATTTCAGAAATCTTTGACAATCTCCCAGGCCTGCAAGAATCGATCCGTTTACGTAATCCTTATGTGGATCCCCTGAGCTATTTACAGGTGCAGTTGTTAACGGAATTGCGGTCTGCGCGTGAACAAGGGCAGGATGATGCTGAACTGTTACGTGAAGTGCTGCTTACGATTAACGGGATTGCTGCTGGACTCCGGAATACGGGCTGATCCTTTATTGGTCCATATAGCCATGCTAAGCCAGACCTTCTTAAAGAAGGTCCGGCTTTTTTGCTGTTGACTTAGCTGGATGTATTGCATTTTGGGATAAGTTGCTTTAACATTTGAATGAAGTGCCGACGACTGGAAGTACCCTTTCAAGGATGCAATGGTCAGGATTCGGATCGAGAACGACCTCTTGCATTTGCCTTAGCCAAAGGGACGAATAGCCGGACAGGCAGGGTACAAGTACCTGAGCCCTTCCAACCGATTTGGGGGAAAATATGGTGGTGGAACATTTCGATGCAAGACTGGTGAAGCTGGCCCGGAAAGGGGACCAGGGAGCCTTCGCTGAACTTGTTGATTTATATAAGGATAAGCTATATCATCTCGGATACCGGATGCTGTCTAACCGGCACGAAGCGGAAGATGTTGTGCAGGAGACGTTCTTAAGGGTACATAAAAACTGGAACCGCTACGACGATAAACAGAAGTTCTCAACCTGGATTTACCGGATTGCGACGAACTTGTGTATTGACCGACTGCGTAAGCGGAAACCAAGTTATTACCTGGACGCAGAGATGAACGATCAGGATGGCTTGGATGGATACACTCTGATTCCTGGGGATGAACGGACACCGGAAACGGAATACTTGCTGTCCGAAACGCAGCAAACGATTCATCAAGCGATCGAAGGCTTGCCTGCTAAATATAAGTCGGTGATCGTGCTCCGTTATTTGCAGGAACTTTCTCTGCAAGAAATCAGCGAAGTTTTGGATATGCCGGTGACTACGGTGAAGACGCGGGTTCACCGCGGACGCGAATTTTTGCGTAAAAAGCTGGAGCATAAAATGCTCTAAAATATGGGCTGTGCCTGGGGAATTATTTTTTGAAACGAATTCTGTACCATTACGTATTGTAAGGTAGGATGTAGGACGACTATGATCTTAGCCGTGCCTTCCGCATTTCGCATAGATTGATACTACTGAAAGGATTGGCTGATATGGAATGCAAACATGCCTCATCTATGATGCATGATTACCTGGACGGCGAATTAAGCCGCGACCAAGCCGAACGGCTGAAGCAGCATCTCGACGAGTGTCCGGATTGCCTCAAGGAATTCAGGGAATTGGAACGGACCGAAATGATGTTGTTTGCCACCATCAAGCAACATAGCAACATCTCGGCTCCGGACGAACTGGTGAACCGGATCATCAGTCAGATTCCAAGTCAACCCAAACAGCAGGCCTGGATCAAGTGGATCAAACGCCATCCGGCGTTGACCGCGGCGGCCATGTTCTTGCTGGTGATGTTGTTCAGCGCGGTATCGATTTGGGATAGCGACGATCAGCTGGTCGTAAAAGGAGCGGGCCTGGATCAAGTCATCATTCAAGGCGATACGGTCACGGTTCCAAGTGACGCTGTCATTGCCGGGAACTTGACCATTGAGAACGGGAAAGCCGAAATCTATGGTGAAGTTCAAGGCAACCTCACCGTGATTGATGGCTCCTATTACCAAGCCTCCACGGCGCATATTTCAGGCGAAGTGAAACAGATCGATCAAGCGCTGGACTGGATCTGGTACCGGATCATCAATACGTTTACGGAAGTCGCCTATAGGTGATTGTAAGGCGATATGGAATGTTTTGGGCGCCTTTCCTTTGGGAAACGGCGCTTTTTTATTTTTGTATCTATAGGTAAAATTTAGTAAGCGTTACGAAATGAACCTATTTTTGCTGGGTGCTTGCATCTGACATGTGAACGTTATAACCTAGTATTTAGGGGAAACTTAAAGAGACAGGCGTGAATGAAGCTGTACATATTGGTTCCTTGTTGGCGGGCCAAACGTCCGCAAGGATCTTTCCGGGGGTCGCAGCATGAACTATTTTATGAATTTAACTTGGCAGGATACCATTAAGGATGTCATCGATATCCTGATTGTTACCTATATAATATATCACATGATTTTGCTTGTCCGCGGAACGCGGGCTGTTCAGCTGCTCAAGGGGATTTTGGTTCTGGTGTTTATTTGGGCCGTCAGTACCTGGTTCGACTTGTATACGCTGAAATGGCTGATGAACCAAATGTTTACGTTTGGCGTGCTGGCGATCTTCATTATTTTCCAACCGGAGCTTCGACGGGCACTGGAGCAGCTTGGCCGAGGCAAGCTGTTTGGGCGGAACAGCGCGGACGAGGAAGAGTTTGGCAAGCAGATCGGTGAGATTATTAAAGCCGTCAATTATTTATCGCGCAGAAAGATTGGGGCTCTTATCGTGTTTGAACGCGATACGGGGTTAAATGAATATACCGAATCGGGAATTCCGATGCAGTCGATCATTTCTTCACAGCTGTTGATCAATATCTTTATCCCCAATACCCCGCTCCATGATGGAGCCGTGATTATTCAAGGCCAACGGATCTCTGCGGCTGCTTGTTATTTGCCGTTGTCGGAGAATCCATTCATCAGTAAGGAGTTGGGTACAAGACACCGGGCAGCGATCGGAATTAGTGAGGTCGGCGATGCGGTCTCGATCGTTGTGTCCGAGGAGACGGGGCAAATTTCACTTGCGATCGACGGACAGGTCGTCCGAGACATTAACGAGGAGTCGTTGATTTCCAAGCTGTATGCGGAATTAGGTCCGAATTCGCGCACCAAAGACAAGCGCAGCCCGTTCCGAAGACGGAAGGAGGCCGGCAAAAATGGATAAATGGCTGACTCACAACAATTTTGCTAAGGTCCTTGCGCTAGTGTTTAGTATCATGTTGTGGGCGATGGTTCATTTGGACAGCGGAACTCCCGTAGACTCCACCACCTTGGCGCAGTCGCGTTATATCGACAATGTCAAAATCGAAGTGACCGGGTTTGACGAGGACAAGTACGTTTTATACGATCTGGATCCCAGCACCGTGCGTATGGAAGTGAAGGGGAAACGGATCGATTTGACGACGAATTTCTCAGATTATAAGGCGAGGCTAAATTTGGAAAATCTGGGACCAGGGACATTTACCCTACCTCTAACCCATGAGCTTCCTCCTGGAGTCCAACTGGTCTCCATGGAACCTTCTATCGTGAAGGTGACGATTGAAGCGAAGGAAACCCGGACGATTCCTGTGACCATCGTCACGAAGGGGGAACCGGCCGACGGATTAGTACTTGGGACGCCTATTGTTGCCGGGAGCGGCACCGTTGATGTGACCCTGCCTGCGAGTGAGGCGCAAGAGCTGAGTAAAGTCGAGGGTACGGTGGATGTGACGGGATTGAAGGAATCCGTTAAAGGCAAAAGCGTCAAACTGACAGCATATGATAAGCAAGGGATACCTATGGAGAATGCGAAGATATCGCCTAGTTCCGTGGATGTAGATATCCCCATCAATAAGCTATACAAAAATGTACCCATCGAAATACGTAAAACCGGACAATTACCATCCGGATATATCTTAACTGATATAGAGGTTGATGTAGAGGGCGTCGTTCTATACGGTACAAAGGAAGCGTTGGAGGGTATATCCTCCTATCCGCTGACGGTCGATCTGAGCCGTTATAACGGTTCGAATGAGACTAAATACGTGGTGGACTTGACTCCTCCGGAAGGTTTTGAGAAAATCGAGCCGAGCTCTGCCACGATCACATTGCATGTGATGCCCGGGGGACAGAAGCAGCTGGACGACATTCCAATCACGTTGAAAAATGTCGGATCCATGTACGATGTCAAATGGATTCGGCCAACGGAACCAAACTTGAGTCTGAACGTGATTGGGGCCAGCGCGGTGTTGGACGCGCTCCAACCGGAGAACATTCAGTTGACCGCTGATCTCGCACATCTGGGGGCGGGGACGCATACGGTCCCAATTGAGATTCATTTACCTGAGGGCGTGGCGTTGGCCGACCCGAACATTTCCTTGTCCGTGGACGTGGAGCTGACGGAGAAAGGCAGCCCAACCTCCGGTGTTCCTGTGGAGCAACCAAACCCTTCAGACGGTACACAAAGCCCATCCGGTAATGGATTTTCGCATGGATCGCCACCTCATCAGGAGGATGGGGGCAATGCGACAGAGGACGAGACCTCAGGGAACGGCACGTGACATAAACATAAGCAGACAACGACGAGGATAGACCGGTCAGACGCCTTCTGGGAGATGAGAGAACGGTGCGGCACTGGCAAATATTGAAGGAGTGAAATCATGGGGAAGTATTTTGGAACGGATGGCGTAAGAGGAATTGCGAATAAAGAATTGACAGCAGAATTGGCGTACCAGATCGGTCGCTGCGGCGGTTATGTGCTTGCAGGCCAGGTACCTAAGCCGAAGGTTGTCATTGGTATGGACACGCGTATTTCCGGCGTGATGCTGGAATCTGCGTTGGTGGCGGGGTTGTTGTCGATTGGCGCCGATGTGATTCGGCTTGGCGTCGTGACGACACCTGCGGTTGCTTATCTCACCCGCTTGCTTAAAGCGGACGCAGGCGTCATGATTTCCGCATCCCACAATCCGGTAGAGGATAACGGGATCAAGTTCTTTGGCAGTGACGGCTTTAAGTTGTCGGACGAAACGGAGCTGCAAATCGAAGAGCTGCTCGACAAGGCTGTTGATGAGTTGCCGCGGCCTGTCGGCGGCGACTTGGGAACCGTGACGGTGGACAATGATTCGAAGCTGAAGTACCTCGAACATTTGAAGACGACGATCAACTCATCGTTTAAAGGGCTGAAGGTGGTGCTGGACTGCGCAAACGGGGCGGCTTATGAGCTGGCACCAAGATTATTCCGTGAGCTTGGAGCTGAAGTGCATACGCTGGCAGCTGAGCCGAACGGGCTGAACATTAACGATCACTGCGGATCTACGCATCCGGAACGGCTGAAGGAAGAAGTCGTTCGACTTGGCGCGCATGTTGGTCTTGCTTTCGACGGCGATGCGGACCGGTTGATTGCGATTGACGAGTTAGGCCAAGAAGTGGATGGCGACTACATCCTGTGCATCTGCGGCGATGCGATGAATAAAGCCGGTAAGCTGAAAGACAGCACGGTTGTCTCGACCGTAATGAGCAATTTTGGCTTCTACAAAGCGGCTAAGAAATTGGGGCTGGCTACCCAGCAAACCGCGGTCGGGGACCGCTATGTTATGGCGGAAATGCTGCGCGGCGGCTACAATCTGGGCGGTGAGCAGTCCGGTCATGTGATTTTCCTGGACTACAATACAACCGGGGATGGCATTTTGACGGCGATTCAGCTGGTCGATACGATGCTGGCTTCCGGCAAGCCGCTGAGCGAGCTGAAGAAGGTCATGAAGCAATATCCGCAGGTGCTGGTGAACGTTCGCGTACAAGATAAGAGCAAGTTCGCGGGGAACGCGGTGATTGCTGAAGCGATTGCGGAAGTAGAGCAAGAGTTGGGCGATAACGGGCGTGTGCTGGTTCGGCCGTCGGGTACGGAATCGCTGATCCGTGTTATGGCGGAAGGGCCGGAGAAAGCGGAGCTGGAGAAGCTGGTTGCGCAAATTGTAGAGGTTGTAGAGAAACAGTTGGTGTAACGATCGGATTATTTAACCCATGGATCTATAGGACGTTGAGAACCGCCGGACGGGTGAGGATGCCTGTCTGGCGGTTTTTGTTAGGGAGAGGGTGTCTGTTGGACTCTTTTTTGATGATTATCCCTTTGCATCAGATCGGGAAGGTGACAGGCAACTGCAAATTAAGGGCATTCATTGCCTCCTTCGGGTGCGTATTCTTCCAGATCAAATTGCCCTGACCTGACTGAAGGGGATAATGGTGTAAAGAAGTGTGCGGAGGGGGATGAAGGTCACAAGGGGGAAGGGGGATAACTCGATGGAAAAAGGGACGTGTCGTTTTTTCTAGGCCATAAGGGTAAAAGGCACGGTTCGACGAATCAGGACAAGTTGATCATTGCCAAATCGTGTGAAGGTGCATATAATTAAGCATATTCGAGCAAAGAAAGTGAGGGTAGTAAGGTTTACCGGTTATTAAGCGCCAGAACTTCATTGTGCGCGTTTCGTTTGGACGGATGAGGAAAGCGGCGTGATCAAGGGAACGTTGTTTGAGAGGCAGGGGCGGAAGGCTGGCCTGCAGCGACAACGGTAAGCCTTGAGGCGTGATATCGGTTCAAGCGAACGGCAAAGCGAAGTTGACGAGGTGGAGGTGTTCGGAATGTTCGGCGGGGGCCTCCCGGTGCTGCATCGCACCGTAACCGTATCGGCAAAAGGAAGGGGCGACCTTTCCCACAAACCGTGCGGGCAGATGGATAATCACATTCATAGATCGTTCATGAATGTACGTAAGCAAGTGACGCGGAAAGAGCCGCGGTAGACGGAGCAATCTGGACATTCGTGAAAAAATGAATGAAAATTGTGTAACGTTAGAGTGATGATCAATCTGGTGAGGATTGATTGGATATATTTTTTACAATTGAATAGTTCTGTCTCGGTGTACCGCGAAAGGCTTCTTCCGTGCTTCATTTCTTACGGCCAAAAAACCATCTTGTAAGAATGAAACGGAGGATAAATTATTATGTGTGGTATTGTTGGATACATTGGGAATCGGGATACGCAGTCGGTGTTGCTTGAGGGCTTAAAGAAGCTGGAGTATCGCGGGTACGACTCTGCAGGTATTGCTGTATTTACGTCGGATGGTCTGAAGATTGCAAAATCACTCGGCCGTCTGGCGAATCTGGAATCCAAGCTGGAGGATGCACCGCTTAAGGGTTCGGCCGGGATTGGTCATACCCGCTGGGCAACGCACGGCAAACCGTCTGACGTGAATTCTCATCCGCATACCGACCATACCCAGAAATTTTCGGTCGTGCATAACGGGATTGTCGAAAACTATCTGGAATTGAAGGAAGAACTGATCAGCCAAGGGTATGTCTTTGTGTCTGAAACGGATACGGAGGTCATTTCCCATCTGGTTGCTCGCGAGTATCAAGGCGATATCGTGAAGGCGGTTCAGAAGGCAATTAGTTACATGCGCGGCGCTTTTGCCCTTGGGGTGCTGACAGAGTACGAACCTGACAAACTGGTGGCTGTGCGTCAAGCTAGCCCGTTGATCATTGGTCTTGGCGAAGGCGAGAACTTTATCGGCTCCGACATCCCTGCGTTGTTGAATTATACGCGGAACGTTTATATTTTGAACGATGGCGAGATGGCGGTACTGACCAAGGATTCTGTCGAACTGATGACCATTGAAGGGAATTTTATTTCTCGGGAAATGATTCGTGTCGATTGGGACGCTGTTACCGCAGAAAAAGGCGGGTTCGATCATTTCATGCTGAAGGAGATCCACGAGCAGCCGAAGGCTTACCGGGACACGATGCTGGGTCGGATCGACGAAAGTGGACGCAAAGTCGTGTTGCCTGGCTTGAAACTGACGGACGAGAAGATCCGCAGCCTGAGAGCGATTCATATCGTTGCTTGCGGTACGGCATATAACGCCGGTCTGGTCGGCGGGTCAGCGATTGAGCAACTTGTACGCATTCCGGTGATGACTGACGTCGCTTCGGAGTATCGTTATCGCTCGCCGTTGATTACCCCAGATACGCTCGTGATCGTTGTCAGCCAATCGGGCGAAACGGCCGATACGCTGGCTGCACTGCGTGAAGCGCAAGCGAACGGTGCTCACGTGCTGGCGATCACCAACGTGGTTGGCAGCTCGATTGCCCGCGATGCGGACGACGTCATCGCTACGCTGGCTGGTCCGGAAATCGCCGTCGCTTCGACGAAGGCGTATACTTCCCAGTTGATTGCCTTCTACCTGCTTGCCCTGTACATGGCTCAGGTTCGTGGTACGCAAAGCGAAGATCAAGTAGCTCATGTAATTGCGGCCATGCAGTCGCTGCCAGAGCAAGTGGAAAGCATGCTGGCTCAAGCCGATGTGGTGAAGGCTTATGCAGAGCAGATCGCGAGCAATGAGCATCTGTTCTTCATCGGTCGCGGTCTCGACTATTCCGTCGTGCAGGAAGGTTCGCTGAAGTTGAAGGAAATTTCCTATATTCACTCTGAAGCGTATGCTGCCGGCGAGTTGAAGCACGGTACCCTGGCACTGATTGAAGAAGGCGTTCCAGTAATCGCGCTGGCAACTCAGGAATCGGTGCTGGAGAAAACCGTCAGCAATATCAAGGAAGTCAAAGCGCGCGGCGCAGAAGTTATGGCCATCACCCACGAGGAGCATGTGCCTGACCTGCTGAAGTCGGTGGACCAAGCGCTGTCCATTCCGAAGACGCTGCCGCTGCTGACACCAGCGCTGTCCGTCGTACCGCTCCAATTACTCGCTTACTACGCTTCCCTGGCTCGCGGCAATGACGTCGACAAGCCACGGAACTTGGCGAAGAGCGTGACGGTGGAGTAAGAGGGATTTAAGAATGGTTTGCTGTTGTCCGATGATAAAAAAGTCTGGAACCAGTAAAAAAAGTCTGGAACCAGTAAAAAAACTGTGGAACCAGTAAAAAATGTGTGGAACCAGTTTTAGGCATCAAGAGGGTAGTCCTGATGAAGATATATCAGAGGGCTACCCTCATTTTGTCTAGAGAAATCTAACGAGGCTAGAACAAATCTATATAGACAAGGAAGTGGTAAGTTATTATGACTGATATAGGATTCAGAATCAAATGTATTCGAAAAGAAAACAATCTCAACCAATCGCAATTTGCTAAGATTATTGGAATCTCGCAAGGTAATCTAAGTGAAATTGAAATGGGAAATAGCAATCCGTCAGCGGAAACATTAGTATCAATCAGAACTCAATTCAATGTAAACTTAAACTGGTTGTTAACTGGTAAAGACTCGGAAGATGGAATTACATATGAAGACAATGATGAAAAAAGGTTAGTCGAGGTATTTAGGAGCTTGAATGATTACGATAAGAACGAAATTATTGAAATTGTTCTATTGAAGAAAAGACTAAGATCAAACTAGTGTCTTGAAATCGAAATCATTGATGTTATTTTCGTCACTCGTATCTTAGCGCTCAATATTTTCTTAAAAATAAAGCAGGAATTTGGAGCCACATAGAGAAATAAATATTAACTGTTTTGTTTTATTAACCCTCGCCAAAGTTGTTGATAAAACAATCTATGTATAGCACCAAATTCCTGCGGAAAGCTCTTAACGTAATCGTTAAGGGTTTTTCTTTTTAGTACACATAGCGGATGATAAAGTCAGGGTCGAGTTGGTATCCGAAAGTGACGGCAAAGCGGTTAGCGTTTTGCAAAGGTACAACAAGCTCACTAATTTCCTGACCGTTCTCGTCGCGACCAAGGGTGGCTGCTTCATCGATCCGAGCGCCAACAGGCGACAATACGCTTACTTGCACTCGACCACCTTGTGGATGAATCCTAAGCCCGTCAAACGGCAGTCGTACCGTAAATTCAAAGGCGTTTGGAACATCAGATCTTGGATAAAGCTTATAATCGTAAGACAGCAGATAGGTCGTTGGAGCATCCGGAATTGGAATGAGCGGCGTTTTTTTCATGACAGACCTCATCATAAGCTTTGCAGCGTCACTCATAACTTCCGGAAGATTGTTCTGCTGAGCTTGGTCACGGATATCCTCTGTTCCGTTAAGCAAATTTGCTTCAAGAGTGTAGGAAACATCGAGAGCCCAGTCGCGTTGAACATCGCAAGAGCCTCAGGGGGGATAGAGACGCCAGCAGGCACATACCAATTCATATCATTTGGCAGGGGCTCGTCCGTCACAAGAAGTGTCTCAACGTGGACGGTGTCCCACTTGCCACCATTGTAGCGGGATGTTCCAGCAATAGTTGCTGTAAGGTCTTGCAGTCTAATGTTTGCCATGGTTCAGGTTCCTTTCAGGGGATTATTTTTCTTTTCTTACGCCTTTAAATGGGGTATCGCTGCTCGTTTTCTGGTCCATAAAGCGACCCGTCGCTGTATCGCGCTTTACCCAATTGCCATTTGGAGCTTGAAACTGACTTCTTCCAGTCACAGCTCCGTGACGCCCGTTGCCCGGTTTTCCGTTCGTAGCCATAGGTACTTCCTCCTTTCCGCTTGAGACGTTTCATCAGATGTGATACACTGTCTTATATCTGAAACACATCTGATGCGCTTATTATAAACACATTCCGTTTCATTTGTCAAACAGTGTTTCTCAAAAGATACGAAGGTGAGGTTTTTATGTCTAAACAAAGCATGAAAATGGAGGAATTGAGTGCATTAGTGAAAGCGAAGCGCGGCAAAACGGGACTTCGCGTAACTGCAAAAGAAGCCGGGGTAAGCCCCTCGACATTGTCGCGGGTAGAGCAAGGGAAAATACCCGATCTTGAAACACTGCAAAAACTCTGTGATTGGTTGCAGGTGCCACTAAGCCGTTTCATGAGCCAAACGGATCAAGAAGATTCAAATGTTATTGCGGGGCTTAATTTGCAGGGTATGGATACGCCAGCAATTATATCTGCGCATTTACGTGCAGATAAAGCGCTTAGTCCAGAAAGCGCAGAAGCCTTATCGCGGATGATTCAAGTGGCGTACGAAACATTTGCGAAGAAACCAGGCAAAGACGAGGAACAATGAGAAAAGGATTTAAAAAGTGGTGTGAAGATGAAGCTAGTCGATTCCGAAAGGTGCTAGGGCTCAAAGAATATGAAGCACTGACTTGGGAACAGCTATCCAATCATTTGGAAGTACCGGTTGTTGATGCATCATTACTTGATCTTCCAGAAAATGTGCGCCAGCAGTTGTATAAAAACGATCCCAATTGTTGGGATGCCTTTACTCTCCCTGTAGGGGAAGGTAAACATATAATATTTTATAATTCAAATCAACCGGCTAGGCGAACCACGAACACTATCATGCATGAACTTGCTCATTTGGTCTGTAATCATGTGCCGTCAAGAATCGTGAATCTTGCTTTTCCCGTTCGCACATACGATTCGACCCAAGAAGATGAAGCGGATTGGTTGGCTGGAAGTTTACTTTTACCGCGAGCTGCATTGTTACACCTGCTTAAAAGAGGAATGAAAAAGGAAAATATCGCGGATCAATTCCAAGTAAGTATGGAGTTATTACAGTATCGAATAAATATGACAGGCGTATTAAAACAAATTTATTCTATAAAAAAATGGTGAAAAAGTGGCTCCTATTTTGGGGAACCGCTTTTTGTTTTTTCTATAAAAACGTAAAATACAAATCATAAAAAATAAATACTTTACTTTTTGTTTTGCGCATGGTATATTGTGTCTAACAAATAAAAGTAAATAATTTTATTTTTGAAAGTAAGGAAAAAATATGGTTATTAATCAGACTATGAAACAACCAACGGAAAGAGTTTTCCCCCAAAGTACTTTGCAAGCTGCTCGGGATTTGGTGTATCAAGGGAAGGGTTCAATCATACCGCAATTCCGTAAACATTTTAAGTGGGATTCATTGATGGTAGCACGGTTTACGGATACTCATGAAGGAGCTCCTGATGTGTTAGATCTAATCGCATTTAATGACCCGGAAGAAAAACGTTATCTTCTCGAAATGTATTTGGAAAGTAGGGATATCCCGGTCGAATTGGAAAGAAGGATTTTGGATGAAAATTTGTTCTTAGTCATCGCCATTCGTGGAACATACAATTCATCCAAGTTGGTTTTCCTCACTAGGGTAGACCGTTTAGAAAATCCGTTAATCGTCGAGTCCATTTATGATCGTTACTTACTTGCAGAATCAATTTTCTTGCATAGCAGACTGAACTTTCAATGCTCCATTCGTAGATAAAATTAGTAAATGACAAGGAGAGGGTATTACAATGAAAGCACAATTCTTCGGTATGATTGATAAGGTCGTAAGAAGTATTTTGCCTGTGTATCAATATGATTCCGTGGTGATGCCTTTGTCGGCATTACGTTATGCATATATACACCAAGAGAAGCTCGGTTTGCACTTACCATTCTCATGGGAAGAGTTGTCAAATGATCGGTCAGGGGAAATGGTTAAACGGGCATTGAACGACTTGGCTGAACAAAAGCCAAATATTAAGCTGGGGTTGAGTTTGTTTAACGAAGAAAGTGTTAGAAGTGTTTTGCCTGAACTTATCTACCATATGGGCAAGATCGAATTTCCTGAAGACAGCTATGAGCTTTTAGAAACCTATTTTGAAGCTGGGGCAAGGGCTAAAGGTAAAGCTGGTATAGTATTTGAACCTAGAGAACTTAATACGATTGGAACTAGAATTTTGGATATAAAGCCAGGAACATCCATATACGACTTTTCCTGCCGTTATGCTAGAGCGCTTGTGGAGGCGGCGAGACGAAATTCTGATGTTTCAGTGCATGGCAATGACATTAACCATGAAGTAGTAGGTATTGGACAATTATTTTGTTTTATGTGTGGGGTAAAGGACTTTGAGTTGCATCAACAGGATACTATTGAGTTGTTAACGCATGAGAAGGTATTAGACGAAAGATTTGATTATGTCATTTCGATCCCCCCGTTTGGGCTAAAGCTAGATCAGGAAATACGTACTAAATATGGAATCGTAAGAAGAGATGCAACCATCGGGTTTGTCATCCATGCATTGGACTCCCTTAAAGACGACGGGAAGGCAATTGTGACGGTAACAAATGGGGTTTTGTTCCAAGGGGCGGCTACCGGAGAGATTCGGAGAACGTTGATTGAAGATGATTTGATTGAAGCAGTTATTACTTTACCAGGTGGGGTCTTCTCTGGAACCGCTATTCCAGTGTCAATGCTCGTTTTGAACAAGAATAAAGATGCCAAACGTAAAGGAAAAGTACAAATTATAGATGCCACCTCATTTGGTGAACGGAAAAGAGGAATTACTATTATATCTGCTTCTGAAGTCGATCATATACTGGATAGCTATTTCGGATTAAAAGAGGACAATAAATTTAGTCGCTTGTTGAATATATTTGAGATTCGGGAAAACAGCTATAATTTGCTGCCTAGTTCATATGTGCAGATGGAAGATGCAGAATCGATCATAGGGGATGTACAGATTGATCGTTCAGCATATGAAAAAAACACGCCAACAATACCTTTAAAACAACTTGTTTCTATTTACAGAGGTTTAAATACAGCAAGTAGTGTAGAGCCAGATGCCGTTCAAGCTAAAGTCATACAGTTGTCTGATGTTAAAGACGGGGTGTTACAATTAGAGACCGTTGAGAACTACGGAATAAAATCAACAACCAGAGAGGAAGAAGCTGAAATACAAAGCGGAGATGTACTCATCACGAGCAGAGGAATCGCCATAAAATTTGCTGTGGTACCTGATTTGGAAGGGAGTGAGCCGTATTATTTGTCGGCTAATTTCATTGGTCTTCGTCCGCTTCCTGGAGTAGATCCAAATTTCTTATTAGCGTTCTTTGAGAGCCCTATTGGAGAATCATACATCCGTGCCTTGCGTAAAGGTTCTTCATTACCAATTCTAAATGTGAAGGACATTCAAGATATCCCGATCCCTAAATTAAGTGCAGAAGAGATGACGGAAGTAGGCTTGAGATACAAAAAAGCTAACCAAGAATATGTCCAAGCACTCGAGACTGCTGAACGGATACGTATTCATCAGTTAGAGCAAGTTTACGAAAGCATCGGAGTAAGCAAAGGCTACAAAAAGAAAGCATAACCCCAAATGACGGAGAGACCAGTGATTAGATTTCATAAAAACTTATTTAACAGGTATTGAGTGCAATTTGTCGAAAGATTAATAGTAATAAGATAAAGTGATCTTGATTGAGTATTACCAACGAGTAAAGATGATTATATACCATGGATTTTTCAGAGAAGGAGAACTGCAAATTGAATAATAAAAAGATAACCTTGTCCCAGCTTGAAAGTTTTCTATTTAAGGCTGCAGATATATTGCGCGGCAAGATGGATGCTTCTGAATTTAAAGAATTTATCTTTGGGATGTTGTTCATTAAACGATTGTCGGATGAATTTGACCTAAAGCGCCAACAACTTATCCAAAAGGACTTCGCACATTTAAAGGATCAACCGGAACTCCTCAAGGAACTGCTTGAAGACAAAACATCCTACGGTGAGACTTTCTTTGTACCTGTTCGTGCCCGCTGGAATGAGTCATGGATTGACGAAAACGGTGATGTCGTACCTGCATTAAAAGATTTGAAACACGATATCGGAAATATGCTTAATAAGGCGATTGCAGCCATCGAAGACGAAAATGACGCCCTCGCGGGAGTTCTCAAAAACAACATCGACTTCAACGCAGTTAAAGGCAAAACCAAAATACCCGACCAGAAATGGAAGGAACTGCTCGACCACTTTAACCAGCCTCAGTTCGTACTGGTCAATGACAATTTCGAGTTTCCCGACTTACTTGGGGCTGCATACGAATATTTGATCAAGTACTTTGCTGATAGCGCTGGCAAGAAAGGTGGGGAGTTCTATACACCTGCTGAAGTGGTGCGTTTGCTGGTTCAGCTCACTAAACCGGAGGCGGGGCAGGAAATTTACGATCCCACCGTCGGGTCTGGAGGATTTCTTATTCAATCTCGACAGTATGTCGAAGAACAAGGACAAGATCCAAACGATTTGGCCCTATTTGGTCAAGAATCCAACGGCACTGTATGGTCAATATGTAACATGAACATGATTCTCCACAACATCACACGTTTCACCATAGAAAATGGGGATACTCTGGAAGAGCCATTGATTACTGATCCAAAAACGGGTGAGTTGCGTAAGTTCGATCGAGTACTAGCTAATCCACCATTCTCCCAAAACTATAGTCGGGCAAACATGAAATTTACTAACCGCTTCCGAGAATGGTGTCCGGAAACTGGTAAGAAGGCTGACCTAATGTTCGTTCAGCATATGCTTGCGAGTTTGAAGTCGGACGGCATTATGGCCACAATTATGCCGCACGGAGTACTGTTTCGCGGCGGTAAGGAGAAGTTGATTCGTGAGATCCTGATTAACGATGATGTGATTGAGGCCATTATAAGTTTACCGCCCGGATTGTTCTATGGAACCGGCATTCCTGCTTGCGTGATTGTATGCAACAAAAACAAGCCTGATGCATTGCGCGATAAGATTCTCTTTATTAATGCCGATCGCGAATATGCTGAAGGAAAAAACCAGAACAAACTGCGTCCTGAAGACATCGAAAAGATAGATTTTGTTTTCACACACAAGCGAGAAATTCCTAAATATAGCCGCCTAGTCAGCAAATCAGAGATAGTGGAAATTCATGACTATAATCTGAACATTCGTCGCTATGTAGACAACACACCCGATCCGGAACCGGAGGACGTGCAAGCTCATTTGATCGGTGGTATTCCAGAGACTGAGGCCGCTGCCCTAACGGAAGACTTTGCGCATTTCGGGATAGAACTTGACGTATTTTTTAGGCCCGAACGAACGGGATATCTAGCTTTCAATGAGAATGTTGCATCCAAATCCGACATCAAGGCTATTTTTGAGGCTAACCCAGCGGTTCATCGGACAATTTCAGCACACAATAATGCTTTGAATACATGGTGGGAGACGGCCCGTGAAGATTTTTCTGGTCTAAGAGAGGGCAAAAAAATACCGGAAGTCCGCATTAAGCTTCTAACGACACTTAAAAGTAAGCTAATCCCATTACATGTGCTTGACGAGTTTAAAAGCGCCGGCGTTTTTGTGAATTGGTGGCAACAAATTCGTTACGACTTGAGGACTATCATAGCGACAGGGTGGCATCACAGTCTTATACCAGACAATTACTTAATTGCTGAGTTCTTTCAAGCCGAGGCTGATGAAATTGAATCGCTGGAGGCACAGATAAGTGAGGTACAAGGGAAACTGGATGAGGAGATCGAAGTAGCGCAGGAAATGGTTGCATATGAAGCTGAAGAGGATGAGAATGTGACCGCTGCCGTTATTAAGAAGGCTCTCAAGGAATTAATCGACGACCTCAAGGGAAGCACTGGGGAATCAGCTCGAAAGGAGCTTGAAAACCTGCAGGACCAGGAAAAGACTATTCTCTCTCTCGAAAAACGTATTAAGGACATTAAGACTAAGCTGAAAGTTAAAACTGACGAATTGGCTCTCAAGATACAGCTTAAACGACTGGGTGGAGAAGAGTTCATAGCCGAGAACCAGGAGTTGATCCGGCAGATAGATGAACAATTGGTGGGACTCGATCCATCAAAAAAGGACGACAAGAAAAAGATTAATGCTCTGAAAAAGGATAAAGTTGCTCTTGAAGCACGAATTACCAAAACCCACAGTATTCTCACTGCAATTGGCGGCCAACTAACGGAGGAAGATGCTCGTCAACTAATTCTTAAAAAGCTCTATGATTTAGCTCTTAATGAACTAGACCGCTATCTCAATGCTGAAAAGCGTAGACTGGTTCAGGTGGTGGAAAATCTTTGGGATAAATATGCGGTCTCTAGTCGAGAATTGGAAAGTGAACGCAATGAATCCCTGAAGATTTTGAATGGTTTCTTGAAAGGGTTGGGGTATATCTAATGAAAACGATGGATGGATGGGAAGAAAAAAGACTTACTGAATTAGCTGAATTTATAAATGGATATGCTTTTAAACCATCGGATTGGGGAAAAGATGGCCTTCCAATTGTCCGTATTGAACAACTAAAAAATCCAGATGCACCTACGGACTATTTCTCTGGGAAGCTTCCACCTGCTTATATTGTCGAAGATGGCGATCTTATTTTCTCATGGAGTGCATCATTGTTTCTAAGAATTTGGAATTATGGGAGGGCAGTACTGAACCAGCATTTATTTAAGGTTGTGGAGCGTGAAGGTGTAGATAGGGTCTTTCTGAAAAGTTTTATTGAATTCTACTTGCCTGAACTGACTAAAGCATCTCATGGTTCAACCATGCAGCATATCACTCGGAAAGAGCTTGAAGGATTTAAGGCTTTATTTCCAATTTCAAAGCGGGAACAAACGAAAATAGCCGATATTCTCGCTACGGTGGACCGAGCAATTGAACAAACAGAGGCGTTGATTGCTAAGAAGCGGCGCATTAAGGCGGGGCTGTTGCAGGATCTTCTTACTCGTGGAATTGACGAGCAAGGCAATATTCGCTCCGAGCAAACCCATAAATTTAAAGATTCCCCTTTGGGAAGGATTCCAGTCGAGTGGGAGGTTCGACGACTAGGTACATTACTTGAAAGTATTAACCAGGGTTGGAGTCCTAATTGTGAATCAACCCCTGCTTCAATGAATGAGTGGGGGGTGTTGAAAACTACAGCTGTTACTTGGGAAGGATTCTTCGAAAATGAGAATAAAGCATTACCAGATAACTTGAAGCATCGTCCTTCACTTGAGATAAAGACCGGTGATCTTCTAATGACACGTGCAGGTCCGAATTCAAGGGTCGGAGTCGTGTCATACGTTTACAGCACGAGAAGCAAGCTTATGCTATCCGACAAAATCTATCGTCTTGTACCAATTGAAAGTGTGGATGGTCGTTTTCTCTGCTATGCGCTTTCAAGTTTTGCAGCGCAGAGGTATTTATCAAATCTAAAAACTGGAATGGCTGAGTCTCAGACCAATATATCACAGGAGATTGTCAAGAACCTATTATCAGTAGTTCCAAGTAAGGAAGAACAAGTAATGATTGCTGACATCCTCGATCAACAATCTAAAGATACAAAACAAATCAATGAAACACTTAAAAAGTTACATTCCCTCAAAACCGCGTTAATGAAAGACCTACTAACTGGTAAGAAACGTGTAGCCACCCTACTCAACGAAAAGGAGTTGATGAGCGGATGACTTATAGTAAAACATCCAATGACATTAAAATTGATGAACGCAATCATGTTGAGAAACCGTTGCTTAATCAACTTGAGGGTTTAAAGTGGGAAATTATCGATCTCGATAATAGTCAACGCCCAGCAGATAGCTACCGCCAAAGTTTTACTGAAGTAGTGATGCTTCCGGTTTTACGCGAACAACTGAAGGTCATTAATCCTTGGATGGAGGATGACCAGGTAGAGGATGTTATTAAACAATTAACATCTAGCTTTCCTGGTAAGGGATTGATTGAAAACAATCGATATGTATTAAATTTGTTACTTGAAAACACAAGTGTAAGCGAAAATCGGCAAACTAGTGAAAAAAGTCCAACAGTACGTTTCATTGATTTTTCACACCGAGATAATAACCGTTTTATCGCTGTTTGCCAGTTCAAAGTGCGAATTTTGGGCACAGAGCATCACATTATCCCGGACATTGTGCTATTTCTGAACGGATTGCCAGTAGTGGTAATCGAATGCAAATCGCCAAAGGTTAAAGACGCTATCCCGGAAGCTATTGAACAGTTACTTCGTTATAGCGAGCAACGGGGGGCCAAAGGCGAAGGTAGCGCACCGTTGTTTTACTATAACCAATTTGTCATCGTCACCTGTCGTAATGAGGCTAAGTTCGGCACCATCACTACACATAGTGAAAAACATTTCTACCGTTGGGCTGATCCCTATCCTCGTACGGTAGATGATCTTGAACATGGTAGTAGTGGACCTAACGACCAGCAAAGACTTGTTTTAGGGATGTTAGATCGGGATAATCTGCTCGATCTTATCCGAACCTTCACCATTTTCTCAACTAACGATAAAGGCCAGACTATTAAGATTGTAGGGCGCTATCAACAATTTCGTGCAGTTAAATTAGCTGTAAAGCGGCTCTTGACAGGACGAAATCCACGCGAACGGAGCGGTATTATTTGGCATACCCAGGGTTCTGGTAAATCACTAACTATGATGTTTATGGTTCGTGAAATGTATCGTCATCCCCAGCTTTCTCGCTGGAAAGTTGTCTTTGTTACTGACCGTACTCAGTTAGAAGATCAATTGGTTGAAACCAGCCAAAGCATTGGTTTTTCCGTTAAGGTAGCCGACAGTATCAAAAAACTAAAGGAACTTTTGCGATCCGATTCTTCTGATTTGGTCATGGCTATGATCCATAAATTTCGTGAATCCGAACTAACCGAAACTTTCCCGGAGCTAAATGCTAGTTCGCACATACTTGTAATGACTGATGAAGCGCACCGCTCCCAATATGCAATGCTAGGAGCAAACCTTGATAAAGGACTTCCGAATGCTGCTCGTATTGGATATACTGGAACGCCTATCGATAAGACCGAAAAGGTATTTGGCGATTACATTGATAAATATACTATGCGACAGTCGATTGAGGATGGTGTAACTCTAGAAATTGTTTATGAAGGACGTACTCATAATGCCGAAGTGACCGATCAGAAAGGGATGGATTCAGCCTTTGAAGATGTATTTAGTGAATACAACCTTCAGCAACGTATGGAAATACTGGGGTACGGCTCTCGCGATGCTTATTTGGAAGCTGAGCCAACCATCGCTGCAAAGGCTAAAGACATGGTACAACATTATTTAACACATGTATTTCCTAATGGTTTTAAGGCGCAAGTGGTGGCAACATCACGTGAGGCAGCGGTTCGCTACAAAAAACATATCGATGCTGCTTTGAAAGAAGCGATTTTCGATTTAGAGGCGTCTAATCCTAGAAAACTTGATCTAGAACTGCTAAAGAAGCTTGATACCGATGTCATTATCTCAGGCAGTCACAATGACGAGATTCATCTTAAACCTTATACGGATAAGAGCAAACACGAAACGAGTATTAAAAGGTTCAAGATGTCATTTGGAACTGAAGATTCGGGTGTCGATGGGAACTTAGGGATTATAATCGTAAACAACATGCTCTTGACTGGCTTTGATGCGCCGATAGAGCAGGTTATGTATCTCGATAAAGTCATTGTTGCTCATAATCTTTTACAAGCTATAGCTCGTGTGAATCGAGTAGGTGGCGCTTTTAAAGATAAAGGCTTTGTTGTGGATTATGTAGGTATTGGGCATCATTTAAAGAAGGCTATTGATAGTTATGATGAACGCGAACAGAAGGAAATAATTGATACGCTTAGTTTCCCTGATGATGAACTACGTGAGCTAATTGCTAGTCATGCTGCAATCATGGATTTATTAAAGAAGCATGGTCTATCGGATTTAACTGATCATGATGCGTTTTTTGATCTTTTCTACGATGAAGACATTCGTTTTGACTTTATGATGGCGTATAAGAAGTTGACAAGATGTCTTAATCAGGTATTTCCTGCCCGACAAGCTCTTGACTACATGGCAGATTACCAAGCTCTTACTGAAATAAATGTATTGGCCGGAAAGCACTTTCGTGATGAGCGTCTAAGTATGAAAGGTATTCCTCCCAAGCTGCGCAGTATTACTGACGCTTATCTTGAGTCAAAAGGTATTGAGGTGAAGGTCGAACCCATCTCAATTCTTGACGAGGACTTTCAACAAGAGGTAGGTAAAAGAAACCGAACAAAAACGAAGGCTGCAGAAATTGAGCATGCAATCCGCCACCATCTTGATGTTGAATTAGATGATGATCCAGATTTACGGGCTTCTTTCGCCGCGGCGCTTGCAGCGATATTTGAGGAGTTTCGTGATAACTGGAAGAAAATCTATGAGGAGCTTGAAAAATTACGTGAACGCATCATTAATGCAAATAAAGAACCTACTTATGGCCTGCATCGGAAAAAGCAAATGCCATTCTTTCGAAGTTTAAAACGCGAGATCTTCGGTGAAAAAGATCTTAATGAAGATGAAATCTCTCTTCTTGTTAACTTGACGCAGCAAGTCTTTTTAGTTGTTGAGCGCGAGCTGAAACTAACCGGATTTTGGGAAAGTATTCCGGCCCGCAACAAGTTGAAGGCAGAGATCCAAAAGATATTTCTTTCTCCTGAATTTAATAAACTTCCCGACCTTGTGAAAAATCGTGCCCATATCATAAGCAGGGTCATGGAAATTTCCGAGAAGAACAATGATATTATTCTCTACGCGGTGTGATAATTATGGAACTAAAATACACAATTAAAAGGTCGGTAAAGAGGAGAAAGTTAACTATTACTGTCGAACGTGATCGTAGTGTAATAGTACATGCACCAGAGGGGATATCAGATGAAAAAATTGAACAGATAGTAGCTTCAAAACGTCAATGGATATACGAAAAAATTAATCATCCTCAGAAGTATCAGGACTTACCCCATGCACCGGGGAAAGAACTCATCAGTGGTGAGTCTATACTTTATTTGGGACGACAATATCGTATTGAGATCGTCAAGACAGGGTTATCGGAAATAAAATTTGCTCAACGTTTTTTCATTCCAAATGTACAGATGTCAAGGAGGGCAGAAATATTACAGAAATGGTACATTGAAAAGGCAAAGGAAAAGATAATTCCAAGGGTGAAATACCACGCTAGGCAACTTGGTGTCGATGTATCCATGATAAAGATTGTAGACAACCGTTACCGGTGGGGTTCTTGTACTTTGAACGATAACGTCAATTTCAACTGGAGATTGATTAAAGCGCCTATGTTTGTCATTGACTATATTATTGTCCATGAACTGGCTCACCTAATTGAGGCAAACCACACACCTAGGTTCTGGAATATTGTGAAAGCCCAAGCTCCGACAATGGAAAAGGCAAAGACTTGGTTAAAAGAGAATGGACAGTTACTTGAAATGGTTATATGAAGGAGTATGGCACCTTTATTCGGGTGCCTTTTATGTTGCGTTCGAAAGAATGGCGAGCTCAATATAAAAACTGAAGAGAGCAGATTAAATCAACGCTCGTTAATTTTTTTAAACAATTGTGGAAAATAATTCTTTACAATGTTCCTCATTGTTCCTATAATGGTTATCAGGAACAGTGAGGAACATTGGAGAGGTGAGACGATGGTTACTTATTCAGCACGGTTGACAAAAAGTGGAGTAAATAGTTGGGCAGTTGAGTTTAGGCATCCGGTTCTTAGGGATCGTGAAGGAAAGCAAGGGAGAAAAATTAGAAGAGGGCTTGGAACTAACCAGGAAGAAGCAAAGATTGTCGTAGACGACCTGAATCAATTGCTCATGGATCAATCTTACTGGTCATTGACTGAACAGAGACGGGCAATTAAAGAATTTAGTTCTAGGGCCGTGGAGATTTTTTATGATCAAATGGAAGACGACTTAACGCTTGACCCATGGGAGTTAAGAGAAGAGAAGATTAAGTTACCTAATCATAACGACGGATATACTCGTGTTATGCTGCTTGGGACTACCGGTGCTGGAAAGACAACAGTTATACGTCAATTAATTGGGACTGATCCTGACGAAATTAGTTTTCCGGCAATTTCCGCAAGCAGGACGACAACTTGCAATACCGAGTATGTTTTCTCCCAAGGTAATTGGTGTGGAGTTGTCACGTTTAATTCTCAAGCACAAACCATTAAATTGATTGAAGAATGTGTATGGGAAGCTTTTAGAAGAGCAGTTCTAGATGAGAACGAAAAAACTATCGCCAAAGCACTTCTATCTCACCCCGAGCAACGCTTCCGTTTAAGTTACTTTCTTGGTCAATATCGAACAACTGCCAGAGCTAGTACAAAAGATAGCAGTCAAGTGGAAACTGATATCCCTTATCCGGATCAACAAGAATTACAGGCAGAACTCGATTACATTATTAATGAGATACGCCAATTAGCGGAAGAAGCTAAAGCCCAGTGTCCTCCAGACGGAGATAATGTTGATGAAGTAATTGATCTTCTCTATGAAGTTTGGGTTCGAGAGGATACAGAACGCTTTAATGATCTAGTACAGCATATCTTTGGGATCATTAAAAAGTGCTTTGATGTAATTAAATATGGAACTTTATATCGGGATACACGTGGTTGGCCTATATATTGGCACCACGAATCAGAGGAAAAAGGTCAAGTCATAAATACTATGAGATTTTTTGCTGGAAATGAAGGCAGGAGATTTGGACAATTACTTGCACCTGTTGTAAATGGAGTACGTATCCAAGGACCGTTTAAGCCTAGTTGGTGGGGGGATGATGAACCTCCGAAAATGGTTTTGATTGACGGAGAGGGAATAGGACACGATTCCAACATCACCACTAGCATTCCGATGGAAGTGACTAATCGCTTTAAGGAAACGGACGCAATTATTCTTGTAGACAACGCAACCCAGCCTATGCTGGATATTCCAAAGGTAATTCTTCGCGAGGCAACATCTCGTGGTCAAATGGATAAGCTAATGGTCGTTTATACCCGCTTTGATCAAGTTCAAGGTTCTAATATGATTGATGATGAAGATCGTATCGATCATGTGATGGGTATTCAAATTGGAGCAATTGAGGCTATGCAGGAAGCGTTTAATTTGAATCCAACCATGATCCGGCAACTTAGAGATCATCTATCAAAATACACGTTCTTCTTTCCAAATACCAATGAACTACAAAGTCCGCCTGATGAATTAATCAATGAAATAGATCGGTTTATTGAAGCTATAATCAGTAAGTCTAAGAAGGTACAGCTACAAATCCCAAATGAAGATACTTCGTTTCCTGAATATGATTTTGGGAGGCTTGTACTAGTAATAAACGAAACAGAAGAGTTGTTCATGCAAAAATGGCTGGGACTATTAGGACTGAGATCTTCTCAATTTCCTAAACAGCACTGGATGAGGATTAAGGCCTTATCTAATCGCCTAGCAAACTGGCCTAAGATGGCAGAATACAACGATTTAAAACCGGCAGATGACTTAGCGAGTTACTTGATGCAAAGAATTAATGAATTCCTTTATTCACCTAAATCCTGGTCTCTCCCTACTTCTGATGAAAGGAAGACTGGTGTTATTCAGAAGTTATCGGAATTGATCTCCGATGAAATTAACCAACTGATATTTAAACGAGTAAAAATCGATAATCATGCGCAATGGATTACGGCTTATAACTATAAAGGAACAGGATCGACGGTACAACGTGCCAGTGAGATAAGGAGCATATTTGAAAAGGTTATACCACAGCCGCGGATCACATATGATTCGGCTTCGGGGGACTTATTAGATAGTATTCGAACAATTATTGAAAAATCGCTGGCTTTAATCAAGGAAGAAGGGGTAGAGGTTGAGTCAAACTAACCAAATTGGAGGGGCATATGAACAAAAAGGATTTTGAAGAGATTATACGTTTAGCCAGGGAAGGTAAGCATATTTCAAAAATATGGTCGGATCATTTCCCTGATTATGATTATTGGGAAGTATATATGGAGGCCTATGGAGCTGGTGAAAGAAGTTCGGTGGGAGTAAAAAGAATGATCACTGCTCGACTGAATAAATTAGCAGATGCCGATTCCAAGGATGATCGAGAAGAACTTATAGG
>NZ_BILV01000065.1 GCF_004000745.1 Paenibacillus barengoltzii NBRC 101215
AGATGTGCTCGTCCATTCCTGCGATCTCTTACGACCAGTTAGTTACACATCGACAAAAACACCCGTCCATTGCAACAGCGGCTTAATTCACTGCGCCTGCGCTCTCTTACCGTCAGTTAATCTCAAGTCGTGGGATCTCACCAGTTGCGGATGCGGCTTAATCGAGAGGGATTTCGAGCACTCCATATTTAGTGAGTTGTCCTTATGTATTTATTTAGACACCCGTATTTATCGAGTCAGCCATATTTTTGCAAAACCACTTAATTGCCTTTTTGAAACGTACTGATCAGCTCCTTGCAACTATTTTCATGACTTTATCGCTTTCTTAACTTCTGAGCATTTTCGATCCCCAGTTTTCACTTACTCCAACACCTGACGTAACGGGATAATGGTGTAAAAGGAGTGGGAGACTACAATAATTCTGCCCGTCACCACACCCTATCCCCTCACACCCCTACACAAGCGTAGACGTGAGTAACGTCAGGGAACGAAAGAGGGCGTATTCAAGTTGCAGAAAAATCAGTGAAATCGGATTTGACACAACAGGCTAAAATGTCAAAAGAAGCAGACCGGTTAACGGCTGCTTCTTTCCAGATCGTTCTTTGTTTTCGCTTTCATCTTCATTTTCGTTTTCAGCCTTGTTTTTGTCTGTCCTATTCCCGCAGCTCTTAGCGGCGCTTGCGACTGTTCTTCATCAGCGTCATTCGCCGGGAATGGCGAAGCCAGGAATAATAAGATTTTAGATCACGTAATTCAATGGTTTCCGACATCCGTCCAAGAAAGGTAACGATGATCATGCGGTGCATCGGGCGTCCGGCAAGGTCGAACTCGCCGGGAATTTCCGCAAATTCGGCCACCATCACAAGATCGTCATCAACTAAATAGACGTCCTCTTCTTTGCGATAATATGGCGTAATGCGTCCCTGCTTTAAACATTCCCAAGCCCATCCGGCAATCTGTTCAAACCCGACATTATCCCGATCAATTCTGTCCTGGTATCGGAGCTTGGCATGGTTCGTTACTACGATATCGGCAACTCTCTTGTCCCCTAGTTGAATATAGAAGGATTCATAGGTTCTCCAGCGTTCCGTTGCCTTGTCTCTCATGCCGCACCTCGCATTTATAGGTCTTTGTGAATAGAAAAGTAGGTTAATTGCCAATAATTAGGACTTTTTAACTAAGTTCTTTTACCTATTATATTACAACAATCCCTAATTTTCTACAAGATACAAGTATTTTTTTACCAAGAAAAACAGGTCGATAGAACTATATTTAGCGCAAAAAAATCTGCAAGAGTTCAAACGCAAAAAAGCCGCGCAACGAGTTGCTCGCTGCGCGGCTTTTGGCATTCGGAATCGCTTGATCTACTTCAATTAGAGTCCGTAGAAGCGGGTTTTGTCCGGGACGTCCTTGCTGTATTCGGTTTTGATTTCCCCACGGTAAGACCGCTCGATTTTGCGAACATAAGATAACTTACGGA
Source organism: Paenibacillus barengoltzii NBRC 101215 (assembly GCF_004000745.1). Lineage (GTDB taxonomy): Bacteria > Bacillota > Bacilli > Paenibacillales > Paenibacillaceae > Fontibacillus > Fontibacillus barengoltzii. Next base: position 1,481 of record NZ_BILV01000065.1, read on the forward strand.
TATTGCGCATCGTCTCTTCCGCTCGATCTGCATTCACATACATCACCACGTAATGCATGCGGCGGGATAGATAATGCACGCTTCCGTATTTTTCTAAGTTCCTAGCCGCTTTCAAGTCACTTACCCATATGATATATCCTGTACGCTCCGGAAACATGACTTTCCCCTCCCGTGGCTTAACTACCTGGAAATTCCGGTAACAATGATCCGGAATGATCGGCTGCTTACTCGCTTAGCCGCAACCGCAACTTCCACCGGCGCCGCATCCGCCTTTCGGATTCGGATCATTGCTCGGCACCTTGATCGTATCGGAAACAGCATGTGCTATCATTTCCGACATCTGGTGAAGGATATCGTCGAGCTCGTTCTCAGCAGCTTTAAACTTCCGAACTGCCTCGAAACGCTCTAACTCTCGCTCCACCTCGGCCACTTTCTCCTTGGCCTCGTGATAATTTGGATGGTAATGTCCGAAGCGTTCGGTTTCCCGGAACAGCTCCTTCTGAGCTTCCAGCTTCTTAACCCATACCTGAATTTCGCTATCTTCTTCCACGCGCTTTTTCCAATACAAATATTCGGATACAGCGGCGGATTGGTTTATCATATCGCCCAATTCATAGGCGTTGATCAGCACTTCGGCCATGTCGACCGTATTCTTCGCGACTACGCTCATGAATTTTCATCTCGCTTTTGCGGTTAATGTTCCACCCAATAGGTAGACGTCACTATCATACCACAATCCTTTAGCGAGCAGAAGAGGTTCATCCTTCCTTGACTCTCATTTGCGTATGCCTGCTGGGAGAATTAGGCGAATCGCTTGCCAATCTCGGGGAGACAGCTGCACTTCCTTGTCTGAGGTGTCCTTCTCCTGAGCCGCTGATGACGGAACGTGCCGCACTCTGACAAGCCAATCCGATTCGCCCTCCACGATGGCCAGCGGCACGCAAACCACGGTATCTCCGCCGATCTGCAGCATGAGCTTGGCAGACCAGGCCAAAGCTCGTTCGACCAGTTCACGGGCGGTCGAAGCGTGATAACGCCGTAATTCCTTCCACCACATGACAGGGATCTCCGATAAACCCGGGAACAGTTCGTCTACATCTGGCGGGCGGGTTTCCGGCTCATAAAAGTGCAGATCTGCTCCTTTATAAATCCAGCCTTGCCCCTTCTGTATGATCTGCTCCTTGTCATTTGACCGGGTGACCTCCATTTCCGTAAGCTTCGGAGGCACCGGATCATCAGGGGCAGAAGTGCCCCGTTGAGCCGGGGCCAAGCGCTCACTATCCAGAATCTTAATCACTTCTGCTTCGCTGTCCGTCGTTACAAGAAAATGAAGCGGACCAATTCGCTCCAGCTTGCCGGCCAGCGATGTCAAGTCGGAAATACGATCCGCAGCTTCCGAATCTGCACAGCTGAGTAGCTTCACTTCGGTAAGCGTCGTACGGCCAATTTCCCGCCCCCATTGGAGCAAGCTGTCTCGAACAGGCGTCGGTACTCCGGCGGAATACTCCTCCAGCAACTGCAAGATCTCCTGCGGCGTACGCCCTAACCGACTGGCCTGCTCCAGACCTGCACGCGTCAGACGATAGACGCTCATCATGCCGGACGAAGCCAGTTCCGCGCAAAACTCCAGCTCAAACCGGACCGTAAACGGCACGTCCGGCGGAACCAACAACTCAAAATCCGGCTGCACGATGATCTTCCCCTTCACCGAGGGGGAGGACTGAGGTGAAGGGGGAACCTCAGGCGAAGAAGTTTCCCGGTCAATCAGCCAACGGAACATCCGGCCGTCCTCTGGATGGCGGCCAAGCTCCATCCAGCCGAAGCCGCATAACGCTTCAAGCCAACCCTCGGTCCAAGCGGCGCGCTCCGGCGACAGGTCGCCTCCCCCCGCTCCCAGCAGCCCCTGATCTTGGAGCGAACCAAGCAGTTCCTCCACCGAATACCAGACGCCGGGTTTCAAATCCGGTGCCGTTAGTCGTAATGCAACATGCTGCAGTCCGACGTCCGCCGGAACATAGCGCTGTAGTATCTCGCGCCATAGAACGAAGTTCATCGCGGGGACGTCCAAGGACAGCCATGCAGCCATTCCCGGTACATCCGTCCGCCAAACGGCCCTCTCCTTGGCGATCAAGCCTAGCGCCAGCAGCAGATCCATAACGACCGCTAACGCCGGAGAATAAACGTCGGGGTGTGGATAGTTAAGCTGCAGACCTGAAATGTCTTCGGCTTTCAGTACGATTCGATCTTCAAGCTTACTGCGTTCCTTCTGATGGATGGTCCCTTTCGCCGTCATCCGCAATCCGTTGCCCGCAATCCAAGTCAAAGCGCGGAATAAATCTAAAGCCAATCCAGATTTGGCCTCTCGTTCAAGTTCCACACACGCCGGGTCCTGCTCCCGCAGTTCCGTATACCCCCATGTCTTCCACAGGTCTAGCTGACGGTCCAGCGGAATGTAATACAGCTTCTCTCCCCAAGCTTTGCGAACCGCCGCGATCTCCCCGGAGCACAGGAGTGCCGGCAATGCAGCACGAACGTCAGCCCCACTCATGCTGCCAGCCGCGGCGGCATTCGCCTGCTCCAGCCGAAACGGCTGTCCAGCGTAACGCCGAAACAGAAGTCGGAGCGCCTCGATCTCCACTTCGTTTAAATGACCTCGAACCGGCTCATCTACCAAACAATCTTCGTACGCCGGCATTTCTGACCGACCGCTCATGCTTCGACCCCCTCCTGCTCACGCCGCACGGCATACTCATAACCTTGCTCCAACAAAAACAACTGCCTCCGGAGCGCAAATTCTTGTTCACGGGTATTTTCCGACACGAGGGTATAAAAATAAGCCCTGCCGCCGTCTCGCTTCGGCCGCAGAATTCGACCGAGGCGCTGCGCCTCCTCTTGACGCGAACCAAAGCTGCCGGAGATTTGAATCGCCACCGACGCATCCGGCAAATCCACCGCAAAATTGGCTACTTTAGATACGGCCAGGACTGGAATTTCCCCTTCGCGGAATGCCTGAAACAATCGGCTTCGTTCCGCCTGCGGCGTACTTCCGGTTATGAGCGGAACATGGAGTTCTGCGGCGATGCTTTGCAGCTGATCTAAATATTGACCGATAATAAGCACCTGACGATCTCGATGCCGGTCCAGCAAGCGCCGTACGATCTCGTTCTTATACGGGTTCTCCGCGGCGATTCGAAACTTCTCCCGCCCTTCTGCGCGGGCGTATTGATTCTGTTGCGGTTCGGGCATCGCTACCCGGATCTCCTGACAATCGACCTGGGCAATAAAACCGCTCTCTTCCAGCGTTCTCCACGGGATATCATACCGTTTGGGTCCGATCAAGGAGAAGACATCCCGCTCGCAACCGTCCTCACGAACTAGGGTGGCGGTCAGCCCCAACCGACGGGTCGCCTGAATATCGGCGGTTGCACGGAAAATCGGTGCCGGAAGGAGATGAACTTCATCGTAAATAATCAGTCCCCAATCCCGCTCTTGGAATAAGGACATATGCTTGAAGTCGTCTTCTTTTCGAGCTCGATGAGTCAAGATTTGATAGGTTGAAACCGTCACCGGCTTGACTTGCTTTTTCTCTCCCGAATACTCTCCAACCGCTTCCGGCGGCAAAGTCGTTTTCGAAGTAATTTCGGCGATCCATTGACGTACCGAGGTTACATTGGAGGTTAAAATCAGTGTCTCACACTGGAACCGTTCCATGGCAGCTAGTCCTATTACGGTCTTCCCTGCCCCACAAGGAAGTACGACAACCCCGCTTCCGCCTTCACCAGCTTTACCGGCAAATGCAGCGACTGCTTCCTGTTGGTACGGTCTAAGTCGAAACGGCCTTCCTCCTTCCAGTTCCTCTCGAAGCGCAAACTTCAGATTGCGGCCTTGGTGGTAGCCCGCTTCGTCCACGACAGGATAACCTAGTCGGGCAAGCTCCCGTTTTAAACTGCCGCGCGAAGCCGCAGAAAGAAGAAGATGATGCTCGTCCACCAAATTCCAGGTCCCTGCAGGTAAATCCAGTTGTCGGGATAAACGCTCCAGAAACTCTTCTTCCGCTCCAACATACTCCAGTTCCAATCGCTCCGCTTCATCTGGAACCGGGCGCAGCTTCAACTGTCCGAACCTTCCCATCCAGTTACGAATGTCCTCAGCTGCGCCGCTCGGCAGTCCATATCGGGCCATGGCCCTAAGCTCTTGCAGCACTCGGTCTGCATCGATCCCGCAAGAAGCCGCATGCCACAAGGTGAGCGGAGTGATTCGATATGTATGATAATAAGCCGGGCTCTTCACCAACTCGGCATAATGGGACAACTGTTCCCGCGCCGTTTCGAAGCCGGGATGCTCCTTCTCCAGCAGCACCGTCAAATCTCGCTGAACGATACATGCTCCCGTTTCTATCATCGGTTATGCCCTCCTTTAGATCAGCCTCTTGCAACCAGCAAAAAGAGAAGTCCGCCGCCAAGGCTGCGAACCTCTCCCGCTTCCTACCTCTTCGTCATTAATGGACCTGCTCCGAGATTTCAGACAGAGCTTCCCCGGCGTTGTCAGCAAAAATATTACGCACCGCCAAATCGCCAAGCGATACGATCCCGATCAAACGATCCCCTTCGCATACCGGGAGCCGGCGGATTTGCTGCTCGGCCATCAGTTCTGCGGCCTCGTCTACCGACATCTCTTGGGTAGCGGTCTTGATCCCTTTGGTCATCACTTCGGTAACCGCCGTCGAGCCGGGACGCTTCTCGGCGATTCCGCGGATCACCAAATCCCGGTCTGTGATGACGCCAATCAGCTTATCTCCGCCTTCCACTACCGGAATGAAGCCCGTGTCGTTCTCTTTCATTTTCACCGCTACTTCATATACATTATCCTGCGGCGACACAGTAACGACGTTCTTCGTCATAATCTCGCTGACTTTTCTCAACATAAATCCCTCCTTTGGACATAGGGTTCCAAAGTGGGAATCCGATTATGCGCGGTCGTTCTGATAGGATTCCGCCATCGCCGCCAGCAGCCCCGCCGCATGCAGCATCGCATCTTCGTCAATATCGAATTTGGGATGATGATGCGGATACATCGCGCCTTTGCCGGGATTGCCCGCCCCAACAAACATGAAGCAGCCTGGGACTTGCTGCAAATAATAGGCAAAATCCTCCGCCGGCATGATCTTCGGCGACAACTCAGCCCGCAGTCCGAACACCTCCGGAGCTACTTTCCGAAAACGCTCGTATTCCCCTTCATCGTTCACTAAACTTGGGTACCCCATCATATAGTTGATCTGCGCCTTTGCGCCGTAAGCTTCCGCCGTGTTCTGGGCTAACGCATGAATCCGTTCGCGGATGAGCTCCCGCGTCTCCTCACGGAAGCAGCGGACCGTACCGGACAATCTGCAGCGGTCGGCGATGATATTCTGCGCCGTCCCGCCTTGGATCGAGCCGATCGTCACCACGGCTGGGTCCAGCGGATCCACCGAGCGGCTCACCACGCTTTGCAGCTGCAGCACAAGGGCCGAAGCGGCCACCACGCTGTCTACCGTTTTATGCGGCATGCCGCCATGCCCGCCGCGCCCCTGCACATCGATGAAGAACTCGTCGGTCGAAGCCATCAGCGGCCCCGGCGCACTCGCTACCGTGCCGACTGGAATCGGTGTCCACAGGTGTACCCCGTAAATGACGTCTACCCCGTCCAGCGCACCTTCCTCGATCATCGACTTGGCCCCTCCCGGGCATACCTCTTCGGCCGGCTGGAAGATTAGGCGGATCTCCCCGCGCAGCTTCGCTTTTGTGCGGCTGTAATATTCCGCGAGTGCCAGTAGTGTAGCGGTGTGGCCGTCATGACCGCAGGCGTGCATCACGCCGTGGTGCTGAGAAGCGTACTCGCATGTTTTTTCGTCCTGGATCGGCAGTGCGTCCATATCCGCCCGAAGCGCCACCGTTTTGCCAGGAAGCTCTCCCCGGATGCGGGCTACAAGGCCAAACCCGCCGACATTAGTGGTCGTTTCGATCCCCAGCTCCCGTAACTTATCGGCAATCAGCGCCGAGGTCTCCTTTTCCATGAAGGAAAGCTCTGGATAGCGGTGAAAAAAACGCCGCCGCTCCACCATGGATGGAAACAAATCACTTAACAGCTTCTCCTCCATCGTCCCACTCCTCTTTCCACGATCTCGTTTAGCTTATTGTAGCAGAAAATGGGTGACTCGTTCAGATTTACATTAAGGAAAGCCGCCGATTTGCGAGGTTTTCCCATGCTTGCACAACCGATGGAAACATAATATCATGGGGATAAGTGTGATAACTTTGATGAAAAAAGTTCACATTTAAATCGAACCGTGAACTTTGGATCAATATTTTGAAGGGGGCACTCTTTACAATGATCGTAGAAAATACCGGATTGGACGGACTGCAAAGCGATTTGGCATACTTAGACGAAGCTGCGGAGAAGGTAGGCTTCATCCGTTGGCAATGGGAATATTACCGCGCTACATACGATTATAAAATCGAATATAATAACAGCGACTATTACCTCCGCATCAATACGCGGGTAGTCGAAGGCAAACTGGAACGTCCAGACACGGTACTGGCCATCGAAGCGGTCTATATGGGGCGGGCCACTTTTCCGCACGGCTTGGAGTATGAATCGGAGATTCCTGCGATGGTCATGAAGACCGCCAATCATAAGTTGACGGAATTAAAGGAACTTCTTGAGGCCTAATCGGTAACGCGATGAAAGAAGGCACAGAGAAACCAAGACGTGGAGCCCCCGATTTCCAATTGCTCATCTTAACCTTGCTGATGGCCGGTTTCGGAATCGTCATGGTGTTCAGCTCCAGCTCCAGCATCACGCTGGTTGATGCCAAATTTGGTTATGACCCGATGTATTTTACGAAACGGCAGATTATATTCGCCATAATCGGGTTAGTCGGCATGTTCGTGACGATGAATATCCCCTACGAGAAATATAAGAAGCTGTTTATCCCTGTGTTCATCCTGGCCATCATTATGCTGCTGCTCGTCCCGTTTATCGGCGGACGCATCAATGGCGCGACGAGTTGGTTCACGATCGGCACGCTCGGGATTCAACCAACGGAGCTGGCTAAAATCACGACGATTTTGTACCTATCGGCCCTCATTTCCAAGAAAGGCGAGCGGTTCCGGGATCTAAGAACCGGGTATATCCCGGTCATGGTCATCGTTGGCTTTGTCGCCGGCTTGATCATGCTCCAGCCTGACCTTGGCTCTTGTCTCATTCTTGTGGCTACCGCCGGGCTGATTATTTTCGCCGGCGGCGCGAATTTGAAGCACATTCTCGGTTCCATCGGGTTGCTCATCTTAGGTGCCAGCATTGTGCTGGGTGTCGAAGCATTGTGGGACAAGATCAATCCACCCGATCCCACCGTTGCTGCAAGCAGCGATTACCGGATGGGCCGGATCGAAGCCTTCCTCGACCCATGGCATGATACGCAAGGAACCGGCTACAACCTGATACAATCGCTCACTGCGATTGGCCATGGAGGACTAACCGGTACGGGATTTGGACAAGGCATTCAGAAGCTGCATTATTTGCCGAATGCGTATAACGATTTTATTTTCTCCGTCATTGGCGAAGAATTTGGATTTATCGGTACGTTGATCTTTTTACTGTTTTATATTTATTTCATATGGCGAGGACTGCTCGTGTCGCTGCGCTGCCAAAGCACCTTTGGCACGTTAGTTGGGGTTGGGATCATGGGCTTGATCGCCATCCAAGCGTTCGTGAATATCGGCGGCGTCACCAATACGATTCCGGTGACTGGTGTTACCTTGCCCTTCATCAGCTACGGCGGCTCTTCGTTGCTTGTGATGATGGTCTCGATGGGCATCGTGCTTAGCATTTCGCGGGAATCTTCTCTGCCGATGAAGCAGGAGCGCACGAAATCGGTGATCATTCGCGAACCAACGCCGTTCGAACTGCGCAGAGAAGCCCGGCGCGGCTTATAATTTAAAGCTAATAAAAGAAGACTACGGAGGGATTCTCCGTAGTCTTCTTTATGCTTAAGCATATGCCAGCAATCCGGTCATTCGAGGCCGAAAGCGAAACTCAGGTATGCTGCAGAAGGTCAAGGAAGGGGCGATCAGATTTCATCGTCCTTAAACGCCACGCCCTCGACTTTTACATTCACTTCTACAATTTTAAGTCCTGTCATGCTCTCTACCGCTTCTCGAACATTTTGCTGAAGCATCCGGCAAACTTCGTGGATGGGGGTCTCATATAACACGATAATTCGCAGGTCGATTGCCGCCTCCAATTGACCTACTTCGACCGTGACGCCCTTTTGCACATTTTTGCCGCTTAACCGTTTAGCCCAACCTTCGGACAACCCACCGGACATCGCGGCGATCCCCGGTGTCTCTAGCGCAGCCATTCCGGCGATTTTGGCGACAACATCATCTGAAATCCGAATTAGCCCGTTATCCAACTGCAGTTGTTCGGTCATGGTCATTCCTCCTTCAACCTCATTAATTTCATTGTAAATCGGAAGTCGGATTAAAGCAAATGTAGACCTTTCGTCTAATTTTGAGTAAAATTGTTACGTTCAGTTTTTTGCCAAAAAATGACTAACTCGAGGTGTACCATGAAAAAGTTGATCTCACCTGCTTTGCTGCTGATTTTCTTTGCACTCAGCGCCATTGGTCATTACGCGCATTGGTCAGCAACGCTTGAATTTATCATCTCCGCGATCGCCGTCATCCTTGTGGCGGGCTTTCTCGGCCGGGCAACGGAGAGCGTCGCGCATTACGCGGGTCAACGGCTGGGCGGCTTCCTGAACGCTACCTTCGGGAATGCGGCCGAATTAATTATCGCCATCATGCTGGTCCGCGAAGGGTTGTTCGACATGGTGAAGGCCAGCATTACCGGGTCGATCATCGGCAACCTGCTGCTCGTGCTTGGACTTAGCTTGTTTGCCGGAGGTTTAAAGCACAAGGTGCAAAAATATAACGTCACGTTAGCCGGCATGAACGGCTCGCTGATGATTGTAGCGATCATCGCCTTGTTCGTCCCAGCGATCTTCCTGCAAACCCATGTGCTGCATGAGGAGGATCGTTCCACGCTCAGTTTGGTTGTCGCTGGCGTACTTATTGTCGCCTATATCCTCTGGCTGATCTTCTCCATGATTACGCACAAGAATCATCTGGCAGATATCAGCGAAAAGGACGCGGAAGAGCTTCCGCATGAACATGCCCCCACCTGGTCCAAAGGGAAGTCAATTCTATATCTGGTGATCGCTACTGTAATGGTTGCGTTCGTCAGCGAATGGTTGGTACATACGCTGGACACCCTGACCGCCGATTTCGGTCTGAGTGAGTTGTTCGTCGGGGCCTTTGTCGTTGCGATTGTCGGGAATGCCGCCGAACACAGCGCGGCCATCATGCTGGCGCTGAAGAACAAAATCGGGGCTGCTGTAGAAATCGCCGTCGGTTCCAGCTTGCAGATCGCTTTGTTCGTGGCTCCGGTGCTGATCTTCGTCAGCCATCTGTTTGGCAACCCGATGGATATCGTATTTACCGTCATCGAGCTAGCCGCGATTGGCGTCTCGGTGTTTATCGCCAAGTCCATCACGCAGGACGGCCAAACCAACTGGTTTGAAGGGGTGCTGCTGTTGGCAGTCTATATCATTCTCGGCGTCTCGTTTTATCTTGTATAACCTCCAACAACAAAAACAAGCGTATGTCTTCGGCAACTTCCGAAGCATACGCTTGTATTATTTCGCAGCAACAGCAAACGCTTTACTGTTGTCTATTGTTCATGGCTTCATACAGCGAGGCCAAGTTACGTTCCAATCTGCTGAGGATTTGTTTCCCTACCGTTTCTTGAATAAGTCCGACGCGAATCGCGTAATCTACTTGTCTGGAGAATCCATACATCTGGGTATCCAGCACTTCCTCATAGAGAGGGCAATAACGTGTGGCCAAGTTCTCCATCTGTACTTCGATCAGCTTCTCAATTTTATCTGCATCTTCTTTCAGAAGATTAAGTGCCTTCAGGTTTAGTTGCTCCTGCAACTCAGATGAAGTCATGCTTCTTCCCCCCTATGTCCAAAATCGCCTACCATTCATCTCTATTCTTAATATTAGACGAAATCGAGGGTCAATACAAGAACCTGCTTAAATTAACCTATCTATGAAAAACCGCTGAACACCGCTGTTCGCAGGCATTAAAAAACACCCCCAACCTAAGTTGGGAGTGTTTCTCATTGACATTAATCAGCAACAACTTTGACGTCCAACCCGTGTTTGGCAAACACTTCGGTTACGGCTTTCTTCGCTTCTTCCGCATCCGGTCCGTGAACGTGGAGCTCATAGCTCTTCGTATTTACGAGTGTGGTGAAGAGGCCGAGGATACTTTTTACATCAATGTACTTATTGTCCGCTTGGAGCACAATGGAAGACGTGAACTTGCCTGCTGTTTGGGCAATTTCGACTACCGCTTCATTGTTCGTGGCCATAGGATCCCTCCGTCTTTAACATTGGAAATAACATACTTCAATCATACATTGAATCCGCTTTCCTAGCAAGGAGGATTTCGGATTACTTCAGGTTTTCCGGGTTTAACCCCTCCAGCTCAGGCAGCACAAAAATGCCGTCCTTGCGGATCAACACATCGTCAAAATAAATTTCTCCGCCGCCGTAGTCCGGACGCTGGATCAACACAAGATCCCAGTGAATCGAGGAACGGTTGCCGTTGTCGGCCTCCTCATAAGCTTGACCTGGGGTAAAGTGAAGGCTGCCCGCAATTTTCTCGTCGAACAAGATATCCTTCATCGGATGCAAAATATAAGGGTTAAATCCGATCGCAAACTCCCCGATATATCTTGCCCCTTCGTCCGAATCCAGAATCTCGTTCATCCGTTTCGTGTCGTTGCTTGTAGCTTCAACGATCTTACCGTTCTCGAACCGGAATTTAATATTCTCAAACGTAATTCCGTTATACAGCGTTGCTGTATTGTAGCTGATCGTGCCGTTTACGGAATCGCGAACCGGAGCTGTATATACTTCCCCGTCCGGAATATTTTTCTGACCGGAGCATTTAACCGACGGAATATCTTTAATGGAAAATGTCAGATCGGTGCCTGGGGCAACGATCCGGACTTTATCCGTTCGGTTCATCAGATCGGCCAAGGCGTCTTGCGCCCGATCCATTTTGGCATAATCCAGGTTACATACGTCAAAATAGAAATCCTCGAACGCTTCCGTGCTCGTATTGGCCAATTGAGCCATGCTGGCATTCGGATAACGGAGAACCACCCATTTCGTACGTTTTACCCGTTGTTCGCTATGTACTGGGTGGGAATAAAGCGAATTGTACAGCTTCATTTTATCTTCGGGTACGTCGGACAGATCGTTGACGTTAGAACCCGCACGAATGCCGATGTAACAGTCCATCATTTCCATCCGTTTCAAATCGTATTCTGCCCACGTTTTGATGCCGTCTTCCGTAGCGTATTTTAACTGTGCACGTTGCACAGCGCGGTCCGTAATCTCGACGAAAGCGTTCCCGCCCTTCTTACCAACCTCTTCCACGACCGCTTTCAGCAAATCGCGTTCATCGCCAATCATTTCAACCAGGACGTTCTCTCCCGGTTGTACATTAACGGAATAACCAACTAGGTTTTCCGCCAGCTTCTGAATTCTAGGATCTCGCATCTGGCTTCACACTCTCCTCAATATTCGTTGTGGGATTTGGCATTTACAACCCGTGCCGGCCGTCCAAACACCCCGTTGGTTTAACCATTGGTTAATTCTTCTGCTTTATTGTAGCACGATAGGGTCGGAAAGTCAGCCTGACCTAGGAAGTCATTCCCCCTACTGATAACCCTCAAACCGGTTATCGGTTCGCAGCACCTCCCGCTGCGGCACACCTTTTGGGGACAAGTAATTTAGTGTGGTCTCTGAGGTCAGCCTGGAAGGGAATCCCGATTTGCGATCAATCGTCAAATGGTAGACGACGGTCGCTTTCATCTGCTCAAGCATGACAGATAACTGCTTGCTGCCCGTCGTCCAGATCTGCGATAACTCATCCCGCAGCTGCTCTTGCTGTGAAGCCGGCACCTGTTCTAACTTCGCCAATCCTGCCTCACGCGTAAGCTCCATTTCCGACAGCAAGCGATCCTTTAGCCGAATGGTGGCCTCGGCCGGATCCATCTCGATTCGAAGGACCTTGGTCCCTCGTGCTGCGCCGCTTTCGGAAGTGATCTTTTTCTTAGCGGCCATTCGGATTTCCTCTAGTTGCTCCAGAGGGTTTAGACGAACCACCCCTTGCAGCAGCGCATTGTGGTCATCGGATTGCACCTGCCAGTTCCCGTGCTCTAACCGGAGCTTGGCTTCCCAGCCGTTCGGCTGTGCGAGCCCCGCCGTTTGCAGATGACCTGCAAGGTGACCTCCCCGTTGACTCACAGGTTCGCCTCGGATACTTAATTCTTTATGCTCTTGAAGACGTCCCGTATAACTGAAGCTCTCCTCCAGCCCTTGCCCATTTCCATGCTGCAGGGCGGCTAAGCCGCGAAAGGTCAACGTATCACAGCCCGCCAGTCCGGACCAGGTGAAGTCAAACCACTGCTCCGGCGTTCTCGCTTCGTTGATCCCGCATGACGCCAGGATTACCGTAACTAGCAGGCCGCCGATGACCTTCCCTAACCGATATTTATACGTTGGCCATCTCCGTGATATCCCCTTCATACGCAAGCCCCCGCCTGAAAAAATAAACCGGTTCTCCACCGGAGCATTCCTTATGCTAGTTCTAGCAGTATCCTGCCACGGGGACGGTCGCTCTATTCGCAGGTTCGTCCGATGATCCAAAAAGGAACGCTCCCGCCGTCCATAAATCCGGCGTAGAGCGTTCTCTACCAATTACACCATTTACAAGGAAGGGGCGTCTTCTCTGGAGCCGATTTGCGTCTGGTTCCGCCCATTATTCTTCGCTTTATACAGCGCCATATCCGCCACATAGAACAGTGACTCCACACTAAGCTTCTCATCGTCTTTTCCCCACTCAGCGATCCCGCATGAGACGGTCACCGGCGGATCGGTATCCATCGCGACACGCAACCGGATCGTTTCTGCGATTTCGTAGCTGTTCTCTGCGCTCGCACCGGGCAGGTACACGGCCAACTCTTCGCCTCCCCAACGGGCGGCGATATCGGTCTTGCGGATCGAGCTTTTGACGATGGAGCACACCTGCTTCAGGATTTTGTCCCCTGTTTGGTGCCCAAACGTGTCATTGACCTGCTTAAACTGATCGATATCTACGATGATTAAGGAACCGTTCGCGTCTCTTTTCTGGAAGTCCTTAATCGCATCATCAACATAATGGCGGGCATAAAGGCCCGTCAGCATATCCCGATTCGCCATCCGGCGTACCTCCGCATGCAACGACGCGTTGGCAATGGCCAGCCCGATATGGGAGGATAGGACCTGCAGCAGCTTATAATTATCATAGGAGAAGAAGCGTGGCTTGCGGTGAGCCAGCATAATGACCCCGATCACTTCACCACGGACGAATAAAGGTGCAGTGATCAGCGAGCGGGAGTTTGTCTCCTCCATAAATCTTGAGGTTACCTTCCCGTAGGCTTGGAAGTCCGACAAGATGATCGGTTCCTGCGTGGAATAGACCAGCCCGCTGAATCCATAGGTCATCGGAAAATGCTCTTTCGACAGCCCCGGCACGTTGCAAGACATAATCTCAAACGTTTCTGTATCTTTGTTAACTTGTGAAATGCAGCAATATTCCGCTTGGAAGATCGAGAGAAGCTCTTCGGTTGCAAATTGGAATACTTCCTTGAGCCGCAAACTTTGATTCAGTCGTTTCGTTAGTTCGTTAATCAACCTCAGCTCGTTAATTAGCAAGTTCGACTGTTCATACAGCTTCGCATTCTCAAATGCAGTGCCGGCCGTATCGGCCAACATGCTGATCAGCTGTAAATCCACATCATCGATCTCTTCTCGTTCGATTCGCAAATGGAAAACCCCGTACACCCCTTGTTTTCCGCTGAGAGGTACGGCGATTTCCAAACTGCTCTCGCCATCTCCCGTTGAGTCTATGATGTTCCTAGTTTGCATGCGCCCCTCCATGAATGCCCTCACGAGCAGTTCATCGCCTTGTCCAAGCAATTGAAATGATTTAACTCGAGGATCGAGGCTTAAATGGTCCTGGGACATCAACAACTCCAAACGGGCATTCGGATACATGTTGGACACCCGCTCGAACACCTCGGTCAGCACCGAATCTACGTCGATCTTATCATGAAGCTTCTGCACCATTTGAAACAGCTTGGAACGGCGCTGCTCCTCCCGTTTGGCTTGCTGTTGGATGCGCACCAAATCTGTAATGAACATGCCCTCAAAGCAACGATAAAAACAAGTTTGATACAGTCGAGCTGCCATCTTGGCAAACAAGAGCGCCTCTGATGTGCAGCTCTCACGCATGAGACAGCCAATCATCGCAAACAACTCGCCATGAATGCGCGTATGCACCGGTACTGCCGCATAAACTCCGTCGGACTTCTGGGCTGCGATAGCTTTGCGTTCGCGCAGGCTCTCCTTGATGACCTCTTCCATTCCGCTAGGCCAGGAACGTTCCAGCAGCTGCCGCGGGTTCAGTGAATCGATTAGCAGCTTCTCGCCGTAGCAGCCGGCAAGGAAGACATCGACCTCGCCGATTTCCGGCATATCGGAAATCTGCTTGCGCCATTCTGCGAAGGCCTGTTTTAATATTGAATCAATATAAGGAAAATCATGGACGGTAATATCTAGCTGCCGCAACCAATCTGTATATTCGTTAAGATCATCAAGACGCGGCAGGCCGGAAACGTTGTTCAGGTTCAGCATCGGCTGACCCAAGGATTGATCGGCCATAAAAAAAGCTCCTTTATATGTTACGTTGGAATTGTAACTCTCGACTGCAATAAATATTAAACGGACAAGCTCTTGCCCTCTGGAGTTCAAGCTTGTCCATCTCCGCCGTATCCGATCTGATGTCTCTATTTTACTACCTTATTTAGGGTTTTGCATTATAAATCCTGCGGTTCCAGGTATTTTTTTGGGACTAAAGCCCTATCGACAAAAATCAGCCCATCTCAACAAAATCACTTATTGACTTTATAACCCCAATTCATATAATATATATTGTTGATGAAGACTGGATAGAGTCTTACTTAGGGCGTAACGCATGCGAGCACCCTCTCGGTTTTTGTTGCTGACGGGACAGCGGCTGAACTTTCCTGTCAGGGAGCGTATCATTATCTATCCTTCGCTCAACCAAACAAAACCCGCGCAAGTAGAACCCTAGACGAAATTTAACTAACAAAGGAGTCTACCTATACAATGGCACGTTACACTGGTCCTAAATTTAAACTCAGCCGCCGTCTTGGCATTTCCTTGAGCGGCACTGGCAAAGATTTGAAGCGTCCGTTCCCTCCGGGGCAACACGGTCCTAACCAACGTAGAAAAGTAAGTAACTACGGAGCACAATTGCTCGAGAAGCAAAAACTGCGCCACATGTACGGTTTGGGTGAGAAGCAATTCCGCACCCTGTTCGAGAAAGCGCAGCACATGCCTGGTATCGCGGGCGAAACGTTCATGATCTTGCTTGAAAGCCGTTTGGACAACCTGGTTTACCGTCTGGGCTTCGCGAACTCTCGTGCAGGTGCACGTCAGCTCGTATCCCACGGTCACGTAACGGTTAACGGCAAGAAAGTAGACATCGCTTCTTACCGCGTTAACGTTGGCGACGTTATCGGCCTTCGTGAAAGAAGCCGCGGTCTCTCTTCCGTGAAGGAAGCTCTGGAGAACCGCACACATCTTCCAGCTTACCTGGAATTCAACGACACGACGCTGGAAGGCAAATACATCCGTTTGCCAGAACGTTCCGAGCTGTCGCAAGACATCGACGAGAAGCAAATCGTCGAGTTCTACAACCGTTAAGATTCGGAAGCAAACCGACCCAAGTTGTTCTCAACTTGGGTCGGTTTTTTTGTGCGCCAAGATATGAAAAAAGGCCGGAACGAAGTGAATTCTCGTCCCGACCTTTGATTCCTGTTATTTTATCGACAACTTCGCGAATTTGCGTTTGCCGACCTGGATGATCTCTCCGCCCGACAGCTCCACTTCCGCGTTCGGATCGCTGATCTTCTCTTCGTTCAGCTTCACTGCCCCCTGCTGAATGCTGCGTCTCGCTTCCCCGTTGGAGGCGGCGAACCCAAGCAGCGTCAGCAGCTTGATCAGACGGATTTTGCCATTGTCCAGCTCAGCGGCAGGAATCTCTTTCTCTTCAATATCTTCCGGCAGCGCCCGTTGCTGGAACACGGTGACGAAATGCTCTTGCGCCGCATCGGCGGCTTCCTGACCATGGTACATCCGGACAAGCGTATGAGCCAATTTCATCTTGGCATCACGTGGATGCACCGCCCCCGATTTAAGGCCTTCGGTGAGCTCTGCCAATTCTTCGAGAGACAGGTCAGTCACCAACTCAAAGTACTTCGTCATCAGCTCGTCCGGCACAGACATCGCTTTACCGTAGATTTCGTTTGGCGCTTCATCAATGCCGATGTAGTTGCCAAGGCTCTTACTCATCTTCTGCACGCCGTCCAAGCCTTCGATGATTGGAGTCATGATGGCTACTTGCGTGTCTTTGCCATATTCCTTCTGCAGCGTCCGGCCCATGAGCAGGTTAAACTTCTGGTCCGTTCCCCCCAGCTCGATATCGCTCTCCAGCGCCACCGAATCCATGCCTTGCATCAGCGGGTAGAAAAACTCATGGATGCTGATCGGCTGACCGCTTGTATACCGCTTCGTAAAATCGTCGCGTTCCAGCATACGTGCCACGGTTACCTTTGCAGACAGCTTCACAACGTCGGCGAACGTCATGGGTGCAAGCCACTCTGAGTTAAAGTTCACTTGCGTTTTGCTCGGGTCCAAAATTTTAAAAATTTGCTGGCGGTACGTTTCCGCATTCCGCTGAACATCCTCTTCTGTCAGTTGCTTGCGGGTTTCCGATTTACCGGTCGGGTCGCCGATCCGTCCCGTAAAATCACCGATGATCAACTGCACCTGATGGCCTAGCTCCTGAAACTGCCGCAGCTTCTGCATCACCACCGTATGGCCGATATGAATGTCCGGCGCGGAAGGGTCCAACCCCAGTTTCACTTTCAGCGGCTTGCCGGTCACTACCGACTTGATGACTTTTTGCTTCAATTCATCCTCCGGCACGATCTCCACGACACCGCGGGAAATTACCTGAAGCTGGCGTTCCACCTCGGCCTGCTGGGCCGCGCTTAATTCTTCCCATTTCATTGCTCTTCTTACCTCCATATTCATTAGACCTGCTTAGAAATCTAAACGCAAAAAAGCTCCTTCTCATCCCAAGGGACGAGAAGGAGCACTCGCGTTACCACCCTAATTAAAACCGCTTGCGGATCCTGCAGCGAATTGCCAGACGAACCGATGACGGTTTTCACTTCATTCACATAACGGGATATCCCGGTACCGGACTACTGGCGCATCTTTGACGCGCGTTCCCCCGGACGGCTCCAGACGGTAATTCAAAAGCGATCCGCTCATCGGTTCGCAGCAACCACCGATTCTCTGAGCAGCGGGAATCCGCCTTCTACTGAGTCTTTCTAAGCCTTTGTCGATTTGCAATTTAAAATATTATATAACATAGATGCATTCCTCAAGTCAAATCTACGAAAGCTAGGTCATAAGCAGGAAGTCGGCTTCGTCACACGCCAAAATACGCTGAAAAAACATCCAAATCCCCTTTTTTATGCTATAATGTTGCTGTTTATAAAGGAGGATCATGCATGGATCATGAGAACGACAAAAACTCCGGCAAGCTGCGGCGCAATAACCGGAGCGAAAAAACCGCAAAACCCGCCCGGAAGCGCAAAAAAGGCAGATTAGCCTGGGCGATTGTGGGTTGGCTCGTTCTGTTTGGATTTGCCGGCGCTCTGTTTGCCGGTGGAGCCGTATTCGGATACGTATCCTCCATCGTAAAGGACGATCCGGTGCGGTCGCGTGCCGACATTGAAGCAAAAATCAATCATAATGAAATGACCGGCTTCGCCTATTTCCGTGACGGCCAGCCGATCGGCCAGCTGCGATCGGAAGAGGACCGCCGTCCTGTCACTTATAAAGAAATCCCGCAAATAGTGATCGATGCTGTAATCGCTATCGAGGACAATCACTTTGAAGAACATATCGGGATCGACTTTAAGGGGACGTTGCGGGCGGTGAAGCAGCGGGTGCTCAAAGAGGACGTGCAGACCGGCGGCAGTACGCTGACTCAGCAGCTGGCGCGGCGCGTGTTCCTGAACCTGGATAAGACCGAAGACCGGAAGGTTAAGGAAATGCTGCTGGCGCTTCGGCTGGAGCGTTTTTTATCCAAAGAAGAAATCATTACAGCTTATTTGAATAAGGTTCCCTTCGGCAACGGTTCGAACGGGTACCAGGTTTACGGCATCAAAGCCGCGGCCAAAGGGCTCTTCAACGTCAGCAATCTGTCGGATTTGAATATCGCCCAAGCGGCCTATTTGGCGGGTCTGCCTCAGCTTCCCTCCACCTATTCCGCTTTTAACGGCAAAGGGGAATTTAACGAGGAGGCGTTCGGGCGGGCGATCAAACGCCAGCAGCTGGTGCTGCAACGTATGCTTGAGGAGAACAAAATCACGCAAGCGCAATACGATGAAGCGATGGCCTTCGATATCAAAGGATCGCTGGCCAAGCCAACGAAGAAGGCGTATGACACGTTCCCGTATCTGATGCTGGAGACGGAACGTCAAGGCGCCATTGTCCTGGCGATGCTCAACAATCCGGAGATGACCAAAGAAGAGATTGCCGCCAACTCCGCCATCCTCGAGGAAGCTCGGCAGGAGCTGCTGACCGGGGGATACCGGGTGTACACGACCATCGACAAGAAGGTCTACAACGCTATGCACAAGGTATCGGAGAACGCGGACAATTTCTCTCCGTACAGTGAGAAGAAGGGGCTGGAGCAGGTCGCCTCGATGATGATCGATAACAAGACCGGCGCGATCCTTGGCATGATCGAAGGCCGCGACTTCTATACGGAGCAAATGAACTATGCAACGCAAATGAAACGGCAGCCCGGCTCTACGATGAAGCCGATCGCCGCTTATTTACCGGCGCTTGAAGAAGGGTTAGTTCAGCCCGCATCGATCATTGATGATTCGCCGATTATTTTGAAGGACTACCAAAAAGGCTTCCACATCCCGGTCAACTCGAGCGGCGGCTATAAAGGGTTGGTGACTGCGCGGACCGCTTTGAATGAATCGCGGAATATCCCAGCGCTTAAGGTGTTCAACAATATCGTGGGCATCGACAAAGCGTGGGACTTTGCCAAGAAGCTGGGCATCACCACATTGGAAGAAGAGGATTACCATGCGCAAACCGGTGTACTTGGCGGCTTGAAATATGGCGTCACTGTTGAAGAACTGACCAATGCGTACAGTTCGATCGCTAACGGGGGGCAGTTTACCGACGCATATATGATCGAAAAGATTACCGATGCGAAAGGCAACATCGTCTACAAACATGAGGTGAAGCCGGAGCGAGTCTTCTCCGAGCAAACGGCTTACCTGATGACCGATATGCTTCGTACCGTTATCACGGACGGCACCGGCAAATCGATCAAGAGCGACTTCAAGAAATATGGCAAAATTCCGGTTGTCGGCAAAACCGGAACCACACAAAACTATGCCGACGTCTGGTTCATGGGTTACTCGCCGGACGTCACGCTGGGCGTATGGATCGGGTATCGCGAACCGGTGAACACGCTGTCGGAGGCCGGCAAATCCCGGGCGCGCAAAATATGGGCGCTAGTGATGAACGAGGTTACCGATAGCAGACCGGAATTGTTTGCGACCGAAGCGTTCACGAAGCCGGACGGCATCGTGAAGAAGACAGTTTCCGGCTACAGCGGGAAGTTGCCTACCCAGTTGACCCAACAGGCCGGGAAGCTGGTTACGGATATTTTTAATGCGAAATATGTGCCAACCGAACCGGACGACGTATTGATTCGCGCCAAGTACGTGACATACGAAGGCATCAACTACGTGCCGCTCGAAACAACGCCTTCGGATATGCTTCGTGAGAAAGTTGTCGTGAAGCGCGAGACGCCGATCGAAGTGCTCAAGGAACAACTGGAGCAGGCGTTCGCCGGAATGTCCGGCAGTCACAAACCGCTGAGCTTCTACTTGCCGAAGGATGCCGGGGAAGATGCGCCTTACAAGCCAGATCCTCGTGTCGACGATGGTCAGGCACCAGCGCCTCCGGCGAATGTTGCCTTGTCTGCAGGCAGTGGAGCAGCGACGATCACGTTTAATGAAAATACGGAAAAAGACGTCGTCGGTTACCGTTTGTATCGCGCGGATGACGGCGTGACGTTCCAGTATACTGGGAAAGCCGCGCTGGTTGGAGATCCGGCGGTGATTACTGACGATCGATCCGTGGGCTTCACCACCGCGTACTACGTCACGGCCGTTGACGTGGCCGGCAAGGAATCGGCGCCAAGTGCGATCGTCAACGTCTTTGGCGGCGGCGTATTCCCGGGCGGCGGCTCGACGCCGGATACGCAAAACGAGACGCCGGGCGGTAACGACGGCGGCATCATCGGCGACAATGGCAACAACGGTCCGCTTCCTGCATCACCAGCTAACGTGAGCGTGAAGAAGGACGACCGCGGATTCACGGTGAGCTGGGACGCGAACGGTGCTCTCGACCTGGTGACGAGCTACAACGTCTACGTGTCCGATGCCCAAGGCGGCACCTACACGAAGGTCGCTTCCACCTCGGACCCGCACTTCTCGTTCAAGACCGACTCCAGCTCCGTCTGGATCCAGGTCACCGCCGTCAACGTGCTGGGCGAATCCCCGCCGTCGGCGCCGGTGCAGTATAGTAAGTAATGCAAAAGCAGCAGGTGTGGGCCTGCTGCTTTTTTGGTGCTGCTTTTTTATTCTGCTCTTTCTTGTGTGATCTTGTGCTCGTGGGTGCTCCTATTTCATCGAACCGTGAAACGATGTTTCCTTAAGGCTGTCCGTAT
>NZ_BILV01000066.1 GCF_004000745.1 Paenibacillus barengoltzii NBRC 101215
AAAATATATATGATTTTTCGAACATAATTCGCTGCAAACTACCCATTTGGCGGAAATATATTCGATTTTTCACATAAAATCTCAAAGTTCGGGCTTCAAGGGAGCGATTATATATGAAATTTCATATAGAATGGGCCAAATCCGCCATATTTGAGCGAATATATTCGATTTTTCATATATATTTCCGTTTCGGCGAAATACTCACACCCCCATTCCACACGACAAATTGGGATAATAACAATCCTTTATTATTTGTGGGAAACAAGGGAACACCTCCTAGACTTCTCGCTCTTCCCAACCTAATGGAGGAATAAAGTAAGCATCGTACTGCTCTTTCGCCAAGTCCGTTAACTTCTCCTTCCACTGCCAGTACTCATCCAGATAACTTTCCCCCTTCCCCATTCGCCAAAATAAGCTGGTTGGATCCTCTTCCGGAAAAGCCACCCAAGGAGGTAATATAAACAATGCTTCTTCTGAGCCGGATAATTTTTCGCGAGTTTCCATCAGGATTTTGCCGAGCCAATTTGCCCCAGACCCATCGCCGTTGTCACCCCAAAAGCGGTCATTCCTCGTATGTTCAATTAGCAAGCAATCTCCCGTAGATACTAGCAATCCCCTCAGTTCAGGATGCTGTTGGAATTTCGCCTCCACTGCTTGTCGCATGATTTTCAACTTCACTTGCTCCCAATCACTTAGAAGCGGCCGGGATCGATCTCTCCCCATCTGTGCAGCTTGAAAAGGGGTTTCCGCTTGTCTAATCGCTTCCTCATGTTCACTCCCCGCAAACTTCTGTGCCTGAAAAATAATGCTCCGACGTTGGCCAGACCTTATCATTTATCTCAATTGGATAAAGAGCAAAGTTGGTAAATTGTCCATAGGGACGATTTGTTTCGTAAAATCGGATCACTTTCTGATCCGCACGGACTTTCAACAACTCATTTCGGATGGACTCCGCCTTTTTTAACATTTCCTGTGCAATCCTTTGGATGTCATCCCTGTCTTCACCTCATCTCTCCGGCAAAGAATGTACTGGGGTGAATATCGATGGTTGTCAGCCTTCGTGCCCCTATTCTGATTCAATTTTCCAATTGAACATATCTTTAAAATCTTCGAAACAGCTTGGACAAACCCAATAGTATTTGTCTTCCGTTGCGTAACCTTTATCACATTCCTCAGGGAATTTTTTTCCAACAAAACTCACAATGGTCATGATCCCATGATTGATTCATAAGTAGGTAATTTTGAAATACCATCTTCTTACCCAATAAGTACTTTGCTTGGTTTCTTATGCGCCAATCGTTCTGATGGCTCACTATGATCATCACTTTCCTCATGTATAGGTGAATATTTGCATCACCCACTTTGGATAATTCTCCGTATCAAGGCTTACCATGAAAAAGTGTCTTAGCTATTTTATGAAATCTTTAATGATTACCCTCTACTATGCTCTTAAAAATTTTCGGCGGAATCGTATAATCCAGATTAATGGTATGAATGCTCTTTTGATAACGGGATATAAAGCCTTCAACATAACGGAATAATTCCTCAAAATAGCCCTCCACACTTGGATTGATACGGGTTTCATTCCAACTAAGGTGATACAAGCCCCAATCAAACAAACGTCTTACTTCTGTCTCAAGCTTAGTCGACACAACTTCCGTTCCTCTTCCACCTGGAACTTTTAGTTTTAGAATTATGCTATCCAATTTCATGAGCATTCTAATAAGCTCTAGTGCATCCTCGGCGTACACATATACATTTTGTATTAAGGCATCGGGCCATTTCGTCATCAGATCTGCTCTCACATTTGGAGGAAGGTTTAAATAATATTCCTGATTTTTATTCCAATACACCTTTCTAATAACAAGAGGTGACTCCTTCCCGCTCTCATCAAGAAAGTTACGGTATTCGGAAAAAAACGACCATGAAATGATACTGTCTGCGGTCCATACTCTGCATCTTAACACCTGTTCCAAGGTTTTCTCTTCAGATAATTCATTCTCTTTACAGTACATAAAGATAGGTTCTTCCGTTAAATAATGCACCATAGCTTCTTGTCTTAACAAAAATAGCGGAGTGATTTTGGAACACACTTCTTCACTATGAATGGAATTACAGCTTCCTTTCACACTTTGACTCAAATTATGACTTCCCCCTTGGAATTGATACACTTGCATTTTGTAGATGATATTATTTATGAAAAGAAAAATGAATACACTTTGCATAACACTGGTCTGTTTCTTCTCTTTTGTCTAATTACGGACAATAGTATACTTCTTCCATGTTTACTTCATCACCTCTTGTATAACTGTCATATCGTCATCGTACTGGATAAGTTCGCGATGTTGGCGCCATGAAGTTAGTAAGTAATGAAAAAGCAGCAGGTGTACTCACGCTACTTTTTTGTGTGATCCTGAGCATTTCATAAGCCACTAAGTCCACATCATATCGATCCGCATCAACAAATTTAGTTAATAGCAAGCCTTATAGGCTTAGGTTGAACCAAGTCATTACACCACGAAAACGATGTTTCCATAAAGGCTGTCCGTGTTGATCCAAACACCAGATGTACGATTCTGGCTTTCTTTTCTTGACTTCAGTATACAGATATACCTGATTTCTTTGATCCAATATCGGATTAAATCAACAACTCATTTCGGATGGACTCCGCCTTTTTTAACATTTCCTGTGCAATTCTTTGGATGTCGTCCATGTCTTTACCTCATCACTCTGATTAGCAAAGTACTTAGGAAGTGCGTGATGACAGCTACAGTAGGTAATTAGTACAAGAGCAGCAGGTTATGTCCCTGCTGCTCTTTCCCAGGGTGCTTTGAGAATATCGATGGTTGTCCGTTGTCGTCCCCCTATTCTGATTTAACTTTCCAATTGAACATATCTTTAAAATCTTCGAAGCAGCTTGGACAAACCCAATAGTATTTTTCTTCCGTTGCGTAACCTCTATCACATTCCTCGGGGAATTTTTCCAACAGAACTCACAATGGTTATGATCCCATGATTGATTCATAAAAAGGTAATTTTGAAATAACATCTTCTTACCCAATAAGTACTTTGTTTGGTTTCTTAAGCGCCAATCGTTTGGTTCAATCATTGTGATCACGTTCCGTTTCATTTGTTACCACAGATCCAACGGATTAAGTTCTCATCAGCCAATTCTGGATTGTTAAGGCCAACTGTGGTCATTTTGATTGTGCGAGTAATTCCTTGGCAATTTCGGGTATGTCGTATTCAATGAGATCTTTATTTTTTAGTTGAGCGAGCCTGTAAAGTTCCTCTTTTAAACTAGAGATAATCCCGGTGTCAAGTTTCCTAATTAAGTGCCACAAAATATTTTGTATCCAGTCGTAATCATTAGATTCTAATATGTCTTTTAATGATGGAATTAAGTCTTGGCCTAGTGGAATTAACAATTCATCAATAATTAAGGGGGCTACAGGCCAGTTTATATCCTTAGTCCATTCTAATATTTCCGGTAAAATCAACTTTAGTTCAGCCTTAGATAAAGTTTTTAGTAATTTAATCGAATCGTAATCACTTTTGTCTTTAGGTAAATAATTTGCAACATCCATTTATTAGTACATCCTCTTTCTTATAAATATTGTTTTTTTCACTACTTTAATCTTACTGAAATGCTCTGTAGTATTTTAGTTAAGTAGTAGGGTTCACTACCATTGTTTTTTACTGCGTCTCTTGAAGACATCCAAATTTGATGTTCAATTGGATCTTTAGCAAGAATCAGTATATGATTAGGGTTTTTGGGATCACTCTTTACAGTAAATACTCCTGTCTTTTTAACCAACTCTATAGAAGTAACAGTGAAACTTTTCCAATCTTTACTTGCTTGTTTAAAATAAGATAGCCCGTTTGCATCTATTACTGGCCTTGGTGTCAAGTTTACATCACCGCCATTTCCACTCCTAAAAATTAGAGAATGTTTATCATTATTAGTTTTAGTAGAAGAAGAGGTGGCTTCCAACCCTAATATAGTCGCTAATCCTGCTGCTTGGATAACCTTACTTAGTAAAGATGATGTATTACCGCTTATCGGCAATGCGACTTCATTTTTAATTATGGTAATAAAATTATTGGTTTCTTTAGAAATCGAGTTAGCATAGTTAACTGCAGCCTGCTTTTGATTGTTATAGATATTAATAATTTCCGAATACGACTTTCCTTTATTTGCATAATATAATGAATCCGGTACGTATTTGTTATTATTTGCTGGATTACTACATTGCCCTGCATGCGAATATGTTTTTCCATTCACTACTGATTCACACCAATAGCCGGTTGGATCAATATTATTCAACGGTTTATTCTCAACATACGTATACAAATTCAAGCTCAGCGGATTTGTTACGCTGCCTTCATACGTATCCTTACTTATAAACCGTCCTGTCGCAGGGTCATAGTACCTTGCCCGCAGGTAGTACAGTCCAGTTTCCTCATCCTGCATTTCTCCAGCGTACTTGAAGGCGTTCTGGATTTCTTCTTCCTGATGGAGGATATTTCCCCACTCATCATATTGGTAACTGTTAACCGTGTTGCCTGCTTCGTCAACGATTTGCACCACGTCACCGTGGCCGTTGTAAACATAATAATACTTTTTGTTTGTTACAGCATCTCGTTTGGCCAACAGACGGTCCGGACCCCAAACATAGTTCGCCAAAGCCTGATTGTTACCATTTGCTTCTGTTATCACCTTACCACTGTTATTGTAAGCATACCGAACTTTTTCTGTCACAGGTGGAGGAGTTTGACCAGAAGCATCTGCAGGTTCTCTTGACGTCGTGGTCTTAGATAACCGCAGCCCTTGCATCTCATACTCAAATTCGGTTGTAACATTTTCTTTGGTTACACTTTTCAGCTGATCCCAGACATTAAAGGTGTAGGTCTGCTCATTAGTGTCTTCAATAAGACTGTCACCTTGCAAGGTTTTGCGGTTTCCGCGTGCATCGTACGCATATACGATCATTTGGCCAGACGGGCGTTTGACTTGGGTTAACCGATCCAACTTGTCGTACTGGTAAGTGGTTGTCCCGGTCGAATCCGTCACAGATATGATATTTCCATTTGCATCGTAAGCATACTGGAATTCAGACAACAAAGTGGCGCCTTTTTTGTTCGTTACTTTGAGCAGTCTACCAATTCCATCATAGGTGTAATCAGTGATTAAATAGCTACCATCCGAGAGTCTAGGATAAGTGACTCGCTTCAGTTTACCGTCCGGTTCATAGGTATACTGCGCATTGGCATTTTCCGCGGCTGTGACTTGATAAGAACCGTTAGTTTGAACACGATTGATCCTGGTCTTATCGTAGCTGTAATGCGTAAAGTAATCAAACGCGTCAGCGACGTTTTTTAGACGATTCGCATCGTCGTATTCGTGGCGAACGATGGTAACCACACCGTCATACACGTTGGCTTTGTAGGTCTGAGAACCATAGAAGTTGTAACTGTTGTATATGGTCATGAAATTCGATCCGCTGCGTTGTTCTTCCTGCCGTGAAGGTCCAAACAGCGTAAATTGATATATATTCTTGAGTGTGGTCGAACCCGCGACTTTCGCAATGTTTCGGCCGATATCGTCATAAAGATAGTTGATCAAGTTGTTGTTCGCGTCCTTGCGGAGCGTAATCTGCCCCAGTTTATTACGGGAAAAGGCATCCTGATTGGCAACCGGATCAGTACTCGTTTTCAGGAATCCCGTCTCGTCATAAGCTTTGGTCGTTGTCCAATTTCTCGTGCCGTCGGTCTGTGTGGTTGATTGCAATTGCCCCAGTTTGTTGTATGCATAGCTGGTGGTTTGATTTAATGCATCTTGCACCGCAGTCAACCGGCTAAGCTTGTCATATTGATAACGGGTCGTATTGCGATTCGGATCTGTATACGTCGTTACATTGCCCAAGTGATCATAAGCTAAATCCTCTTGGACTACGCTTGTCGTACGATTTGGCCAGTTAGGAAATGCCTTTAATGTTATCTCACGCCCCCATTGGTCGGTGTAAGACTCAAGTACATTCCGCTTCAAAGTATCCTGAGGGTTACTGCGGAAGGCAGCGAGATCGCTGGCAGCAACCAAATAGGACGTCGTTTTCCGGTCAATCAGGTCGTAATCGCTTCGATACAAGTTACCGAACGGGTCAATCGCTTCAAAGGCACGTCCCCATGGATCATAGTCTGCCGTCGATACATTGCCGACGGTGTCGATCACGTATTCTGGCCGGGCCATAATATCATAGTGGTATTGGGCCAGAACTAACTCGCGCATCGTATAGTTGTCAAGTTGACCGATTAATACGGCATTTCCGAACCCATCGTAAAATTCGTGTTTAATGTTTTCATAATTAACCGCGTTATCATTTAAGCGTGTCGACCTCGTATAAGAATCGATCCGAGTCGTGATCAGGTATTTATTTTCATCGTCAAAATATTCCGGGCTGTTATCTACAGTTTGATCATGGTATTCGATGACGTCTTCAATCTGATAACGCTCACCGTTTTGATTGTTATTCACCGGATAAATCGTTTTGGTCAAACGCCCATACACATCATATTGATATTGCGTCGTTTTGTTATCTGCGTTTGTTTCTGAAGTCATGAGTCCAAGTAAAACGTTATATGTTCGTTGAACTGCTGTTTCGGTAATTTGCCCAGAATCATTGGTATAATAGGATTTTATTGAAGTCGGAAATAATTGATATGAACCGCTCTGACTGTAATAAGCGACAGTTCTTGCTGTTTTACCATTTTCCAATGGGATTAAAGTTTCCAAGGTTCTACCGTCAGCAGCCTGCGTGAAATTATAGGTTGTGACTTCGCCATTTGCATTTTGCTCCGTTTTTAGGCGGCCCTGAGCATCATACGTATAAAGTTCGGTTAATACCGTACCGGCATCTTTATAGTATTGGATCTTGGTTGGTAGTTTGAAATTGGCATCATACTCATAGGTCGTCGTGTGTTGTGTGACCATTGCAGCATCATTAAGCTGAGTCGCCGTTAACGGACGCGTTTCGCTCTGTAGGTCGCCCCAACTATAATATTTATAGGTTTGGTACAGCTTGTTCTCCCGGGTTCCACTGGTTGTTTTTGTTTCAACTTTCGTTGGCTTATACTTGAATGCTGTATCATAGGATTGAACAGTTTCGGTGATTTTCTCTCCGTTTGATGCTGTATGCTCGGTCATCAAGAGCTGCTTCTTCCCGTTAAACGTAGTTCTAATTTTCAAGCCATCCTGATTCAACGACTCTGAACCGAAACGATAGCTCTCCGGGATAACCTCTTCGACTTTATAAGTTGGGTAACCGGTGACATCACCGAAATACGTGTAATCCAATTTATTATACAACCCTTGAGCATAGATCCCTTTACTTGGGTCATCATAGTTATAACGGTTCAAGCCATCAAATCTAGATGTAACTTGAAATGCTTGATATGCCCCTTCCCCACCCCAGTTCCGGGTAATAACCTGATATTCATAGAAGGATGTAGAATGAGGGTACATCGCATACTGCAGCAAATAAACTGCAGTCCCCGCCTCTGAACCGCCTAATGATTTACTTATCGCACTGAATTTTTCAGAAGCCAAATAGTAGTTGTAGTAAGTGTTATAACCATTTAAGTCCGTAACTCGATACAAGTAAGGTTCATAACGTTTACCTATCAATGTCCCGTTTTCAAAAATGCTGACTTCTTCCCTCTTCTTGGCATAAGTGATTGTTTTCTTCTCCGTCGTGGAGGGATGGCTAACGGTTATCGTGATGTTCTCGGTCATATTCTGCTTGTCGAAATTAGGATCACTCAAGTTACTCTGATAAGCAAAATCAATATTGCGTCCAATCGAATCCACGATTTTCGATATTACTGGGTAATTTTTTCCGTTCATCAAGCGATTGACATGTGTGAATTTAATCTCGTTTCCAAAACGATCCTTAATTCCTAATAGTCTTCCATCAGAGCCAAAGTAGGTTTTCTTTTTGTTCTGATCCACAAGCACATAAGTTGAATTCATTTGACCGTTCGTATAAGTTGAGTCTCTTAAAAGCTCAACATCAGTACGACCGTAGTCCTCCAGTTTGCCTTTATTACTGGCGTCAAACTTCACAACATAGGCTGCACCAGTACCATCATGGTAATGAATATATGACCCCTCGATTTGCAAAGAAGGGAATGCCATCGACCAACCTCCGCCTAAGTCGTAACGTTGTCGGCTATAGGAGTTTTCATCAGGATAAATTTTCGTTGTAGTCGTATACGAGTTCTGCACATACTGAACCGTTTTATACTCGATGTTATAGTCAATGTATCTTCTACCGCTGTCCGGTTGATTTTTCAAATAATGATCTGCAACGTTATACGCTGAGGTTTGATCGGCATAATAACCCGGAAAATACGTTGCGTATTTATTTGTCGCGATATCCCAATAGAGCAGCGTTACATAATAACCTGCTCCGGAACCGACGGTTTGGGACGAACCGGAAGTAACGGTTACTCGCTTTGTACCCACTTCGGCCTGACTGGAGTTGTACAATCGTCCCAAAGTTAAATCCAGGCCATCCTTCCCAGGAAGAGTTAAGTCAATCTCAGAGAGCGTAAGAGTTCCAGTCGCTGGATCAATGGTTTCGCTGACGCCGCTGCGGTCAGCTAGATTTGGTTTATTCGATTCATTGACTAGTTTTGGGGTTACAAGCCCGTTAAGCACCTTTTCCAGTTGCTTATTATCGATTTGGGCATGAACGCTGGGGGCACTTGCTTGCGAGCCAATAATAAAAATCAAAATAGCCACTACAATATTCTTGAAGCATGATATGGCTTGTCTCATCAAAATACCCCTACTCCTTCCCTGCCAAAGCTTGTTTACTAGCCTCTTTCGCAGCTTGTAACTGACGGAGAAGCTCCGTTTCAGAAATGCCTGTTTCCTTGGATAATGAACGAATTCGCTCAAGGGTATCCGTATCTACAGAAGATGTTATTGTCTTAGCATTATTGGTTTGCATCAGTTGTTTTTCCGATTTCGATTGATAACTGGCGACAGCTTTTTCCCCTCCGGTTTTGTAGGCACCAAGCAACTCAGCCACTGTTCCTTTTCCGGTGTCGTATGCAATGAGCAAATTCAGGATATCCTCATCTTTTAATTGTTCCTTTTTGAATTGCGCATACGGTTGAGGATGAGCTTTGGCTAACTCGTTAAGTTGCTTCTGCTCCATCTCCTGTACCAAAATCACCTCTAACTCATCCCAATCTAGTCCGCTGTCTGCTTTGCGTTTCGCCAGTGCTATCGGATCTATGAACTGCTTATTCGCTAACTCATCTAATCGATACAAATCTTCAATTGCGTATCCCTCCGAAAGGAGTTGTTCCATCTGATCTTGAGTTACTTGATAAAGATCTTTGGCATCAACATCCACCGCCAACGACTTCGTTATACTTGGGTTAACCTTGGGCTGAATTTCCACACTTTCATACACAACTTGTTCTTCACTTTGGAAATTCTCAAATGGGGATAGATCGTTATTAAGCTCCACTGTGATTGACGGTTCTTGATTCGGTACCTGAACGATGTGTTCAGTAGACGGTCCCCCGTGAAGAGCTTGATTCCATTGTTCTACGACCTCCTCGGCAAAGCCGATCGTTCCCGGGCCAATTAAGGAGGCCATTAACCCCGCGCAAAGCGGCAGTGCTAGCCATTTACGATTTGCTTTGTTCATCTTCATCCTTCTTTCACCCCTTTATGGATTTAACTGCGTTTTTACCGTCGTACGTTTGAGCAAATTCCCGTTTCGGTCGTAATCATATTGAGTTTGATAGCGATAGAGCCCTTGCTCATATTCCGTCCGGACTAGCCGGTTCGCATCGTCATAGGTGTATTGTTTAAGGGGGGAAATACTCCAACGCAATCGGTAAGGGTCAGAGCTAATCGGCATTCCATCCGCCACTGAAACCTTGAGATATATCACAGAATTCTGAACCAAATAAACCGAAAGATCGGTGTCTTGGCCATTAACAATCTGCTTAACGGCTAGTGGTTGCAAATTTGCATCGAACAGGTCCAGTCTGTACTTAGTTCCGTTAGGCGCTAACAATGTCAAGAAATAAGTATTGCTTTGTCCAACCGATAATTTATAAAAATCTCGATCAGTAGAGCTTGAGATATACGATTCATAGAGCTGGGAAACATTCATGACGGTTGCTGTTTCCGGTGCATCGTTTGGTTCATAGGTATCAAGTGACGATACAGAAAGGTACATCGCGTCAAGACCCAAAGAATAACCAGCACTATTTGCATTTTTATCTGTCACTTCAAAACGTATCGTATGTTCCGCTTTATCATCTTATCTGATCGGTAAAGTTACTACCGAATCCGTACGTTCCTCAATTTCATATAAATCCAAAGTCTGCGTTACAGGCTCGCCATCAATCAGGATCTTGATGATTCCACCTTCCGAAGACTTCTCCATTCTTAGCTCTAGATCGTAAATTCCTTGTGTTGCAGTGAATGGAAACTCCACAAAGTCACCTAATTGATCGGCAGGATAGTTAGCAAGCAAACCCGCACTAAATTGGCTGTTTTCCAACAAATTTAGGGCTTCGCCAGTATTGGTTACAGCTGGCATATTTTCAAATTCGTACACCACTTTTCCTGAGAGTGTGCTTACAATGATACTTTCACTAAAATCAGATACAGCTGAGTCCTCAGCAACCGTCCTCATTTTGAGCGAATAGCTAGTACCAGGTGTTAACCTAGTCAAGGTATAAAAAGTCTCGTTTCCAGGAACAGAAGCAGCTAATACGTCATTCATGTAAATTTCATAGGTTACACTTGTGGTGGTAGGCACATCTGTCGAAACTTTCCAAGACAAATTGATCGTTGTATCCGATTGGACATCTGATCTAAGCTGAGTGGGTGGACTTAGTGGTATAGCTACAGGCTGAAGGGTTGAAGCTGATAAGGCCTCGCTATAATCTGATAAGGAATTGTCCTGCCCCTGCGCCCTAATCTTAAAGATGTAAGTTGTTGCTGGAGCCAACCCGGTGACTGTAAAGTTGTATTGATCACCGGTAGCTGTCCCTACTAACTGGTCGTTACAAAAAATCTCATAGAGTTTAATTGTTTCGGAGATTGAGACGATCTGCCATTCCAAATGAATCTCTGTATCCGAAATCGTTCGTGCGTGAAGTAGGGTAGGTGTTGGGATTGTTGTAGTTTCTGGGAGCGGATCTTGTGGATTTATGTCTGGTTGTGCTTCTTGAGGGTTTTGAGTCGGGTTTTGTTGAGGAAACTCGGGCGCGTTTTCGGTCTGAGGATTGGATTCGAGTCGCTCCTCACCTAATGGCAGCTCCTGCGTACCCGTTTCTTTCACTGAAATTGCTTTCTGGCTTTTTGCTGCTATAGTAGTAATTTGTCGTACTTTTGACTTGTCCGCAAATACGCTGGTGGACGATAGCGTCAATAGAACGATAACTAAAACAACAGCTATTCTCCTAGCAAATACTGACAAATAACATCACCCTTTCTGTAATATATTTCCTATAATATCATATTATATTTTATTTAGAATACTATTCTTCCATTGGGTTATAGTGTATATTAAATAATTTGGGATAATTTCACTATTTAATAAATATTTTGTATTTCAATTGTTAAAATATTTGCATTTGTAGGAAACAAAACTCGTC
>NZ_BILV01000067.1 GCF_004000745.1 Paenibacillus barengoltzii NBRC 101215
GTCCCGCAGGCGCGGACGCAGCTGGACCCGGCGCAGCAGCAGCGCGGCGTTCAACGCCGCTGCGGCGCCGTACGCGGCGACGCCGGCGATGGCGGCGCCGGTGATGCCAAGCTGCGGCACGAGCACCGCGTTCAACGCGGTCTTGAGCAATGCCGCAGCGAGCAGGTGCAGCGCCGGAGCGCGCACGTGGCCGAGGCCCTGGAGCAGGGCACTCGTCGCCGCGACCAGCGCGCCGGGCGCCGCCGTCCAGGCCACCCAAGCCAGGGTGGCCGATCCCGCCGCATCCTCGTACAGCATGACGTTGATGGGCGCGGCCAGCAAGGCCAGGCCCAGCGAAGCCGCCAGGCCGATCAGCCAGAACCAGCGCAAAGCCAGCTGCACCTGACGCCGAATCGCTTCGGTGTCTCCCTTCATCTGCAACTCAGCCATCGCGGGCACAAACAAGACCGACAGCGACGTCGCCAGCATCGTGACGAGCTGAACCAACGGGATACCGCGGTTGTATATCCCCACCTGGGCCATGATCCGCAGCTCTTCCCCATGGGCGGAGAGCAGCCGCGGCAGCGTGAACGTATCCACCAGGCTGATCAGCGGCACCCCCAGCGAAGCCAAGCTGATCGGCAGCGCAACCTTGAGGAGCTTGGACCATTGCTGCCCTTTAGTCTGAGGAAACGGCGGATCGGCCTCCGCTGAGGATTCAGCTTGCCGCCGCTGCCGTGAAGCACGGGTATAGCCCCGCCAATACAACAGCATCACGGCAAGCCCTGCAGCTGCCCCTGCGGAGGAGCCGACCAGTGCCCCGCCGGCAAGATCCGCATCAGCGGCTCCCACCCGGCTTAACGCCAGCAACAGGACGATCATCACCGTGACCCGAATGGCTTGCTCCACCACCTGGGAAACCGCCGTTGGCGTCATATTTTGATGTCCCTGAAAATATCCCCGCAGCGCCGCCGCCACCGGAATGAGCAACAACGCGGGCGCCGCTCCGCGAAAAGCCGGAATCAACAAGCTGCTTCCGATGAGCTGCGATAAGATCGGAGCGCCAAAATAAAGCAGCACCGCAAAGGCAACCCCCAACCCCAGCATCGTTGCCGATGCCAGTCGCAGCACCTCATTACGCTCCCTTTCCCATCCAGGGGCCTGGCGTTCCGCGATAAATTTGGCTACCGCCGCCTGAAATCCCGAGGTCGTGAGCGTAACTAACAGCGTGTACAAAGGGTAAACCGTATTATAAATGCCAAATACGCCGTCTCCCCCGATATTTTGCAGCGGGATCTTCTGCAGCATTCCCAGCAGCTTGGTGATCAGCGCCGCCGCGCTCAGAACGGCCGCTCCCTTGAGCAGTTTGGAGGATAGGCTTTCCTTCGTTTCCATCATGGCAACCTACTTTGCTTTAACAGTCATCAGCATGTTTTAAAGCTAACAGGTTCCATTATAAGACGAAACGGAGGCTATCGCCATTTCCTAAGTTCAACACAAAAAAACTTACACATCCCTCTACGTTTCGGACGGACGGCGTCCGCCCCAAACAGCGGTGTGTGTAAGTTCCTCCATGCGTCTTGCAAATATTTTGCGTTCTTTCTACTGCTCCATCTGTTTTGCGAGAAAACCGGCAGCGGTCTCTGCCATTTTCGATTCCAAATCGGACATTTTTACAGCATCGTCCTTGTTCACAAGCACCACCGTCCCAATTGGGTCCCCGCCGGCAATAATTGGCGCTATCACAAACGAAGAGATGTTCTCCGGATGATCCTTCGTAATTTCGTACGACCCCGACTCGGTTTCCATGATAATCTTGCGGCCATCCATACTGCTTTCCAGCAAAGAGCTGATCTGCTTGTCCAGGTACTCCTTCTTGGAAGCGCCTGCGACAGCAATGATGGTATCCCGGTCAGAGATTAAGGTAATATGGCTGGTGCTCTCATACAGCGACTCCGCATATTCCTTGGCAAAATCGCCCAATTCTCCAATCGGCGAATATTTCTTCAAAATCACTTCTCCATCCCGGTCCACGAAAATTTCGAGCGGATCTCCTTCCCGAATCCGCAACGTCCGGCGGATTTCCTTAGGAATAACAACACGGCCTAAATCATCGATACGGCGTACAATACCAGTAGCTTTCATTTCACTTGATGCCCCGCTTTCTTAGAAGTTTTGAACTACGGCTTGATTTTTTAAAGCTTCACCTAATCGGACTTTATACGTAATCTGCGGCTTACGCAGATGTATGCGCCATAAGCTTCGCCAAAACGAGCGGCCGAAGGTGGGGACAGGGATGGCTTGTTCTGTGATTCTGACCATAGTATTCATCCCGGGCGAACACCTTATTCATCATAATGAACCATGATTTTTAACAGTTGGATGTGTATAAGGAGCCGCAAGGCCGTCCGCACAAAAAAGCAGCACGGACCTCCCCGCGCTGCTTCTAAGCTCTGCTTTATTTGCTCGTATTCCCGCTATTGGAACCGGCATTGTTGGCAGCTCCGTTGCTGTCCGTCCCGGCATTCGTACCTTCATTCGTTCCGGCATTGGTGCCATTGCCCGCATTGGTGTCTGTTCCCGCGCCATTTTCGCCGGTACTTGTCTCCACTTTAGGCAATTCGATCTTCTTGATGATCTTCTTCTCCAGATCCCCCGCCATGAACTCGTCCAATTTGTTCGAGGCCAGCGTCGTTTGGATCATGTCCTTCTCTTCCTGGGTCAGATCCTCGAATTTCTTCTCGGTCCGAGACTCCACGCGGATGATGTGGTACCCGTATTCCGTCTTCACCGGATCGCCGATTTGGTTGAGCGGTTGGGTCAAGGCCGCTTGTTTAAAAGCTATTACCCAGTCGCGCACTTCCACGTTCTCATACAAACCGCCGTTATCCTTGGAGCCTGGATCTTCGGAGTACTGCTTCGCCAACGCAGCGAAATCCTCACCCTTGTCCAGTTTCGCTTTGACTTCCTTCGCCAGCTTGAGCGTTTCCTCTTCCGTCCGCTCTTTGCCGTCTGGATCGGTGAAGTTAATCAGGATATGACGAACGGAAGCCGTTGTATAATCCTGTTTCGTCGCTTCGAATTCCTTCTTCACGTCATCTTCAGAGATCTTCTGCATTTCGCCTTCCATCACGGTATAAATCCGAACCATGTAGTCCTTGAATTCGGCTTCGGATACCTTCTGGGCGTCCAGCATTTTCTTGAAATTATCTTCGCCGTAGGACGATTTCATCAAATCAAATTGCTCCTCGGCTTTCTTCTTACCGGCTTCCTTCGTCTTCGCGTCGGCTTTGGCTTCAAGGTACTCATAGGCGATCTCTTGCTTCACCAAATATTGACGGAAGTCTTCCATCTGCATGAATTGCTCCATTTGCGGCTGAAGGGCAAGCACGATCCGCTGCTCGCGATCGAATTCATTCTCCGTAATTTCGCCGCCATCGTATGTCGCGATTACTTTACTCGTATCGTTTCCTCCCGAGCTTGCATCCTTCTTGCCGCATCCCGCCATAACGGAAAAAGCCAATACCGCTACAAGCCCAATCAGCAGCATTCTCCATGAGCGCCTTTTACTTTGAAACATTCTGTAGTTCCCCTTTCGCTTTGAACGCATCCTTCAGGGCGCCGAGAAACTGCTCCAGCAAGCCCATCATTTCTTTGTCGTCCATTCCCTTGATATTTATCCGGATAAGCATCACGGATCCTTGACTAAATTGTACACGTCTTCCGAACAGATTGCCAACTTCGGCAAGCTTGCTTGGAACGATGGCTTGTTCCTGACCTTCGTAGAACTTGATCGTCACTTCCTCGCCCCGCAGTGTCATCGACTCGATGCCATACTGCTTGCCATACAGCTTGACGCGGGCAACCGCCAGGAGATTCTGCACCGCATCCGGCAACTCCCCGAACCGGTCGAGCAACTCGTCCTCCAACTCGGCCACGTCGTCAAACGTCTGCACCGAGGCAGTCTTCTTGTAGATCTCAATCTTCTGAATGCTGTCGTAAATGTAATCCGACGGCAAATACGCGTCGATGCCCAAATCGATCGTGGTGTTCCAAGTCGCCTCTGCCGGCGGCGTCTCTCCGAGCATCGTAATTTTCCGCTTCTGGATTTCTTCCGCCAGCATCTGCGAATACAGATCGAAGCCGACGGAAGCGATAAAGCCGTGCTGCTCCGCACCAAGCAAGTTCCCGGCACCGCGGATGGCTAAGTCGCGCATCGCAATTTTGAAGCCGGAACCGAGCTCCGTAAATTCCTTAATCGATTGCAACCGCTTCTCCGCTACTTCCGTTAAGGACTTATCCTTTTGATAGGTAAAATAAGCATAAGCGATCCGGTTGGACCGTCCGACACGGCCGCGCAGCTGATACAGCTGGGACAAGCCCATCTTGTCAGCATCATGCACGATCAGCGTATTGACGTTCGGAATGTCCACCCCGGTTTCAATGATACTAGTGCTGACCAAGACATCGTATTCCCCGTCAAGAAAATCGAGAATCGTCTTCTCCAGCTCCTGCTCCGACATCTGACCATGACCCACGACCACTCGCGCTTCCGGCACGAGCATCGAGATTTGGGCGGCAATTTCATGAATCCCCTGCACGCGGTTATACAAGTAATAAATCTGGCCGCCCCGGGCCATCT
Source organism: Paenibacillus barengoltzii NBRC 101215 (assembly GCF_004000745.1). Classification (GTDB taxonomy): domain Bacteria; phylum Bacillota; class Bacilli; order Paenibacillales; family Paenibacillaceae; genus Fontibacillus; species Fontibacillus barengoltzii. The sequence goes on from NZ_BILV01000067.1 coordinate 4,622, forward strand.
CCCGTTCGATCGCTTCGCGTACGAGCGATTGACTGTACTCGACGACATACGTCTGCACCGGGAACCGATTTTCCGGCGGCGTTTCAATAACCGACAGATCCCGTACGCCCAGCATGGACATATGCAGCGTCCGCGGAATCGGGGTCGCCGTCAGCGTCAGCACGTCCACGTTGGTTTTCAGTTTCTTTAACTTCTCTTTATGGGTAACGCCAAACCGTTGCTCTTCGTCCACGATCAGCAGTCCCAAGTCTTTAAAGACCAGATCCTGTGACAAAATGCGGTGGGTTCCGATAACGATATCCACCGTGCCTTGACGAATCCCTTTAATGGTTTCGTTCTGCTCCTTGCGGCTGCGGAAGCGGCTAAGCGTCTGAATGTTGATCGGATAGCCGGCAAACCGCTCCCGGAACGTCTCATAGTGCTGCTGTGCCAAAATCGTCGTTGGGACAAGCACCGCAACCTGCTTGCCTTCAATCGCTGCCTTAAAGGCCGCACGAATGGCAACTTCGGTCTTGCCGTAACCAACGTCACCGCACAAGAGACGGTCCATCGGACGACTTTGTTCCATATCTTTCTTGATTTCCTCAATGGCCCGCAGCTGGTCTGGAGTTTCCTCATACGGGAACATCGCTTCGAATTCCTGTTGCTCCGGCGTGTCCTTCTCAAATGCATACCCCGGGGCCGCCTGCCGCTCTGCGTACAGCTTAATCAAGTCGTCGGCAATATTTTGGACGGAGGAACGGACTTTGTTCTTGACGCGGTTCCACTCGTTACCGCCCAGCTTGTAGATCTTCGGCTCCTTGTCCTCAGAACCTACATATTTCTGAATCATGTCGATCTGTTCGATCGGCACCGACAGCTTGTCACCGCCGGCATAGAGGATATGCATGTAATCCTTGTGAATGCCGCCGACCTCCAGCGTACCGATGCCCATGTATTTCCCGATCCCGTGGTTCTGGTGAACGACGTAATCGCCGATCTTCAGCTCGGTATAGCTCTTGATCCGTTCGGCATTGTCCATGCTCTTGACGACACGGCGCGCTTTGCGCTGCTTCTGGGAGAACATCTCGCCTTCGGTAATCACAACGAGGTGTACCGAGGGCAGTTCGAAGCCGGACTGCAGGTTGCCTTGCAGCAATTGAGGCTCTTCAATGCCGTAATCCTGCAACACCCGCCGCATCCGATCCATGCGCTCTTCGGTGCTGGCCAGCATGATGACGTGAGCGCCGCTCTTTTTCCAACGCTCCATCTCCGCCTTTAGGACATTCATCTGCCCATGGAAATCCTGCATCGCCCGCGTCACGAAATTCACGATATTCTGCGGCTGGGAATGCGGGACTTGACGCAGGAACAGCGACAAGAACAACGTCTGGAACGGACGATGGTAGATCAGATGATCCACGTCCACCGCGAGCGGCAGGTCAGGGAGACTCTTCCCGTTCTGGTACAAGTGCAGATTCCACTCCGCCTCATCGCGTTCCAGCTGCTTGGCCGTTTCCAGCAGGCGCGACGGTTCGTCCAGAATCAGCAGCGTATCTTCTGGCATGTAGTCATATAACGTTTTTCGCTCTGGATAGATCAAAGAAATATATTTATAGATTTCCGAAAAATAAACATGCTCGCGCAGCATTTCGATCTCTTTGTACATCTCTTCACGGAGACGGTTTTTGGCCTGGCGATCGGTCATTTTATCCAGCTGGATCTCCAGCTTCTCCGAGAGCGCCTGCGCTGCCTGGCTCATCCGTTCCTTCGTTGCGATCAGTTCCTTGCAAGGTGGAATGAACACTTCCTTGATCTGGTCCACCGATCGCTGATCCGCCGGATCAAAGGTCCGGATCGAATCCACTTCATCATCAAACAGCTCCACCCGGTAAGCCATGGACGCTGTGAGCGGATAGAAGTCAATAATGCCCCCACGCAGGCTCATTTCGCCGCGGGATTCCACCCGTTCGACCCGCTCATAGCCTAGCTCGACCATTTGCGTCATGAACCGCTCCAGTTCCAGCGTGCCTCCGAGCCGGACGGTCAGTCCTGCTTCGGCCATAGCTTCCGGCGTTGGGATATAGCGGCGAATACCGGAATAAGGCACCACCACAATGCCTCGGAATCCCCGGGAGCATTGCAGCAGCACCTCGATCCGCTGGGCCAGCGTTTCCGGGCTGGATACCGCCGATTCAGCAGCAACCAGCTCATTCGCCGGGTACATCAGTACCTGATCCGGTGATAGCGCTTCCTGTAAATCTTCATAAATTTTCTGTGCGGAGAACATATTGTGGGTCACGACGAGCAGCGGTCGCTTCGTTTCCTGATGCAGCGCGGCTAGCATCACTTGCCTGGACGAACCCGACAAGCCGGAAATCAACTGCTCCTTCATGCCCGACTGAATGCCCGCAACCGTCGAAGCAAAATCGGTATCGCGTGAAAAAGCTTGAATAAGTGCTTGTAGCAAATGAGGCACCTCTCTTACTGCTGATGGATAGAAATCTATGGCTAGACGAAAAGGGTAAGTCCAGCTTACCCGAACCAAAAAGGAGCCTCAGCAACGTGCCAAGGCTCTATAACCGTATATTCCGGTAAATTTGTCCGTGTTCCTCGTAGCTTGCAGTTTACTGCAAAGGATTCGTAAGCAACATCAGTTCCGGGTTATGATCAAGGGCTTCCTTGCAATAGTCGCAAGTCACCCGGACCGTCATTTCGCCATTTGAATCATACGCTATTATATCTCTCCGCTCATCGGGGGTCAAGGAATGGAAGCCTAATTGGGCTTCTGTGACTTGAGGCGATTCGATTCTACCAATCACCGTTCGGCAGTGCCGACAAACATAGTTTACAGCCATCTATATGCCTCCTGAAGATTCATTATGTCTCCAGTATGCCCCAAGCGGACGGCTTTTAGCCTATCGACCCTGCTAGATCAATTATTTAGCCGTTAAACTTTGCCATCGTTTGTTCGAAGGTATGGTCCAGGCTATATTCCAATGCATCGCATGCCGCTTGAATGGACTGATCAAGCAGCGGCTTATCTTTCTTCGGAAACGGCGACAGAACATAATCTACGACCGCATACCCTGGCTCCGGCCGGGAAATGCCCATCCGAATTCGGTTAAACGTCTGCGTGCCGATATGTTGAATGATCGACTTAATGCCGTTGTGCCCACCGGCACTGCCTTGATATCTCAGCCGATTACGCCCCAACTCGGTGTCGAGGTCGTCGTACACCACGATCATGTCTTCAATCGACGCCTTATAGTAGTCCATATAAGCGCGCACCGCTTCGCCAGATAAATTCATGTAGGTCATCGGCTTGATCAGCACGACTTTCCCGCCCGGCAGCATCCCCTCTCCAATCAAAGCCTTGCACTTGCTTTGCTTGATCTCGATGCCATGCCGGCGCGCCAGCTCATCCACGGCCATAAAGCCGATATTATGCCGGGTTTTCTCATATTGGGCTCCCGGATTGCCGAGCCCTACGATCCACTTCATGGGTCATGTCCCTCCAAACGCTAATGTATCTTCAAACCGCCTCTGGTGCTTGATTGTTCGTTAAACTAACTACTACTTGCCTCGAATTAACTGGAAAATGTACCGTTAATTTCGGCGTGGATCGGCTGTCCGCGCAACTAACGGTAAAACCTACTGTTAATTTCAGCGAAATTGCCACTTTAGCGAAAAAGTACCCAAATTAACTATACAATTTACCGTTAAATCGCCCAAAACCTACGTTCCCGCCAAAATTAACGGTAGAAATTCCAGTTAGTTTGTATTCACCGACGGGGAGTGCCAACAATCCCGTCGTCCCTACTACTCCCCACCCCACTGCCACTCCAGGGCATTGCGGCCAACACCCTAACGAGGACGTTGCCCTCAGCGTATGGCCATCACCACTCGATCGGTGGGGCAGCATTGTCCGTTGGGCGGATTCAGGCAAGAGGGGGAAATGTTCTGAAGAAGCGAGGCGTTCGCCTTTGTGAGCGGATTTCTACCACTTCTGATTTTAGTCCAATTCAAGAAATCCGCGAGCAACAGCGATCGTAAGAACATTTCACACGGATGCCTGCCTCCGCCTAACACCCAACACTGCCAATACACCGATAGGGGTTACGTCCCCGATTGGGAGGACGCAACCCCTGGTGTGGCAGTGACCATTTTATTCGATCTCGAACAGCTTGCTGATCGACAGCTCCTCGTGCACGCGAATAATCGCTTCGCCCATCAGCGGAGCGACAGACAGCACTTTGAGCTTGCTTGTCGGATTCGGATGTGTGATCGGGATCGTATCGGTCACGATCACTTCCTTCAGCGGAGAGTTTTCCAGACGTTCCATCGCCGGACCGGACAAGACAGGGTGCGTACAGCAAGCGTACACTTCTTCTACCCCGCCTTCCTTGAGCGCGTTGGCACCAAGGACAATCGTACCGGCGGTATCGATGATGTCGTCGACGAGAATCGCAGTTTTCCCTTCGATGTTCCCGATAATGTTCATGACTTCGCTGACATTCGGTTCTGGACGGCGCTTGTCGATGATCGCCAGCGGAGCGTTCAGGAAATCCGCCAGCTTACGGGCACGTACCACCCCGCCATGGTCAGGCGAGACGACAACCGGATTCGCGATATGCTTGGAACGGAAATACTGGGCCAAGATCGGCACGCCTAGCATATGATCCACCGGGATATCGAAGAAGCCTTGGATCTGCATCGCATGAAGGTCCATCGTAATGACCCGATGTGCGCCGGCTTTCTCGATCAGATTGGCAACCAGCTTCGCCGTGATCGGATCGCGCGAACGGGCTTTCCGGTCTTGGCGGGCGTAACCGTAATACGGGATAACGACATTAATGCTCTTGGCCGAAGCTCTTTTCAAAGCATCCACCATCACGAGGAGCTCCATCAAGTTATCGTTGACAGGTGCGCAAGTCGATTGCACCACATAGACGTGGCAGCCCCGAACGCTTTCGGACAGCTTGACCTGTATTTCGCCGTCACTAAAGCTCGTCGTCTCCGATTCGCCCATCGGAATGCCGATATAGTCGGCGATTTGATGAGCCAATTTCGGATTGGAGTTACAGGTGAATATCTTTAATTTAGAATCACAATAAGTCATAAAATTAAAACCCTCCGTGCTGTGTAGATAGCGTCAGGGAGTCTCTTAAACAACCCGCCTTCACAGCTACCCCGTCTATTCAAATGGTCACTGCAGATCACTGCATTTGAAATTAAGATTGTCGCTGTCTTTCCTTCTTCGCTTTCGCCCGGGCACGAATCTTCTCGGCATAGCCGGGTTTATTCTCCTGCCGGGTTCTGGCAATAGCAAGATCATTGTCCGGAACCGATTGCGTAATCGTGGATCCGGCAACGACATAAGCGCCTTTGCCCACCTTCACCGGAGCGATCAAGTTGACGTTACTGCCAACAAAAGCATCGTCCTCAATCTCCGTAATGGACTTATTATAACCATCATAGTTCACTGTTATCGCGCCGCAGCCAATATTCACGTTCTTACCAACCTTCGCATCGCCGATATAGCTGAGGTGCGAGACTTTGGAGCCTTCATCGAGGGTTGCATTTTTGATTTCAACAAAATCGCCAACCTTCACATGTGCTCCGAGCTTCGCCCCTGGACGCAAATAAGCGAAAGGACCAACTGTCGTCTCCTGGCCGACTTCCGCCTGGCTCAGCACCGACTGTTTCACCTTCGCGCCGTTTTGGATCACGCTATCTTCGATTTCTGCAGCCGGCCCAATCACGCAATCTTCGCCGATGGACGTTTTCCCGGATAGAACGGTACCTGGATAAATTACGGTATCCGCTCCAATGGTAACATCGGCCCCGATGTACGTAGAAGCTGGATCAATCACCGTTACGCCGTTCAACATATGGCCCCGCACGATGCGTTCCCGCATGACGGCTTCAGCTTCCGCCAAGGCCACCCGGTCATTGACGCCAATCGATTCGCGAACGTCTGCTACCGCATAACCTTCGACAATTTCGTTCGCCTGCACCAAAATGCCGATCACGTCGGTAAGATAATACTCCTGTTGCGCGTTGTTGTTCGTTACTTTCTCCAGTGCAGCAAACAATTTGGCATTATCAAAGCAATAAGTGCCTGTGTTAATTTCCTGCACGGCGGCTTCCTCCGGCGAGCAGTCCTTCTGTTCAACAATCCGTTCAACCGTTCCGTTAGCGCCGCGGATCACTCGGCCGTAACCATACGGTTGTTCCATTACCGCTGTAAGTACGGTTGCTGCCGCTCCCTTACGTTGATGAAGTTCGAAAAGAGCTTCCAGTGTTTCCGCCGTAACCAAAGGGGTATCGCCACAAATAACCAGTGTGACTCCTTCTTCTCCCGCCAATAATGGCCCGGCCTGCTTGACGGCATGTCCGGTTCCCAGCTGTTGCTCCTGCAACACGTATTCCGCCGATGAACCCAAATAGGATTTTACAGCTTCAGCTCCATGGCCAACAACGACGATGCTGCGTTCGCAACCTGCTTCTTGAACCGCATTTAGTACATGCCCAACCATCGGTTTGCCGCAAACGGGGTGAAGCACCTTATAGAGCTTGGACTTCATCCGTTTCCCTTGGCCTGCGGCAAGAACGATCGCTAATCTCTTCAAGTCCCCGGCCTCCTTCTTATTTTTAAAAAAAGAAGTATTTCTCTCTCTCTCATTAAAACTCATTACTGAATATATCTCATTTAGGGCAAAAAGAAAAGGGAGCCATGCGGACATGGCTCCCTTTTCCTCGAACCCCAATTGATCGATAAATCAAATAAATGCGACTTACGCCCCTTCTTCAATCGCTTCCTCTTGTTCGGCGGCGCGCTCGTACTCAGCCAGAACAGCGGCTTGAATCTTCTCGCGAGTACCGGAGGAAATCGGATGAGCGATATCCCGGAACTCCCCGTCCGGCGTGCGCTTGCTAGGCATTGCTACGAACATCCCATTGTTCCCATCGATGACGCGAATGTCATGAACAACAAATTCGTTATCGATGGTAATGGATGCGATGGCCTTCATTCTGCCCTCAGAGCTGACTCGGCGGAGTCTTACATCCGTAATTTGCATATGTGTTCACCACCTTTTTCCATCAGAGACTTGGTGTATTATTCCACACAGCAAACCGAAATCCTTTTTTTTTGATCAACAAAATGGCCTAAAATCACGATTTTTTTTGATAAAACGGGGTTTTCGACATGTTTCGTCGAGAATTCTTACAATTTGAGGAGATATCGACATAGTTCTTATTGTTCAAATTTCGAAAAATAATTCCCAGGTTCTACTGAAATCTCCTTCTCCTTGGGATCTACCGCCCGAAGTGTAGCCAGGGAAACGTAATCATGTAGCAGACGCTGTTCGCTGGCAACTTCGCCCGATTCAACCAGAACCCCAACTCCTGCAACCTCTGCGTTAAACTCGGCCAACAGGTCAACCATCCCTTGGATCGTGCCCCCCGCCTTCATAAAGTCATCGACGATCAAGACGCGAGAGTGTTCCTTCAATGCCCGGCGCGACAGCGTCATCGTATGCAGGCTCTTGTGGGAGCCCGATACGTAATTGATGCTAACGGCGGATCCTTCCGTCACCTGATGGTCGCGACGAACCAGGACGACGGGCAGATTCAGTTCCGCTCCCGTTGCATAAGCGAGAGGGATCCCCTTCGTTTCCACGGTCATGATGCAGTCGATCTCCAAATCGCCGAATACGGTTGCAAACAACTTGCCCGCTTCATTCATCAACGCCGGTTGTCCCAAAAGATCCGACATATACAAATATCCGCCCGGTAAAATTCGGTCTGGCTGCGCCAGCTTCTCACAGAGGTGCTGGATAAAAGCGTTCGCTTGCTCCCGTCCGACCCGGGGAATATATTTCACGCCGCCGGCCGCCCCGGCAAGCGTCAGCAATTCCCCCATGCCTTCGCCTTCAAACACTTCTTTAATAATCCCCAGATCCTCGCTGATGGACGACTTGGCCGCCCCATACCGTTGCGCAAAGGTAGTCAGCGGGATTAAATGGTGTGGTCTAGACAACAGATAATGGGTCATCTCCACCAAACGAGCGCTTCTTTTTAATTTCTTCACGAAGTACCCCTCGCTAAATCCGAATATTTTAATGAAACTATAACACTTTTGTACGGATTTGTCCAAGCCTTGGAACGAGGAAGGAGTACCCGGCTTCAGTTCCGCAGCCGAGCTTCAAGTCAACAACCGTACGGCGTAAACCTCTTTGCAGAACCCGCGCAATCCGTTATAGATGCGGGACACCTTCGATTCTTTCGAGACGAGCCCAAATACCGTAGGTCCGCTGCCCGACATTAACACGCCGTCCGCGCCAAGACGCAGCATTGCCTCTTTCAGTTGCGCTACCTCTGGATGAAGCTCCAGCGTCACCTGCTCCAGCACGTTACCGAGCGCTTGGCATACCTCCGTGAATGAGCGTCTCTCCAGCGCCTCTCGCATCCGGATTGCCGATGGATGATCGGTAATTTGCTCCGCCTGCAGGCGCCCATACACCTCGGCCGTCGACACGTTGATCGGTGGCTTCGCTAACACCACCCAGCATTGCGGCGGATTCGCCAGCGGCGTCAACACTTCGCCTCGCCCTGTCGCCAGCGCCGTCCCGCCCGTCACGCAAAACGGCACATCTGAACCCAGCTCCGCCCCCAGCTCCTTGAGCTCCTCTTCGGGAATGCCAAGCTCCCATAAACGGTTTAAGCCCCGCAGCGTCGCCGCAGCATCGCTGCTTCCGCCGGCAAGGCCGGCAGCGACCGGTATTTTCTTATCGAGGTGGATATAAACCCCGCTCCGCACATTGTAGCGTTCCTTGATCAGCTTCGCCGCTTGAAACGCCAAGTTCTTCTCATCCAGCGGAATATATCCGGCCTGGCTCGAAATAATGATTGTATCCCGCGGAAGAGCGCTCATTTCCAAACGGTCCGCCAGATCCACCATCGTCATGATCATCTCGACCTCATGGTATCCGTCGGGACGTTTATGTAACACGTCGAGCATTAAGTTAATTTTGGCCGGTGCTTTTTCGTAAATTTTCATGCCGCTTCCCCACCTCAGCAATTCCGTGGAATATCCGCATCCATCCGGTCTTATTAGCACATTCTTTTATTCTAAAAAAACGTTGCCTCCACGTCTATGTATGAAAGACATTTTTTTCTCCCTCTATCTTACTTCATCCAACGAAAAAAACGAAGCTCCCTGAAAGGGACGCTTCGCTGTGGCAGAGGTTATTGCTGTTTCGCGGCTGCCTTCTCGGCAAGCTCAATCGCCCGCTTCACCATATTGCCCGCATCTTTGGCCTTGATGCCGCCCCAGCCCTCCTGCTGGACGGTATCGTAAAATCCCAGATCCTTCGCTAATTCGACCTTCAAGTTCTCCGACATCACGCTGCGTCTTCTTCGCGACATGGTCAGTCTCCTCCTTTTGGCCATGGAAATAGGAACGATGGTTAGTATACGCGAGCACCGATGCGAGCATACACCGAGATTTTGTCCATCTAAAGTGAACACCGGCAACCTTGGTGGATGAACCCATTACCCGTAAAAAAAAGAAAAAAACGGTCTCACCCGAAGGCGAGAACCGTTTGCGGTTTGATTCATGATGTTCACGGTTTAATATACGAAATCCGCATCCCGTCGTTGTCGTCATAAACCATAACTTCAACGGATTCGGTCAGTATATCGGCATAACTGTAAGACACACGCTTAAAGGTTTGCTGCTCTTGATCCAGCTTCACAATGAAGACCGAAGGATAGGTCTCCTCCAATACTCCAGTGCGTTCGACGGTCTTCCGGCGACCACCGTTTGCCCGGAGCATAATTTTCTGTCCAACGTGGGCGTCGAGACTATGCTTTATTTCCGACAGCGCATTTTTAGCCATTGCCTGTGACCACCTTCTTTCTTTGTCCATTATACAGGAAAGTCACAAACTTGTCAAATCGAAATAAATAATTATATCAGCAGCAAAAAAGATGTGTCAACGATTATTTTTCGACATTTTCTTTTTACCTGATGGCTAAAGAGCCAGGTACTAAAAAATAACCGGAAGGTCCTGGGGCACTAGCCTCAGTTCCTTCCGGCAACCCTTTCACATGGACGGCACCACTTTCAGCGTCGACAAGTCCTTCAGTTTGGGCAACCCGATTCGGTAACTGCCACGAGTCTCGATCCCGCCAACCCCCTGGGCGCCGCTGATCGTATGATTCAGCACGTCAGTAATCTGGATCGTATCCCGAATCGAGGTGAGCGACGCTTTAGCGGCGATATACACCGGATCCAGCGCATGGATCAGCACCCGGCCGGGCGAACTAGCAAAATTAGCCCCCGCCTGCAGCAGCGCCTCAAAATGCGACTGGCAAGCGCCGGCCACAATCGTTAACGTATCGAAATTCCGTTCGTATTGCCGAGCCATTTGAATGGCCTCCACAAAATACTTGGAATTTTTATAGCTGGTCAAATTATAAAGATCGCTGGTGGGGCGCGATTTTAACACGCCGTCATGACCCGTGATCACGACGATATCCGGCTTGACCACAGGCAACAGACGGTACAGCGCATTTGCCATTTGCGATTCCGTGACATAATAGCCTTGAACCGGGACGCGCAGCTTCTGATACAGGCTTAGGCTCTTTTGTAAATAGCGTTCGTCCCCATCTAAATGCAGGACCTTCCCTGGGACCTCAAAATAGGCCGTCTCTCCTTGCCCATACAGATCCCGTCCAATCACCATTCGATTGCGTTCTGCCAATTCCTTGCGGTCTTGCGTTAACCGCTTCAGCGATTCCGTCGCCTTAATGCGGGCCCGCTGCGTCGTCTCTCCTGGGGAAGCCGGGTCTACCCTGACCAAATCGGTTAAGGGCGCATCCGCCAGCAGCCGGAATTCCGTTCCTTTAATAATCGCTTCACTCCGCACAATCTGTTCGATTCGGAACGTAACATCTCCACCGTATGATTTGCGGACGACCAAGTCTCCCAAATTCGCCAAATCCATCACCTCTATCCCATCGTATGGGCGATAAGAGGGAATGGTTACACGCGGAGTTCCTTCACGCCGGCATTCAGCAGCGTATCGCTCAGCTTGGCGAACTCGTTCAGGCTTAAGGTCTCCGCTCGCCGGGAAGGCTGAATCCCGGCTTCTTCCAGCAGTTGCTCCAGTCTCTCGCGCCCTTCCTTCGGGAAGAAGCGGCTTTTCAGATTGTTGGAAATCGTCTTGCGTCTCTGGGCAAAAGAGGCCTGTACCACCTCGAAGAAAAAGGCCTCATCCTGAACCGCCACCGCTGGGGTCTCCCGCACGGTTAAGCGAATCACGGCAGACTCTACATTCGGCTGCGGAATAAACACGCTGTGCGGCACCGTACAGATCATCTCCGGAATGCTGTAATACTGCACGGCGATGCTGAGGCTGCCGTAATCCTTGCCGCCAGGAGCCGCGGCCATACGCTCAGCCACTTCCTTCTGGATCATGACGACGATATTTCTCAGCGGGAGCTTCTCTTCCAGCAGTTTCATCATGATGGGAGTCGTCACGTAGTAAGGCAGATTGGCAACGACACTGACGCCGCTCACCTCACTGAACTCAGCCGCAAATAAAGCCTGCAGGTCCAGCTTTAACACGTCGCCATGGATCACATGGACGTGCGGGTACGGCTCCAGCACCTCCTGCAGAATCGGGATCAGTCGCTGGTCGATCTCGACCGCGGCCACCTTGCCCGCCTCCTGCGCCAGCTTCTCCGTTAACGCGCCGATTCCGGGTCCGATTTCGAGTGCCCCCTGGCTCTCGTCCAATTCGGCGGCGGCAACGATTTTACCGAGGATGTTCTGGTCGATCAGAAAGTTTTGCCCCAGGCTCTTTTTGAACGAAAAACCGTGCCGCTGGATGATCTCCTTCGTCCGGCGCGGTGTGGATACGTCTTCCCTTATGCTCATGGTTCTTAAACTCCTTTGCTTTCCAACTCGGCTAACGCAGCTGCAAACTCCTCGCGGCTGATCCGGAACACGGTTAACCGCTTGTAGAGCTGCTTTCCGTTACAATATCCGATACCCAGCAGCTCGCCCAGCGCTTTTCGCCGCGCCGCCGCTTGCGGGTGCACGATTAACCCTGCGTTTATCAAGTCTTCCCAGGTGATCGCGGCCTCTACTCCAGGCGCTTCGCTGCGGACCCGAGATAACGCGGCGCGAATCGCCTCCGGCGAGGCGTTCTCCACCCCGATGTCGCCTCGCTTCGTCGCCTCCGCCTCCGGCAGGAAAGCGTGCTTGCAGCCCGGCACCCGTGCGGCCACAATTTTGCGAATCCGCTCCCCGGCATGGTCGGGGTCCGTAAAAATAATCACGCCCCGGCGTTCCTGCGCCAATGCGATTTTCTTGAGCACGGCTTCGCCGATCGCCGAACCTCCGGTCTCGATGGTATCCGCCTCTACGGCGCGCTTAATGGCCACGGTGTCGTCTCGACCCTCCACCACGATGACCTCTTTGATCATGAATTTGTCTTCCTTCCTGTTCTTGCTTGTCTCCACCAGAATAACAAAAAGAAGAGGATCATTACATCCTCTTCTAATCCACTGTCTTATTCATCATCCTAATACTATCTCATTCCCTCCGCATTGTAAAACGAAAGAGAACGAGACCTTAGTTCAATTCCGGCTTCGTCGGACCGATCACGTAGACGGTGCGGCCCTTCTTACGGCCGAATTTCTTCGCATCCTTCAGACTATCAAAATACACATCCATCTTATGGCCATCGATGGCCCCGCCGGTATCCTCTGCCTTACGGAAGCCGATTCCTTCGATGTATACCCACCAACCAAGCGGAACGACGTCTTTATCCACCGCAATCGTTCTGCCTTCTGTCACGCGGGTACCCGAAGCCGTGCGGGTGCCAATCCCGTCTTCTTCCGCCGAATACGCGGTTAACGTAACATTTTTCAAGACTTTTTTATATTTGAATGAGACGCCACCTTTAGTCGTCGTTCCGCTGATGTTCACCGTATTTCCCTTACGGCTGATGCTGGCCGACAGAACCTCGGTAGGTTTCTTCGTACCGACTGCGATCACCTTCGGCTGAGCTTCTTTGGAGACCTCTTTGCCGAGCCAACGCTTCGCCACGAATTTTCCGTCTTCGTAAGTTTTCTCAATGTTGTGAATGACCAGACCTTCGGAACCTTCCTGGATCACTTTCGTGGTGCCTTTCAGCAGCTTGTCGTCCGACGTTTTGACCACGCTAAAGGGCACGGCCTCCTTCGTCTGCACCGTTTGCTTGCTGACCCGAACGACCTTCACATTCAGGTTCTCGGTAACTTTACTGTCCAATGTCGGAGTCACCTTGTCGTCTTCACCCAAAGTGATGCCGAGCTCGGACAATACGCCCTCGACTTTGCTTTGCGTCGTGAAGTGGACTTTCGTATTGCCGTCCGCGGTCACACTGACCGGCTTCGCGCGTACTATGACAATGCGGTCACCGTTCTTCAGCGAGCTTTCCAGCGGGAGGGATACTGAATCCTTCGCACTGAGCTTAATCGATTGTTCCTCCAGCAGATGAGCTACACTGGATTGGGTTGTCTCCACTGACTGGACATTCCCGTCCACGATCAGGGATACTTCCTTCTGTGCCTGGCTATACAGCCAGATTAGGATGATGATGATTCCCGCGATGGCCAGAACGCCGACGAGCGCTATCTGACGTAAATTCTCATGCTTCCATCGCATTGCGTAAGACATGCTGGATGAGCGTGATTCATGGGTCTCCTCTTTGCGGAAAATGCCCATTTCTTCCGTCCTCCTTCATAGTCCCGCCGTCTAGGTCGATGCATGATAACGATTGACGCGACTACAGTTACTTTTTACAAAACGCCTAAGGTAGTCAAAAAGTCATCTTTTGATCACGAAGCAGGTCAAGAAGTGAATTCGGCATCGAATCTTGAATTCAGCCGGGCCTTCCGTTGCTCACGTACTCCCATGTACGCTGCGCTACTCAGTCCCTAGCTTCATCCAACCTTCTCGGTGCTGAAAACCTGACTTTTTGAACACTGATCTTAAATTTAATCCTAAGCGTTTTGCATCCTTGACCAGTCTCTCCTGCTTGTCGTCACCTCCTGTTTTCCAACAGTATGACGACCCTATTACTTTTATTCAAAACAAAAGAAGCCGGGAGAAAGAGTTAGAGGAACTCCTTCGTGGCTTCTTGAATGTCTTGGGTGTAATAGCTGCACGAGTGACCTCTCTTATTCGCTTACGAGGTTAGCTGTCGGGTTCGGGCGAAAGAGAGCCGCCCTTTCTCAGTACATTCGCTCATGGCGCAATGACCTTGAATTCACCCCATAGACCCTGGAAAGAAATCAAATACGAACGCGATTAGGCTGCCGCCAACCTGCAATTCGTATTGGTTCCCCCGTTCTCCGTCATAAGGAGATTCAGCGAGACTGGTTCATGGAACCAAGCATCGTATGGTTCAGTCCAAAACGAACCGAATCGATACTGAAAAGATTCTATCCTGTTTCGATGCAGGTTGTAAAGGAGGAATCAACCACGTTTTTTTAAAAAAATGGTTAAAAAAATGTAATGACCTTGTTTTTGAGGGTTAAAAAGCATTAATCTTTCCGAAATCCTCTTTATTTCATCCGTTTTGCTCTCAAATACTCGGAATTCCAAATCGTTCCAATGCATTTCGGGTGGTAATTTCCGCGATTTCCTCAAAAGTAACCCCTTTGAGCTCGGCTGCCATTTCCGCAACCAAACGAACATGAGCAGACTCATTTCGTTTACCACGATATGGATGCGGCGTTAAATAAGGGGAATCCGTTTCGATCAGCAAACGGTCCATCGGCGTCTTGGCCAACACTTCCTTGGGTTGTTTTGCATTTTTAAACGTAATCGGCCCGCCAAACGACAAATGAAATCCCAAATCTAGACACATTTTGGCAATTTCCCAACTGCCGGAGAAGGAGTGCATCACGCCTCCAACCTCGTTGGCCTTCTCTTCCCGAAGGATGCGAACCACGTCTTCGTGAGCGTCCCGATTATGAATGGAAATCGGCATACCTAAGCTGCGAGCCAGTCCAATTTGCTGGCGAAAAACCTTATGTTGAACGTCCTTAGGGGACGTATCCCAATAATAATCCAGCCCAATTTCTCCGATGGCGACGACCTTTTCATGCTTGCACAATTCTGCAATCCAGTCCAAATCGCCCTCTTGCATCGTAATCGCGTCTTGCGGATGCCATCCGACCGCGGCATAAATGAAGTCATAGGTCTCTGCCAGCTTCATGGTCGAAGGGATTGTCTCACGGTTAAATCCGATGTTGATCATCCGCGTAACCCCTTGTTCCACAGCGCGCGCGATCACTTCCTCGCGGTCCTCGTCAAATTGGGGAGCATCCAAATGCGTATGCGTATCAAATAACATAAACCTTGTCATCCTCCTATTTCCGTTGCTCGAAAATGCGGGCTACCGGGCGAGGCAGCCGATCCATTACAGCACACAATTTATTATCCGGATAGTACAAATGCGTCTTCCCGCGGTGTAATCCGCTGATTGATCGTACGATATCCGAGACTTCCGAAATTTCCCGCAGCCGCTCCTGCCGGTCCAACAACAAAATTTGCTTCTGCCGAACCCCGCCGTCCGGACGGAACACATCATACGGCAGATCCGTCGGAAAATCAATTTCCATGTCGTATTCAGGTTCAAGCCCGACTTGTCTGAAGGCGTTCCGAATCTCGTCCAGCATTTCCAGCTCCGGTGAATCTAATTCTACATATTTATACAGCTTACGATTCAAAAACCGAGAACATAAATCGCTTAACCGCTCGTCGTCTTCTCTCGTCCACTGCATGAAGGTCGTTTGCATCAGCGCCTCGTCCAGCTGCAAATAATCGGTTACGCTGATATCCCCATGAAATAAGTTCGGCAACGGATGCGGCAAGAAGCAAAAAGAATGCCCGCTTCGGTATAATTCCTTAGCCCGACGCAAAATTTGCCGGAGAATGATCTCCGAGCTCCGCGTCACCGGGTGGAAATAGACCTGCCAATACATCTGATACCGCGACATCAAATAGTCTTCCACCGCATGCATCCCCGATTCTTTGACAACAACCCGCCCTTGAAAAGGTCGAAGCATCCGCAGAATTCGGTCCATGTCAATCGTCCCGTAGTTTACGCCGGTAAAATAAGCATCCCGCAGCAAATAATCCATCCGATCCGCATCCAGCGGGCTAGACACCAAATTCACCACAATCGGATTGTCATAATCCTTCCGGATCACCGCAGCCACCTTGTCCGGAAAATCCGGAGAAATCTCGCGCAGGACGTTCCCCACCTCGGTTTCCCCCAAGAGGATTTTGCAGGTCCAATCCTCATGATGCATTTGAAAAGCTTCTTCTATAGAATGGGAAAACGGACCATGCCCCAGGTCATGCAGCAGCGCCGCACACAAAGCTACCAATTTCTCACTGCGGGGCCAATCGGTGTAGCCGCTTCGTTCAAACTGCGAAATAATCCGCCGCGTAATCTCGTAAACGCCAAGCGAATGGGAAAAACGGCTATGCTCGGCGCCATGAAAGGTCAAATACGATGTTCCAAGCTGACGAATCCGGCGAAGCCGCTGGAATTCCGGCGTATTAATGAGCGACCAGATCACTTCGTCCTGTACATGAATATAATTATGTACGGGGTCTTTGAACACTTTTTCTTCGCTAAGCCAACGATGCATGAACCAACACTCCTTTTTCATAAAATTTGGCGGGTCACCGCGTGGAGACGACAAGATATGTCGAATTGTGTCGTAAAATGACCGGATGACGATTTCCAAAATGTCGAATTATAGATCATTGTGAACTTGCTAGATTCCGTAAAGGTTCTCGGAGTTGTGTATCCGAATTTTTTAGAAATAATGTTGAACTATACCATAAATAGGTTGACTAATCTGGCAATGGTTGGTATTATAAAAATCAGAAAAGATAGAATGATGTCGAATAATGACAATTCCAAATTATAGCGAGAGGGGCAATCATCCTATGATGAAATCCACAGGTATTGTAAGAAAAGTAGACGAATTAGGCCGTGTTGTCATTCCAATTGAATTGCGCCGCACTCTGGGGATCGGAGAAAAAGATGCGCTCGAAATTTATGTAGACGGTGAACGGATTATGCTCAAGAAATATGAGCCGGCTTGCATCTTCTGCGGTAATGCGGAGAACGTAACTTACTTTAAAGGCAAAATTGTTTGCCATGAATGCATTACGGAGCTTCCGACCCCTGTGACAAATTAAGAAATATAGTATATAATAGATTTACTGAAACTGTTAATTCTAACCTTTTTCATATCTCCTTGGCGCCTTCCTAGGCTTGAACCCGGCTTAGCGAAGGCCCCTTTTTTGGCCGAATTGGATAATATTTCATGATTTCGGAGAGAAGTGGGGCTACAATAATTGATTGTAGATATCCCGCTTTGCAACCCCCCGGTCGGCCGCAGTTTTTTTCATGGCTTCCTTCCGCGACAGCCCTTCTTCCGTTTCGTAATGCCGGACATGCTCCTCCACCGTTAGCGCTTGCCACCAGGCATCCCGCTTCTCCTTCACTTGGTCGGGATGTGCCCCTTCCACAACGAGGCAATATTCACCCAGCGGCGGATGCTCCTGCAGCCAAGCCAGGCAATCGTGAATCGTCCCCCGAGCCATTTCCTCATAACGCTTGGTTAATTCTCTCGCCAATACGATTCGCCGATCTCCCCAAACCTCGAGAAGGGACTCCAGCGTTTTGATCAATCGATGCGGCGATTCGTACAGCAACATCGTTCCCTCTTGATCCTCCAACGACTTCAACAACCGTTCCCGCTCTTTATGATCTCTTGGCAAAAATCCAAGGAACGTAAATCGATCCGTTGGCAAACCGGAAACGATGAGCGCCGATAATGCAGCATTCGCTCCGGGCACCGGAACGACTGCGATACCCGCCTCTAGCGCCAGCTTCACGAGATCACTTCCGGGGTCGGAAATCGCCGGCAGACCGGCATCGCTGACTAGCGCTAAATTTTTTCCTTCTATTATAAAGCGGATCAATTCTGGGCCACTGGCGGCCTTATTATGTTCGTGATAACTCAGCAATTTACCTGGAGAGATGTCGAAATGCGTTAACAGCTTGCGCGTCTGCCGCGTATCCTCCGCCGCGATAATGTCCACCTCTTGCAAGGTGCGCACGGCCCGGTAGGTCATATCCTCCAAATTCCCGATAGGCGTGCCAACCAGGAACAACTTGCCGTTTCCTGCTGGGGTGGTGTCCCTCGCAGCATTTTCAAAGCTCTTCTGTACTTGAACGTTCATGCTCTACCCTCTTTTGGCCCGTAATAGATATTCATGATTTCTTCGCAGTATTCCCCGTTTTCATTATATACGATCAATGGCGGCAGTACCCGCACATCCGGCTTGCCGTCTCGCAGCGCCTCGATCAGCACCATGTTCGCTTCCGCTCCCGCTCTTGGATGCACAAACCGGATCACCTTCGGCTCTAGTCGATATTGGCGCAGCAACGTCATAATTTCCCCTAATCGCTGCGGTCTGTGAACCATCGACACCTTGCCACCGGGCCGAACCAGCCGCATCGATGCAGCCGCCACTTCCTCCAAACTACAGTGAATTTCATGCCTAGCGATCGCCTGATACGAATTCAGCTTCGCCTCGCCGCTGGTCACCGGCATATACGGCGGGTTTACCGTAATGGCATCGTACGCCCCGTGCCCCGTCACCTTCACCAGCTCACGTAAATCCCCTTCGCGAATTTCGATCCGGTGTGTCAGCCCGTTCATTTCTACACTGCGGCGAGCCATACCAGCAAGCCGCGGCTGGATCTCGATCCCCTCGATCTTCGCTTCCGTCCGCGTGGAGAGCAGCAACGGGATTACCCCATTGCCGGTGCATAGATCAAGAATTTTGCCGTATTTGGGAACTGGTGCGAACCGTGCCAACAACACGGCATCCATCGAGAAGCTAAACACCTCGTCGCTTTGAATGATATGTAAATCATGGGTCAGCAGGTCGTCAATCCGTTCCTGCTCATAAATAGGTACTTGGTTCATTGATTTGGAACTCCATCCTTTTTGTAGCCTAAATTTAAAAAAAACCGCAGGGACACCCCCACGGTTCATTATTTATTCAAAAACGACAAGCAGAACAGGCAGTCACCTTCGGTGCGCAGATGCCCGTAATAAACATTGCAAATATGAAAGCCCTCATGATAAAGACGTGCTAAGTTATCGTAGCCTTCACCGACGACGTCAATCGCTTCTTTGCCAGCCGGAACCGGACTATCGGTTCTGACCGACGCCGGCATGGGCAGCGGCCCTTCGGTGCTCTCCCGCTTTAATATTTTGCGCAGCTGTTCATTCTCAAGGCGAAGCCGCTGGTTCTCTTCCACCAGCTTCTTGACCTCCAACATGAGGCTGCTCAAATCGCCGTGTACTTTTCCCATTTGCGTTTCCAGCGCCTGCATACTTGTGAAAATGTCCTTGTTCTCCAAGTTCCCACCCCAGAGTCATCTCTAGAATCTATCTTGAAAAAGATCTTCTTTTATTTCAGGACGACATCGTCCAGCGGAAGCTCCTTCACTTTCCCAATTTCGAACAACTGTACATGTACGGTGCGGCTGCCGGCGTTGAGTCCAACGACCTTACCGTCACCCAGCGAAGTAACGACGATTTTGCCTACGGATGGAAGTTCTTCTTTGGTGCTTTCGTAGTTGTCATGCTCGAACTTCAGACAGCACATCAGACGACCGCATAATCCTGAGATTTTCGTAGGGTTCAGTGACAAGCTTTGGTCCTTCGCCATCTTGATCGATACCGGCTCAAAATCCCCCAACCAAGAGGAACAGCAGAGCACGCGTCCGCAGGGGCCGATCCCGCCAAGCATCTTGGCTTCGTCCCGCACGCCGATCTGTCTCAGCTCAATCCGGGTCCGGAAGATACTGGCCAGATCCTTCACCAACTCGCGAAAATCCACACGGCCTTCTGCCGTAAAGTAGAAGATGATTTTATTGCGGTCAAACGTAAATTCCACGTCGACCAGCTTCATTTTCAAATCATGATCTTTAATTTTATTTAAACATGTGACAAAGGCATTCTTTGCCGCAAGCTTGTTCTCCTCGACAACTCGGGCGTCGGCTTCATCGGCGATCCGAATGACCTTCTTCAGCGGAAGGACGACATCGGATTCTCCAACCTTCTTCTTGCCGACCACCACTTTCCCATATTCGATCCCCCGAGCAGTCTCAACAATAACGTGTTGATCTTTCTCTACCGGGAGGTCCAACGGATCGAAATAATAGATTTTGCCCGCCTTCTTAAAGCGGACGCCCACTACAGTATACAAAAACTAACCCCCTCGTATAGCTCTACAAGACTGGCGAACCGCAACTCACGAAAGCAGCGCGATCCAAAGAAACTATTACATTCCCTGCTCTTTCAGGGGAGAAAGTTTCATGCGAAGTCATAACGACCTGGTGTCTCATCTAGGTGCAGGTCTTACCGTTGTCCATCCACGGCAATCAAAAACTGCTCTACGCAGAGATTGGCATTCATATGCTGCCGCAGCTTCTTCTTGCTCTCTGCAGCCAGCGCCATGGCCTCAATCCACTGTTCTGCACTGCGGCTGGTACAATGTTGATTGATAAACTGAAGCTCATCTATGAAAACGATTTGATCATGTTTATGATAGAGCGCATGGATCATATCTTTGAACCACAAATGGAAAAGGCTGAACAGCATGTCCAAATGATCGGTCAACCCGGATTTGAACAATACCTGCTGCGCCGTAATTAATGGAGAGCCGCCACGGCCTGCGATCTCCTTTCCTAATTGTAACACTACGTTTCGAACTTCTGCAAACCAATTCTGCTGGATTAAATCACGGCATGGACCCAGTCCTGCCGCGAGATGAACGGCACTTCGAGCCAAGGTTGTCGAAAATCCCTCGTTCGCCAATATCTGGAGCATCGTCTCCGGATTCACCGGAGAGAATGGAACCCATTGGGCGCGCGATTGAATTGTAGGGAGCAAAGCTCGTCCATTATCCGACAGCAGAATTGCTACGGCCGGAGATGGCGGTTCCTCCAGAAATTTGAGCAAGCTGTTGGCCGCTTGCACTGTCATTTTTTCGGCTTCGTCAATAATATAAGCCTTAGGATTCCCGCTCTCCGAACGGTAAGAGAAAATCCGCTGCAGATCGCGGATTTGTTCGATTTTAATCGTTGCCCCGTCGGGCTTGATTGTAAACAAATCGGGATGATTGCCATGCAGTACCTTCCGGCACTCCAGACACTCCCCGCAAGCATCGTCTCCGCCTCGTGTGCAGAACAACGCCTGGACGAAGGCCATGGCCATTTCCATCTGCCCGCTTCCAGGCGGTCCACTAAATATATAGGCATGGGAGATTTCCTGGCGCCGCAGACTGCTTTGCAGCAATTGTTTGGCCGTCTCCTGCCCAATGATCTCTTGAAATGACATCTCTTCTGCCTCGTCCTTTCAAAGCTAGAAAACCAGATTAATCAGCATGCCGCGGATCTCGCCGATCTTTTGCAACAGCTCGATCTTGCCTTGCTCCGTCTCCAGCAATTCGTCTGCCATCGCCAGCAGCGCAGCATCCACTTCATCAAGAAGCTTATAACGCTTCCCACGGCCGCGGCGGTCCCAGCCTCTGGATTCTTTGATGCCCACACCCCGCCGAACCGTATCCTCGAGAAACCGCTTGACCATCATCCGGTACGCCTTCAGCTCCCGAACGGTCATGGACCGGGCAAGCCGGTCCCCTTGCATTTGAATCTCCTTAAATCTCCGGTTCAATTCTTCTTGGGTCGCCTGCTGCCCATGCCGCTGCATGACGTCGGCGAAGCTTTTCGACTGTACCGGCTTGGCAGGGCTGTCACTCACCCCCAAGCCGCTTTTGAGCGGCCGGTATCCCGGATCAATTTTCAAAGCGTCCACCGCCTATAATTGAATAGATAGAATGAATGTACGATAACATCGAAGCCTCGAATCGGCTTCTAGTAATTCCCTCGTGAAGGGAAGATCACTTTTTTTGATTTCTTTATGATGAAGATTAAAATGTTGGCTTTTCAGCACCGAAGCTTATGCTTCCGACGTGCTTTTTTTCAAAACGCTTTAGTTGGACGAAACTAGGGACGTAAGTAGCGCAGGCGTACTTAGGGAGTACGTGAGCAACTCCAATGTTTCCGTAGGAAACATACTTCGAAAGCATATGCTTAGCCCGGCCTACGTTCAAGATTCGACGTCGCCCCCTCCTCCTGCTGATACATCGTGATCAAAAGCCGACTTTTTAATTACCACTATATTAGAAGTGTTCGAAACGGTCTACTGGAAGCACAAACACCGTCGCCCCGCCCACTTGCACTTCCACGGGCAACGGCAAATACGAATCGGTTGTACCGCTCATCGGAGTAACCGGGGTTACTAATTGTTCCCGCACTTTACAACTGTTACGGATCACTTTCAATACGTCATCCACTTGATGGTCGTCTACACCGATCATAAATGTGGTGTTCCCCGCCCGAAGAAACCCTCCGGTACTCGCCAGCTTGGTTGCCCGATAGTTTTCTTTCACGAGCGCGCTGGATAGCCGGTTGCTGTCTTTATCTTGGATAATCGCAACAATCAGTTTCATTTGCAGTACCTCCTTATTTTATAAAAATGTACCATACTAACCTATTTGACACCTAGGCTAGGATCTCCTTTATTGCCGCATAAAGATGCCCGCGGATCTCCGCTGCAACCTCTTCTTGACTGCGAGAAGCATCTATCGTTTTGATCCGATCCGGATACATCCCGGCGAGGATGTGGTATCCTTCCCGAACCTTTTGATGAAAATGCAGGCTTTCCATATCCAGTCGGTTCACTTCACGTCCGGCACCTGCAGCGATCCGGGCCAACCCCACTTCCGGCTCAATGTCGAGATAGAAAGTGAGATCCGGAAACCTTCCCTTAGTGGCAAAAAGATTAATCTTCAGCACTTCCTCGATCCCGAGCCCACGAGCATGCCCCTGATAGGCCAGGCTGCTATCTATAAAGCGATCGCAGAGAACTGTAATTCCACGCTCCAGGGAGGGCTCCACCTTCTCCGCCAGATGCTGTCGCCTTGATGCGGCGTATAACAGTGCCTCGGTCCGCGCATCCATCGCCGTGTGCTGCGGATTTAAGATCACCTCACGGATCTTCTCCGCAATTTCGATGCCGCCAGGTTCCCTCGTAGAAATAAAGTCCACACCTTGTTCCTTAAGCAACTGTTCCATTTCCCGCATGACCGTCGTTTTGCCGGAGCCATCCCCCCCTTCAAGCGTAATAAATAATCCCTTGGCTTGATGGTTCATCTAGTTCGTTCCCTGCTTTCTTCTCCAAAAATCATGTACAAGTATATGCTTAGGTTTACCCTTTCTTGACTTGAATCGTATGCAACCGCGGGTCGGCCGGCCCCTGACACTTGGCTCCTGAATCCCTCAGCAGCCGCAGCCGTTGCCTTACCGTTTCGGTAATGATCTCCCCGGGGTAGAGCAGCGGGATGCCCGGAGGATACGGAATGATCATTTCCGCCGCTTGCCGACCGAGACTTTCCTCAACAGGGATCGCTTCGATCTCCCCTGGAATCAGCGGCGTAAGGCTAAACGGTACAGGCTCAGACACCTCCGACAAATGCCCTCCGTGAACTGAATTGTTCCACGTGGAAAGTTCATTGGCCGAACCTGTTGGGGAAACGATACCCCCTCTCACCGTTTTCCCCAGTGAATCGGCTTCGGCATTAGCGATGTGATCCAGCGCTTGCAGCAGCCGATCGGCATCTTCCATCGTTGTTCCTGGACCTAGCGCCAGGACCACAAAGCGGTCATCGCTCATCTCCGGCACGCAGCCTTCGGCTTCGAGCCGCTCTTGCAGTTCATACCCGGAGAGGGCTGCGGATGCATCGAATATCACAAGCTTCAAAGGATCTTGGATAGTATATGCAGCAGCCTCTCCGCTGGCGCCCGGCGGTTCCACAACGCCGAAGCGCGATTGCTTGGCCAGGCCGCGCCGCAGATGCGCGGCCGCGGCGAGCCCGCCCTCGAAGAAGGCGGGGCCCTGTGCCCCCAGCAGGCTTCGGCTCAGATCGAGCGAAGCCATGATGGGGTACGACGGGCTGGAGCTCTGCAGCATCGCCAGCCGCTGGCGCAGCAGCGTGCGGTCGAGCAGCCCGCCCTGCACGTGCAGCATCGCGCCCATCGTGAGCGCGGTCAGCATCTTGTGCGTCGACTGCACGACGCCATCGGCCCCCGCGGCCAGCGCGCTCTCCGGCAGCGCCGGGTGCTGGCCGAAATGGGCGCCATGCGCCTCATCGACGAGCAGCGGCACCCCGTGCGCGTGGCACAGCTCCGCCAGCGGCTGCAATGACGCCCCCATCCCATAGTAGCTCGGGTGCGTGAGCAGCACCCCCTTCGCGCCGGGATACCGGCGCAGGGCTTCACGCACCGTTGCTTCGCTCGGGATGGTAGCCAGGCCGCTGCCCGCATCCAGCTGCGGCGCCAAAAATACCGCGTGCGCGCCCGCCAGCATTAATCCGTGAATGACGGATTTATGCACGTTCCGCTGCACGAGCAGCACATCCCCTGGAGCGGTACACACGCTCAGGATCAAGGCCAGGTTGCCGGCCGTACTGCCGCCAACCAGAAAAAACGTCTCCTCCGCCCCAAACTGGGCGGCGGCCAGCTGCTGTGCCTCGCGGATGACGCCCTCGGGATGATGGAGATCATCCGTCCCGTTAATTTCCGTCACGTCGATTTCCATCACGCGGGCCAATTCCTCAATCCCCTTCGCATGACCGCGCAAAGCCTGTCCATTTTTATGCCCCGGGACATGAAAGGAAGCATCCTTTTTCACCTGATACTGCCGCAAAACCTCAACCAAAGGGGCCCTTCCGTAATGTTCCTCTGCCATTTCGATTCCTTCCAACACTGGGTTAACCTGATCTTTATGTGATTGCATTCATTGCTTCATTTCATTTTACCGTTAGTTCACCCACTAGAGCAATATAAAAGGACCCGCTCCCCAAAATGAACAGGTCCTTTTATCCGGCAGTGTTATGCATTTTTTTGCACCCAGATCTGCTTCATTTGATGAACAAAGAAGTGGTATTTCTCCTCCTGCACGTCGGTGCGCACCATTTCAGCCTCGCAAGCATCGCAGATAAATTCAGAAACGATATGAATCCCCTCCGTCTTCGGCTCTCCACATATAATGCAGGTGCTAACGCGCGACTCATCCATGTCCGATCCCACCTTGTTTTTTTTACTATCAGTATGACACAGATTCTACTATTTTAAACCTTTTCATAGTTCGCTTCCTACTTTATCTTATGCCGACAACCAGAGCCCCGTGTTTGTACGCGCCGTCTTAATTATTCTTGGATTCTTCCGATATATTAAGAAGAGCTAGTCCGCGATGTGCGGAGTTGATGAAAAATGGGAGGAGGAGCAAACGCTTGAAGTCCGCTGAAACCGAAAGCCAAGCGACCTTTTATCACTACACCTTGCTCAAAAAGAAGGTTTTACCGAAGTCGCTCATCTATAGCTTAGGCATACTCCCCGTCATATGGCTGGCAGCCGAGACGATATTCATATCCTGGACCAGTATCTTCTTCTTCCTATTAGCCCTACCGGTCATCTTATGGATCCAATATGTCATTTCCCGCTCCGTACTGATGATCGTCAGCCACTCCTATCGCAAGCGCTGGCGGTTTTCCCGACATATGCCATGGATTGGTTATTCACCTGATCAATACGTCTCTTATCCCGACTATCGCCGAGTCCATCTTCATTCCGCTTGGATCGGTTGCTGTATTATCGTGATTCTCATCCCTTGGTCGCCGGTCTCCTTTGTGCTCTCTTTAGTGTTCTGGCACCTCTGGCTGATGATCCCGCGATCGATCGTGCTTGCTACCCTTCGTGGACAACGTAAAGACGGGATGATCAAGATCACTGGCCTCGAAATTGCTTACTATAGGCAATAATTATGTTCATATACTCGATGTGAAAAAAGCCTGCTCCCTGCACAAATGCAGAGATCAGGCCTTTTATTTTCTTTAGCACATTCCATTACCGGGCTTGTCCGGTAGAGGGGCAGTTGCCTTTTCATATCCGAATTCTGATGCTATGGGCTGCTGCTTTCCAACCCTTGAATGACGGTTTTCGATTCTTTTTTCGGGACTAATACAGTAAAAGAGTTATCATGAAGCGTCAATTGAACAATTTGCTTCCCCTTCTCGTACACCCGAGTTGAACCAGTACTTTCCTCTTTCTTCTCCTTCCATCCCCACTCCTCGATTACCTTCTGATAGGCCTCAGGGATCTCACTGCTTTCCTTAAGTCCGGTTAGTCTATAATTAACATAGTCCATCTTCGAATTATTAAGAGCCGTATCCGTTTGGTTGGCCTCTTTAGGAACAGGGAAATTCTTCTCAACCGTTGCTCCTACATAATCTGTCCACGAAGGCTCGGAAGACGCACAGCCTGCGATGACTACCATCATCATCAAGACTCCCCACATGAAGCATAAGGAAATTCTAACTCCTCTTCGCTGCATGATCCATTCCTCCTTACCCTGCCTATATACTGAAAAATACTTCCTGTTGTCATTCTGATATAGATTCCGGATAGGCTAAATGCCCTAGATGCTAATTTACCAATCTAATTATAACGGGTGACGTCCCCCTGTCGGTAACAAAAAGGTTACATTCCATTTGGTAGAAACTGAAAATAATACAGTTAATTTTCTGAAAAGGGTAATGAATGCGTTATGTTCACGTTAGGTTATATAACATTTTAGATATATTTATGATATTTTTTAATGGGAGAAAACCTAAGTAATCCTTTGATTTATTGTGATATCCCTTGATGTATACGTTTTATTAGATAGTTCTCATCTTTGTCAATATATCTAACATGAATTTATGATGGTTCACATAAACTTTAAATTTTGACTTGGAGGGGAAATCTTATGAATCTTTATCGACGAGGCCTGAAACTAGGAAGCGCCGTCCTACTAACCTCTGTCTTGGTCACAGGGCTTGGAATCGGACAGCTTCCACAAGCCCAAGCCGCTTCAGGTACAGCCAAGGTTACAGCAAGCCAAACCTTTATCACCGGCGACCAATTTTACCAAGCGATGAAACAGGCGGCAACCGAGGCGGGAGGCTCCTTCACGATGCCGGAGGTCTCCAGTAACCGTGTGCTCCGCAGCCAAGCGGCTGTACTGCTTCAGCAATGGCTGGGGCTCGAGGATGCCGCTGAATCCTTCAGCGATGTTCCAGACCAAGCTGCTTACGCGGGAGCTGTTGGAGCCGTGAAGAAGGCCGGGCTTATGAAAGGCTATTCGGATACCTCTTTCCTGCCTGGCGCCCCTCTCACTGCCGACGATCTCGAGCGACTGCACGACCGTGTTGTCAGTTACCTAGCTCCTTTTATCCTTCCGGAAGCCACGATTTCTAAACTTCAGCTGGCTATGGAACAAGGCAAGATCACTTCTAAACAACTCGTACAAATGTATCTCGATCGAATCGATAAATATGATGATCAAGGGATTTCCCTGCAAGCTGTCCTTTCAGTTAATCCTGACGCACTCAGCATCGCCGAAGCGTTGGACCAAGAGCGCGCTGAAAAGGGACCTAGAGGACCACTGCACGGCATTCCGATCCTTGTCAAAGACAACTTTGACACCGCCGATATGCCGACGACCGCAGGCTGTCTTTGCTTGAAGGAGTCGATCCCTCCGCAAGATGCAGATCAAATTGCCAAGCTCAAAGAAGCCGGCGCGATCATCCTAGGCAAAACGAATCTTCATGAGTTTGCTTTTGGCATTACCACATCAAGCTCGTTAGGCGGCCAAACGAAAAATCCATATGCCCTTGACCATTATCCCGGCGGCTCCAGTGGTGGTACCGGAGCAGCAATTGCCGCCAACTTTGCCGCTGCCGGCCTGGGCACGGATACTGGAGGTTCCATCCGTATCCCGTCCAGCTTCAACAGCTTGGTTGGGATCCGCCCAACGATTGGCTTATCCAGCCGTGATGGAATTATCCCACTCGCTTTGACGCAAGACGTAGGAGGCCCAATCGCCCGAACAGTCGAGGATGCAGCGATCCTGCTCGACGCCACAGTTGGTTATGATCCAGACGATGTCGCCACCGCCTACAGCGTAGGCCGTATTCCTGCGAGCTACACCGACTTCCTTGACGTCAATGGCTTGAAAGGCGCGCGGATTGGCGTAGCCACGGAACTCTTCCAGGAGAACAACGATCAAGAAAAAGCTGTCACCGAAGTCGTGTCCAACGCGGTGAAAGAATTAGAAGCCCTTGGCGCAACCGTCGTGAATATTAAGATTCCAAATCTTGAGGAGATTATGAAATATCCAAGCTTAAGCGGCTACGAGTTCAAGTTCCAATTAAACGATTACCTCGAGGAACTCGGTGATAAAGCCCCTTACCACAGCCTGGCTGAAATCATCGCCTCTGGAGAGTACGATAAATCTCAAGAGCAATCGATGAAGGCTCGCGAGGCCCGAGAAACGCTGGACACTCAAGAATACAAAGACATTGTACTGAAACGCACCAGCCTTACCCGAGACTCCCTACTGAAGGTGATGGCCGACTATAAACTCGACGCGATTGTGTACCCAACCAGCACCCAACCACCAGCATTGATTGGTGAGGGCCAATCGTCCGGTAACAATAATCGCTTGAGCCCATTCTCGGGATTCCCTGCCATTACGGTCCCTGCCGGATTTACCAAAGACGGTCTCCCCGTTGGCATCGAGTTCCTGGGTCGCGCCTTCGATGAAGGCACACTCATCAAACTAGCTTATAGCTACGAACAAGGCACTCATCACCGTCACGCCCCTGCACTCACGCCATAATTCTGTTATATGAGATTACTTTGGAGAGCACTACCGGATATCGGTAGTGCTCCTATGTGTTTGTAGCAACGTTCTATCGGGCTTCAACACTTCCGCCACTCCTGATTCCTGCAAAAATACAGTTATTTGGGGA
>NZ_BILV01000068.1 GCF_004000745.1 Paenibacillus barengoltzii NBRC 101215
CCCCGCCGCTACCGGGCGGCGGGGGTGCTGCTGCCGCTGGTCGTCGCCGGCGGCAGCTTTGCCGTGACCTGGGCGCTGCTGCGCCTGCTGGCCCAGGTCAGCCCGTGGCTGGCGGCCGCGGCGGAGGCCGCCCTCATCTGGACGACGATCGCCGCCAAAGGCTTGCGCGAGGCGGGGATGGACGTGGCCGGCCACCTGCTGCGCGGTGACCTGCCCGCCGCCCGCCGCGCGCTCGGCATGATCGTCGGACGCGACACGGCGCACCTGGATGCGCCGGAGATCACGCGCGGCGCCGTCGAGACCGTCGCCGAGAACATCGTCGACGCCGTCGTGTCGCCGCTCGTTTTTGCGCTGCTGGGCGGCGCCCCGCTGGCGATGGCGTATCGGGCGGTGAACACCCTCGATTCGATGGTCGGCTACAAGAACGACAAATACATCGATCTCGGCTGGGCTTCCGCCCGGTTGGACGATATCGCCAATTACCTCCCCGCCCGGCTGACGGCGCTGCTGCTCTACGTCGCAGCATGGGCCTTGCGGCTGGATGCCCGCGGCGCGTGGCGAATGGTGCGCCGCGATGCCGCCAAGCATCCGAGCCCGAACAGCGGCTACCCGGAGGCGGCGGTAGCCGGGGCGCTCGGGGTAAGGTTAGGCGGGGAAAATTCCTACCACGGCGTCGTTTCGTTCCGCGCCTATATGGGCGACAAAACCCGGGAGCTGGCGCCCGGGGACGTGGCGAAGACGGCGAAGCTGATGTTTTGGGCAGCGAATGCAACCGTCATTGCAGGAACGGCGGCATGGATCGCGATCGTCGGCAGCTGGAGTTTGATTTAGTCGGATTCGGTCCGCTGTGTCAACAAGCGGGGCTTGAATTTTGGCTCGAGGCATTGACCGGGAGGTGAACGAAAATGAACGCGGAATGGTGGCTGGTTCGTCATGGTCTCACGGCCTGGAACGCCGAACGCCGATATCAGGGCCACAGCGATCCGCCGCTGCTGCCGGACGAGGCGTCGAGTTTGGCAGAGCTGCGCCGGGAACTGGCGGGGGTGAACTTCGCCGCGGTATATGCCAGCGATTTACGGCGCTGCCGGGAAACGTTGGCTTGGGCCCGTCCGGATCTGCTGGACGGCGCGCAACTGGACCCCCGTTTGCGGGAAATGAATTTCGGCCGGTGGGAAGGCCAAACGTATGAGATGCTGAAGGATGACAAGCGATACCGCGCCTGGATCGATGATCCGCAGGCTGGAACACCCCCCGGGGGCGAATCCTGGCAGGCTTTTCAAGCACGGGTATCTGAAGTAGGCGAGGAGCTTCTGATGCAGACGATAGCGTTAGCGGGAGAGGCCCCTAACTCCAACTTTGGCTCCGGCAGCTTGGCAATCGACCCGTTGCGCAAGCCGGCGTTCCTGCCGCCAACCTTGCGATTGCATCCGCCTTCGCCGCAACCCGCTTCACAACCCGCTGAGTCCGTACGTCTGCTCATCGTGACCCACGGCGGCGTGATCTCGATGCTTTGCTCGCTGCTGCAGCCGGGTCTGGGTTTCTGGGACACCCGGGTTGGGCCGGGCGGCGTTCAACGTTTGTTCTTTCATGGGGAAGGCGAACCTGATATGGAGAAGGAGGGGCATGATGAATGAGTCTGAGATGAAGATGAAGCTAAAGCTTGGCGTGCTGGATTTGGTGCCGAAGCTCCCGGAGACAACGGCAGAGGCGGCGCTCGAACAAGCGATCCGGTTGGCGCGGCAAGCGGAAGAAAGGGGATATCTGCGCTATTGGACGGCGGAGCATCACGATATGGAGGCATTGGCCAGCGCGGCGCCGGAGGTGCTGCTGTCGGCGATTGGAGCGGCTACCCGCCGGATCCGTCTGGGGTCGGGCGCCGTATTGCTCCCGCATTACAGTCCGCTGAAGGTCGCGGAAAACTTCCGGCTGCTGGCGGCCCTGTATCCGGGGCGCATCGATCTCGGGATCGGGAGAGCCCCCGGCGGGGAGGCGCACGCGTCGATGGCTTTAAGCGGCAATTTTCTGGAACGGGTCGGGCGTTATCCGCAACTGGCCAAGGAGCTTTCCGACCTGCTTGCGGATCGTTATCGCTACGAGGACCATCCCGTAACCGCAAGGCCGGTCCCCCAGCTTCCGCCTGAACTCTGGATGCTCGGCACGAATGTCAAAAGCGCGGGGTATGCGGCCGAACTCGGAACGGGATATGTCTTCGGCCAATTTATGAGCGACAGTGACGGAGCCGAAGTCCTGCGGGCCTACCGCGATACCTTCCGCCCCTCCGTCCACCGAGCCGAGCCCTCCGCCATGCTTGCCGTCAGCGTGATTTGCGCGGAGACCGAAGCCCGGGCGGAGGCTTTGGCGGCGCAGGCGGCGGAGGGATTCCGCGCCCGCGGAGGGGCGCCTTTTCAAGGGTTTTCCGGGACAGCCAAGCAAGTCCTAGAACAATTGGGAAACCTGCAACAGAAGTGCCGCAACGACGAGTTCCTGATCGTATCGCTGATCCCCGATTACGAGGAACGGTTGCTCTCCTATCAACTTCTGGCCGAAGCGTCCCGTGTTGAAAAGTTGTAGATTGTACAACATTTTCCCTGGTCTTCAGGGGTTCTGGCCATAATGTTGCAGAAAGTGCAGCATTTTTGCGGGGGAGGGCCCATAATACTGTGAATTGCTGTACGAAATACAGCATTTTGCGGTTGGCAGCTCCCCCATGGGCCCAAAATGTTGTATAAAATACAATATGAGTTCGGCACCAAAACATCAAACGCACCAAACGGTCTCACGAAAGAAGCACCTACTCTAAAGCGCTTATTGCTGATTATGCCACCACACTATTTTAATCCCCTGTAACAGAAGTAGGGGGCGCATCTGTCGCTCGACCGGCCTTCAATCCGGAAGCGAGCAGCAGGACCAAAAATCCCACGGCGACGCCCCACAAACGAAGGCGTTCGAGCCGACCGCGTCCAGTCCTCCGAAATACATCACTTCCCGCAGCCCTCCTGCCGCAAACTGCAGCGGCGTCCGCGAATGAGCTTCGGCTTATGGATTTTATCACCGCAGCGTTTCATTGAATGAGGTTTTAAAATAGGCTTAGAACTTGGTTTATGGGGCATTAAAGATTAGATTGACATATCGCAAAATGTAGATATAATACAAGACATGGATCCAATTGAAGTGTTCAAGGCGTTGTCTAACGAGTCGAGGTTACAGATTTTGCAGTGGCTGAAGGAGCCCGAAAAACATTTTGTGCCCCATGAAGGAGTGGATATGAGGGAAATCGGGGTGTGTGTCAGTCAAGTGACGGATAAGTTGAACATGACACAGTCGACAGCGTCGCAGTATTTGTCCATTCTGCAACGGGCCGGACTGATTCGAACCGAGCGAATCGGCAAATATACGTACTACAAACGCAACGAAGAGAAAATAAGCGAATTAGCTGATTTCTTAAATCAGAAACTCTAATCTGAACTGAATACCTCAAACGTATTCAGTTTTTTTTCGGCCCAACAGATCGACATATTGCGATATATGAATTTATCAAAAGGATCCTCATGTCGGTAACGATTCATACAACAAAAAGAAGGAGAAGTGAACGTATTGTCTAGCACGTGGAAAGTCTATTTATTGGCATTAGTTACTTTTTTGGTGGGTACTTCCGAGTACGTTATTTCCGGCATCTTGGATAAGATCTCGGATACCCTGGGGATTTCCGTTACTTCCGCGGGGCAGTTGGTCACGATTTTTTCTTTTGTGTACGCCATTGGCACCCCGATTCTGATGGCTTTGACTGCCAAGGTGGAAAGACAAAAACTGCTGGTTTGGGCGCTGGGGATCTTCGTGATCGGGAATATCCTGTCTTTCGTTTTACCTGGCTATGCCTCGTTTCTCGCAGCTCGCGTCATCATGGCTCTGGGCGCGGGAATGGTTGTGGTAACCGCATTGGACATCGCTGCGAAAATTGCCGCCCCCGGCAAACAAGCCAGCGCGATTGCTACCGTGGTGATGGGCTTTACGGCCTCCTTGATTATCGGCGTGCCTCTTGGACGTATCGTTGCATCACAACTCGGATGGAAATCGGTTTTTGGTATATTGGCACTGGCCGGTCTGGTGGTTATGTTCGTTCTGTACGCCATCATCCCCCGAGTTCAAGGGGATAAACCGATGCCGTTGTCCAAGCAGCTTGCCTTCTTGAAAAACGGCAACGTAGCGCTGGGGCTTGCGATTACCTTTTTCTGGCTCGGCGGATACTCGATCGCCTACACCTACATTTCACCGTATCTGCTGGATGTTGCCGGATTGAAGGAAGGGATATTGAGCGGAGTGCTGTTGGCTTTCGGCATCGCCAGCCTGCTCGGATCCAAATTCGGCGGTTTCAGCGCGGATAAATGGGGGGTGTTCCCGACACTGTCAGGGGGATTGCTCTTGCACGTCATCGCGCTGCTTCTCCTCTCTCTATCCGTTGCCTATACGCACTCGTGGCAGCTGATTGTCATCCTCCTGATCTTGTGGTCGTTTGCGGCTTGGTCCTCCGGTCCAACGCAACAAGTCAATTTGGTTCGGATTGAACCGAATTATTCTGGAATCATGCTGAGCCTGAACCAATCCATGATGCAGTTGTCCATGGCTGCGGGGGCTGCAATCGGCGGCGTCATGATCGAACGGGTGTCTCTGCCATCCATTACCTGGGTCGGGATGGTTGGTGTCGCTATTGCGATCGTGGTGGCGTCGCTCTTGAGAATGCGAATGAGTGCCGGCAGGGAAGGTATCGGAGAAATGAATTGAAGTTGTACCTGATTGCAAACGACTGTCATGCATCATCTTCCGGTTTTCGGAAGATGATGCATGACAACTAAACGACACGAGGAGCCCCGCCCCCTTCATTCCCAAATCCAAGGAAACAGGGGAAATTCTACATACCTAAAAAAAACCAACCGGATCCCTGAAGTTCGCGCCTTGTTGAAAGCGCTTAAGTACATAATAATGGGTTTATCTTAAACACAGGGGGCATGATTCAATGGTTAATCGGAAGCTATGGAAGAGAACTTCTGCAATCGCTTTAACTGCCGTACTGGCATTGAGCCTGTCGGCATGTGGAGGCGGCGGTGGGAAGAATAACGCGGCGGCGAATGAGCCTGCTGGAAACGGGGGACAGAGCGGAAGCGGAGAGAAGATCACCATCACGTTCCAGAACATCTATCCGGACCCGGCGACTCCGTCCTACAAAACGATTCATGCACTGGTGGAAGAGTATGAGGCGGCACATCCGAATATCCATATTGAGCTTGACACGTTGAATACCGACCAGCAAAAAATCAAGCTTAAAACGCAAGCAGCATCCAAAGAGGTTCCAGACATTACGATTGTGAACCCGGCAGCACAAATGAAACCGTTCGTGGACGCCGGTCTTCTGGCACCGCTGAACGACATGCTGGACCAAAACGGGCTGAAAGACACGTACCAAGAGGGGCTGCTTGATTATTACAGCTTCGACGGCAACGTTTATGCATTGCCAGACGGCAACAACATCGAGGTCGTTTACTATAACAAAGAACTGTTCGAGCAAGCCGGCATCACGAAAGTCCCGGAAACGTTCGACGAATTCCTGGCTGACGTGAAGATTTTCAAAGAAAAAGGCATCACGCCGCTGGCAATCGGGGAGAAGGATTCCTGGACCGGTTCGTTCCTGTTCATGAACATTCTGCTTCGTACAAACGGCGGCCCAGGCTTCCTGCAAGACGTCATGGACGGAAAGAAAACGTTCGAAGATCCGGCCTTCATCGAAGCTGTTGACAAGTTCCAAGAGCTGGTGCAAGCCGGTGCCTTCCCGGACGGCGCAACTTCGATTGACGCTACGGCAGGCGGTAACATTTTCAAATCCGGTCAAGCGGCTATGTGGGTCATCGGTTCTTGGGAAACCGGGGCCATCGACGCTTCGTCCGTTGCAGGTAAAGTGGGAGCGTTCCCGTTCCCGACGGTTAACGGCAAAGGAGACCCCAATGAGTTTATGCTAGCGCCGGGCAGTGCGTTTGCGGTATCGGCGAACAGCGAGCATTTGCAAGAAACGAAGGATTTCTTGAACTTCTTTGCGCTGAACTTCCCGAAGAAGCAATTTGAGAACAAAAACGCGGTTGGCCTTGGTCAAAAAGTTGACGGTGACCTGAAAGCCGCAGGCTACTCTGATCTGGCGATCGAAGTTGCTGAATTGTTCAACAAAGTGAAGGGCGGCGACCTGGCGTTCGACAATACGATGAACCCGGCAACAGCGCAAGTTCACCTCAGCAGCATCCAAAACTTGTTCGTGCAGCAAGTGGATTCCGCTCAAGTGGCCAAAGAGCATCAAACCGCCTATGAAGCCAACAAGCAGTAATTCCTTGAGCTAATCACCCTACCTGATCTTTTTACAAAAAGTTACCTTTCCATCGATGCGAAGTAGCCCTTAACAGCATTCGTGCTAGAGCGCTTCTTCGCATCGCATTTCTATTGGGGGGCGGAGAGATGAAAGTACTGAAGGTGCCCGCACGCACAATAGCCGTCTTCGTATTGCCTTGTCTGTTGTTGTATGTGTGCTTGGTGTTTGTTCCGATACTCGTATCGTTTGGGACCAGCCTGTTGAACTGGGACGGGATCACCACCCCGAAGTTTACGGGGCTGTCCAATTTCCGGGATATGTTCTGGAACGACCCGGTCTTCTGGCCGTCGGTCCGGAGAACGCTGCTTTATGCGGTAGCCTCCATGCTGGAGATTCCGCTTTGCTTGTTTTTCGCTATATTGCTTAGCCGTTATTTGAAAAAGGGGAATACGCTGGCGTCGATCTATTTTACGCCGGTCATTTTATCGGTTGTTATTATCGGACAACTCTGGAAAACGATCTATAACCCGACCTCGATGGGCGGCATGCTGAACGGCGTGCTGATCGCCTTAGGTCTGGACAGTTGGACGCATAACTGGCTGACTGAGCCGAAAATCGCAATGTACAGTCTGTATTTCGTGTCACTGTGGCAGTATTTCGGCTATCATTTGCTCATTCAATATACCGGGGTGCAGAACATTCCGGATGAAATCTATGAAGCTGCAAAAATCGACGGGGCGGAAGGGTTCAAAGCAGACCGTTACATCACGATGCCGCTGATCGTCCCGATCTTCAAAATATCGATCGTCCTGGCGTTTATCGGCTCGTTGCAGGCGTTCGACCTTGTGATGGTCATGACGGCCGGCGGACCTGCGCACGCCACCGACGTCATCTCCACGCATATGTACAACAGCTCGTTCCTGTCTTTGAAATACGGGTACGGCAGCGCGATCGCTACGTTCCTTGTTCTGTTGTGCCTCACATGCACGGCGATCATCAATTCCATCTTCAACAAGCTTGAGCGCAAATACAGCTAGCAAAGGAGGCGAGGTTCATGCGAAAAGTCAAAAAAGGAATCGTCTACGTGCTGTTTGCGATTCCGGTCGTTACCCAGCTGTACCCGCTGTTATGGTTGCTGCTGTATTCCTTGAAGACGAATGAGGAGATCATGGGCGGGAGCTTCTTCGCCTTGCCGAAAGAGCTGCAGTGGCACAACTACCAAGACGCCTACGAGTCGGGGAGCTATTTGAAATATTTATCCAACAGCGTGATCGTTACCGGGATCACCATGATCTGCGTCATTCTGCTCAGCTCGATGGTGGCGTATGCGATTTCGCGGTTCCGCTGGCGGTATGGGAACATGGTCATGACCATCTTTTTGATGGGGATGATGATTCCAATGCAGGCTACGCTGTTGCCGTTGATGGTGATTTTCAAAAACGTTGATATTCTCAACACGCATCTGTCGCTGATTTTGCCGTATATCGCTTTTTCCACTCCGATCTCGGTCTTTATCCTTAGCGGGTTCATGAAGAGCATTCCGGCGGAGATC
>NZ_BILV01000069.1 GCF_004000745.1 Paenibacillus barengoltzii NBRC 101215
GAATCAGCATTTATCGACGGAGCGAGCATTTATCGGATCTTCCGCAGCATTATTTTGCCGGTGTCCGTTCCGCCGATGATGACGGTTTGTATTTTAACGTTTATCACGATTTGGAACGAATATATCTTGGCTGCTACGTTCATTTCGTCGGAGCGACTGAAGACGCTGCCGTTTGGGGTGTATACGTTCGTCAGCCAATATTCCGTGAACTACGGGGCCATCGGCGCTTTCCTGGTCATGGGTGCGCTGCCGGTCATTTTGATCTATTTCTTCCTGTCCAACCAAATTACGAAAGGAATGGTAGCCGGGGCAGTAAAAGGGTAAAGATTGCGCTTGCAAAATAAGTAAGCCATCTTATAATGAAGGAGCAGCAGGACACGGGGTTGGGAGGGAGAAAACAGTTGCGAAACAGCTTTCATTCCATAAACCATCGGTTGTTTTTGCTGTTTCTTTTTTGTATGTCGGGCATTTTGCTGATCGTCAGCGTGCTCTACTACAGCCGGACGACTGAGCAATATCACGAGAAAATTAGTGACCTATCGCAGAAAAACGTAGCTCAAACCGTCGGGCTGTTTAGCCTGCTTTATGAAGGGTACGACAGCTTGTCGAAGTCGATCACCAACAATTTTGAGATGATCCGCCTGCTGAACGAAAAAACCGACGAGCCGGCGGTAGCCTATATTAACGAACAATCGATTACGAACATTATTGGAGCGATCTTTTATTCCCGTGACGATTTGGTGGGCATTCACGTCATTACCAACCGAGGGAAGATATACAACTACGGCAACTCGATGAATGTGCTGGATCCTTCTTATCCCGAGGAGGATTGGTATCACCAGCTCCGAAATTCATCCGGGAAACTGGTATGGTTGGGCGTCTATTCCCATTCGCTGATCGATTTGGCCGAGGACAGCCCGGTGTTTGCCTTTGGCCGGCAAATTTACGATTTAAACGAGCATAAACCGATAGGCATTGTGCTTTACGAGGTGAACCCGGGGCCGGTGCTGGGTGCATTGGATAATCTCAAGCTGGGCGAGCATAGCGAGGTCTATCTCGTCAATCAGCAGGGCCAGGTGGTCTCTTCATTATCCGAACCGCCACCGGTGCTGGAAGACCTTCCGAAGCTGGATGCGGCTCACAGCTTGGTTGTGGAGCAGGAGGATTCGGGAATTACGGTGGCGTCTCGCCTGCCTTTTTCCGATTGGTCCGTGGTCAGCGTGACACCTCGACAGGACTTGAACGTTGAGCTGGTGGAGACGAAGCGGTATTTGCTGATCGTTATTTCGATTCTGATCATCGTCTCGGCTGTCGTCGCCAGCATCGTATCGCGAACCATTGCGAATCCGCTGAAGAAGCTGATCCGCGAGATGAGGCAGGTGGAGATGGGGAACTTCCGCGGGATGGTGAACGTCTCCTCCTACCAGGAGATTAATATTCTCGTCGCCTCGTTTAACCGAATGGTCAGCCGGATCGAAGAACTGATTGAGCGGGTGAAGATTTCTTCGGTCAGTGAGAAGAACGCCGAGTTGCATGCGCTGCAGTCGCAGGTGAATCCGCATTTTTTGTACAACACGCTGGATATGATTTATTGGATGCTTGATGAGAAAGAGAACGACCGGTTAGGCGAGCTCGTCTTATCGCTGTCTTCGATGTTTCGCTACAGCAGTGAGTGGAAGGATGGAGCCAAGGTTACGCTGCGCGAAGAGCTGGAGCAGATTAACCATTATTTGACGATTATTTTGATCCGGCTGGAGGGCCGGCTTCGGGTGGAGAAGACCATCGATGAACGCTGGCTGGACATTCGGCTGCCCAAGATGACCGTTCAGCCGATTATCGAAAACGCAGTGAAGTATGGGTTAGAATCGCTTAAACGCCAAGGTGTGCTTAAGTTATATACCCAAGAGGTTGGAGATGTGCTGAAAATCGTGGTGGAGGACAACGGCAACGGGATGACGGCCGAACGGCTTGCCTGGTTGAAGCAGTCGATCAACAGCCCCGGCCTGAAGGAATCCGGTACGGGCAGCAGCGGCATAGGGCTGCAAAATTTGCACCGCCGTCTTCAACATATGTTCGGTGAACGTTACGGTTTGGAGATCGAGAGCATTCCTGATCAAGGAACCAGGGTAGCCGTCGTGCTGCCGCTTCCGATGGAGGGGGACGTTGCAACATGAATATTCTGATTGCGGATGACGAACGGGCGATTCGCGAGGGCATTAAGCGAACGATCAAGCGGATTTATCCGGATTATGGGGTTGAACTGGCGGAAGGAGCAGAGGAAGCCGCGAAGCTGATGGGGGAGAAGCAATTCGACATTGTGCTCACCGATATTTTGATGCCGGGCATGAACGGACTGGAATTTATGCGGATCTCCAAACGCCGATTTCCTCGAGTGAAGTGGGTGGTGATCTCTGCGCACAGCGAATTCGCCTATGCCCAGGAGGCGGTGCGGCTGGGGGCTCGCGATTACTTGTTGAAGCCGATTGGGAAAACGCGCCTGCAGGAAATTATCAGCACCCTGGCCGCAGAGGTACGCGAGGAAAGCGAGCTGACGAAGGAAGAAGAGCTCTTAAGAGCTAATCTGAAATATTTACGCGAGGGTGTGTTTCAGCGTTTAGCCTCGGGGTTAGACATCGGGAATTTGGATTTGACGCCGTTTATCGAGGACTATCAAAGCTTTTATTTGATGATGGTTCAGATGGATGCTGGGGACAAAGACGTGCGGCTGGAACATTTTATCGTCGAAAACGTGTTGTCCGAATTGATCGAGCGCCACGGTCGAGGGTTTGTCGTGAGCTATGACCGCCAGAGCCTGCTGGGTCTGATCGCGCCGCGGGAGCCGGAGCGGATCGAACGGTTTCAGGAGGAAGTGAAGGCGCATTTGAAGCACTATTTGAAGGTGCCTTTTCAGATCGTGCATTCCGGTTTAAACAACGATTTTCAGTCGGTGCCGCAGGTGGTCATGCGGATGAAGCAGGCTTCCAACTCGCCGGTTGCTTTGCTGGATCCGCCGAAGGGCAGCGGGGAGAAAGCGATTGAAGTCGCCCTCCAATATATCAAGGAGCACTACAACGAGGAGCTTTCTTTGGAGAAGGTCGCTTCCATCGTCTTCCTGAACCCGGCTTATTTCAGCCAGTTGTTTAAGCAGAAGGTCGGACTTGGCTACAAGGAATATGTGACCTCGCTCCGTCTGGAGCAAGCCAAGCAGCTGTTGTTAAACCCGAAGCTGAAGGTCGGGGAGATTGCGGAGTACCTCGGCTATCAGGACATTCGTCATTTCGCGCAGATGTTCCGTAAGAAGTATCATGTCACGCCGAATGAATACCGGCAGCAGCAAAAGATCAACATTTTGCTGGCCAGCGGCGGCAAACCGAGTAAGTAGGGAAGAGCGTTCTGTTCTGGTGTACAATGGGAGAATGAACGAATAGACGAGAGAGGATGCCGCAAGATTGCACCCAAGATATAGGATGGTATGGGTTGTTCAAAGAGGAATGTGACGTGTTGTGTTACATTCCTCTTTCTTATTTACAGAATTCCGTCGATTATTTGCACCCAACTTCGGAATGCCTAAATTTTTCCTTTCTATACCTTTAGTCCTATTCTATAATGTTAGCAAAATTTACATATCAGGGGTGGGAGTATGAATCGGAACGAAAGGTTGGGAAGAATCGCTGCTTGGCTTAGTGTCGGCTTCACGGCGGTCCTGGCTGTTTGTGCGTTATGGGCAAAGACGCCATGGTATATCCCCTGCCTTGTGCTATTTACTTTGCTCAGCTTGGGGTCTTCGTTGTTCTTTGGAACCGGCCTGCGGGCAGCACTGGGAGGCGGGGCGCTGGCGGGCAAGCGTTCTCCTTCGGGGACAGGTGAATCCCAGCGGGAGGAAACCGATTGGACGGCAGTATTCAATGAGTCGCTAGTGGCGGCGGATCGACTGCAGGCGGCGGTTGGCGAAGTGAGCGAGAGCCTCGAGCAGCTGCAACGATTAGCCGATACTGCAGCGGCCGAGGATCTGAAGCTCAAGCAAAGCAGCGAACGTTCGCTGGAACAGGTGCAGGAGAGCCTGGCGGCAATGGAAGAGGTGGCGGCCTCGGCCTCCCAAATCCATGACGCAGCGGGGCATTTGCTTACCCGCAGCGAAAACACTCGAGCCGAGGCCATGCGTATGGCGGGAGCGCTCGAAACCGTAGACGGCACCATTCGTTCTTTGGCGCAATCCCAAGAGTCGATCGTGGGGCCGATGGAGGATCTGGAGGGGAACACCCGGAAGCTGGGCGCATTGTATCGGAGCTTGGAGGAGATCGCGGCAGAGGTCGCGTTGCTTGCGCTGAATGCGTCGATCGAGGCGGCTCGTTTGGGCGAGCAGGGGAAAGGTTTCGATGTCGTCGCCGTGCGCATGCGCCAGTTGGCGGATCAAAGCACCAGGGCGATCAACTCCTCCGCCCCGTTGTTCCAGCAAATCTCGGCGGATGTCGAGCGTGTGAAGTCCACGCTGATAGAGGGACGTGACTCGGCCCTGGAAGGAATTTCGCTGATGAAGCGAATGGGGGAGGACATCCGGTTCATTGCGGATGAAGTGGCAGAGGTGAACGGGCTGGTTGCCGAGGCGGGACAGCGAAGCCGGGAACAAGCCGAGCTGACGCGGAATATGGAGGCGATGCTAAGCGAGGTGCATGAGGCTCTCAATCGGAGCATCACCCATGTGGAGGGAGCGCTGGCTCGGATGGAATCGGAGCGAGAGCATATTTCCAAGCTGCAGACGGTGGTCGTGGGCTTGGATCGGGCCCAGGGCGAACTGATGGTATCATTGAACTCCGTCCATTCCGGGGCGGATCCGGCTGCCGGTGGCGAAGACGCGGTGGCCCTTGGTCAAGCCTATGCCCGGAAGCTGCTGGAGGCAGCCGAACAGCCAGGTTTCCGCATGCTGGAGCCGGCTAGTCACCGGGCTGCACTGGAGCAGCTGTTAGCCGCAGAGCCTGGTCTAGAAGCGGCCTGGTCGAACCGCAAGGACGGCTCTTTTATCGTATCCATTCCGGAAGCCGGCTTGCTTAACGCCAAAGGACGGGACTGGTTCCGCCAGGCGATTGCCGGAGAGACGGTTGTCTCCGAAGTGTATATCTCCGCGATCACCAAGCGGCGTTGCATGACGCTGGCCGTGCCGATTGTCCGGGAAGGTGAAGTCATTGGTGTCCTGGGAGCCGATTTGTCTTTAGAACGGGGCTAAACAAAGGAATAACGGATTAGTTATTGTCAGTCCTCCGCTTTTCCCCTATAATCCAATAGAGAAGAAAGCCTTAAGACAAGCGTACAATTTGTGCCCGTAGGTCCTGGAGCAACGGTGAAGCATGCCGTACCGCTTCGGGTTAAAAGGGAAGCCGGTGCAAATCCGGCACGGTCCCGCCACTGTAAACAGGGACGAGCTCATGATGCCACTGTCGCCCGCGAAGGGAGATGGGAAGGCGAGTTTTCGTCGAGACCTGGAAGT
This sequence comes from Paenibacillus barengoltzii NBRC 101215, assembly GCF_004000745.1. Classification (GTDB taxonomy): domain Bacteria; phylum Bacillota; class Bacilli; order Paenibacillales; family Paenibacillaceae; genus Fontibacillus; species Fontibacillus barengoltzii. The sequence continues at coordinate 5,483 of NZ_BILV01000069.1, forward strand.
CAGGAGACCTGCCACGGGAATTCAAGACGGTCCTTCGAGGAAAGGATAACGTTCTGCCAAGAGCATCATGGCTTGGCGCTGCCATCGTGGAGTCTCTCCGCTTTGCGTGCGCACAGCATGACTTTGTAGACGTAACCCCATCCGCTAGGATTGGGGTTTTTTCTTTGTGCCGGTAGAGGGTTAGCCGGACTTCTTCGCCGCCGGCTGCACAACGTACCGCTGGAACACAAGGCGTTTCTTTATTTACTGAAAAATAAAGCAAGGGGAGATCTGGAGATGAAAAACTGGAGAAGACTAGGAAGCCTGTGGCTGCTGGCGTTGCTGCTGGTGCTTGCGGCCTGCGGTAACAATAACGCCGTCACCCCGGGGACAGGGAACACAGCGGACGCTGCACAACCGACGCAAAACGCTGGAACGAACGCGGCGGCGGACAATTCGGCGGCACAAGAGACGACTTACCCTTATACCGTCACTGATTCTACCGGTAAAGAGTTTACGTTTGAAGCCGCGCCGGAACGTATCGTCTCGCTGGCGCCTTCGGAGACGGAAACGCTGTTTGCACTGGGACTGGACGAGCAAGTCGCTGGCGTATCCGACCTGGATGATTATCCTGAAGCGGTGAAGGACAAACCGCGGATGGGCGGGTTCCAGGTGAATGTCGAGGCAATCGTGGCGGCGCAGCCGGACCTAATTCTTGCGGCGAGCCTGATCGATGAAGCAACGGTCAAAAACTTGACGGATATGGGATATAAAGTGTTCCAGTCCAATCCGAAGACGATCAACGAAGTAATGGAGCATATTCGGACGATCGGCGAAATTACCAACCATCAGGCTGAAGCTGCTGAAGTGGTCGGCAAGATGAAGGAAGAGGTCCAAACGGTAACTGATGCGGTAGCTTCGCTAAGTGAAGACCAGAAGAAGAAGGTCTACATCGAGTTTTCTCCGGGATGGACGGTTGGCAAAGGCGAATTCATGGATGAGATGATCACGTTAGCTGGCGGCATCAACGTTGCTTCCGATGTCAAGGGATGGTCCGAGATCAATGAGGAACAAATTATCCAAGCGAACCCGGACGTCATTTTATACGCGAAAAGCGTTGTTGACGAAAATAACAAGACGTTAGCGGACATCATCAAAGGCCGTTCAGGCTGGGACCAAATTACGGCCGTGAAGGAGAACCGCATTATCGCTCTGGACGATAACCTGCTGAGCCGTACGGGCCCTCGCGTCACGCAAGGGCTGATTGAAGTGGCCAAGGCGGTTCACCCGGATTTGATCCAGCCATGAAGCGCGGCAAATTCGCCGGATACGGAGTCATCGGGCTCTTGCTCCTGGTTGTGACGCTGCTGCTCTGCATCGGCATCGGCTCCGTTTATGTGCCTGCTGGAGAAATCGCGGCGATCTTGCTGCACAGGCTCCCGGGGTTAGACCGCCTGATCACGCCGGATTGGACGACGGCAGCCGAGCAAATCGTCGTCCAGGTCCGGTTGCCTCGCGTGCTGCTCGGGATGCTGGTCGGCGCTTCGCTCGCCGTAGCGGGCGCCGGCTTCCAAGGGGTGCTGCGCAACCCGCTGGCGGATCCGTTTACACTGGGCGTATCGTCAGGTTCGGCAATCGGTGCGGCGGTGCTGATCTTTTTCGGATGGCAGTTTTCCCTGTTTGGGATCTTTACGCTTCCGATGGTTGCGTTCCTGGCGGGGGCGGTTACGTTATGGATCGTGATTTGGCTGGCTAGAGAGAACGGACGGCTGCCGATTGAAAGTCTGGTTTTGTCCGGCGTCGTGATGCAATCGTTCCTAGGGGCTGTTGTCTCCTTTTTAACGGCAATGTCGAAGAAAACCATTAATGAAATTTACTATTGGACGATGGGCAGTTTAAGCTTGCGCGGATGGTCGTATACGGCCATCCTTTTGCCGTATTTGCTGCTGGGAGCCTTATTCCTTTGGAGCCGGGCTAAACATTTGAACCTGCTGACTTTAGGTGAACGTCAAGCCTCCCATTCCGGGATGGCCGTAGAACGAACCAAACTAGCTGTGTTGCTCGTTGCTACACTGATGACGGCGGCTGCGGTATCCGTGTCAGGGGTAATCGGATTCGTAGGCCTGGTCGTTCCGCATATGATCCGTCTGATCACCGGCCCGGATTATCGGCTGATCATTCCTTTGTCGGCGCTGGGCGGCGGGATATTTATGATGTGGAGCGACTTGGCGGCTCGCTCGCTGCTGGCTCCAACGGAGGTCCCGCTGGGCATCGTCACCGCCTTTGTGGGGGCGCCTTTCTTTGGGTATCTGTTGTATCGGAAGAAGAAACAGAGGGAGGAGGAGCTGCGTTGATCAAGGTGTCTGGGGTTGCCAAGGCGTTTGGCCGGCTGGAGGTGCTTCACGGTGTGGACTGGCAGGTTGGCTCCGGTGAGTTTTGGGGCTTGATTGGACCCAACGGCAGCGGCAAAACAACCTTGCTCAACTTGATCTCCGGCGTGGAGAAGCCGGATGCCGGCGAGATTGCGTTGAGCGGACGACCGCTTTCGTCGTATTCGCGCAAGGAGCTGTCGCGCAAGGTCGCCGTCCTTCAGCAGGACGGGCTTCCGGCTGTGGCTTTTACGGTGCGTGAAGTGGTGGAAATGGGGCGGTTCGCCCATCAGGATTGGCGCGGCAAGGAGATCGGCGGGGCGAAGGCAGGCGAACGCCTCATTGATGGAATTATGGAACGTCTCGACCTGAAGGAGCTGGAGCATCGTCCGCTGAGTGCGCTTAGCGGGGGGCAACGCCAGCGGGTAGCACTTGGGAAGGTGATGGCTCAGCAGCCCGAGCTGGTGCTGCTCGATGAACCAACAACCTATTTGGATTTGCGTTACCAGATGCAATTTATGGAGCTGGTGGCCGAATGGCAGCGCGATGCCGGACTTACCGTCGTTTCAGTGATGCATGATTTGAATTTGGCTGCCTTGTTTTGCAGCCATCTCTTAGTGATGAGCGGCGGGCAAATTGTGGCGCAAGGCGCGCCGGACGGCATTTTGTCACCGGAGCTGGTTGAAACCGTATTTGGAGTTCAGGCCCATCAAGTGGTTCATCCGGATTCGGACGTTCCGCAGCTATTGCTGCGCCGGGCAAGTTTAGGTTAAGGGTACGAGTCAGTAATACAGAAAAGGGGAATATGGTTATGGCATACAATTCAGTCGAACAGCTTGCGCAAGCAATTACTCCTTTGGACGAAGCAGCGATGAAAGCGGCGCAGGTCCATTTGGACCAGTTGACGAAGCCGCCGGGAAGTCTCGGGAAGTTGGAAGGATTGGCAGTGAAGCTGGCAGGGATCACGGGGAAAGTCCGTCCTGTGTTTGACAAACGGTCGGTGATCGTGATGGCAGCGGATCACGGGGTCTGTGAGGAAGGGGTCAGCGCGTTTCCGGCGGAAGTGACACCCCAGATGGTACATAACTTTTTGGCCGGAGGCGCTGCCGTAAATGTGCTGGCACGTCAAGCTTCAGCCGATGTCGTTTGCGTCGATATCGGGGTAAATGCAGAAATGTCGCACCCGGGGTTGCTGCAACGTAAGCTGCGTTACGGGACAGGAAATATGGCTAAGGGACCGGCGATGAGCCGGGAGGAAGCTGAAGCTGCCATTCGCGTTGGGGCTGAGGTGGTCGCTGATGCAGTGTCTCAAGGCGTTCGACTGTTTGTCACAGGGGAGATGGGCATCGGTAATACTACAGCTAGCGCCGCAATTATGAGCAGCCTGACGGGGATCGCACCGCAGCAGAGCGTTGGTCGTGGAACCGGGGTCAACGATGAACGGCTTCGGCACAAAATTTCCGTCGTGGAGCGGGCACTGGAGGTAAACCGTCCAGATGCCAACGATCCGCTGGACGTGCTGGCTAAGGTCGGCGGCCTGGAGATTGCCGGAATGACCGGCGTTATTCTGGGAGCTGCGGCTCATCGCTGTCCCGTCGTGATCGACGGCTTTATTTCTACTGTGTCCGCGCTGCTAGCGGTGCGCCTTGAGCCGAAAGCCGCCGACTATCTCATCGCATCCCACGTCTCCCACGAGCAGGGACATCGTGCGCTTCTGCAGGCGCTAGGCCTGAACCCAATGCTGGAGCTGGACATGCGGCTTGGGGAAGGCACAGGCGGCGTACTGGCGCTTCACCTCGTTGATGCAGCATGCCGGATCGTTGCCGAAATGGCGACGTTCGAAAGCGCGGGTGTCGCGTCCGGTGAAGAAAATGGCGGGGGGATCAAGTGATGAAGATCCTGGTGACCGGCGGAGCCCGCAGCGGCAAAAGCACGTTTGCTGAACGTTGGGTCATGAAACAGGCAACATCCGCGGATTACGTCGCAACGGCGCAAGCTTTTGACGACGAGATGAAAGAACGCATCCGTCTGCATCAGCTCCAGCGGGAGCAAAGCGGGTTCAACTGGACGACGCATGAAGCGCCGCTCGAACTTGCAGAGCTGCTGCATAAGTTGGGTGAACGGCCGGTTGCGAAGGAGAGCACGGCTGCCGAAGTCGCCGGTCCCGTGGTGTTGATCGACTGCCTGACGTTGTGGTTGTCGAACGTGCTGCTTGGGGCAGGAGAAGGGGCCGATGCTGTGGACGCCGTTATGACGCGGGAAATTGAGCGGTTGATCGCTGCGGTCGAGGCTTTTGTCGGCACTTTGGTGATGGTTACAAACGAGGTTGGCAGCGGAATCGTGCCGGAGTATCCGCTTGGCCGACAATATCGGGATTGGGCCGGGCAGTTGAACCGAAAAATAGCGTCAATCGCGGATCAGGTGTTTCTGGTTACCGCCGGCATCCCCATCGAGTTGAAAAGCAGGGAGTATCGCTTATGACGAACGGACCAGAGCACAAAGCGCCCTCCGGGGCGGGTAAGCATGGAGCTCTGCAGCCGATCTTGGCGGCCTTCCAGTTTCTGTCACGCTTTCCGGTACGGGCTGAACTGGATTTTACAACGGACTTGCTGCGGCGCAGTATCCCCTATTATCCGCTTGTCGGAGCAGCAATCGGCGCTGTCGTCTGGGCAGGCGGCTTGCTTGCCGACTGGCTGCTTCCTTCGTACCCGGCAGCCATCCTTTCCTTATTGATTTGGGTTGGATTAACTGGAGGTTTGCATTTGGACGGTTGGATGGATACGGCCGACGGACTGCTGAGCTACCGGTCACGCGACAAGATGCTTGAGATCATGAAAGACAGCCGGGTAGGCGCCATGGGCGTGCTGGCCTGCGTCCTATTGCTGATGCTCAAAGCCTCGCTGCTGACCTCGCTCTTCCAAGGGGGCCTGCTGACGTCAGGGCTGGCGATATGGCTGGCACCTCTGTGGAGCCGGTGGTTTATGACCCGGGCGATGCACCGCTGGCCCATGGCCCGGCAAGGTGAGGGATTGGCTGCGCAATTCCACGGCTTCAGTGAACGGGATGCCTGGGGGAGCACCATCATGGCGGTGACGATATCCGTTGTAGTGTTGCTGCTCACTTTGCTCGTGTTGCTGGGAGGAATGGAGGAATCGGCTTTGCTGCGATCGCTGCTGTTTATCGGCCTGTCTCCCTTTATCGCCTGGGCGGCGGGAACTTGGGCCGCTCGACGAATCAATGCCAAGCTCGGCGGTTTGACCGGCGATACCTACGGGGCGCTGGGCGAAGGGTTGGAAGCTGTCCTGTTGCTGCTTGCGGTGCTGATCTTTTCAAATTGATATTTCAAGGTCAGAGGCGCTTTAGGCGGAAGGGAGACCTTTGGCTTTGGGCGCTTTTGCACCATTATCCCCTTGGATCAGAACCAAGGAGAAGAGAAAGGTAGAACTAGATCGAGAGATCCATCGGTATTCCAAAGTGAGTATAGGTCGGCAGTAGGTAGCATAGCGGCAATCGAGCACGTCTCTGCAAGCTAACTGGGCGAAAGGGATAATTTATGTTGCTGCGGGCTTCTTTGCACCATTATCCCCTTGAATCAGAATCAAGAAGGTTAGAGTTGGGAAGGCGAAATAAGGTACCTAAGAGATAAAGACGGACAGCTGGAAGCGGAGAAACATGTTGGGCAAGCACCACCGGCTGAGTGAAAGGGATAATGGTGAAAAAGCGTGCGGAATTACCACTGGCTGAACGAAGGGGATAATGGTGAAAAAGCGTGCGGAATTACCACTCCCCTGAACAAAAGGGATAAAGGTGCAAAAGGGCCTGACGAGACATGGTACTACACGTACGGATTGGGAAGGAGGGAACGCGCGATGGGCGAAAAGCATAAGAAGCTTTGGGATCAGGATTGGGCAAAAAGCGAACCAACAGCATCAGGGGCTGTGCTCATGGTTCAAGGGACAGCGTCTGACGTGGGGAAGAGTGTGATCGTGACGGCACTGTGTCGTATTTTTGCGCAGGATGGGCTTCGACCGGCTCCGTTCAAGTCACAAAATATGGCCTTGAACTCGTATGTTACGGCGGACGGTCAAGAGATTGGACGGGCCCAAGGCATTCAGGCAGAGGCTTGCGGCATCACTGCCACCACCGAAATGAACCCGGTACTGATCAAGCCAACTGGGAACATGCACTCGCAGATTGTTGTACATGGGCGTCCTTACCGTCACCTTAGCGCATCTGATTATCGTGAGGAGTTTCTGCCCCACGCCAAGCCGCTGGTCATGGAAGCGCTCGGTCGGCTCCGCGATAGGCATGGCATTGTGGTGATCGAGGGGGCTGGAAGCCCAGCGGAGATCAACCTGAAGCAACGGGATATCGTTAACATGAACTTGGCCGAATGGGCGGATGCTCCCGTGATTTTGGTGGGGGATATCGACCGTGGCGGGGTGTTTGCCTTTCTTGTTGGTACCCTGGAGCTGCTTGAACCGCACGAACGCGCTCGCGTAAAAGGGTTCATTATCAATAAGTTTCGCGGCGATCTGTCTCTGCTGCAGCCTGGCCTGGATTGGCTGGAGCAGCGGACCGGAATCCCCGTACTTGGAGTTCTCCCCTACCTAAATAATCTGGAGATCGAAGCGGAGGATTCCGTTGTCCTGGATACCTATCCAGCTCGTTCAGCGCCATCCGCAACGCAGGAGCTGGATATCGCCGTTATCCGTTATCCGCATATTTCTAACTTCACGGATTTTGACCCGTTGGCAGCCGAACCGGACGTATCGTTACGTTATGTAAGCAAGCTGTCAGAACTTGGACATCCCGATGTGGTGATTTTGCCGGGGACCAAGGATACGATCAGCGATCTGGAATTTTTGCGCGGGCAAGGGCTGGCAGGGGCAGTTTGCAACCTGATCGATGAGGGGACGCACACCCAGCTGGTCGGAATTTGCGGCGGATATCAAATGCTGGGCGAACAACTGCATGACCCTGAAGGCGTAGAGTCCAATGAACCGAGGTCGGCATTGGGTCTGGGCCTGCTCCCCTTGGCTACAACCTTTCTCCCAGGTAAAAAAACGGTGCGCGTGCACGGATATACGTGCGAGGACCATCCGATCGCATTGCATCCTCAGAACCAGGAGCTGCCGATCTCAGGCTATGAGATTCATGCCGGATCAACCCAGCAGTTGCGGGACACTCGTCCCTTATTTATGCTTCGGGTCAATGAGGAGCCAGTACAAGGGTCAGGGACAGCCCCGGAGTTAGAACAGGCTGAGACGCAAACACATCCGGAAGGCGCAGCCCGCGCCGATGGCAGGGTGTTTGGGACGTATCTGCACGGAGTGTTCCATAATGATGCCTGGCGACGTGCTTGGCTGGACGGACTGCGTACGAGCAAAGGGCTGGAACCTTTGAACGTCACCTTTGTTTCTTCCTCACGGAAGGAGGAAGCCTTCGATCGGTTAGCGGAGCAGGTTCGCAGGCATTTGCGCATGAATCTCATTTACGACATTATTGGGATCCAAGGTAAGCTTTGACAAATTGGGTAAGGATAAGGTAGGATAAAAGTACGCTTAATTTTCGATGGGTAAAGTCGAAAAGCGGGGGAACCAATCTTTTGGGGCGAATCGTTGCAAGTTTAACGTAGGGAACCATCTTCCCGAGCCCGTCAGCTAACCTCGTTTGCAGTGGATGGGTCATTTTTAATATTATTTCAGTCATCATTTAATGACCCTGTTCTTTGAAGCGGGGTCTTTTTGCGTTCTGCAAGACCTTTGACCCGAGCATTCGGCGGAGTACTCGCATTCACTGCAAGTTTCGAGCTTCTTCTTTACGCATCGTACTAATAAAGGAGGAGAGGATTTATGGCTAGTCCGAAGTACATCACCGATATTGCCAAGGTGAGCCAGTTGTCCGAGCAGGAGCGGCAGGACTTGAAACCGATTACCGACAAATTTGTTTTTCGGGTGAACGACTACTATTTGAGTTTGATCGACTGGAATGATCCGGAGGACCCGATCCGCAAGTTGGTGATCCCCAATACGGGAGAACTGAAGGAATATGGGCGCTGGGACGCTTCTGACGAAGCGGCGAACTACGTGGTGCCTGGCTGCCAGCACAAATATCGAACGACCGCGCTGCTGATTGTGTCCGAGGTTTGCGGCTCCTATTGCCGATACTGCTTCCGTAAACGGTTATTCCGCAACGATGTGAAGGAAGCGATGGCGGATGTCACACCTGGCATTGAGTACATCGCACAGCATCCGGAGATTAATAACGTCCTGTTAACCGGCGGTGACAGCTTGATCTTAGCGACCAGAAAGCTGCGTTCGATTCTCGAGCGGCTAAGAGCTATTGAGCATGTAAAAATCATCCGCCTCGGTTCCAAAATTCCTGTGTTTAATCCTATGCGTATTTATGAAGATCCGGAGTTGCTGGATCTGATTCGGGAGTTCTCCACCGTTGATCAACGGATTTATGTTATGGCGCATATCAATCATCCGCGCGAAATTACCCCTGAGGCCAAAAGAGGGTTCCAGGCGCTGCACGACGCCGGGGCTATCGTGGTCAATCAAACGCCGATTCTCAAAGGCATCAACGATGATGCGGCCGTGCTTGGTGAATTGCTAGATCGCTTATCTTGGGCTGGCGTCACTCCGTACTATTTCTTTATTAATCGTCCCGTAGCCGGAAATGCTGACTTTGTCATCCCATTGAAACGAGCGTATGAGCTAGTAGAGGAAGCGAAAGCCCGTACTTCAGGGCTTGGAAAGCGCGTGCGATTATCGATGAGTCATTCTTCAGGAAAAATCGAAATCCTGGCTATCGAAAACGGGCAGGCCTATCTCAAGTATCATCAGTCCCGGGACGGTGAATACGGCAAGTTTATGATTTTGCCTTGCCCGGATGATGCGACCTGGTTTGACGATTTGCCAGGCAGTGAAGCGTACTGGAAGAAGCCGGAAAAGAAGCTGGATTCGAAGGCGGATACGCAATCGGATCAGACAACAGAAGATGCGGCTTCTGCAAGCCCAGTGACGATTTAAGGGATAAAACAAAACGTACCCTTTCCGTTTCCCCGATCAGGGGAACGTGAAGGGTACGTTTTATTTTTAGAGTCAGATCCGGAATTTTGCAATCGATTCCTGCAACGACAACGCCTGCTCATACAGTGAGCGAACTGTACGCGCGTGCGCTTCCATTTCGTCCAGCTGTTGCTGCGAGTAGCTGCTGATTTGCTCCATGTTCTCCAGCGATTTGGCGGTAATATTGGCCGATTCCTCTACCGATGCGGTGACTTCCTCGGTACCGGCAGATACCTCTTGGGTGGAGGCTGAAACCGATTGAATCGTCAAGTTCACGTTCTGAATCAGCTTCGTTAATTGTTCAAACGCTTGACCCGCTTGCTTCACCCGTTCGGTTCCGGAGACGATTTCCTCGCTGGCCCGCTGCATGGCGTTGACCGAATTTTCCGATTCTTCTCGGATACTGAGCAGGTTCTCGCCGATTTCCTCCATCGCTCGGCGGGACTGTTCAGCCAGCTTACGAACTTCCTCGGCCACGACAGCAAAGCCTTTGCCGTGTTCGCCGGCACGTGCAGCTTCAATCGCCGCGTTCAGCGCCAAAATATTAATTTGCTTCGTAATTTCTGTAATGGTACCTACCACGTTCGAAATGGACTCGGAACGATCATTCAGCGTGCGGATATGCTCCAACGTGCGATTAGCCGCATCTTCGACATGCTGCATTTGCGTAACCGCTGTTTGCGCCAAATGATTTCCGGCGTCAGCCTCCTCTGCAGCTTGTCCAATCCGTTCCGTGACTTCGGCAGACGAAGACGCAATATGCTGTACACCTTGCGAAATTTCTTCCATCGCACGGGCGTTTTCGGCTGCTGCGGAAGCAATCGTCATGCTGCCCGCTTCGATTTCCTTCGTAGCTGCATTGGAACGGGCAATCAAATCTTCAAACGTTGTCACCGATCGGGATAAGTTCTCAGATCCGTCTACGACCACTTGGGACGTTTGCATCACTGCAGCGAACATGTTTTTGAGCTGAAGCGTCATCGTTTGGAAGCTTCCGGCGAGTTGGGCAATTTCGTCATGTCCTTTCACTTCGATGGTATGACGGAAGTCTCCGCCAGCCATTTGCTCCGTGACCTTCACCAGCTTGCGAATTGGCTTCGTGATTCGCGTACTTGCAAAATACGCTGCGGCCATGCCCACCACAATGACAAGTAAGGTGATGCCGATACAGATGTATAAAATTTGGTCTTTCTTCTTATCGATGAAGGTAGCGTCAAGGCCCACGGCGAGCATCGCTTTGCTGCCGGGAATCGCGATGAAAGCTGTTTTGTGCGAGCCGAATTTGTCGGTATACAACTCACTGATTTGTACCCCGCCATTGGCCGCAGCGGTCATGGCCGGCTGAAGCTCCAGCTTGTCGCCGGGGGTCATCTCCGAGTTCTCATTCGTCGCCAGAACTGTAGCGCCGTCATCTTGAATATGTAGTAAATAAGCAGTGCTCAAGTTGTAGTCCTTAGTGCTCTTCGTCAAATACGATTCCACCGCAAAACGGGAGTTATCTTTACCGCTGAGCAATTGCAGGGATTGGGTCGTATCTAACCTTTTGAAGATGTCTTGAGTACTAGTTTGCAGCACTTTATCGAACTGTGGCAGCACATTTTGCTCAATGATCCCCATAGAGATGTTATAAAAGCTGACGCTAAATAAAAGTGAAGATACGACAATAATCACCGCATAGGTACTCATCAATCTGCGGCTGATGGAGCGATTAATGACATTGAACACGAGAATCCTCTCCGTTTCCCCTTTAAAAATGTGATGTATACGCTTGGCTGTCTCTCTATTCTTTTTAACCAGCGGTTCATAAGTATCATTTTATAGGAAAAAAGGTCCTTTGAAAATGAAAAAAATACTACTTTTTTTGGTTTTCGTAAAAAGTTTCAAAAAAAACGTCTAAATCTATCGGAAAATGGATAAAAAGAGAGCCCTGCGACCCTTTTTGCAGATCACCAGAGCTCTTTGAGTAGAAAAGTAACGTATCATGTTAGATATGGGTTAATTGTTTGGGATAAGAAGTGAGAACTTCAACGCCGGTTGCGGTGACTAGAACGTCGTCTTCGATACGAACTCCTCCGACGCCAGGCACATAAATGCCAGGTTCAACCGTAAAGACGTGGCCTTCTGCGAGAAGAAAATCGTTCTCCCCATGAACCGATGGGAACTCGTGTACGTCGATCCCCAGCCCATGGCCAAGGCGATGGATAAAATAAGGTCCATAGCCGGCAGCTTCGATTACTTCGCGGGCGGCGCGGTCAATAGAGGCGAAGGTGACACCTGGCCGAATGGCGGCAATCGCAGCTTCGTTAGCTGCCAGCACCGTTTCATAAATCCGGACCAGTTCCTCAGATAGCTCGCCCACCGCAAAGGTACGCGTAATGTCGGAGGCGTAGCCATCCGCATAAACGCCGATGTCAAACATCAGCAGGTCGCCGCGCCGGATTTGCCGATCACCGGGGACGCCATGCGGCAGGGCGGTTTTCTCGCCGGACAGCACCATGGAATCGAAGGAAGGTCCGTCTGCACCAAGCTTGCGGATTTGGTACTCGACTTCTGCAACCAGCTCATTTTCGGTTACGCCTTCCTTTACTTTTTTCAGCGATTCGCTGAGCACCTGTTCGATCAGATCTACGGCATGTTTGATTTTTCCAACCTCTTCCGGGCTTTTCCGCACCCGCATGTCCCGAAGCCAAGGTCCAATGTCAACTGATTCGGAGAAGGAGAGCTTCTCCTGCATCCGCTCAAAATTTGCCACCGAGACTTGCTCCTTCTCAAAGCCCAGCGTCCCTAGCGAGCCCCCAAGTCGTTGCTTCAAGATCGCGTAAGGATCATCTGTGTCGCCATGGGTAAGGATCTCCGTTACGTTCGCCGCTTTACGGGCAGCCTCTTCATCCAGTGCAGGGACAACCAAAAAAGGCTCGCTTCCCGCCTGAAGGACGGCGCCGAGGAAGCGTTCATGCGGATTGCTGAGAAAGCCGGTCAGGTAATACACATGCTTCGGATCCGTAATTAGCAGCGTATTGACGCCGGAATCACGCATTTTGCGTTCTAATGCAGTCCATTTATTATTCATTTGGCAAAAAACTTCCTTTCGTTCAGTCTCTTGTTCCATTATAGGCCAAAGCAGGGAGGAACGATAGTTAGAGTCGTTGCACCGGGCGGGCAGGGGTGAGGCGGATGACTATTATAGGCAAAAGGTTTACTTTTTAAATATTTTCAATAAAATAGAAAGAGGTTATCATATTCAAATTTGAATATAAACAAAGGAGAGAAGATATTGGCTACCGCAACGAAAAAATCGACCCGGCTCATCTTGTTCGGATTGATGCTGGGGATTCTGATGTCGGCGATGGACAACACGATCGTAACAACGGCGATGGGAACGATCGTTGCCGATTTAGGTGGGATAGAGCAGTTCGTTTGGGTGACTTCGGCCTATATGGTGACGGTGATGGCGGGGACGCCGATTTTTGGCAAGCTGTCAGATATGTATGGCCGGAAACGCTTCTTCTTATTTGGCATCGCCATGTTCTTGCTTGGCTCTGTGTTATGCGGGCTCGCCGGAAGCATCGTGCAGCTGAGTATATTCCGGGCGATCCAGGGGATCGGCGGGGGAGCGCTGATGCCGATTGCGTTTACGATCATTTACGATATCTTCCCGGTGGAGCAACGCGGGAAAATGACCGGGCTAATGGGTGCCGTATTTGGCACGTCGAGTATTTTTGGCCCGTTGCTGGGTGCATTTATCACGGACTCGCTGAGTTGGCATTGGGTTTTCTATATTAATGTACCGATCGGCATCGTGTCTTTGGTGTTGATTATCCTCTACTACAAGGAGTCGCTGACGCATGCGAAGCAGCAGATCGACTGGGGCGGGGCGTTTACCTTGGTTGGCGCCGTGGTGTGTCTGATGTTTGCCTTGGAACTGGGCGGCGAGAAATATGCATGGAATTCTGCCGTGATTTTGGGATTGTTTGCGGGTTTTGCCGTGCTGTTTGTCGCGTTCCTGCTGTACGAAACGAAAGCGCAAGAGCCGATCATTTCATTTGAAATGTTCAAAAACCGGCTTTACGCGACAAGTTGTTTGTTGGCGTTATTTTACGGGAGTGTATTTATCGTTGCGACGGTATATATTCCAATCTTCGTGCAGGGCGTCTATGGCGGCTCAGCGACCAATTCCGGCATTATTCTGATGCCCATGATGATCGGCTCGGTGGTTGGCAGTATGCTGGGCGGGATGCTCGCTTCCCGGATCCCCTATCGCACGGTGATGGGCTTGTCGGTGATTTGCTTCGTTGGCGGTATTTTTGCGCTTAGTACGTTAACGAATGATTCGTCTCGCTTGTTGCTTACGCTTTACAGCATCTTGACCGGATTTGGCGTTGGCTTCTCCTTCTCGGTGCTCAGCATGGCATCTGTGCATCACTTTGACATGCGGCAGCGCGGAGCGGCGACCTCAACCAACTCGTTCCTTCGATCGTTAGGGATGACGCTGGGGATTACGATCTTTGGCATCGTGCAGCGCAACCTGATGTCGGGGGCGATGGCCGATGCATTTGCTGGAATGGGACAAGGCGGCGGGAACTTTGGCGATACTCAGGAAGCATTAAGCCCCGAGAAAAGAGCGCTGATTCCGCCTGAGATTTTGGACAAGATTACAGAGGCGTTGTCCACTTCGATTGCGCATACGTTTATGTGGGCCCTCGTTCCTACCGTTGGCGCCGTGCTCGTCGTACTCGCCATGCCGAAGGACCGGATCGAGCGCAAGGCGTTAAAGCCGTCGGAACAGCGGGGGTAATCGGGAATGAAAGGTGTAGCGATCCGTCTTTGTATTTTGGGTTTGCTGCTTGAGGAGGATCAGCATCCTTATGAGATGCTCATCCGCATCCGGGATCGGTTCCTCGATCAGCACGGCAATTTCAAAATCGGCTCGCTGTATTACGCCGTCGACCAGTTGGCCAAATCGGGAGATATTGAAGCGGTGGAGACGATTTACGGCGAGGGCCGTCCGGACAAGACGGTCTACCGGATCACGGACAAGGGCCGGGAGTATTTTCAGAAACTGCTGATCGAACGGTTCCAGGAGGAAGTGTCCGCCTATCATCCGCTGCATGTTGCGTTGGCATTTGCCAGACATGGGGATCGGGAGAAGCTGATCGCCATGCTGCAAGACCGAATTCGTAATGCGGAGCATGAGGTCAATTTGAGCTACCAGGTTTACGAAGAACATCAGGGGATCGTGCCAAGGAGCGTACTGCACTTGATGGTGGGACGTTACGAGCATGCCCGGACAGAGCTTAATTGGCTGCGGCGGCTGCTCAAAGACGCTGAGGCCGGACAACTAGGGAACCGCGAGCCGGTTGATTTACTCAATGAAGAGGAATAAAAAAGAAACTCCCCGGGTACCGTGCGCGGCTTGCGCTGACGGTAACCGGGGAGTTTTTTTATGCATCCGGTCGCAATTCTTTGACCAAGCTTGGCGGTGTTCGGCCTTCGAGGGCAGCCACCAGGTTTTCTGCGGCTCGCATCGCCATTTGCCGGCGAGTTTGGTCCGTCGCTGAGCCGATATGCGGCAAGGTTACTACGTTCGGCAGCTTCAACAGCGGATGGTCCGGATCGATCGGTTCCTTCTCGAACACATCCAATCCTGCACCGTAGATTTGGCGGTTCTGCAAGGCGGCGGTCAGCGCTTGCTCATCAACGGTAGCCCCTCTGGAGGCGTTGACGAACACGGCCGTCGGCTTCATCAAAGCAAATTCCCGAGCGCCGATCAGCTTGCGCGTTTCCGGTGTGAGCGGCGTGATTAGCACGATAAAATCAGCTTCCTTCAGCAGCTCATCCAAGGTGCAATAGGTCGCACCCAGTCTAGCTTCGGCCTCCGGTTTCCGGCTTCGGTTGTGATACAACACCTGCATCCCAAAGCCGAATTGCCCGCGGTGGGCCACGGCTTCGCCAATTTCGCCCATTCCGATGATGCCAAGCTTCTTATGGTGGACGTCAAGACCAAACAAGTTTTGGCCGTCCCCGCGTTTCCATTTCCCTGCTTTCACATATCGGTCCAGTTCCGATACCCGGCGGGCGACGTCCAGCATCAAGGCGAAAATCAAGTCGGCGACGGTGTCATTCAGAACGGCGGAGGTGTTGGTCCCCAGCACGCCGCGGGCTTTCATTGCTTCGAGATCAAAGTTGTTGTAGCCAACGCTGATATTGCTGACAACTTTTAATTTGGGAGCATGATCCAACAGCTCCTGATTGATGCTGCGGTCCGCGGTCAACAATCCCTCGACGTCGCTTAAGCTGGCTAGAAGTTGGGCGCGGGTGATCGGTTCGTCGCCTTCCCATTTGCGGATTTCACAATGCTCTGCCAGATAATGTTCGACTTCCGGGGGGATCGGCCGGGAGATAAACACTTTTGGTTTCATGAGGTTCTCCTCTCTCAGGGGGATAGATCCATTGTTACGCACACCACGTAGACAAGGATTTAGCGATTATCGACTTTTTCCGGATACATATCATGATTAAGCAGGCGATGTTCCGCCATCGCTTCGTACTTGGTGCCGGGACGGCCATAGTTGCAGTAAGGATCGATGGAGATGCCGCCGCGCGGCGTAAATTTGCCCCAGACTTCGATGTATTTCGGATCCATGAGCTTGATCAAATCGTTCATGATGATGTTCACACAGTCCTCATGGAAATCGCCATGGTTGCGGAAGCTGAACAGGTAGAGCTTGAGCGACTTGCTTTCCACCATTTTGATATCGGGAATATAGCTGATGTAGATGGTGGCGAAGTCAGGCTGTCCCGTGATCGGACAAAGGCTGGTAAACTCCGGGCAGTTGAATTTTACAAAATAATCACGGTACGGATGTTTATTGTCAAAGGTCTCTAATACCTCAGGCGCGTAGTCAAAAGGATATTTGACGCCCTGGTTGCCCAGCAGGGTTACGTCTTGCATTTCTTCGGGTTTTCTTCCGGCCATATGAAGCCCTCCTTATAGATATATTCATTAAAGCAATCTAGCGGACCGTACAGCCCTTATTTGCCTTTTTCCCGGACATTTCCTGTTGTAACGGACTCCAGCGACCTTATTTGGCTTTTATCGCAGCCGATGTGCTGTTTTACATCAAAATAAGGTCTACTGAGTCCGGTAGATTTGGAAAGCTCCCTCGGAGCCTCAAATAACGTCTCTGGTGTCCGTTAGCCGCGGGGTGGAGGTCTCGGCTGCATTCAAGATTCGATGCCGAACCAGCCTCCTCGAATCCGCCTCGTGATCGAAAGCCGATTGATGAACTGCCGTTTCAATGAAGGTTCAAAAATCGGGTTTGGAGCACCGAGAAGGTTGGATGAAGCTAGAGACTGAGTAGCGGAGCATAGCTAGGAGCTATGTGAGCAACGGAAGGCTCGGCTGAATTCAAGATTCGACGTCGAACCTGCACCCTCGAATTCGCCTCGTGATCGAAAGCCGATTTTTGAACTTCCGCTACACGCCGCGTTTGTTGCCCCAGACGAGGGCGTGGAGCTGCGGCAGCACCCGGACATTGTTCAGGTCCGGCGTGGCCATTACCTTGTCGATGAGCGCTTCGTAGCGGCGCAGCAGGTCGGACGCATGCTCCTGGATGTCCATCCGCTTCACGTCCGGGTTGCCCACCTGCACGTACATCGGCACGTTGGGGTAGCGAGTGTGCACCCGCTTGGCGTAAGCCAGATCGTCATCGTCAAACACGACGACCTTCAAGCTGACGGCGAGCGGGTGAGGCCGGGCAGCCAGCCTAGCGACGATATCGTCCAGCACGTCCCAGTTGGTGTCCATGCCCGAGCTTGGCGGCTTCGGCGACAGAGTCACCTGGTCGACCTCGGCCAGCCAATCCTGCCAACGCGAGCCTTGCGTCTCGACTGCGACGGTGATGCCTTCGGCGTGAAGCAGCTCCACCAAGCTGGCCAGCTGCGACAGGAGGGCGGGGTTGCCGCCGGACAAGGTGACGTGGGAGAAACGGTCGCCGCCGATGTCGCGCAGCTCGCCAAGGATTTCCGCCGGGGTCAGGCGGCGGATCATCTCCTTCGCGCTGCCGTCCCAGGTGAAGGCGGAGTCGCACCAAGAGCAGCGATAATCGCAGCCGGCTGTGCGGACGAACATCGTCTTCTGTCCGATCACCATACCCTCGCCTTGTAAGGTGGGGCCAAAGATCTCCATGACGGGGATCGGCAGCTCGCGGTGCTCTTGTGTGGTCGCTTCCTTACTCATCCTGCATCCACTCCCGTCTCGCTTCCGCATAGCTGGTTGGCGTCTCATAGAGGCGGACGAACTCCGTCCGGGCCTCCAGCACCGGATTGCGATAAGCTTCCGATTGCAGCGCCTCCTCCATCTTCTCGAACAGCCACACCACCATATTTTCGGCGGTGGTATTCATCGGCGGCAGCGTTTCATTAATGTAACGATGGTCCAGATAAGCTTCAATTTCGTTCTTCCAAATCTCCTTGATCGTGCCAAAATCAACGGTCATGCCGATCTCATCCGGCCGGCCGCTGATGCCAAACACCACTTTGTACGTGTGGCCGTGCAGGTTTTTGCATTTGCCGTCATACGCATGCAGGTGGTGCGCGGCATCAAAAGTGAATTCCTTGCTCACCAGCACCCGGCGGCGGTGGTAACGTAGCTGGTCCCGGCGGATGTCCTGGTCCAGCTTCTGCAGCGCTTCAACGATGCGAAATTCCCCCGGTGTCCGGTTCATCGTGAATTCGCCTCCTGGCGTTCCAGCAAGTATTTGTCCAGTCCAGCTTTTCTCAGCTTGCAGGCCGGGCATTCGCCGCAGCCATCGCCGATGATACCGTTGTAGCAGGTAAGCGTCCGTTCGCGCACGAAATCAAAGGCTCCAAGCTCATCGGCTAGCTTCCAGGTCTCTGCTTTGTCGATCCACATGAGCGGCGTATGGATCACAAACTCGTAATCCATCGCCAAATTCAAAGTCACGTTCAGCGATTTCACAAACACGTCGCGGCAGTCGGGATAACCGCTGAAGTCGGTCTCGCAGACGCCGGTGACGATATGCTTGGCACCTACGCCTTTGGCGAGTACGGCAGCAAAGCTGAGGAAGAGATGGTTGCGGCCGTCCACAAACGTGCTTGGCAGCTCCCCCTCCTGATGCTCGATCGCAATGTCACTGCGCGTCAAAGCATTGGCCGTTAATTGCCCAAGCAGGCTCATATCCAGTACGGTGTGCTTGATCCCAAGCTCAGCGGTAATCGATTTCGCGCATTCGATCTCCAGCTTATGGCGTTGGCCATAATCAAACGTCACGGCCTCAACCTCGCCGAATTGCTGGATCGCCCAGAACAGACAGGTTGTGCTGTCTTGACCGCCGCTGAACACAACAACCGCTTTTTCCTTTTTAAGCATAAAAAAACCCTCCGTCTTCTTTAATAGTGAAGCAGGAATCCTTCGTTCCCGGCCCATTGTGATAGAAGAAAGAGAGTTCTTGAACTGGTCACAAAAAAACAAGCCCATTTCGACCGGCAGGGTGTCCTTGGCGCTGCGACTCCGTTGCCGTTCAGCAAACGGGCATGCGAGCGCGAAGAACCCGCCGAATCAAGGCAGGGCATTTATAGTTTTTTATAGAGGGAGTTCTCGAACCTCTCCCGTGTATTCCCGTAGGAATAAGCACGGATTTCTTCTTCAATTTCGTTATGCACTGGGGAGCGGGCCTCCAGGCACAAACCCCATTATAACATATTTTGCGCAGAGGGGAAGTGAAGGCGCGATCACTCAGTTAAAATGTTACTAAG
>NZ_BILV01000070.1 GCF_004000745.1 Paenibacillus barengoltzii NBRC 101215
TTTAAAATGCCCGCTCGGATCCACATAAATCAACGGATTATTCTCCACATACGAATACCGGTTCAAACTTAGCGGATTCGCGATGCTGCCTTGGTATGGGTCCTTGGAGACGAATCTGCCCGCGTTCGGATCATACCAACGAGCTCTAAGATATTGGAGATCCGTCGTGTTGTCCCAGTATTCGCCCGAATAACGGAAGATGTTCGGAACCGTCTCTTCTTCAGTTTCCGGGTTGCCCCAGATGTCGTAAGTGTAGGTGTTGAGTTGGTTGCCCTGGCTGTCAGTCAGGCCAATGACGTCGCCGTGACCGTTGAGTTGGTAATACTGCACCTCGCCACCGGCCTGGTCCACGCGAGACCATAAACGTCCGCTCAGGTCGTAGATATAAGTATACGTTACGCTTGGCGTGCCTCCGCTAACCTTGGCTTCGGCGATTAGCTTCGCGTCCTCATCATAATAATACCGGGTCCGGTTGGTCCCTTCCACACGTTCATAGAGTAAGCCGTCCCCGTTATAGACATAGCTCACTTCTTTGCCATCTTCCAGTTTTACCTTCGTTAATCGGTTCAGGCTGTCGAAGGTGAAGTTCGCATTCGTCAAGCCTCGGAGTTCCCGGCCTTCCACGGTTAACTGATTGCCGCGTGCATCATAAGCGTACCGTTTGTTCTTTAACCCGCTTTCGGTCTGAATTCGATTCAACGGATCATAAGTAAAGGTATCGACAGCACCGTTTTGCATACGGCTGATGATGTTCTTGTTAAGGTCATATTCATACCTAAACGTATGCCCGGTAGCTACACTCATCTTGGCCAAGCCATATGCCGCTTCGGTTACGGTCGCGGCATTTTCTTTTGCGTTTACAGCCGCTTTCTTCGCAGCAGCCGCAGCACCAGCGGTGACTGTCATCTCCGTCAAATCATAGCCATCGTAGCCGTAAGACGTACTTGGTCCGTTAGCTGACGCACCTTCTTCCAGCAACCCGTTGGCCTTGTAGTCAAAAGTAATACGATCGATTTCTGCCAATGCCGTTGAGGCAGCAGTTAACGCAGACTTCCTAGTCCCCGCTGCATTTCTCACGACACCTAATGTGCTGACCCGGTTCATTTTATCTAACGTGTAGCTTGCGCCTGCTGCTTTTCCGGTGGTGTCCGTCAGCGTATACCCCGTACGCATTTGTTTATTGTAGGTATAATCAATACGCGTGCCATCCGGATACTGAATGGACATTAAGGATCCATTCAGCGGATCGTAGCTGTATACCGTACTCCCCGTGACATCGGTCATCCCCGTACGACGCCCCATCGCGTCATAGGTGTACTGAATCGTTTGATCCGGTGCCTGGATTTTTGTAAGCAAGTTGTCGCTGTTATATTGATACTCCGTAAACCGGCTTGAATGGTCTAACGATTTAATTAGATTCCCTCTTGAATCATAAAAATAAGCCTCCACCAAATGTTCTTCATTCATTTGGCGAATCAAGTTGCCCGCTTCGTTGTACTCTTTTTCCACGTATGTGTTATCTGGGTACTCGATCTTGATCAAATCGCCGGCCAAGCTATACGTATATTTCGTAACACGTTGCTCCGGATCGGTTATCGCCACAAGACGTCCTAATGCGTCATACTCATAAAGGGTTTGCTGCCCCTTACCGTCCGTCACGGACAGTGCATTTCCTTCCAGATCGTAAGTAGCTTGTTGCAATGGGGTAAACGCACCGTTCTTCCATTCTTCTACGGCTATAGTGTTCCCCAGCAAATCCAGCTTCTGTCGTTGCTTAACTCCTGCAGGGTCCGTGTAGGTTATTGTGCGATTCACCATATCATAGCTGGTATCATCCTGCGAGCCGTCAGCATAAAGCGTTTTTGTGAGTCGGTTGAACCCGTCGTAAGTAAATCTCGTGACGTTTTGTTCGGCATCGATTTGCTGGTCCAAGTTCCCTGCTTCATCGTAGGTGTATTCGAAGATGGCGTCATCCACCACTTCTTTAACCAAAAAGCCAAACGGATCATATTTCTCCAAGGTGACGATACCTTCCGGCCCGGTTGTCGTGACGATATTATGGTCATCGTCATATTGAACCGTGGTCTGGGTCTGATCGCTGTACAGCGCCTTTATGACTCGTCCAAGTGCATCGTACGTGTAAGTCGTGACAGCTCCTGCTTCATCTTCCGCCGTAAGAAGATCCCCTGCGGCCGTATAAGTAAAATTCTGCTTCGTTTCGGTGTATGTTCCGTCAACCGCATGAATCACCATCGATTGTTTAGTAAGCAAGTGCTTCCCGTAAGGAGATGCATAAGAAAAGTTAACTGTATTCGTCCGCTTATCGTCCTTGATCTTCTTTACTAACGGATTGCCGTAATTATCATATTCCCAATCCGTTTGAGACAGCAGCTTGCCGGTAGCGCTATTTTCTCTTACCGAGGATTGAGACACGCTTCCCCGTTCATTGTATTGGAAACGATGGATACGCTTTTGGCCATCCCTGATCTTGGTTTGAACCTGATTCGGCAGAGACCAGAAGTAAGGAGCGGAGGAACCGGCATACTCGTAAATCATCTCTTGTCCGGTACTCCAGTTTTCCGATAACACTTGTCCCTGTTCATTGTATCGATAGGTTGCCGTAAGAGGCTGCGATTCGCTGCCTCCTTGCGAATAGCTCTCCGTGACTTGCACAGGCACATTCCAGCCCGTCACATCATCATAACGAAATTGCCGCTCAAATCCCGTGGTTGCTTCTTCACTTCTCTGCTCATCAAGATACAACCGATCCGGCTGACCGCTGCCCAGAAAAGCCTTCCGAAATTTCAACGTATCTGTGGTTCGAGCTTCCTTAATCGTCGTGGTCCAGGCTGCGGCCTGCCCAAAGCTGTTCAAGTCTTCACCGGAATAACTAAACTCCACAGGGCGGAGGACAACATCTCCTAGCGGTGTCGAGTAGACATTTTTGCGCTCCTTCGCTTTAAAAACAAAGTCCGTTGCATACTCACCAATTTGCTTGCGAGCAGGTACGTAATCGAACTCAGTCGTTCCTGAAGCAGGATAGATCACGCGCATTAACAATGCCGAGCGCTTTACCGGCTGCTGCACCTCTTGATCCTTTAAAGCCGCCAAGAAATTATAACGAGATTCCGGATAGGTATAAAAATACTTGGTACTCCGGCCCAACGCATCTTTAACCTCTTTTAATACAGGTTGGCCGTTATCAACTGTCGTGTAGTACTCCATCTTCCGATCCGTACCCGTTTGGGCTACCGTAACCTGACCGGCTGCATAGGCAAAAGTCAATTCATTGCCGTCACTGTTCTTGATTCGAGACAGGACTGTTGCGTTATTTTGGGCTGTATAGTAGAACTCAACCTGATTCCCATAGTTGTCAGCAATCAGAATGAGGTGGCCTGAAGCGCTGAAATAATACTGATTCCCGTTCAGCACCGAAACCTTCGTATCGCTAGTCAGACCTCCAACCGTCTTGGTTGCGTCCGCGGTCAGCAACAGGTCATTCCATGGATACCCTTGCAGCTTCAAATCATCCGATAACGAATAACGCCCAATCCCCGGAAAATCCAAAATCCGCGTACCTTCCCGTTCTTCAATGAAAGGAAGCCCCCATCTCCAGCCCCGGCCTAGCGCAGATTCCCGCTCTTCCCGGCGGGCTGCTGTACGGTTCACATAAGCTCCATTTTCCAATGCCACGCCGATTTCCTCACTGGCCCGCGCACTTTCATATATACGCGTTAGCCAAAAAGGAAGCGCCCCGGGCAGAGTTAAATCCGTAGCAAGGAGCCTCACGTTGCCAGTAGCAGCGTCAACCGAATCCTCGGCATAACCCATTTCATACATCGAAGATTCATCCAGCAGCGATAGTTGTTCGATAGCCAATTGATCGTAATCGTCAGCAGCGGCGAATACTACTGGAAGGCTGGACTTCTGCGCCGAAGATTCTTTGGCCTGCCCGGACGTTGGGAACAAGTCCGCAGCTTGTTCGATCTCCCACGCGGGCCTGAACTGAGAAATGGCCTTTTCATAACCGTCCTTTCCGCCAAGTAATGCCTGATAAATCTGATAAAGTGTATATCCTTTGGACAACTGCTCATCTATCCAGTTTTCACGAACGTCAAATTGACGAATGATCCCGGATACGGTCAGGAATTCAGTGGAAGCCGAGGAAGCGGTTGTTGAATTATCCGTTCCTCTGTGATCCGCAGAAGCGCCAAAAGACACGGCGTCCAATAAGCCCGTGCTAATCAGTGATATAGATAGCACCAGACCGATGACTTTCTTAAACATCCTTAATCACCCCGTGAGTTTCGTTTTTGGTTCAATGTCGACACATTACTGGAACGGAAAGACTTTTTTCGTTCGATATTTCAAATTCCCATTCGGGTCATAGTCGTAAATCAACTTGTCTCCAGTTGGAAACAAAATCTCAGTAAGCCGTCCATCCGGACGATAGTTGAACTTTGCTTCTGGAAGCACCGTCATGATCGACGCCATTAGCTGCAGTTCAAGCGGGAGAGCGTTCTCCTCTTCAAGTTTCAAATAGTACGTCTTGCCGGCCTGAAGATCGAATTCCAGAACGGTGTAATCGAGTCCGAACTCCTGCTCATTCTCGTTGCTCGAGGCAAGCGCCGTACGCAAATTCGGTTGATCGTACAACGTAAGGATCGGTTGAATCGCAAAATTTTGCAGCTCTTTGGTTGCAAAACGGTACCTTCCTGTTTCAGGAGCTGTAAATCGGTAATAGCCGCTCTGTCCGGCTTGTTTGTACACGTATAAAACCTGACGATGCAGCAAGTCCTCAAACACGTACTCCTCTACGTGCACAAATTCGAAGTTGCGGTAAGGAGCCGTGAAAAGAACCGCGTTAGCCGAAGTCGTCTTCACTTGGATCGTCCCACCTGCTGGTACATCGTACGAGGTCGCGGTTTGATTCCCTTGCCGGACGATGTTTCCATAGGCATCCAGAATCGTGAAGTCAAAGTACCGGTTAGCCGAAATGTTAGCATTGGTCGTCAGCTTTGCCTCAAAGTTGCCGATGTTTTTAAATCCGATCCGTTGTTCCGGTTCCAGTACACGTTTCAACAATGCCGGTTCTGCACTTGGGCTTGCTTGAAAAGCTTGTCCATAGGTGAAGGTTACGGCTCGATCCGTAGTTACCGTCACCACAACCTGGCTGTTCGCGGGTACGGAGAGATTACCGTCCTGATCAAACTTCGCTGTATCTGGCATACCGTCCGCCCGATAAATTGCGTAGTCGTACCCCGTACCCAGACTAGCCTTCGCATCGCTGGTCAAGGTCTGAGGGGAAGCCTGCAAGTTGGTGAATAGATAGCTTTCGTTTTGGTACAAAGTCACCCGTTTAACCGTCGGATCCTCGCCCGCCGTGCCTGTGAACGAGGTATATACCGCCCCGAACGTAATCGGAGCCGCCAGCGGAGTTACCGTAATGGTGTAGCCTGCTGAAACTTGCACAGACGTGTACCGGCTTGCGCCTTCACTATGCACGGTTCCATCCGGACGCCGGATGACATAGGCAAATTCATTTGTATTCATGGTGGCGTTGCTATACAGGAATTCTGTTTCATTGCTTATATTTTTATAGGTATAAGCATTACCCGGAGCAACCGTAGCCCGAAGCAATGCAGGATTTGCCGAAGAAGCTACTGTGATCGTGTCCGTATAAGAGATCTTCACCGGACTTGCAGATTGACCAGTAATAATTGCATACCCTCCGGCAGGAATCGTCACATTCCCTGTTTCTTCAAACGATACACTATAGACACTGCCGTCAGCGCGGTAAACGGCGGCGTCATAGATGCCTCCAACATCCCGCGCATCACTGTTGATAACAATCGACTTTGAGCCTGTGTTGCTAAACGTATAAGACTCACCTAACCGAACGATTTGTTTGGAGATCGCCTCCCCCGGTTTGTCCTTCCACGAGAACAGGCGATAATTTGCACCGAAGGTTACCGGAGCCGAAACTGCCGTAACAACAATCGAGTTCCCACTAGATACCTGCGGGTCTGTATACGTATTTTCCCGTTTTCCTTGCTGCGTTCCGTCTGGATAGTACTCCACCCAATCAAATCGGTTGCTGGAGGTTGCATTGGACCGCAATGTACGAAGGCTTGAAGAGATATTCGTAAATTCGTAGCTCTCGCCTTGCGAGAGAGTTACCCGGAAGTGAGACGGCTCCGCACTGACTTCAGCAGAAAAATCGTCCGTATAATCAAAGGTTACAGGGACCGACCCTTGCACGGTAATGATCGCAAACCCGCCGGGAGGCAGCTGTGGTGTACTAATCGAATCAAAGCCCTGGGAGTAGTAGCTGCCATCCGCCTCATAAACGGTATAATCGTACAGGCCATCCACCTCTCTGGCATTGTTATTCACAGGATTACGAAGTGTGCCATTATTGGTAAATTTGTAAGAAACACCTGGAGATAATGTTACTCGGCTAATAGCGTCATCCTGGCGATTACCGCCCATAAAGGATCTGTACGGACCCCCAACCCGGACCGGATTATCGGTAAGAAGAGTTAGCGTCATATACCTTCCCACGGCTACCAAAGGCATGGTCGAGGTATTCGTTCCCCGTGAGGTTTCCGTACCATTCGCGTCATAAACTACATAGTCAAATTTGTCCTTGGTGGTTCCAGAATGTTCAATTCGATCCGATTTCGTACCTACGTTTGTAAACTTATAGCTCTCTCCCGGATACAGCAGCACACTGTCATAGGCTGGTTCATCCGTTTCATACCCAATGAAGCCTTCGTAAGGGACACCTATCGTTACTGGTTCTTCTGAGGCTCCGGTTAAAATAATCGAATCACCCACGCTGAAGGAAGGCTTGGTATATGTGTCAAAACTTGACTTCTCTAGGGACCCATCTTCTTTATAAACCGCGTAATCGTAACGTTTCCCGTTTGTTGAAGTCGCGTCACTCATAATAGATCGACCTGCATAAGCTTGATTGGAAATGAAGTAGCTCTCTCCTCGGCGTAACGTCTTTTTTAACAGGGCAGGAACCGGGGAGTAAGCATATGAAAGTTCCGAATTAAAACTGACCGTCAGAGGATAAGGATAATCCACAGTAATGACCGTGGTACCCCCTTTGGATAGCACGCTTGCACTGCCAGTATGGGCGAGATCATCATAAGTTACCTTGCCTTCACTGTTGTAAGAAACATAATCATAGCGAATATCATTGCTGGATTTGGCATCCGTTGTAATCGAGATTAAGTTGGATGTATCGTTTGTAAATCGGACGCTCTCCCCCGGATAGATGACTAATTCCGTCTTCTCAGCAGCGAGTAGATAAACGCTATTCGTTACGGTATATACATCCTTCGTCACGGATGGGCTAGAATTGTGTTCAACAGGTGGCTTTACCACCCCAAGGGAATTCCAGCTGGATTCTCCTTCTGCCCTTAACGATACCGGCCCCAAACTTCCTAAAAACAACAGGGCGACAAGACAAGTTAATATTGCTTTGCTCCTCCTCATACAATTTCCCTCTCCTTCCATATTAAGGATTTTTGATTCATATCTCTTATCGGATCTCCTATTTAGTTGATAAATAGGAATATTGTACCTACATGTTCTTAGCTCAACTTCATCACCTCCCTTCCGAACCTTGCTCTTCTCATTGCAGTGCCCTTAATTGCAATAAAAAAAGAACCACGATAAATCTATCGCAGCCCTACAAAGTTAATGTTATGTGACCGACACTAACATTTTATTCTTTATCATCCAGCTCTATCGGTCTATAAGCGGACATGCAAAGGACAGAAGGCGGTCGAATAACGGACAGTTTTGTATAGAAGATGACTTATCATGGATCTATCTATGGATTAAATCAACACATAAGGTCGAAAAAATCCGTACAAGGCATATAAATGAATTGTCGAGCTCCATAGGCGAAAGGTAAAATATAGTTATCAAGCAGATAAAGGAAGGTGATCGTTTGCCCTTTACCATTGACAATACGATTCTTCTCTTCTCCCTGCTGTTGTTCATCGGAGTGTTTACCACCAAGTTTTCCTCGCGGCTCGGCTTGCCTTCCCTCGTATTCTTTATTGCTGTCGGCATGATCCTAAGTAAGTTTATTTACTATGACAACGCCGTGATCACCCAGCTCTTTGGCATCATGGCACTGATTGTCATCTTGTTTGAAGGCGGGCTGCAAACCAAGTGGCAGAACGTCCGCGGCGTATTGGCTCCTTCCTTGTCGCTGGCGACCCTCGGGGTTGTGCTGACCACGCTTGTCATCGGGGCCTGCGCGAAATACATCCTGGATGTCACTTGGCTGGAAGGTATGCTGTTTGGTTCGATCGTCGGTTCAACGGACGCCGCGGCTGTATTTGCAGTGCTCGGCGAGAAAAATATCAAGCAGAAGCTCACCTCCACCCTTGAGGTCGAATCCGGGTCGAATGACCCGATGGCTGTCTTTTTAACCGTCTCAGTCATCCAGCTGATCCAATCCCCGAACGCTAGTATGTTCACGATGATTTTGAGTTTTTTCTGGCAGATGGGCTTGGGGTTGGTGATGGGCTTGCTCTTAGGAAAAATCGCGGTTTGGTGCATCAACAAAATCAACCTCGATTCCTCCGGGCTGTATCCCGTGTTAGCGATGGCTTTTGCGATCTTTACCTACAGTTCCACATCCCTGCTCAAAGGGAGCGGACTTCTTGCCGTCTATGTCATGGCGATGTGGGTTGGTAACGCCGACCTCACCTACCGCCACTCCATCTTCCGGTTTAACGAAGGCTTTGCCTGGATGATGCAAATCCTCATGTTTATACTACTTGGACTTCTGGTCTTCCCCGCTGATCTCATTCATATCATCTGGCAAGGCATGGCGTTATCCATCTTATTGATGTTTGTCGCTCGGCCGATCGGCGTCTTTCTCAGTACGATGTTCATGAAATTTAACGTGAAAGAGAAGCTCCTGATCTCTTGGGCCGGACTGCGCGGTGCAGTGCCGATCGTGCTGGCCACTTACCCACTTATCGCCGGCGTTGAAGATGGCCACCTCTTTTTCAATGTTGTCTTCTTCGTTGTGTTGACCTCCGCTTTAATTCAAGGGGCGACGATCTCGCCTTTAGCAAATCTTCTAGGCCTGTCCGAGGGCAAGAAAACCATAGTTCCACATGCACTAGAGCTGGTATCTATGGGCAAAACCAATCACGAAATTGTAGAAATCCAAGTCAGCGAAAATTCTGCCGCAGACGGACAAGAGCTCAGGCAGCTGAAAATGCCGCAGGATTCGTTAGTCAACGCCATTATCCGCGACCAGAAAATGATCACCCCAAGAGGCCACACCCGCTTGCAAGCCGGGGACACCTTATATGTTCTGGCGCGAAAAGGACAAACCGATGAGATCAAAGCGCTGTTTCATGAGCAGGTGTTTTTGCAGGAGAGTAGTTGAGAGAGGGAACAGAACATCTGTGAAGAAATGACTTGGTATCCATTTTTCTATGCCTTATACTTGAATGTGATTGTTAATATTTGGGAGGGCATAGATGGAATGCAGAAATACAGTAATATCATTTGCAGTTTGATTCTCGCTGCTGCTTTTCTAGGAGGATGCTACATCTTAGCTGAACGGGGAGAGGACAAGTCCGAGGAGGAGGTTCATGCCAAGACGGATATCGCAAATAAGTCGATCTTAACCGAAAGTGAATTAGCCGATTACCTAGGCATTCCCATGAGTGACCTGCAGGACCTTCTGGAGTTGGATCGGAAGAAAAGAGAAAATTTACAGGGCACACGCTCATATGATACTTACTCGATTTTACCTAGTATGGTCTTGCCTAACCGGAGTCATCTCTTCTTGAAGAGCGAAGTAGATAAATGGGTGGAGTATCAAATCATGCAGGGATTGTGAGGCGGGAAATTTTGAGGAGAGATAAGAGCGTTGGCACCCCAAAAAAAGATCCAACAGAAGAGAAAAAAGGGCATAGATGGGCACTAACGACTATGAAACGAAAAACTATGCTGCTCTTGATTCTCCTTGGGATTCTCGCCATGATCATACTTTTTCTAAACGTGTATCCCACGCTGGTCAGAAACACGAAATATGATCTCCAGCTCGGCTTTGTCCAAAACCAAGAATTCCCTAGAATCAACGATCCTTCGGATCATTTTAAGAACGAGGCCCGGCTTATCGCCATGGCCATCTATCCGGACAAGAAGGAAAGCTTACGGCAGGCTCAGTTATATGTCACCAAACGCGGAGACAGCGAAATCCTTCAGGTTGAGAACATGAGAGAGACGGCGGACTTAGCAGCCTTTGAAATGCGGCTGAACAATCTGCAGTGGGAACCCGGAGAGTACACCTTGTACTTCAAACGCGGCACGGATATTCAGAAGAAGCTTGATTTTACGTTGGAGTAAAGTCTCGAAATGCCCATTTACTAGATTTATTGATATAATATGGTTGTACAACAGACTTGGGTGGGGAAGTATCGCCTCCAGAGCGGAGGTGATGCTCATGCAATTTTCGTTATCGGAAGTGCTTATGCTCGGCATGTTCGTGCTAGCTTTGCTCACTTACCTGCATAAACGAAAATAACCCGCCCAGGTTAGCGCCAAGGGTGCGGGTTATTGATCCAAACACTTTGGAGGTTTCCCACCCAAAATGTTGTACCGGGAGTCGGATGGCCGTCCGGCTCCTTATTTCTATCCTAATCATATCACGCCTGTTTCATTCCTGCAATTTTCCAGCTCACCCTTACAAATCCCGATGAAGCTTGATTTTACGTTGGAGTAAATCAAGCTTCTTTTTTATTTCGAATTAGCTCCGCAATCCTTATCAAATTCTTATAATTCCCCCTTACCATAGGTTCCAGAATGGATGAAAAGGATGAGTACACATGAACAACAACCTTATTCTGCAGACGCAGAACCTATGTAAAAGCTTTAAAGGGCAGCAAGCCGTCCGTAACGTCTCGCTCGCGATTCAGGAGAACTCCGTGTACGGATTGCTGGGACCCAACGGTGCTGGGAAATCCACCCTGCTTAAAATGCTGACCGGCATGCTGCGGCCGACTTCCGGTGAGATTCAATTTCTAGGCGCCCCCTGGTCGCGCGAGCATTTATCCCAAATCGGCGCTCTTATTGAGTCACCTCCGCTCTACGAGAATTTAACGGCCCGCGAAAATCTCAAAGTGCGGACTACACTTCTTGGGCTGCCGGACACTCGCATCGACGAAGTGTTGCAGACGGTGGGTTTAACGAACACTGGGAAAAAACGCGCCGGCCAGTTCTCCATGGGAATGAAGCAGCGGCTGGGGATCGCCATTGCCCTGCTCCACCGCCCCAAACTGCTGATTCTTGACGAGCCCACCAACGGTCTCGATCCGTTTGGCATTCAGGAGCTGCGCGAGCTGATTCGCTCTTTTCCAAAGATGGGGATCACGGTTATCTTGTCCAGCCACGTCCTATCCGAAGTAGAGCAAATCGCGGATCACATCGGCATTATTGCCGGAGGCGTGCTGGCTTATCAAGAGGCAGTTACTCCGGGAGAACATCTTGAATCCCTGTTCATGCAAATTGCTCGTGAGCACCAGAAAGGAGAGCAATAAGATGCAAGCTTACCTCCGTGCAGAATTTCTTAAAACCAAACGAACTTTTACGAGAAAACTGACCTGGCTAGCCCCTCTGCTCACCTTGCTGCTATGCGCGGTATTGATGGGCGGACGCTTCTTTCAAATCGCCAGCTACAACTGGTGGTATACCCTTTTGCTTCCCGGAGCGCTCACTTTGATGTGCACGGGTGTAATCCAAAAAGACAGCAAAAAGCTAAAATATCGAGCGATCCTCGGATTGCCGGTGCCTCTGCCCAAGATTTGGCTCGGTAAAATCGGCGTGATCGCCGGGCTGTTATTGGTTTCCTCGGTCATTTTAATGCTCGGGATTGCATTTAGCGAGCTAGTCTTCCCTGGTGGATTGACTTTAGCGGATCACGCTTTGGGCAGCTTGCTGCTCTTTCTGACCTTCCTTTGGCAGATCCCGCTCTGTCTGTTCTTAACCGACCGGATCGGCATGTTTGCTACGATGATCGTGAATGTGCTGGGGAACATCGCCTGCAACGTTCTGTTGGCTACGACGGCGTATTGGTGGGCTGTGCCCTATGCG
Source organism: Paenibacillus barengoltzii NBRC 101215 (assembly GCF_004000745.1). GTDB lineage: Bacteria > Bacillota > Bacilli > Paenibacillales > Paenibacillaceae > Fontibacillus > Fontibacillus barengoltzii. The sequence goes on from NZ_BILV01000070.1 coordinate 12,145, forward strand.
ATTCCGTCTCGGCTGATGTGCGCCGCGATCGGCGTGCTTCCTAACGGGTTGCCGGTTCCCGAAGGTGATGCCTTATGGGACAAGAGCGTTATTTTGCCAGGGGTGTTGATCACGCTTAGCCTGTTCTTCCTGCTGTGCATCTTGACGATGCGTGTATTCCGCCATCGGGAGGCCAAGTAATATGAGCACCTACTTCCGTTGTCTCCGATCTGAACTTATCAAGCTCCACAGACAACCAACCCTGTGGGTGCACTTGCTCGTCCCGCTGGCCGTGATCGTGGTTTTCTTAGGTTATTACGCCTATACTCCGTTTACGCCAGCTTCTAAAGTGAGCGGTTATTTGCAGGTGCTTGCGGTTTCCTTTCCAACGATGATCGGTATCATCTGTGCCATCGCTGCGGACCAGGAGGCTGCCGCCGGAAACTACCAGCAGCTTCTCACCCTGCCGAACCGCCTTATTGCCCTGGCTGGTAAGCTGACCGTGCTTCTCCTGCTGGGCTTAGGCAGTACAATTCTGGCTTCGGTGGGGTTCGGAGTTGGCTTCCTGTATTTATTGTCTCAATCTCCGTATGGGCTCACGTTCTATATCGAAGCCGCGGGGCTCCTGTTCGGAAGCAGCTTGTTTCTCTATGCTCTGCACCTCTACGTGGGTCTGCGCTTTGGCAAAGGGGCATCCATCGGTCTTGGGATTCTGGAGAGCCTCGTGTCTGCCCTTCTGCTGACCGGTCTTGGGGACCATAACTGGATCTATATCCCTTGCGCCTGGGCTGCCCGGTTCGTTAGCCTTTGGATGCAATATGGGGTCGCGAACACTGCCTCCCTCCCGATCCCGGCGAGCTCTTTGCTTGAACCCGGAATCCTTACCTGTCTTACAGGAACCTTGGCAATCATGGTATTCTTAGGAGTGTGGTTCCGGCGATGGGAAGGTACGAGATCGCTGGACTAAACTTAGATCTCATCAATAAAGAAGGGATAGAACATGGCCCATATTCTTGCGGTAGATGATGATCCAGCCGTACTGACCTTGATTCGGAATATTTTGCAAAAAGAAGGACATCTCGTCACAGCTCTCTCCGCTCCTTCTGATGTGTTAACGCTGCAATTGGGAAGCTTTGACCTGATCGTACTGGACGTGATGATGCCGGAGTTGGACGGGTTCACCCTCTGCCGGCAAATTCGCAGCAAGGTCGACTGCCCCATCCTGTTTCTGACTGCCAAATCCATGGAAAATGATCTGGTGGAGGGCTTAAGCATCGGGGCGGACGATTATATCATCAAGCCGTTTGGCGCAGGCGAGTTAAGGGCGCGAATTGCTGCCCACCTCCGCCGGGAAAGCCGGGAACGGCGCAGCGTTCTCTTAATCGGCGAAGTACATTTCAACCTGTCGGGCAAGGAGATGCGGGTGCGGGATACCCTCATCCCGTTGACCAAAAGCGAATATGCCATCTGTGAATTTTTGGCGTTACATCGGGGGCAAGTGTTCTCGAAGGATCAGATTTATGAATCCGTGTTTGGATTCGATGGAGAAAGTGAAGTTTCTACTATCGTCGAGCATGTCAAAAATATCCGTGCCAAGTTAAACCAAATGAACGTGAATCCGATTGAAACCGTATGGGGGATAGGTTACCGATGGAAATAGCCCGAGTCATGCCAGGACCGAAAGAAACCAAGCTGCGTACGCTGTTTCTTAAATATTTAGCCGCCTTTTGTCTGGGAACGATTGGGCTTGCCCTATTGCTAGCCTTGATCTTTATGGGGTTGCTGTTCTCGGGAGTCGTTCTCCCAGCAGACTATGCCGAGAAGCAGGTGGAGGACGTCAAGTCTCGTCTCACGGCGGGACAGGAGGTACGGCTAGACTCGCCCTCTGCGTTGTACCAATATGCGAAGTACACGGTGGACGGGAAGCTCCTGGAACACAGCTTATCCGCCAAGCAAAGTGAGACGGCGTGGAAGCGTATGGAGGACGGTCAAGCGAGAGGTTACTCTTTCCTATATCATTATACGAAGGTGACGCATGGCCAAGAGGTCTATATCTTCCGGTATTCTCTTGCAGCCCAGTTTAACTTAGAGCCCCTGCGCCGCTTGATGCCTAGTGCGGAACTGGCCTTTTTTGTGCTGTTCTGCATTCTCTTTCTGCTTCAAGCCGTTCTGTTGGCCTCATCGTTTGGACGAAAGTTAGCTCGCAAAATGAGCGGACTCCAGGAAGCAACCCAGCGCATTCAGGAGCAGGAGCTGGACTTCGCCATCCAATACAGCGGGATTGCTGAAATTGACCAGGTGCTTCGGTCCATGGATCAGATGCGGGATGCCCTGAAGAACTCGCTGGAGCAGCAATGGAATCTGGAGCGCCGCCGCCGGGCTCAAATCTCAGCGCTCGCCCATGACGTCAAAACCCCGCTCACCATCGTTCGCGGCAATGTTGAGCTCCTCTCGGAAACGGAGCAGTCGGACGAGCAACGGGAATACACCGAGTATATCGCCCAAAGCGCCCGTCAGATGGAGGCTTATATCAAGACCTTGATCGAAATCACGAATACAGAGACGACGGCTTCCTATCAGCCCGTAAACCTCGAACTGAAGGAGTTCATCCATACGCTCGAAGCGCAGATGCAAGCCCTCGCCGCAGTTAAGGAACTTACCGTCGAAGTCCACTTCGTTGGCGCACTGCCGGACGAGCTCAATGCCGATCCGGGTTTGTTGGAGCGCGCCCTCATGAACGTCATCGCCAATGCCATGGACCATACCCCGGCGAAGAGCAAAATCACGCTATCGGTGGAGGCTGCAGGCGATCGGATTCAGTTCCGCGTGACTGACGAAGGTCCGGGCTTCTCGCCCGAAGCGCTCAAGTACGCCACCGAACAATTCTATATGGGCGACCCCTCCCGCCGAAGCAACGGACACTACGGCATGGGCCTCTATATCACCCAATTTGTTGCCCAATTGCATGGGGGTAAACTGCATCTCGCCAACTCTCAGGTGACCGGCGGGGGCGAGGTGACGATGGAAGTGACGATGTATCCTTAAATTTCTTACATGGCTCCCCCTCCTGGCTGTGCCCAGGAGGTTTTTATTCTCTCCATAATTAAGTCACTTCAATTCTTGCACCAGTTTTTAATAACTCGCTCAAAAAAAGTTCCATTAATTATTAAAAAAATCAATTAATCCATGTGCAATTGATGGGGCAATGATGTTTTTCGTCCGAGAATAAATGAATACAAAGATTAGATGCATTAAACCTTTCAACAATAGATCGAACCAGTCGTGTGTTATAAACTCATAAAGGCTCATCTCGGATCGGACCATATGAAAAGGAATATGTAGGATTGCGAACATAAATGAACCTGTAAAAATTGCAAGGTATTTATTACTAATAAGAGTAAAAATTCGTGTTTGAAGATATCCCCGAAATATAACTTCCTCGGCAAATCCAATTATAACAATATAATATATAAGTTGTACCAGCGCATTCCCTAGGCTAAGTTGAATAGTATAATTCCCTTTTAAATATCCAAATATCGGTAATGCATTTAATGGTACAGCAGCGATTAGTCCAATAATAATAGATTTAAGTATCTTGAATTTAGTAATTCCAATGGTCGATAGAGAATGCCCACGAAATAATAAAATCAACATAATAGGGAGTAATTGAAATACGAACATGGGAACACTTAGTATAATTCTTAATAAACTAATATTATTAATATATTTGGACGTCTCATACAATAAATTCGTGCTGAACATCATTAACCCAAACAGATACGTACACGTCATTAGATACACATAATACAAAATCAGAATAATACCATCTTTTTTATTCACATTTATGGTATCTTCATAAGAAAATAGATTGAGTCGTTTCTTCACTTCCATTAGATCTCCTAAGTAGTTATTTTTCTGTCTCAACTATCAAAATTATTTTCTGATACTAATCTAATTTTCTAGCTGAAACTAACAGTTCACTGGTTATGGGATTTATATTTAAGTTTGGAAACGTAGACTATAATTTTCTGTTATATTCACAGCATTGTTTATTTTTCCATTACTTATTTGTAGAACTCGGTCAGTACTATAGATGATTTGTTTGTGATGTGTTGTATAAAGAATAGTCGAGTCATTACATTCTCTACGAAAGTTTCCCCATACGATTTGTTCTGTCAAATCATCGAGCCCGGAAGTAGGCTCATCCAATATGGTATTTAATCCTTCAGTTTTATCAAATAAATATTCTAATTTGACCTGATTTAATACCTTCCTAATATTATTTATATCAATCTGTTCTTCTTTCAACCCATAGGTAATATTTTCTAATAAGCTACCTCAAAAATAGAACTTTCATCTAGCATAAATCCTATTGTAGTTTTTTCACTACTTTTATTCTCTTCCATTGATATTGTTCCTTGGTACTTATATGAAGCGAATCTGTTCGCCAAGCAGCGTTTCCCCAACCTGCGGATGCTGGCGCGTTTCCACCACAATATCCATATTCAAGCTGCCAATGACCGCCACTTTCGGTTTATTCATCGCACTCTATCCTTCCTGAAAATTGGGTATCTTTATCTTATTTAGGATCAAACGCCAACGTCGAGTCTCTGGCGATCAGCCAAATCAATCCGCTCACGGCAAACAAGCCCAGAGATAAAGTAAGCCAATTCAGCCCCGTTAATGAGTAGCCCATGCCGCCTGTCATCATGCCGCCAGAAAGGACGATCAGGACCAGTCCAGGAATCGTAAAAATATAATCCGCGACCATCACGTTCTTAGCCGCATTGTGCATAATTTGGGGATTCCCGGTCCGGTCTGCCCGGCTCTTCCAAAATGCCGCCGTGATGATATTTCCCACCATCAATAAGACACCTAGTACATGCAAGGTTAACCATAATCCCACAACCGATCACCCTTTCTCTTCCCGTTCTCTAACGGGGCTCAATATGTTCGTCATCAGTGAAGTTAAGTCCTGTGCATTAACCAGCGCGTGCACGTTCGGAATTCTTGCACGAATTCGGAATCCCAGCGTCATCAGCGTGAACAACTCAGCCGTTTTGTCCGCCTCAACGGTTTCGGGAATAACGCCGTGCTGCTGACCCGTTTCAATCCAGAGCTGAGATAAGTAAACGGTCCGCTCATAATACTGCTTCAGAGCCTCTGCAACGGTCGGGTCCTCTTCCTTGCCAAACAAATACACAAGCACTTTGTTGGTCACATTCTGCGGGTTTTCGAATTCAACAATGCTGTCCTTAATCTTCTGCATCGGATCATCAAAGTTCCGCCGGCCTTGCTCAATCTCATGCATGAAGCGTCGGTTCGTTTCTTCAAGCCCTTCTTGCAGGATCAGAACAAAGATGTCGTCCTTGCTGTTGACATAATGGAAAATCGCGCCTTTAGACAGGCCAGATCTGCCCACAATGTCCTGCATCGTAATCGAATGGCATCCCTTCTCCCGAATCAACTCTTTCGTTGCATCGATTAGCCGTCTTAACGTCCGCTGTCTGCGCTCCTCCTGTTTCAACTCGAACCCTCCGGAAAATTCTTCAAATTTGATGTATCTTCGTTATAAATACCGACCGTTGGTTTGTAAATGGGTGAAGTAAATTTAGAATTCAGACTTAAGGGCTATACCTCAAATAGATGACACATTTTCTTACTTCCTGCCACTGCATCGTAACCCCTCCTCATACAGTAGTTTAATATACTTCGGGCTTTCCCTAGCATTGCTAGATCTTGTTGCAAAATTAGAAGTTTCTTTGACAAATCATCTAATACATTTACTAAATTGGAATATATAGTAATATATTAAAGGGTTATTTTCCAAATTGAGGTCGAAGAAACTTTATTTTCTTAAAAGGAGAAATATTAATCGTTGGATAAGCTTAATGACAACATGAGAGAAGGAAAGCTGCTCTATCTTGACGGAATAAGAGGTCTTGCCGCATTTGTCGTGGTGATTTCGCATTATATTCAAGTGTTTTATCCAGCTGCATTAAATGGCAACCCCCAGCAAGCTCATTGGAAGTGGGATACCTGGTACGGGCATTCTCCAATTAATCTATTTTACAATGGACAATTTGCCGTTTGTATGTTCTTTGTGCTGAGTGGTTATGTACTCAGCGTTAAAATATTTCAAAAAAGGCTTGATAGAGAAACTTTCTATTATTCGTTGCAATCCAGTGCGATCCGAAGGTACGTTCGGCTTGCCGTACCAGCGGCGGTTTCTGTAATGTTTGTGTACCTGGCCATTATAACAAATAGTGTTCATCTCCAAGACATATGGGGAAGCACATGGACGGATATGAAAAAAAATTACTATGAATTAGATACCAATCTGTATACCGTAATTAAAGCAGCCGTATTTGATCCGTTCTTCCGCTTTCAGGCTCATCCTTACAATCCCGTCCTCTGGACAATGAGTTATGAGTTACTGGGTTCTTACTTGATATTTGGCTTTATTGCATTATTTGGGCGCGCGAAAAAGAGATGGATTGTGTATGGGATCCTATCCGTTGTATTGATCCAAACCTATTTTGTTGCTTTTTTGTGGGGAATGCTTCTCGCCGATTTACTCAAGTATAAATGGATTCAAGGTAAAACGATAAAAGTATCCGTATTACTGATGGGAATTTACTTAGGCTCGGCACCTTACACTTCACTAACTGATAATATGTACGAACCTATAGAAGTGTGGACAAATTTGATCAATCTGTGGATTCAATTTCATATCGATCCCCGCCGTTTAGCGCACACTCTAGGTGCCGCTATGATTTTGTTTGTTTTGCTTCGCTCAGCATTGCTGCAGCGTGTGTTTGAATGGAAACCGTTTGTTTATTTAGGGCAGGTTTCGTTTTCGCTTTATCTCATTCATTTCACTTTCCTAAACACGTTTTCCGCGTTCCTATTTAGCAAAGTGATTGGTAATTTGAGTTATAATATGGCATTTGCATTAACGTTTTTGGTTTCCATGGTGCCCATGTTTATCTTGTCACACTATTATGCCAAATATATCGATCAAGGTGCTATTAAACTCGCTAGAATGGTTGAGAAAAAGATGACCACACCTTAAATATATTAAATTTATCTGTAACCCTTCATTTATGGTTAATTTTTTTATTAATGTTATTATATTAATTCATTGACATATTTATCCTTTTTTAGTTACATTAATAGTGTAATATCAAATAAAGAAGAGAGGAAGGTTAAACCATGACAAGCAAAGCATTAAAAATTGTTGGCGCAACTGTTCTATCTTTCTCACTAGTTACTGGAGTTTATGGTGCTGTTTCAGCAAATAGCGGCACAGCCGCCAAGAAAGAAAATAAAATAATCGAAATTACTCCTTTCGCAATCAAGGATACACTAACTTGGGATTTGAAAGGAAATGTGGTTGACCCTACTAACACTTTCAATGTGACTATTGGATATCCAAACATTAAGCTATATGCAAAAAATACAGGGACCGAATCTTTTAGAATTGAAGTGAAGCACAACACCAAGAACACTGTTATTTTTAATGAAACCGTTAAAGCAGGTAAAACCGTGGAAGTTGTAAACAATGATAGTAACCCAAAGGTTCCTTCAGGCACTTATACAGTTACGGTTTATGGTGGATCAGGTTTGCCTAAAGGTGAAATTGTACTTAAAAGTTCTGACACCAAGTGGCCTTAAGAGTCCATCCGAAACAGAGTAATCTAACAAAGGGGCTGTCCCAAGAGTCATTTTGATGACGAAGAGACAGCCCCCGTTTTTTGACAAAATGAAACAAACTAACTCCTTAGCATGAATTTCTATGACATTGTTTGTCGCGGGGACCTAATTCATTTACTAATTTGGAATATATAGTAATATATGAAGAGGGATTTTCCACTAAAAGGTTGAGGTTACTATGCTAAAAATGATTGGAATGGAAATCAAGCAGTTTATTCGGACTCCGTTGTGGATGGCTCTATTTGCTTTAACCATCGTTGCAGCTATATTTTTGCCAAGGTCAAGCTTAACCGATCTCTCGGTTGTGCCTGGCCTAGTCTATTTTATGATGGTGATGTCCCTTCTATTTTCAATCTATGGCGCTGAAATCGCACGAATGGAAATCAACAACCATGCTGAGGAGCACCTTTTCGTAACACCTAAGTATGCCTTATATCATCGAAGTAAGCTCCTGTATTGGTTGACGCTGTCTGCTGCCATTTACTTTCTTTTCTATATAACTGTTATGGCCTACATCGGAATTACTTACAACAATATCACCAAGTCAGACATCCTGGATTCCCTGCTCTATACGGTGTTATGTTGGTTCATTCCCTTTTTCTACTCCATCATCCTGGGATATCTTGTGTACCGAAGTCTTCCTGGCATTTATAGCTATTTGATCATGATTTTTTTGTGGTTCTTAACCATGCCTTATAATTCCATGTTGGGCTTTATTCCACAAACCTTGGGTGGTTGGCTGATTAACGGGGACCCGAACATCATTCTTATCTTCTCCTCCAATCCGTTGGAGAGTCTTGAAATCAACAAAGGATATTACTTCCAAAGGGCATTCATGTTTCTGTTGTTGATCTCAGCTTATACCTTGGTCATGTACCAAAGGGATCGAACAAAAAGAAACCTAGCCATAGCGACCATGGTGATTTCGCTGCTTATCCCAACGTTATCCCCCTACGTTCCATATATCACAGGGAGTGATACGCTTGGACAAGCCGTTTTCCATTACAACGATGAGATCCAATTAAACACCGGCTATAAAGTGAATCAATACACCTTTCATCTGAACCACGGGGAGAGCAATCATTACTTCCGCTATACCGTGGATATGGATATCGAATCGCAGAGTGATCAGATTTCTTTGGCTTTATTAGAGGATTTTCAGGTTCTTTCCGCAAGCCTTAACGAGCGACCTATAGTTCCAACACGCTTAGGGAATGTGGTCCAACTTGAATTGCCTGAACGGATCGGGACACTGCATCTGGAAGTGGAGACCCGTACTTATCAAGCCATTGGACCAACAACATTACAGCTTATCGCGACCTCTGCCTGGTATCCTATGAATCCGCTGGAGGCCATGGATCCTTACTCGCAGGGAGTTAAAGAGAAATACGAAATCTATTGGGATTCCGCAAAACCCAACCGAATCCTATCGAATCTAGCCCATCCCTCTGAAAATTTATGGACAGGCGTTGCCTTCGGCCCTACCCTTCTCATGGGTGAGTTTGAGCATGAGGGTCATTTAGTCTTTCCCCGCTACAAAACCTTGGATCGAATTCAGAGAATTCAGCAAGGGGTAGAGGATATTTTTAAAGATAACAATAAGAAATATGCTGCGTCCGCACAGCTTCCGCCTAACGTTTATTACGTCACTACGTTTTACGGAATGCAGGCCAACCCAGATGAGGCTTATATTTATCCGAATATTTATCCGAATGAAGATATTTTGAGAGTGTTCTATCCACAGAAAAAAGGTGAGCGATAATGTTACAAGTTGAATCCATTGCTAAAAAATTCGGCAAAAAAGAAGCTCTGCACGAGACCTCCTTCACATTAGATAAGGGGATTGTTGGACTCCTTGGTCCGAACGGGGCGGGAAAAACGACACTCCTGAGAATATTGTCAACTTACTATGCCCCAGATCGCGGGAGTATCCGCATGAATCAACTGGATTGGAAAAAAGACACCGAGAAGGTGAGAAGAATCGTAGGCTATTTGCCGCAGCATATCGGCGGCTTTCCCAACTTGAAAGCAAGAGAATACCTGGAATACATGGGGGTGCTTCGAGGATTGGACACTCGGCAGCTCTCGAGAGAGATCCCTCTTATTTTACAGGAAGTGAATCTGGAACAACATGCGGAAGATCTGGTCAAATCGTTCTCAGGAGGCATGAAACAGAGGTTGGGGATTGCTCAGGCGATCCTTCATCATCCCGCCTTACTGCTTGTCGATGAGCCAACCGCAGGCTTGGATCCCGAGGAGCGAATTCGTTTCCGGAATCTGATCAAAAAGCTGGGGCAAGACCGAATCGTCATTCTCTCTACCCATATTACAGAAGACGTAGCCATGACATGTGATCAAGTCCTGTTGATGCAAGACGGTACGATCCAGCCGTATCCTTCGATTGAAGAAGTCGTATCTCTTGCAAAAGGAAAGGTGTGGGAGCTTACTACAGATGTCTCTACCGCCGAGCAAATTCGGACAAATCCCGCAGCGTTGATGACCCAGCATCTCCAACTGGATTCCAGTCAGGTTCATCTTCGGTACATAGCACCTGATCCGCTGGATTCTAAAGCGACTGCAGCATCACCTACTTTGGAAGAGGGGTATATGGTTTGGTTAAACAAGAGATAATTTTCTGGCGTTATCTATTTAAAACTCGGTACGGCCTCCTGCTCTTTCCGCTTATCCTTACGTTGCTGGCTATATGGTTAAAGAGCTTCAACGCCGATCTATCGAACCAACTCTTAATTTATATCGTGTTCCCGGTGATGCTGTTTCCAGTAGTAGCGTCGTTATACCAAATAGGTTCAATCAATCATAAAGAACTTCTTCTCACCTATCCGTTGAATGCCTTCTTCGTTGGCTGGATCCGGCCCGTCCTGCTGAGTTTGGTCTACTCCGCAGTCTACACTGCGGCTCTTCGTGATATGGGCAATTATTCGGCGGAGGAGCTGGGGCTGGCCTTTACCTCGGCGGTTTTCTATATGATATTATCTAGTTTCTTTCTGATTTTCTTCAAAAATATCGCACTAGGCATCGTGCTGCCTTTGGCTTATCTTTTTTTCGGCATGTTTACTACAGGCACCGGTCAAGGATTTCTGTATCTGATGCAGTGGAATCGAGCCAATCCGAACCTCTCCCTCCAAAGCTGCATGGTGACCCAAGCCGCAGTCGCTCTTATCTTCAGCCTCGGAGCACTTTATTTTCTTAAAAGGAGAAATGTTTATCACTGGACAAGCTTATAAAGTCTTGGGATCTCGAAACCCAACCCCCGCCCAAAACGTCACTCCCGCAACATATAACGGATACAACCCACACGCCGCGATCACAACCAACCCCATCCCCGGAAGCGGCACCTCTTGGGGATCGGTGATCGGATAGGCGGAGGCAAACCCTTTGATGAATAGCAGGAAATAAGGAATCCACAAGATCGTTGCCAGGTATTTTCGTTTCCCCGGGCTTAGCTGGAACTTCGTCAGAACATAAGCGAGGATGGAGAACAGAACAATGAGCAGGAACACCGCCACAGGTACATAACGATCCATATGGGCGATTCCGGTAACTCTTTCAAGCCGATACACATTCATCAGAAGCTCCACTTGAACAAATAGGGAAAAAGCATACAGCACGCTGACTCCGTTCACTTTCCACATCATTTGCATCGTTGAACCTCCCCCCTCACCAGTGGGTTTGCCGGGAGCATAGGAGCTCACCAGCAGCCCCTACGACCCCATCTCCTCCTCGATCCGTTTCATAAACTCATCCACAGCGCTGTAGCCGAGCTGCTTCAGGTACCAGTTGTTCGCAGCGGCCTCGATCAGGCCGGCGACATCCCGGCCGGGTTGGAGCTGGATTTCGATGTGCGGGATTTGGACCCCTAAGTATTCCGTACACTGCGGCACCGTCTCCAGTTCGTTGTTGAGGGCATGTTCCTGCCACGGCACCAGCTCGATATCCAAGACAATCCGTGTCTCATCCTGAAAAGCCCGACGTCCATACTGCCGTACCACGTTGATCAGCCCGATGCTGCGTAGAGCCAGGAATTCGCGGGTCGTTTCGTTATGGGTTCCGAGCAGCGTGGTTGGGCTTAATTTTTTTAACACGACAATATCGTCTGCGACCAAACGGTGCCCTCTGCGAATCAGGGTATGCGCTGTTTCGCTCTTGCCGATGCCGGACTTGCCGCGTAGCAGGATGCCGATCCCCGAGACGTTCACGCACACCCCATGGATCGAGATCTCCGGAGCCAGCGCCTTAACCAAATAACTGTCCAGCTTGGCGATAAACTCCGTCGCTGTCTCTTCCGTACGCAGCAACGGAATGCCTTCCTCCTCGCAATACAGCTCCAGATAAGGAAACTCCTGCTGCCCGGACGTCACAATAAAGCACGGAGGGTGATATTTCACGATGTTCCCGATCCGCAGCTTGCGTTCCTCCACGCTTAATGTCAACAGGTAGTTGATTTCTTTACGGCCCAACACCTGCACCCGATTCATGGGAAAAAAATCAAAATACCCCACGAACTCCAGCCCCGGCCGATGCGTCCGAGGTCGCGTGATCTCACGATCCATCCGTTCCTCCCCGGCAAGCACTTCCAACTTAAACGTATCCACCAACTTCTGTACGGTGATCGTCTTCATCTGACTCTCCTCCTTCCGGTTCATTCTGATCGGCTCCCCATCCAGCGTTCCGGATCTTGAAGCGGTTCGTTATCGGAGAACAAATCCGGCTCCTCCTTCAACATTTCCGTAATGACTTCTGCCACGCCGGCCGCATCGCAGACCCGTACCACGGCACCTCCCAATTTCCCCTTGCGCAAGGCCCCTCGATACTCCAGCACTTCTTCCACCTTCCAAAAATGCTCCGACCAAGGCAACCCGCAATGTCTGCGGGAAGGGACCGGAATTTCCGTACCGTCCGGTGTGATCGTGTACAACATTTCGTGATCGTCCGTAAGTCTCCCCGGAATATCCACCCACTCCTCCACCCCATGAATGAAGGTGTTCCGTCTCAAATCGACCCCAACGAGCAGGATCGTTGCTTTACGGTCGAGCAGCTTCCCCCATGAGGACCCTCGGGCACAAGGCGTATCAAACCGATGATCCTCCGCCGTAAACGCCTGAGCATCCCGACCTAACGCGGCGACCGAATGGGTTGGATGCCACGATCGGATAACGCCGGGTCTCTTCCGGAACAGCTCCGGCAGAATGCCAACGCACACCGGGGAAAGCTCCACCTCGAACCGCGGGTGATCTTTATTGATATATGACCAGGTATGCGTAGGAAACACTAACAACCCCTGCGCCATATATTCTGTAAGCGCATCCAAAACGGTATCTGCGCCGCCCTCGACTTCACCAATACTTTTCATGGAGGAATGGACCAGCACCGTGCCTGTACCGTCCAACCCCAGAGCCTCCAGTTGGCGGGTTAAACTCTCTTTCGTATGCCTCATCTTTGGCTTCTCCCCTCTCGTACAAACCTCGCTGCCTCAGCGCATTGCTTCTCCGTCACCGCCTCCAGTGTCACGAAGCCACAGGGCTTATACTGCTCCAGCAGCCTCCAAAACAGCGGGTAGTTCAGCTCCCCTAAACCTGCAGCGGTTTCCAGCAGTTCGCCGTTCGCGCCGCGTTGCAGATCCTTGGCATGGGCGCTGACGATACGCGGACCCAGCAGCTCGAAGGCCGTCTGGATCACCTGATCTTGGCGGTCAAAATTAGCGGTATTCATCAGATTGCACGGGTCGAGAACAACACCCACACAGGAAGAGGGGAAGCGTTCCAGCGTCTGCGCCATCGTCTCCGGCGAATCGATCAAGTGCCCTTGGGCCGCCTCAAGGCCGATGGTCACACCCCAGCGTTCGGCTTCATCCACCAGCTCCTCCAGCGCGCGGTTGAGGCGCTCCCAATACGCCGGCAGTCGTTCTGGGTCCGCCGGTTTGCCGACCTCGGTTGCCACAATCGGCGCACCGAAATGCCGCGCATGGCGCAGATGCTCCTTGAATCGGTCCACGTTGTGCCGGTAGCTCTCCTCATCCAGGTCAATCAGGCTGACATAGCATCCTAACACGGCGATCCGTACGCGGTGATCCGCAAACGCGCCGCCGATCTCCATGGCCAAGCCCGGGCTTAACTTGCCCAGCGAGCAATCCACATCCGAAATGGCTTTGGACAACGCCAACTGCACATAAGGAAATTCATAGGCGGCCACCTTCGCGGCCAGCTCCCGATAAGGCTGCTTCCCCAATAAATGCGCCAAAATCCCTGCCGACACTTGCCTCTCCTCCTTTTTCCCATATCCCATAGGTTAACGACAGCGTACGCTCAACACGATCCTTAAGCCTTCGATGGACTGCTTCTTCGATATAATTGATTGATTTGGTTGGCCAGATAGCTCGGACTATAAGGGGTGCCTTCCTCAATCCACCAGGTGACGATTCCCAACGTCGATGCGGCAATGACCTCGATGGGGACTTGCTTGGACGGATCTGCCGCCTTCCGGCGCGCCCGCCGCGTCGATACGATGTTCATCATGATCTCGAACAGTTGATGGCGGAACTCTTTATTTTCAAGCAGCACTTGAAATAAAGCCGCATTCTCGTAAATCTCCTCCAGGAAGGAGACGAGCGGATTGTTGTCCTTGGTCAGACCACTCTCAGTGAGCGGGTGAATTCTCCGAGCCAACTCATCTAACACTTCCTTCGTCAGCTGCTCCAGTAAATCCTCCACATCGCGATAATGCAGATAAAACGTAGCGCGATTTAACCCGGCCCGATCAGCCAAGCCCTGCACAGTGACTTTGCGCAGATCGGTATTCTCGTGCAGCAATGCGATTAACGCCTCCCGGAACATTCGCTTCGTCCGAATGATGCGGGGGTCCACCTTGCCCTCCTTATTGCTCAACATTTCGCTTCTCCTTTGACGATCATCCGCAAATTATTCAACACAGACCTGACAAACTGTTGATTAATCTACACTTCGGCGGAATGTGTAAATGGTCATTTGCAGCGTTGCGTGGTAGTATTTTTTATCGACAGATTATCAATTACTTGACGACCCGTCAATGAAATGGTCATTACGAAAGGAGCAACACCGTGAACACCGCAGCACCCCATGTGAATAAAAAAATCCTGATGCCCGTCCTGCTCTTGGGCTCGTTCTTATCGATCTTAAACCAAACGATCTTAAATGTCGCCTTGCCCGATTTAATGAAGGAATTCGCCATTTCGGCTACGACCGTGCAATGGCTGATTACCGGATTCATGTTGGTGAATGGGATCCTCGTGCCGATTACGGCTTTTCTGATGCAGCGATTCACGACCCGGCAGCTGTTTATCAGCTCCATGCTCCTGCTGCTCGCTGGAACATTCATTAACGCTGTCGCCCCCAGCTTTCCGCTTCTATTAACAGGGCGGTTGATTCAAGCCGCAGGGGCGGGCATTATCATGCCGCTGTTAATGATGGTCGTGATGGTGGTCTTCCCGAAGGAAGGGCGCGGCGCAGCGATGGGGCTCATCGGTCTGGCGATGATCGTTGCCCCGGCGATTGGCCCGACGCTGGCTGGTTTGGTGATTGAGCATTTCTCCTGGCGGTGGATTTTTATCGGAATGCTGCCGCTGGTTGCGATCGTCATTCCATTAGCATTGAAATACATGGTGAATGTGTCGGAAACCTCGAAGCCGAAGCTGGACCTGATCAGCATCGTCTACTCAACGCTGGGGTTCGGCGGTCTTCTCTTTGGCTTCAGCAATGCAGGGAATAAAGGCTGGGGAAGTGCTGAAGTGCTGGTGTGCCTGATTGTCGGCGGTATTTTCCTGTTGATGTTCTGCTGGCGTCAGCTTACTTCGTCTGTACCCCTGATGGATTTGCGAGTCTTTACGGAAAAGATGTTCTCCGTCACCACAATCATCAGCATAATGATTATGATGGTCATGTATGCGGATATGATCCTGCTGCCGCTTTACTTGCAGAACAGCCGGGGCTTCTCGGTGTTGGACACCGGCCTGCTGCTGCTGCCTGGGGTTTTAATTAATGCGTTATTGTCGCCGGTTTCCGGACGTTTACTGGATAAATTCGGGATCAAGCCCATTGTGATTATCGGGCTGTTGTTTACGATTCCGGCGATTTGGGGCGTGACCCATTTAACGGAAACCACGTCGTATACGTACCTGGTATTCCGTACGATTGTGCTGCGCATCGGCTTGAGCTTCTTAACGATGCCGCTGAATACCGCGGGACTCAACGCTCTGCCGAAGCAGTTAAATGCCCACGGTTCGGCTGTAACGAACACGGTCCGTCAGGTCGCAGGTGCGATTGGAACGGCCTTGGTAGTCACCATTTATACGACGCGCACCAAGAGCCATGCCGCCGAGCTGATGCAATCCGGTCAAAGCTTGTCTACAGCCCAGTTGAAAGAGATGTCAACCATTCTCGGAACGAATGACGCTTATCTTTGCATGGGCATTCTGAGCATCGTGATCCTGGCGGTAACGATCTTCATGCCCAATCGCCGAGGCGAAGCGAAGCCAAAAGGATTCAGAGGAACGCAAGAAACTGCACAATCGTCCGCAGAAGAAGTTTAAGGCGACCTGAGGGTCGCCTTTTTTAATATGTTATGTAAATTTCAAGATCCCGACGACATAAATTGAATGACACCGACGAGGATCAATGCGAACCAAACGAGGCCAATGACCAGGAGAATATTTCTGATGACCTTCCACCGTTTATTTTGAGAATAAAGGCGTTTCTCCAAGTCGTTTAGCCGCTCTTCTATTTCCAGCTCCGATTTGCCCGAAGGCCCAACCATGAATATCCCTCCCTCTTCTATATCATATCAATCCCCCAGAATATACACAATTTGTAAAATGCGAGTTCGAGGGATCTGGTCGAAAATCCTCATGACAAGCCCTTCCAGATCCATTAAAATATTTAAGTAAAATTTAAACGATGTTGTCGGCACATGATTTCACCCGACATGTCAGGAAGTACCCAAATTCGAAGGAGGAGTGAACTTGTTCAAATCCCGCAGTCCTAAATTGATCCTTGCATCCTTGCTTGCGGCCAGCCTGGCAGCCCTGCCGTTCACGGCGTCCGCCGCAGACACGAGCAGTGCAGCTACTGTCGAGCTCCGCATTATGGAAACGACCGACTTACATGTGAACATCGTGAACTACGACTATTTCACAGACAAGCCTACCGACGAGTACGGCTTGGCCAAAACCGCCACGCTGATCAAGCAAGCGCGTGCGGAAGCGAAGAACAGCTTGCTGATCGACAACGGTGACCTGATTCAAGGGAATCCGTTGGGCGACTATGTCGCGACGGTAGACAAGCTTCAAGAGGGCGAGACTCATCCGGTCTACAAAGCGATGAACTTGCTTGGTTACGACGCCGGCAACTTCGGCAACCATGAGTTCAACTACGGTCTGGATTTCTTGAAGACGGCGGTGGCCGGATCGGACTTCCCTTACGTCAACGCCAACATTTACTTGGATGATCAAGATCAAGACCCTTCGAACGACAAAAACGCCTTCACTCCATACATCATCCTCGACAAAGAGGTGACTGACAGCACCGGAGCGAAGCACACGCTGAAGGTGGGCGTGATCGGCTTCGTGCCGCCGCAAATTCTGTCTTGGGACAAGGCGAATCTGGAAGGGAAAGTCATCGCAAAGGATATCGTAGAAACTGCGAAGAAATTCGTACCTGAGATGAAAAAAGCAGGCGCTGACCTCATCATCGCGGTACCGCACTCCGGCTTCGAGGACATTCCACAAACCCCGCTGATGGAGAACTCCGTCCTCTACCTGAGCAAGGTGGAAGGCATCGATGCGATCCTGTTCGGCCACGCGCATAAAGTGTTCCCGGACGCATCCTTCGAAGGCAAAACCGGCGTCGACCTGGCCAAGGGGACGATCAACGGTGTTCCTGCCGTAGAGCCGGGTTATTGGGGCAACAATTTGGGGATCATCGACCTGACACTGGAGAAATCCGGTGAGTCATGGACAGTAAAAGACTCCAAAGTCGATGTGAAGCCGATTTACGATACGGAGAATAAGAAAGCGCTGGTCGATGCGGACCAAACGATCTGGGACGCCATCAAAGAGGACCATGAGGCAACCCTGGAGTACATCCGCGGCCCGGTAGGCAAGACAACGGCTCCAATTAACAGCTTCTTCGCCCTGATCCAGGACGATCCCTCGATCCAAATCGTGACCAACGCGCAAAAATGGTACGTCGAGAAGCATCTGCAAGGCACGGAATACGAAGGCTTGCCTGTACTGTCGGCTGGCGCTCCATTCAAGGCCGGCGGACGCCAAGGCGCGAACTACTACACGGATATTCCTGCTGGGGATATCGCAATCAAGAACGTCGCTGACTTGTACCTGTACTCGAACACGGTGAACGCGGTGCTGGTCACCGGCGCTGAGATTAAAGAATGGCTCGAATGGTCCGCCGGACAGTTTAACCAAATCGATCCGAACAAATCGGAAGAGCAAGAATTGGTGAACTACGATTTCCCTACGTACAACTTTGACGTGATCGACGGGGTAACGTATCAAATCGATGTAACGCAACCGGCGAAATACGATGCCAAGGGCACCCTGGTTAATGAGAAAGCCAGCCGGATCGTGAACCTGTCCTATAACGGCAAGCCAATCGATCCAGAGCAAAAATTCGTTGTTGCCAGCAACAACTATCGCGCGTCGTCCAGCAAGTTTGCGAACCCGGACGGCAAGCGCATCATCCTGGCTTCGCCGGATGAGAACCGCCAAGTCATCATCGACTACATCCGTGAAAACGGCACGATCAACCCAACGGCAGACGGCAACTGGTCGCTTGCTCCGTTCGGTAACGCCAACGTAACGTTCGAGACTTCGCCTGCTGCCAAGGAAGCTGCTGCGAAGGCCGATAACCTGGAGTTTGTCGCTGATTCCGAAGGCGGCTACGCCAAGTTCAAACTGAGCTCGGCCGCTGAGTCGGTGAACCCGGCTCCGGAACCAACGCCAACGCCGGAACCAACACCAGAACCAGCTCCTGCACCATCACCGGCTCCTACGCCGAAGCCTGAGCCTGCCCCTGCGCCTTCAGCAGAGAAGGACATCGTCCACATCGTGAAGAAGGGCGACACGTTGTACCACATTGCCCTGGAGCATGGCACGACATGGCAAGCTCTGGCCAAGTACAACAAACTGAAGAACCCGCACTTGATCCGGATCGGACAGAAGATTTTGATTCCGGTGAAGAAATAAGAACAACGGGATAAACCCAAATGCCAAAGCCGCCTCCTGCAGGTCGTTATCGACCCGCCGCGAGGCGGCTTTTATTGATCGGTTCACACCTACAATTTCACCGTCTTGTTCAGCTCCGCTTCGGTTTCTTTTCCCGTGAGCTGGGAGAACATGCGCTTGATCACTTTGACGAGATTGCCGGTTTCCCAATATTCCGCCGCCTCGGCCTTCACTTTGATCAGGACCAGATTCGGATCATCGCTGGTCGTATGCAGGAACTTGGCATACGCAGCGTTCCAGAACTGCTTAATCTTTTCCCGGTCATTGACCACCTCCGCCGTCCCGCGTACCGACACGTAGGAGTCCCCAACGTAGGACACGTTCACGTGAGGGTGATCCTTCAGCTGACTGTATTTGTCCGTTTCCTCTTTGGTAAGGAACCACAGATCCCCGTCAAATTCGACTTCCTGGGTTTTCATCGGACGCGATACCAATCCTTCCTTCGTCACCGTGGTCAGCATTGCGATCTCGATGCCTTTGATCAATTTCCGCACCGTCTCCACAGCTTCTTGGTGCGCCGTCTGGTGATTTGCCACTGTCATGTCTGTTCACTCCGTTTGGGTTGTTTTTTCTTACCTGTTGTTAGATTGAACAGAACTTCTAAAAATAACCGCAAACCACCGATCCCCCCTCCCGAGCTAACGGACCTTAATGACGCTATTTATCCATTTCCCGAGAATTTCCCGTTGTAACGGACTTCAGGTGCCTTATTAGGCTCTTAGAAGCATCATTTGGGTTGATCTTTGGCAAATAACGCCCCGTGAGT
>NZ_BILV01000071.1 GCF_004000745.1 Paenibacillus barengoltzii NBRC 101215
TTGTTCTCGTGGCAGCCGCAAACGCTGGTAAAATCGGTCTTGACTACTACGTAATGCCTTACCTTCGCAAGCTGTTCCACAAAAATGGCGATGCCGGAACGCAAGCACCAACGCCTAAGCAACCGCTGAACATGAAACGTACGGCGTAACTAACAGCCATCAAGCAGAAGAGCTCTCATTGAGAGCTCTTCTTTTTTAATATGACATTGCGGTGTCTTATTTGTAGGGTATACTTGTCTTCAGAAGGAGAGGGTGCGAATGCAGATGAACCGCCTGTTTGAAATTGTCTATCTGCTGCTGGAGCGTAAAACGATCACTGCCGCCGAGCTGGCGCAGCGATTTGAGGTGTCTACTCGCACGATCTACCGTGACATCGATACGTTAAGCAGCGCAGGGATCCCCGTATATGCCAGCAAGGGAAAGGGCGGCGGCATCGGCCTGTTGCCGGACTTCGTACTCAACAAATCACTGTTGTCTGAAGACGAGCAGAAGGAAATTTTGTTTGGGCTGCAAAGCCTGAAAGCGACAAATGCCCTGCAAACGAGCCAAATTTTAGCGAAGCTGAGCACTCTTTTTCACAAAGAAGAGGTTCACTGGATTGATGTCGATTTCTCTGGCTGGAACAGCGGGGAAGCAGAGCGCAGCAAATTTGGACAGCTGAAAACGGCAATACTGGAGCAAAGGGTCGTAAAATTCGTTTACTATAGCTCGTATGGGCAAAGAACCGAGCGTCAAGTCGAGCCGATGAAGCTGCAGTTTAAGAACCGCTCTTGGTATTTGCAGTGTTTTTGCCTGAAGAGTCAGGAGTTGCGCATATTTAAAATCAGCCGGATCGAAGAGCTGGAAGTCACGGAGTCCCGGTTCAATCGTCGGAAGCTGGAGATCGCGCCTCTGGATGCCCAAATGCCAGACGAGCGGCTCAACTATGTGGAGCTGGCGCTTTTATTTCCTCCGCATATGGCGTATCGGGTGTTCGATGAGTTTGAGCGGCCCCGCATTCACAAGCGGGAAGACGGCGATTACCTTGTGACGGCCAGCTACCCGGAAGATGATTGGGTGTATGGCTATCTGCTGTCGTTCGGCGAGAATGTCACCGTACTTTCACCACCGCATATTCGGAATATTTTGCGGAACAAAGCCAAGAAAATTGCCGAGCTGTACCCGTCTTAATATGACATATAGGTGTCAAATTCACCTTGCTACAATGAGGGCAACCTAAGAGGAGGGTGAAATATACATGGTGACAAAAGTAGATTTTAAGAAGCGGGATAAGGAGCTGTATCTGCCAAAAACAGAGCCGGTACTTGTTGAAGTGCCGCCGATGCTGTTCCTCATGGTGGATGGCAAGGGGGACCCAAACGGAGAAGCTTACCAGTTAGCGGTCCAGAAGCTGTACGCATTGTCCTATGGCATTAAAATGAGCAAAATGGGTGACGATAAGCCGGACGGGTACTACGATTTTGTGGTACCTCCGCTTGAGGGGTTATGGGACTCCATAAACGTCGGATATGATCCCAACCGGGACAACTGGTTGTGGACGTCGATGATCCGGCAGCCGGAATTCGTCACAGAGGACTTCCTGAATCGGGTGAAGGAACGGACGGTCAAAAAGAATCCCGGGCTCGATTTGAGTGACGTGAGATTAGCCGTGTTTGAGGAAGGGTTATGCGTCCAAATATTGCATATCGGCCCTTATCAGACGGAACCGGAATCGGTGGCCAAGATGAAGGCGTTCCTCGAGACGAATGGATTAACCGAGAATTTCGATGATACGCGCAAGCATCATGAAATCTATTTGTCAGACCCGCGCAAAACCGGGCCAGAGAAGATGAAAACCGTGCTGCGGCATCCGGTGAGGCGGATCTAAGTCTTTGATATCAGTTATGCGTTGTCCGGGTGAATCACTTTCACTCGGCCTACCTGTCCGTCCTGCAACCGCACCTTAATGCCGTGCGGATGGGTTGCGGAATTCGTCAGAATGTCCTTGACTACGCCGCGCGTGAGTTTGCCGGTGGGCTGATCTTTTTTTAAGACGATATCCACGGTGAGGCCAGGTCTGATGTTCTTGCGTTCGTTGCCGTTCATTGGGCGAGTCACTCCTTGACGTGTTTGCATGGCATTTGGTATAACCTCTTTAAGATACCATAATTCACCGCTGACTTGCCAACGGATGTCCGTTTAGCATATAATAGCAGGTAATTATGTACAAGAAATGCGTGGATGGAGAAGAGTAAGCAGGAACCGACCAACAGGGAAGGGGCGCCGGAGATTGAGAGCGTCGCTAGGGAATCGGAACTGCCGAAGTTCACTCCGGAGCAGTTCCTTGAACTGCCGCTGCTGTCATATCTAGCGTCGCAAGGCGATGGATTGCAGTCTGGCACATTAGGGGATACCGGTTACGAGCCGTTATTTCGTTGGAGTGAGAGCAATGTGCACCTTCCAAGCCATGTGGCTGGCAGGTTTATGCCGTGCTCTAACAAGGGTGGTACCACGGTCTTTTCGTCCCTTACGGGAGAGAAGGCCTTTTTATTTTGCCTTTAGGAGGAAGCTATTCATGAAAGAACGTCTAGAAGCACTAAAAGCGGAGGCGCTCAAAGAGCTGGCAGAAACCGTTGATGCCGGGCATTTGAACGATCTTCGGGTCAAATATTTGGGCAAAAAGGGCGCTTTAACTGAGATTTTGCGCGGGATGGGTTCCTTAAGCGCTGAGGAGCGTCCGGTGATCGGTCAGATCGGCAATGAGGTCAGAGCCGCGATCGAAGCGGTGATCGAAGAGAAGCAAGCGATGTTCCAACGTCAAGAAACTGAAGCACGGCTGGCTGCGGAGAAAGTGGACGTTACGCTGCCGGGTCGTCCGCTGAAGCAAGGAAGCGTTCACCCGCTGAACCAGGTGATTCAGGAAATCGAAGAGATTTTCATCGGTATGGGGTACCGGATTGCGGAAGGACCTGAAGTGGAAACGGACTACCACAATTTCGAAGCGCTGAATCTGCCGAAGGACCATCCGGCCCGTGATATGCAGGATTCCTTCTACCTGACGGAAGATCTGCTTATGCGGACGCAAACGTCGCCGGTTCAGGTACGGACGATGGAAGCGATGCAGGGGGAAGTACCGGTTAAAATTATTTGCCCGGGACGCGTGTTCCGCCGGGATGACGACGATGCCACCCACTCGTTCCAGTTCCATCAAATTGAAGGGCTGGTTGTGGGCAAACGCATCCGGATGAGCGATCTGAAAGGCACTCTGCTGGAATTCACCCGCAAAATGTTTGGGCCCAACACGCAAATTCGTCTGCGCCCCAGCTTCTTCCCATTCACGGAGCCAAGCGTTGAGGTTGACGTAACGTGCATGAAGTGCGGCGGCCATGGTTGCCGGGTGTGCAAACAGTCCGGCTGGCTGGAAATTTTGGGCAGTGGCATGGTGCATCCACGCGTGCTGGAGATGAGTGGATACGATCCTGAGGAGTACAGCGGCTTCGCGTTTGGAATGGGCGTCGAACGGATTGCGATGCTGAAGTACGGCGTTGATGATATCCGCTACTTCTTCAACAACGATCTGCGTTTCCTGCAGCAGTTTGCCAGAGTTTAATTTCACGTAAAGAGGGAAGGGAACTAACAATGAAAGTATCAACCGAATGGTTGTCTGACTATATTTCGCTGGATGGGGTTAATGTTGAAGAGTTAGCGGAGCAAATCACCCGGTCCGGGATCGAGATCGATTCGATTGAAAACCGCAATCAAGGCGTTTCGAACGTGGTGGTTGGCTTTGTCAAAAGCAAAGAGAAGCATCCTGACGCAGACAAGCTGAACATTTGTGTCGTGGACGCGGGGCAGGGAGAAGAACTGCAAATCGTATGCGGCGCGAAAAACGTGGCAGCGGGCCAGAAGGTACCGGTTGCGCTCGTCGGCGCCAAGCTGCCGGGCGGGCTGGAGATCAAAAAAGCCAAGCTGCGCGGCGTCTTGTCGCAAGGGATGATCTGTTCGGCCAAGGAGCTGGGTCTGAATGACAAGCTGCTGCCAAAAGAACAGCAGGAAGGCATTCTCGTGTTGCCGGAGGACGTGGAGATCGGCACGCCGATTACTGAACTGCTGGGGCTGGACGATCAAGTGCTGGACTTCGACCTTACGCCTAACCGGTCGGATTGCTTGAGCATGATCGGGGCTGCTTATGAAGTAGGCGCGATTTTGAGCCGCGAAGTGAAGCTGCCGCAGTCTGAGCTTGCTTCCACTGGGGTACTGGCGAAGGAGCGGATTCAAGTCAAGATCGATGCGCCTGACCTGTGCAGCCGGTACGCGGTACGCTACATCGCCGACGTCAAGATTGGCCCATCCCCGCTGTGGATGCAAAACCGGCTGATGGCGGCGGGAATTCGCCCGATCAGCAACATTGTCGACATCACGAACTACGTCATGCTGGAGTACGGCCAGCCGCTGCATGCGTTTGATGCTGACAAGATCGCCGGAGGTATGCTGGGCGTGCGTCAGGCCAAGGCTGGCGAGAAGCTGGTGACGCTGGATGGCCAAGAGCGTGAACTGGAAGCCGGTGCACTCTTGATCGTGGACGGTGAAGATCGTCCGGTGGCTCTGGCCGGCGTGATGGGCGGACTCGATACGGAAGTCACCGATCAAACGGTGAACATTGTCCTGGAGTCGGCGAAATTTGCCGGCAGTAGTGTCCGCCGCACGTCCCGGACGCTGGGGCTTCGTTCGGAAGCTTCGCAACGGTTCGAGAAAGAGGTGGATCCGGCCTCTGTCATCCCGGCACTGAATCGCGCAGCAGCGCTGATGGCTGCCTATGCCGGCGGCCAAGTAGCGGAAGGGATCGTGGAGATCGTTCATCAAGAGCCGGAAGAGAAGGTCGTCAGCCTGTCGCTTCAGAAATTGAACGATTACTTGGGCACGAACATTTCCTCGCTGGAGGCGAAAGCCATTCTGGGACGCCTCCGCTTCGAATGTGCCGGCTCTGAGGAAGTCATCGAAGTTCGCGTGCCAACGCGCCGCGGCGACATTACGCGCAACGTCGACTTGATCGAAGAGGTAGCGCGGCTGTACGGTTATGACAACATCGAGGCGACGATGATCGAAGGGGTAACGACAGTCGGCGGTTATACGAAACCGCAGGCGTTGCGCCGCACGATCCGCCAATTGCTCACCCATGGCGGATGGCAGGAAGTGATGGGCTATTCCTTCATCCGTGAAGGAGCAAGCGCGAAGTTCCCGCAGCTGGCCGAAGGCGATCGGGAGATTCGTCTGGCGATGCCGATGAGCGAGGACCGCAGCGTGCTGCGCGGCAGTTTGCTGCCAGGGATGATCGACATCGCTGTATACAACCGCAATCGCAAGCAAGACAATTTGGCATTGTTTGAAATCGGCAGCATCTTCCGTACCAACGAGGAGAAGCTGACCAAGCAGCCAAACGAGCTGCCGGTGCTGTCCTTGTTGCTGACGGGTGACCGGGCGGAGAAACGCTGGAATGCTCCGGCGGAGAAGGTGGATTTCTTCGATCTCAAAGGAGCGCTGGAGAGCCTGTTCGAATACCTGGGAGTTGCCGATAAGATGACATATGAAGCGGATGGGCCGCAGGGCTTCCATCCTGGACGTTCGGCCTCGATCTTCTTGAACGGAACTACCGGCAAAGAACGGATCGGTACGCTGGGTCAGCTTCATCCGGAGCTGCAGCGGGAGCTGGATCTGGATGATACGTATGTCGCTGAGCTGCTGCTTGAACCGTTGTACCGCAACGCTGGCGAAGCTTACGTGTACCAAGAACTGCCGCGTTATCCGGCGATGCAGCGCGATATCGCTGTTGTCGTAAACTCCGATGTGGAAGCGGGCGCGCTGATCGACGTAATCCGCGAAAAGGCGGGCGAGCTGTTGGAATCGGTGGAGGTATTCGACGTATTCACGGGCGCCAAGCTGGGTGAAGGCAAGAAGAGCGTCGCTTTATCGCTGGTATATCGCCATATGGAACGGACTCTGACGGACGAGGAAGTTGCTGCGGTCCACGACCAGGTGGTCGAAGGGTTGTCGCAAACTTTTGCTGCGGAGCTTAGAAAATAGCAGGAATTGGACGAAGTCACATCGAATCATTTGTAGAACGACCGATTCGATGTGACTTTCGTGCAATTATCCGCATCTAAGAGACGACATACAGGACCGAAGGAGGCACATAACGTTGAGTAACCAAGGCCGAATTAGCGTAAACGTAGAAATTTACGGGACTTCTTATAAAATTGTTGGAAGCAGCGCGGAATATATGAAGCAGGTCGCGCGCCGCGTGGATGAACATATGCGCAGCATCGCCCAGGCCTATCCCCATCTGGACACGCCGCGGTTGGCCGTGCTGGCAGCCGTGCGCATGGCAGAGGAAGCGATCCGGGTAGATCAACTGCAGAATGAACTGCAGAACGCCAAGCAGGAGAAAACAGTCCTGCTGCAGGAGAACTCGGTGCTGCAGGATTTGCATGCCAAACAGGAGAGCATGTATAAGGCGCTGCAAGAGGAACAGCAGCAGCTGAAGAATGAGAAGCGTCAGCTAGCCGGACAAGCGGAGAAGCTGGAGGCCTCCCTGCTGGGGCAGGAGGAGGAGGCGCGCAAGCTTCGCAGCCGGGTACAGGAGCTGGAGCGTCAGCTTAGCGAACAGCGCGGCAGCAACACGCAGCTGCAATCCAAGCTTCGCCAAGTCGAACAGCAGACGGCGCGGGAGAAAGAGGAAGCCGCGAAGCTGCAGAAGCAGGTGAGCGAGCTGCAGCGGCGGGAGCAAGAAGCCAAAGCGGCCGAGCAACGGGCACAGCAGCATAGCGGGAAGCTGCAGGAGCAGACGAAGCAGCTCCAGAGCACGCTTCAAGCCGCGCAGGCAGAGGCCAAGCAGCTGCAACAGCAACTGCAGGAACGCAAGCAGCGGGAGGACAAGCTGCGAGCCGAAGTATCAGCGGCGCAGCAAAGCGAGAAGTCGTGGCAGAAGCTGGCCGAGAAGCGCAGCGAGGAAATCAGTCGCTTAGAGATCAGCTTGCTCGAAGCTTCGGACAAGAGCGAACAGCTGAACGAGCAGCTGGCCGCCGAAGTGAGCCGGCTGGAGCAAGCAAACAACGAGCTGCAGGCCGAGCGGGACAAGGCATCGGCCCTGGCAGCCGAGCTGGATTCCCTGCGCTCCCGGTTGGAGCAGGCAGCCGAGGAGCGGGAGCAGGCGCTTCTGGCGGCGCAGGCGGCCGGAGAAGAGAAGCGGCGGCTGGAGCAAGAGCGGGACGAGTTGGCTCGGCGGTTGCAGGAGCTTGAGGACAGCCGCAAGTTGGCAGCAGAGTTGGCAGCCGAGCTGGCGAGCTACCGCGAGGCTGCGGAGCAGCGGGAGCAGGAGTGGCGCAAGCAATGGGCTTCGGCAGAACGCGAGCTGAGCTCTTGGCGTGAGAAGGAAGCTGAGCTGCAGCGGCAACTGGAGGAATGGCAGCAGGAAAGCGCAGCTGGCAGCGAACGGGTCATCACCATGGCCAACGACTTCGAGGCCTTGGAGGAAGAGAAGCGCAAGCTGGCGGAGCAGCTGCAGGAGGTTACGGACAGTTACGAGGTTATTTCCCATCAGTTCCGGCTGTTGCAGCTGGAGCGGGAGAAGGAGCAGGAGCGGCAGGCTGCGCGGGATGAAGAGTACCAGCGGCTGAAAGATGACTACGCCAAGCTTCAATCGGAATTTAACGAATGGATTGAATTGCTGGAGCAGGATCAAGGTTAGTGGCGAGAGGATCGCTTATAAAATAAGAGCAAGAGCCCGCGGCGTGCGCTGCGGGCTCTTGCTGCATAGGATGACACGTTTATTCAACGATAATTTTGGAGATCATGGCGCTGTGGCCGGAGCCGCACATAACCGAGCACGCCATTTCGAACTCGCCGGCTTCCGTTGGCACGATCACCGCGGAGTCGTTCTTGCGGTCCAATTGCAGTTTCAGACCGGGTACAAGAATGCCGTGATTACCAGAGGCGTTCTTGAAGACGATTTTGACTGGAACGTCTTTCTTCAAATGGTACTCGGCTTGATCAAATTGATAGTTGCTGGCTTCGATCACCAGCTCGGCTTCCGGTTGGATATTACTCCCGGCGTTGCCGTTGGTTTCAGCCGCTTTGCTGCCGCTGCAAGCGGTAACAAGCAACAAGAGCACAGATGTTGCGACGATGGCTATGCTTTTCTTCACAATAATCCCTCACGATACAGTAGATTTGTGACAATTTTAAGAATATCATACCGTATTTTGCAGAGGGTGGATGGCTCAAGGTTTGAAGAATTGTTGAACTTCTTTCCCCATAAGTCAAGAGGCCGTTCCTTCCGCAGTGAACGGATCACTTGCGGAGGATGGCCTCTTAGCCCTGACACAGCCATTAACGATCGTTTTTGTCTTTGGCAGCGTCAAAGGGAGTTGCGACAGGGATGAACAGGTCGATAATCCCGATGACCAATGCTGCAAGTAATGCACCGATCACAGAGACGGAAACGCCGGAAATGATGAACTGGGCAAGCCAGATCACGAGCGCGCTCGTAAGAAAACCGACGATTCCTCGCCCGAACGGGGTAACCTTCGTTCCAAAAATGCCTTCAATGGCCCAACCCAACAGGGCGATGACCAAGGCGAGCAGCAAGGCGCTGCCGAATCCACCGATGCTGAATTGCGGTACCAGCCACCCCACAACCAGCAGAACTAGGGCGGAGACGATGAATCGCACGACGTGTCCCAGAAAATGCATGTTACATAGCCTCCTTTTGAGAGTAAGTACGTTTGGCTATACGCATTTATCATGTTCCGCAAATCGCATTCTTATGTGTGTAAGGGGGCAAATGGCGAAAAATGAACGGTTTCGTTATAATGGGATCATAGCCCGAGGGGAGTTGTGAACGTACTTGGACGAGAAAATTTTGAAAACCATGGAATATCAAAAAATTATAGATCAGCTGTCCTCTTTTTCCCAAACGGCACTTGGAAAAAGAACAGCCGAAGCGCTGCGGCCCGTCACCGATCTGGAGGACGTCAAGCGGTTGCTTCAAGCCACCGACGAAGCGTTTAAGGTGGACCGGCTTAAGGGGGCGCCCGGATTCGGTGGAATCGTGGACATCACCCCGGCGGTCAAGCGGGCTCGGATCGGCGGAACGTTGAACCCGCATGAGCTGCTGGGCATTGCAACGACGCTGGAAGGCTCACGCCGGATTAAGCGGTATATTGCCACGATGCACGAAGATCACGAAGTTCCGCTGTTGCATCACTTAAGCGATACCTTAAGCGATCAGAAGCCACTGGAGGATGCGATTAAACGCTGCATCGACGAAAGTGCAGAGGTGCTCGACACGGCTAGTCCGGAGCTGGCCAGCATCCGACGCGAACTGCGGAGCGGGGAGGTGCGGATTCGGGAGAAGCTGGATGCGATGATCCGCTCTGCTTCAGTATCGAAGATGCTGCAGGATCAGCTGATCACGATCCGCGGCGACCGCTTCGTCATCCCGGTTAAAGCGGAATACCGCGCGCATTTTGGCGGGATCGTCCACGATCAGTCGGGATCCGGAGCTACGCTGTTCATTGAGCCGGAATCGATTGTGGCCATGAACAACAAGCTGCGCGAGACACGGCTGCGGGAGGAACGGGAAATCGAGGTCATTTTGCAGAAGCTGACCGCCCTGGTTGGAGAGCAAGCCGAGTTGCTGCTGTACGATGGAGATGTACTGGGGCAAATGGATTTCATCTTCGCTAAGGCCCGGTTGGCGCGGGAGTTAAAAGGGACGCTGCCTCGCATGAACGACCGCGGGTTCATCAAGCTGAAGAAGGGGCGCCATCCGCTTATTCCGGCTGACCAGGTCGTGCCGATTGATGTGGAGCTGGGGAACCAGTACACGACGATCATTGTTACGGGGCCGAACACCGGGGGGAAAACCGTCACGCTGAAGACGATTGGTCTGCTCAGCTTGATGGCGATGTCCGGGTTGTTCGTCCCGGCGGAAGACGGCAGCCAGCTTTGCGTATTTGATGCTATTTACGCCGATATCGGCGATGAACAGAGCATCGAGCAGAGCTTAAGTACCTTCTCCAGTCATATGACGAACATTATCTCGATTTTGCGTCAAATGACACCGAAGAGTTTGGTCTTGCTGGATGAGCTGGGTGCGGGAACTGACCCGGCGGAAGGCTCGGCGCTGGCCATCGCGATTTTGGAGCATATTCATTCGCTGGGCTGCCGGATGGTGGCGACGACCCACTTCAGCGAGTTGAAAGCCTACGCTTATGAACGCAAAGGCGTCATTAACGCCAGCATGGAGTTCGACGTCGCGACGTTAAGCCCGACTTACCGCCTGTTGGTTGGCGTTCCGGGCCGAAGCAACGCGTTTGCCATCGCTGAACGGTTGGGGCTGCCGGAGCGAATTCTGGAGTATGCCCGCGGTGAAGTGACCGAAGAGGACATGCGCGTCGAGAACATGATCGCTTCGCTGGAGCAGAACCGCCTGGGGGCCGAGCAGGAGCGGGAAACGGCCGAGCAGTTGCGGCGCGAGATGGAAGAACTGCGCAGACGCCATGCCGCCGAGCTGGAGAAGCTGGAGCAGCAGCGGGATAAGCGCCTGGAGAAGGCGGAGGAAGAAGCGGCCGCGATCATTGCCAAGGCAAGACAGGAGGCCGAGCGGATTATCAGCGACCTGCGCCGCCTCGCGATGGAAGAAGGCGCGGCCGTGAAGGAGCATAAGCTGATTGCAGCCCGCAAGCAGCTGGATGAAGCCGAACCGCAGCGCCGCAAGAAGAGTGCAGTGGCCCGCAAGGGAGCCAAACCGCCGCGGCAGATCGAACCGGGCGACGAAGTGATGGTTTACAGCTTGAACCAGAAGGGGCATGTCGTTGAGCTCTCCGGCAACAAGGAAGCAGTCGTGCAGCTCGGCATCATGAAAATGAAGGTGAGCTTGGACGACATGGAGCTGATCGCGGCGCCTCCGGCCAGCAAGCCGGTTCAACGGACGACCGCGAATGTCAAGCGGACGCGCGATGAGAACGTCCGTACCGAGCTGGATTTGCGTGGAGCGAATTTGGAAGAGGCCTTAATCGAGGTTGATCGATTTATCGACGAAGCCTATTTAAGCAATTTAGGCCAGATCTATATTATTCACGGGAAAGGGACCGGGATATTGCGGTCCGGGATCTCAGAATATCTTCGCAAGCATAAGCATATCAAGAGCTTCCGCCTGGGGAACTACGGGGAAGGCGGAACTGGCGTAACAGTTGCTGAGCTGAAGTAAGAACGAATCGCCTCAAGGTATAAGGGGAGAGGGCGCTATGAAGGAAAGCATTGATCCGATCTTGGAGCAACCGCTGGGGCTGATGATCGGGTATTTTTCCGTGGCGGTATTAGAATTGATTGTGTTTCTTTCTTGCTTCGAACTGTTTGCAAGATATCGCTGCTGGCAGGAGATCAAGCGCGGCAACGTGGCCGCGTCTCTGGCGACCGGCGGCAAAATCTTCGGACTGGCGAACATTATCCGTTATGCAGCGGCACATCCCTCGATTTACGACTTCATGATATGGTCGTCGGTTGGAGCCTTGCTGCTGTTCGCTGCTTATTTGCTGTTTGAATTTTTAACGCCGGTGTTTCGCATCGACGACGAGATTGCAGCGGGCAACACCAGCGTTGGTTTTATCGCAATGGCCGTATCGGTGTCGGTGTCTTTTTTGATCGGCGCTTGTATCGGTTAGGGATCTCAGTTGAAGGAGTAGAACGACGTGAAAAACCTGGTCAGGGTGCTATTTATCGCCTCTATTCTGTTTTTGGCCGCGGGCATTATTTATTTGTGGAATGCTTAATTTGGTAACGAAAGGACGTAGTTGGGAATGGATACAACGATTTGCCCATGGTGCCAAACGGAGATCGTTTGGGATGAAGAGATAGGGCCGGAGGAGGTATGTCCTCACTGCCAAAATGAACTAAAGGGCTACCGGACGATCAATATAACGCTGGGCTCGGAGGAAGAGTTCGAAGACGAGGAGAACGACCATCCCTTCCATGATCGGAAGCATTCCCATGATGAGGATGACGAGGATGCGGATGACGATCTTTACTGGGATGAGGATGAAGGTGACTCGCATCTCGGAGGCGTCCGTCGGGTCGAGGCGTTTACGGCATCGGGCGGCGATTTGCTGAAGTATGAGACCGGGGTGGAGAAGCTGCTTGACGGGCAAGACGAAGTACCGGAATGTCCGCATTGCCGGGAATATATGGTGTATGCCGGGAAGCAGAAGCTGGTTCCGGATAACAGCGGTTTTGTACCTGCCGATGCTGACCATCCGCTACTGTCGGGGGATGCGGAGCTGAACGTATACGTCTGCACCGCGTGCTTCCATGTCAGCCGGTTCTTGGGCGAAGACGCCCGGATCGACATGATTCGCACGATTGCTGGTGAAGAAGACAACAAGTAAAAATTTTGGCAGCCAATGGCCCTGTCCTTGATGGACGGGGCTTTTTTGCGTTTGGGAGATTGCTGGCAAGCTTGCTGTCGTCTCATGCTTCGGTCATTTTTGGGTATCTTACAGGGGGAATTCGAAGTTTGGCCGGGAGGAGCGTATCTATGAAAAAACAGCTGAACAGCCAATCCATCCTGCTGCTGGCGGTGAACGGTCTGTTCGTGCTTGCCGGCGCCTTGTCGGGCACGTTCCTGAACGTCTATATCTGGAAAGTCAAAGCGGATTTTAACCTGATTGCGTGGTTTACGTTCAGCCAGCAGCTGGCCTTGGGACTTGTCTTTTGGATCGCCGGAAAATGGGTGAAGGAACGCGATAAAATGATCTTTTTACGGCTCGGCATTATCGTCTCGGGCATCTTCTATTTGCTTGTGCTGTGGACGGGCAAACATACGGTGGACTACATATGGCCGCTTGGGCTGTTATTTGGAACCGGTTCGGGATTGTTCTGGCTTGCCTTCAACGTCGTGTATTTCGAGGTGACGGATGTTGAGACGCGAGACCGATTTAACGGCTGGGTTGGGATCCTCGGTTCAGTGATCGGGATTTTTGGCCCGTGGATCTCCGGCTGGATCATCTCCATGAAACATGGGGAGGCCGGATACCAGCTGATTTTTACCATCTCGTTAATTGTTTATGGGGTGGGGATCTTACTCAGCTTCTGGCTGAAAAAAAGAAAAACGGGAGGGCCTTATCACTGGCTGGCTCCCGTACACATGCTGAAGAAGGGAAGTCCGTGGCGCCAGGCGGCGCCCGCTTCGGCCGCGCATGGACTGCGTGAAGGCGTCTTTTCGTTCCTGATCAATCTGCTGATCTTCATCAGCACATCGGCGGAGTGGCGGATCGGACAGTTTTCGCTGATCACGTCCCTTGTCTCCCTCGTCAGCTTCTGGGCGGTGGGGAAATGGCTGAAAATCCCCGCACGCTACTACGGGATGCTGGTTGGAGCTTTGCTGATCACGGCGGTGATCCTTCCGTTGCTCTGGAAGGTCAATTACGTCACCCTGATGGTGATGGGGGTGGGGACGTCCTTGTTTTTGCCGCTTTACTTGATACCTGTCATCTCTTCGGTTTTCGACTTGATTGGCAACAGTCCGGAAAGCGTGGAGCAGCGGGTGGAGCTGATTGTCCTTCGCGAGCTTAGCATTACCGTAGGGCGATTGGGAGGAACGCTGTTGTTCATCGTGGTCTATTCCATCATTCCGCGCATGCCCACGATCATCTGGCTGATGTTCGCTTTGGGGGGGGCGCCGGTGCTGAGCTGGTTGGCCCTGCGCCGGCTGTTGAAGCGAGGGGCGGCCAAAGCCGCCTGATAGCTCTATTTCGGTGGTGTACGCACGGGCTTGGTAGTCCGCGTGAGCGAAAAAATGGCCATGTCCTCCCGACGCGTACCGGTCAGGTGATCCACGATCATCTCCGCCCCGATCATGCTGCACACGGTCCCGTTTCCGCCATACCCCTCCAGGAAATAAAACCCGGGAAAGTTGGGATGCGGTCCAATAAAGGGAAGGCCGTCCCGGGATTCTCCAAATACGGCTCCCCAAGCATAGCTGACGGACAGGTGGTCCTGATCCGGAAACCGTTTATGGATTTCTTCCAGCAACCGCTCGCTTTGCCGGATCTCTCGGCCCGCAGGCAGCTCTCCGCCGGAAAGCACCTCATCCAGCCCGCCGGCGATAATCCGTCCATCCGGCGTTGTTCTCATATATAGATAAGGCCTTGCTGTCTCCCAGATGAGGCTTTTTTCGTACCAGCTGTTCAAGGAGGCAACCGGCTCGGTGACGATGACGTAGGAGGCTCGGAAATGAGCACCGCTCTCCTTCTTGAACTGCTGTGCTTCGTAGCCGGTGGCCCAGATCACATGCTGGGCGGTTACTGTCCCGTCGCCGCAGCGACAGCGAATCCGTCCGCCTTCGTCGCGCTGGCTGCCATGCATCGGGCTATGCTCAAAGATGCGTACGCCTTGTCGCGCCGCCTCCCGCAATATACCGTGCACGAAGGTGTACGGGTTCATCTCCGCATCGCCCTTCGTGTAGATCGCCCCTGGGGCTTGGAAAGGAAAGCGGTCTGCGATATCGCCAGCGGACCACCAGACCGCAGGGAACCCCAAACGCTGAAGTCGTCCGCATTCCTCCTGCAGCGCGTCCACGTCTTGTTCGGAGCTGGCCAAGTATATCGTGCTGCGCTCCGTAAATCGTGCCGTGCCGTCCAGTTTAGAGGCGATTTGCTTTAACCGTTCCAACGCATTGCGGCTAAGGCGATAGAAATGAACGGCAGGTTCCTCGCCGAAGGTATGGATCATCGAGGTGAGGGATTTGTCGCTCGCATATTGCAACAGCCCTGTGCTGGCCAGCGTGCTTCCACCGGCGATTTGCCCCCGTTCCACCAATACCGTATCGACTCCCCGCTCCGCCAGCAGGTAAGCGCATAGCGCACCGCCCACGCCGCCGCCCACAATCAAGACTTCGCATTGAAGTTCCTGATTTAACGCAGGATAGGTGGGGGCATCCGGCAATGTTGAAGGCCAATAAAGCTTGCCGGTATGTAGTTTCATGAAGACCAGTTCATCCTTTCGAACATGGGAATTATATAGGATTAGGGGATTCCATCATTATATCCAACTGCGGAGAACTAAAAACGGCGAAAACCTGTACGGCGAACATATCGTACCTAGAGCGGGGCATACTACCGTAAGAAGGATCAAAAGAATAAGAAGGGATCAGCAGGATTTGAAGGATCATCCATCAGGAGGGAATGTTGATGTTTTACTCACAAATGCAGCCATTGTCGTTGAAAGAACTGGATTATATCGCCGACTCCATTTCCAACGAGGAGATGCTCACGAAGCTTTGCGCCGCGGCGGCCGCCGTCTCGCAAAACTTTGAAATCGAACAGGCGATGCTGGAGCACATCCGTGCCCATGAGCATCATCTGCACTTGTTAACGGATGCGTTGCGCCAACATCAAATGGCGGCTCCTTCTTCAGCCCCGAATTAATTTGCTTTCAAGGAGGAATATCCCGATGAATCATACGGACATCCAGGGTCTCTTACCCCAGAACGATTTGTTAAAATCGATTTTAGCTGATTTGCGCCGCACCGTACGAGAATATACGACCGCAACGACGGAGTCGTCCTGCCCAGCTGTTCGGCAGATGTTTACGGAGTTGACCAACAGCACCTTGCGATTGCAGGGAACACTGTATGAGCTGATGAAGCACCAAGGCATCTACTCCGCGCCGGCACCGGCACCGCGTCAATTGTTGGACAAGAAGCTGCAAGATGCGGAGAAAACCAAGCAGGAGCTGCGACAGTTCACAGAACAGCGGACTTCTCGGTGGACACCTCATGCCCATCAGGCGAACGTGGAAGCGCATCAACCGAATGTACTTCCGCCGTATTCGATCTAAAAGCCTAACCGTCCAATCCAAAACCTTACTTGGAGTGGACGGTTTTTCTATGCAGACGCCCAAAATTCATGTAATATAAGTATTAAATTTGTTCTGCAGACCGCTCAATTGAAGGGCTGCGGGGCATCGCTGGAGGATGAGGGATGAAACAACTAAGCGAATTGAAGCTCAAACTGCTGGACCTCCTCAAAGAGGACGCCCGCCGGGATGCAAACTTACTGGCGACGCTCGTCGGCTCAACGGCGGAGGAAGTGGCGCAAGCGATCCGTGAATTGGAAGAAGACCACGTCATCGTCAAATACGCAACCGTGGTAAATTCCAGTGCACTGGAAGACGAGAAGGTGACGGCGTTAATCGAAGTGCAAATTACACCTGAACGGGGACGCGGCTTCGATACCATCGCGGAGCGGGTATACCTGTTTCCCCAAGTCAAATCGGTATTTTTGATGTCCGGCGCATATGACCTGCTGGTGGAAGTTGAAGGCCGCAACTTGAAGGAAGTGGCGAGCTTTGTCTCTGACAAATTGTCCACCTTGGAGTCGGTGTTGTCGACGAAGACCCATTTTATTCTGAAAAAATACAAGCAAGACGGCATCATCTTCGAAGATCCCGAAGAAGACCGCCGTTTGTTGATATCTCCGTAAAGGAAGTAATGTTATGAGTATTCAATCACAGCGTGCTGAGCAATCGAGTAAAACGATGACATCGTATTTGGCTCCGCGGGTCCGCGAGATTCAACCCTCCGGTATTCGCCGCTTCTTCGATCTGGCCAGCGGGAGCAAGGATATTATCACGTTAGGCGTAGGCGAACCGGATTTTATCACCCCATGGCATGTCCGGGAAGCTTGTGTTTACTCTCTGGAGCG
This sequence comes from Paenibacillus barengoltzii NBRC 101215, assembly GCF_004000745.1. GTDB lineage: Bacteria > Bacillota > Bacilli > Paenibacillales > Paenibacillaceae > Fontibacillus > Fontibacillus barengoltzii. The sequence goes on from NZ_BILV01000071.1 coordinate 16,740, forward strand.
CGGGTATACGAGCTACACGTCCAATGCGGGAACGCCTGAGCTTCGGGAAGCGATCGCTGAGTATTTGTACACGGGTTATCAGGTGAAATACGACCCGAAAGACGAAATCCTCGTGACGGTGGGCGGCAGTGAGGCGATCGATTTGGCGCTGCGGGCCCTGGTGGAACCGGGTGATGAGATTCTTATTCCGGTGCCTTGCTATATCTCCTACTCGCCGATTACGATGATCGGGGGAGGGGTGCCGGTCGAAATTGAGACTTACGCCAAGTACGATTTTAAGCTCCAGGCTGAAGACTTGAAGGCGAAGATCACACCTAAATCCAAAGTTCTGATCTTAAATTATCCGAGCAATCCGACGGGCGGCATCATGACGTACGAAGATTGGCTGCCGATTGCAAAAATCGTTGAGGAGAACGATCTTATCGTTATTTCCGACGAGATTTATGCGGAGCTCACCTATGGGCAGAAGCACGTGAGCTTTGCTTCAATCCCGGGCATGAAGGACCGGACGATTCTGGTGAACGGGTTTTCTAAAGCATTTGCGATGACCGGCTGGCGGATGGGTTATGCATGCGGACACCCGGACTTGATCTATGCCATGCTGAAAATTCACCAATATACGGTGATGTGCGCTCCGGTGATGGGGCAAGTGGCTGCACTTGAAGCGCTGAAGAACGGGCTGGAGGAGAAAGACCAGATGGTCGAATCCTACAATCAGCGCCGCCGCCTGATCGTTCAGGGGTTGCGCGACATCGGGCTGGAATGTCACGAGCCGCAAGGGGCGTTCTATGCGTTCCCTAGCATCGCGTCCACTGGACTTAGCTCCGAGGAATTTGCTCAACGCCTTCTGCTCGAGGCGAAGGTGGCGGCAGTTCCGGGCAATGTTTTTGGCGCAGGCGGGGAAGGGTTCTTGCGTTGCTCCTATGCGACAGGAGTAAATCAACTCAACGAAGCGTTAAATCGAATGGAGCAGTTCGTCCGTAAATTGAAGCAAGGCTGATTTTACGAATCCCATCAGGCCCCTGCCTGAGAAGTTGGAGTTAATGGGGTTAATTAACAATTCTTTCATTTTCTAATTGCTTTAATTTTAATGGACATGGTATAATTCGATTTTGGAAGAAGGTTTTAATTTCTCAGGGAGGGATTTCTTTTGCGCGGTGAGTACAACATGCCTTACAATAATGCTTTATGTGCTGATGGCCGCGTCATGAGCCCGTGGATGGATCAAGAGGAACGGCCGCATTCACCGCAAGCCGTAACGCTGGAGGATGAAATTCACTTGCTTCGCAGCAAGATGGAACGGCTATTTCTGCAAGAAAAATCCTTTACTTCGGACATCGTGATTGAAATCAGCAGCTTATTGGACCTGAAAATTAATGAATTTATGAAAACAATGAGAACGACTCCGAAATCTATTCGACGTTAACGAACTTTGAACTTTTGAAGTGTGAAGGAGATCCGCTTTGCGGGTCTCCTTTTTGCGGTTCCAGCAGTTGCATGACCAGCCGAGCTGGGATTTATGGTAAGATGATACGAGAGTATGTCACGGGGAGGAAATGCAAATGTCGATCTATACGCGTTCCGGCGACCAAGGGCAAACCACGGTCATCGGCGGCAGAGTAACAAAAGATGATGCCCAGGTTGAAGCCTACGGTTCGATCGATGAACTGAACAGTTTTGTGGGACAAGCGGTCAGTTTATCGGATGAGGTGACGTTTAGCGATCTTCGTAAGCAACTGCTGGAGATTCAGCAGGAGCTGTTTGATTGCGGTTCCGATCTTGCTTACGTCAAGCTGTCGGAGAGCCGCTACAAGGTGACGCCGGAGCTCGCACAGCGGCTTGAAACCTGGATTGATCGTTATGAAGCGGACAATCCGCCGCTGGAGAAATTTATTTTGCCTGGGGGAACCCCGTTGGCTTCGGCCCTGCATGTCTGCCGGACCGTATGCCGGCGCGCCGAACGCCGCGTCGTTACGTTGAGCCAGGTTAAAGAGATTAATGCCGAAGTGCTGATCTATCTGAACCGATTGTCGGATTATTTCTTCGCAGCGGCTCGTATGGTAAATCATCGCCAGCAGGTGGCAGATATTGAATACGTGCGAAGCGGGAAGGTGTTTGGCAAGAAGTGAGTTCTGAATATTATGATCCGATTGAATATCAAGTATCGGCAACGGAGGACGGCTGGACGGTCAAAAGCGTGCTCCAGCGCCGAATGGGCATCTCCCGCAAGCTGCTGTCGCGGATTAAGCTGACCGAGCGCGGGGTGATGCTGAACGGGGAGCGGGTCTATATCAGCGTCCCGGTGAAGGCCGGAGATACGGTGAGCGTCTCGCTGGAGAAGGAAACCTCCACCGATATTCTGCCAGAGCCAATCCCGTTTGAGATCGTCTACGAGGATGAAGCGCTGCTGATTGTGAATAAGGCGGCGGGATTGATCGTGCATCCGACGCACGGTCACTACACAGGGACGCTGGCTAACGGCGTTGTGTATTATTGGCAGGAGAAGGGGGAGAAGTTCCGCTTCCGTCCTGTGCACCGGCTGGACCAGGAGACGAGCGGCCTCATCGCCATCGCTAAAAATGCCTACGTGCACCAGCATATTTCCGAGCAGCTGATTGCCGGTGAGGTGACCAAGAAGTATACGGCGCTGGTGCATGGTTGCCCGGCGGTGCCGGAAGGAACGATCACCGGTCCGATCGACCGTGACCCTGCCGAACCCCACCGCCGGATCATCACCCCGTCGGGCTATCCCGCGCTGACCGATTATAAGGTCACGGAAGCCTATGGCGACGGGGCTCGGGTTGAGCTGCGTCTCGGTACAGGACGAACGCATCAGATCCGCGTGCACATGACGTCGATCGGCCACCCGCTGATCGGCGACAAGTTCTACGGTATGCCGGGACTGGAACAGTTGCCGGCACCTGCGCGCGAACGAATCGCCCGCTTGGATGCGGCGATCGGGCGGCAGGCGCTCCATGCCTCCGAGCTGGGCTTCCGCCATCCGCTCACCGGCGAAGCACTGACTTTTAGATCAGAGCTTCCGGAGGATATGCGCAAGCTGGAGGAGTTGCTGCGTGGGGCGAGTTTTCGTGAAAGTGGTAAGGAGGAATAGAGAACATGAGCAAACTGAAGGTTTATCATTATCCGCAATGCGGGACATGCCGCAATGCAATTAAATCGTTGCAGGCCAAAGGGCATGAATTAGAGCTGCATCATATCAAGGAAACGCCGCCGAGTGCTGCTGAACTGGATAAGCTGGTAGAACTCAGCGGGCTGGAACTGAAGAAGTTTTTTAATACGAGCGGTGAGGTTTATAAATCAATGGGCTTAAAGGATAAGCTGGCAGAGATGTCCCGGGAGGAGCAGCTTCAATTGCTGTCCTCGAACGGTATGCTGATCAAGCGCCCGATCGTGACGGATGGGAAAACGGTAACTGTCGGTTACAAGGAAGAAGCCTACGAGCAGGCTTGGGGTAAATCAAATTAACGAGAAGGGTGGCTTGGGTGAATCGTGGATTTAGTGCAAAGGAGTGAAAAAACCATTCTGCTGGTGGACGGCATGGCGTTAATGTTCCGCGCCTATTACGCGTCAGCGGCAACCGGGTATATCCGGCGGACGAAAGCGGGTGTTCCGACCAATGCGGTGTACGGGTTTATGCGTTATTTTTGGGACGCGGTGCAGAAGTTTGGTCCGACGCATATCGCCTGTTGTTGGGATTTAGGCAGCAAGACGTTCCGGACGGAACAGTTTGCCGAGTACAAAGGCAATCGTGCGGACGCGCCGGAGGATCTGATCCCGCAATTCTCCATGATCCGCGAGGTGATGGACAGCTTAGGGATTCCGAACATCAGCTCACCAGGGTATGAGGCGGACGATTGCATCGGAACGTTGGCAGCGCGTTTTGGACAAGAGATGGATGTGCTGGTGCTGACGGGGGATCACGATATGCTGCAGCTGGTTAGCGAGCGAACGAGCGTGATCATTATGAAAAAAGGGCACGGTAACTACATGGTGTATACGCCGGAGACCTTGATGGAAGAGAAGCAACTAAAACCCGAACAGATCGTTGATCTGAAGGGATTGATGGGGGATACGAGCGATAACTATCCGGGCGTGCGCGGTATTGGCGAGAAAACGGCTCTGAAGCTCGTGCGAGAACACGGCTCCGTGGAGGGGATCCTGGCCAATCTGGACCAGTTGTCCAAATCGGTCCGTGCCAAAATTGAAGCGGACCTCGACATGCTGCATCTCTCGCGGCAACTGGCCAAGATCCGCTGTGACATTGAGCTGGAATGCGATGCGGAGACTTGTCGGTTCGAGCTGAACCCGGCGCAGGTAGTCTCCAAGTTTGAAGAGCTGGAGATGGCCAGCATCAGTGCCATGTTGGGTGTCGTTTGACGGTCCGCTAGCGAACCCTATTAATCCGTGAAGTACGGTTCACCTAATACCTGATAGAGAAAAGTGCGTAGTTCGATGCCCTCCTCCTCGCTCAGGTTATAAATATGTTCGAGGTACCCTTCCTCCTCCAGGTCGTCGGTGCCAAGAATGGCTGTGCGCCCGTTATGCAGGTCGGTGACCAGCTTCTTCCCATAGAAACGATTGGTTGTGGTGACCGCCAGGTCATAGCGCTTCAGCGATCCGCCGATGAACGTGACGAACCGGGTCGAAGTATTTTCGGTGCTGTCGGACAGGAAATCAAGCTCTTGATGCGGGTCGCTCATTCAGTAATGCCTCCCTTTTTTCGGATTGTCTCTAGTTATTATACTGGAAAACGGAAGACAATGGGAAAATGAATCCGATGCATTGACAGCTTGTCCTGTTATGGTATTATTAGGGATAACAGGTTACGTTTGGAGGAAGCACCTCTTTTGCGATATTCGCAGAAGAGGTGCTTTTTTGTTTTGCGTCCAAAGTGAGGAATGGCCTCCTTCGTAGCTAAAAAATTATAGGAGGGACAGGTTGATGCGGATTGTATTTTTGAACAGTCTGGAGAAGAAGGACGGCGGGGCCATAATTCAAGGGGCCCAGGTGTGGATTGGAGAAGAGGACGGGATTTGGCGGATGGGCTGGAATGAGGTGACCGCGGATGACGAGCAGGAGGACCTTTGGTATGAAGGGGCTTCATGGTCGGAGATGCTACATGTTTACCGCCATCGATTGGCCGCCAAGCTCGGCGAAGGGTTTCGCCCCATCATGGAAGGCATCTGGGACGAGAAGGAAACGTTAACCGGACGGGGGATGGCGGCGCAGAAGCTGTTCTGTTATAGCGAGTTAAACAGCAATGAACCGGTATACAACGAGTTGACGGCTTGGCGTCGGAGAAAGGCTTCGTCTGAGCGCAAGGCGCCTTATTTAATCGCCAGCAATCGGTTGCTGCGTATGATCAGCGTATTCCTGCCGCAGACGGTGGAGGAACTGTTGCAACTGCCAGGTGTTGGGGAGAACAAGGCTGGCGAATACGGCGCTGAGCTGTTGGAAATCACCCGGGCGGCCGAGCGGAAGCGCGGGTTCCCGCTGGATTGGGTCGACCAAGAAATCGATGACGAGGTGTTCCGTTCCTGGTTGTATAAGCAGAAGGAAGTAAAATATCGGGCGGAAATGGAGAAATTTAACGTCCGTCGCGCAGCGCTTGAAGCCTTGGCTGCAGGGGAGAAGGTCGAAGATATTTGCACCCGAGCGGGCATTGAGCGGCGAGATGCGGTGGAGCTGCTGGAGAGCTTGGAGAAGGAGGGCTACAACACCGATGACTTGGTGAGCGCTGAACTGGAGGCCATGCCGGTAGAAGAACAGCAGGCCGTATGGCAAGCTTACGAAGAGCTGGGGGACACGCTCCTGAAGCCGGTGCTGCAAAAGGTGTACGGTCCCGAAGCCAGTGAAGGCGGCAATGGCAACCTGGATACGCTGTACGAGCGACTGCGCCTGATCCGCATCCGGTATCGCCGCCAGCGCGAGAGCGCCCAGCATGCGGGGTGAAGCGCAAAAGTTGCTTGACCTGCTAGAGTGGTAATGACGAATGATAGAGTGGTGTGGGGAGTATGAGTGATAAGTAGGCTTAGGGAGTATTAGACGAGTGGAAGTGTAATCAGTAGTTAGTGATAAGTGAATTAAGGCCAGTGTGGTAAAGTGTCGCAAGTGCGGTGACTAAGTTAGGTTAGCTGGTGAGATGTGATGGAAGCAAAGTTAGGCAAGTAAGAGTAAGTAAGTGTGAGTAAGTAGAGTATGTGAGATCAGTGAATCTAGTGAGGGTGATATGGTAAAGTGCCAAAGGTGTGGTGGTTGATGTGGTGACTGATATGGTTGAGTTAAGTTAGAGTAACTATAGTAAGTGCAGCAGTTGAACTGCGGTTGGCGTTACTTGAAGTGTGGACAGTCGAAGGACTATTCCCTACCGGCCGTGTGAACTGCAATAGTGCAGTTCATTTCGGGGAATTTTGGGAAAAGTAGCCCATTTATCGAAAATAGACTGCACTTTTGCAGTTAAGAGCTGAATTTTGGGCGTTTTACAGCAAAATAACTGCACTTTTGCAGTTCGCGCACAACACAACTCACTTAGCACTCGCTGAATTCGATCAGCTTCGCAGACTCGTACGCACGTCCATCGCATACTCTGGCGCAAGTCCGTCACAGACCCAGGCGCACCGCAAGACGAGAGTCATGCCCCCATCTCACCCCAGGCCGGACGGGCTTCCTAACATTCGTCCCGCGAATCTAATCCCCTTCCATGGCTGAAGATGATTTCGCCCGCTTCGCGAGATCAACTGGCTAACGTCCCAACCCAAAAGGCCAACGCGGACGTTAGCCCGTGTTGGCCTTACTGTTTATATCCAATCTCTCTTCCGGAAGATGAAGTACATCCCTAAACCAAGCACGCCCATAATGCCAAGGACGATAAAATAGCCGTATCGCGAATGCAGCTCCGGCATATTGTCGAAGTTCATCCCGTAGATCCCGGTGATCAGTGTCAGCGGGATGAAAATCGTCGTAATCGCGGTGAACACGCGCATGATTTCGTTGGCGCGGTTGGCGATGGCGGCCTGGTAGGCCTCGCGTAAGTTGCCGACGAGCTCGCGGAACGTGTCGAAGTTCTCGGAGATCTTCACGGCGTTTTCGTAGATGTCGCTGAAGTATTTTTGCAGCTGGTCGTCGATTAGACGAAGGTCTTTCTTGTTCAAAATATTGATGACTTCCTTCTGCGGCCCCAGCACTTTCTTCAGCCACAAAATTTCACTTCGCAGCCCGATGATTTCGTTCAGGTGCGAACGTTTGGTATGCATCAGAATGTCTTCTTCCAGCTTCTCGATCTTCACTTCGATCCGGTCGCCGACGGTGAAGTAGTTATCAACCACCAGGTCGACCAGCAGGTACAGGAATCGGTCGGGCTCGCTGACCTCCTGCTCCCACAGGATCGGCTTCACCGCACGAAGTTCGTTGATCTTCTGTTTAGTAACTGTAATGATATAATGCCGTCCCAAGAAAATGTTCAATGCACGCAGGAAAATTTCCTCGTCATCATACCGAATGCTATTTACAACGATGAAATAGTGGTTGTCGTAGGTTTCAATCTTTGGCCGTTGCTCTTCTTCGCTTAAGCAGTCCTCCACAGCCAGATCGTGCAGCGAAAATAAAGGCTGCAGCAGGGCAAGGTCATCCACCCCCGCGTCGATCCAATAGAAGCCTTCTTCCGGAGGGGTGGTTGTTAATTCCACGTCCTCAACGGGGGTAAATACGCCGGCTAGAACATGACGGATTTTCATAAGCTCTCACTCCCTTTCCCCGGGCCTGAAGGCCTGGGATGCTCTTGTTGCAGCATAGGAAAGGGACCAACCGCGGGTTCGCCCGGCAACGATCAAAAAGGCGTTTATGCAAACACCGGGAAACGAAAGTGCCCTCTACGTTCCGCAGGCACCCAGCGGGTCGGTATCCTATGCAATTGTTTGACCTGGGTATTCCTCTGCGGACTCGGGTCGCCTTCCATTCTCGGTTTCACCTCGCTATAATCAGGTTACATGTTGATGCGTCAAACCCTAGGCCCGTCTGGGCCCAAAGGCACTTGTCTAGTATAACGCCAGCGAATGAAATGTTTCAACCCAAAAGTATACTATGTGCACGGGAGCCAAGCGGTCCATGAATACCGTGTGATTTTTCTCGCAGAGTTCTTGACGGAATGCCATCCGATACTTTAAAGTGAATGTCAGGGAGTACGGGCAACGGCCCAGACCCCGATCCTAACTAAATACAGCGAAATCTTATCAAGAGCAGGTGGAGGGACTAGCCCGATGATACCCGGCAACCGGCGATGACAACCATCGCAGCGGTGCTAATTCTTGCAGAACCGTCCGTATCGAATACGGGGCGGCTTCTGAGAGATGAGAGAGGCGCATACCGAATACGTAATGACCTTTCTCCCCGTGAGAGAGGTCATTTTTGTATACACGGCCCCTCGAAACGGATGTTGAGTTGAGAATGACGCTACGATTAAAGGAGTGAAACCACATGCCGATTAAAGTCCCGGATCATTTACCGGCCAAGGACGTGTTGACCAACGAGAATATTTTTGTCATGGATGAAAGCCGTGCCTATCATCAGGACATCCGCCCGCTGCGGATCGCGATTCTGAACCTGATGCCTACCAAGGAAACGACGGAGACCCAAATCCTGCGTTTGCTGGGGAACACGCCGCTTCAGGTGGAGATCGTTCTGCTTCATCCGAGCACGCATACCTCAAAAAATACGTCCGCAGAGCATCTGGAGATGTTCTACAAAACGTTTGGCGATATTCGCAATCGCCGCTTTGACGGCATGATCGTGACAGGGGCACCGGTCGAGCAATTGGATTTTGAAGAAGTGAACTACTGGGAAGAGTTGAAGGAAATCTTCGAGTGGTCCAAAACCCATGTCACTTCGACCATGCACATCTGTTGGGCCTCTCAGGCCGGATTGTATTACCACTATGGCGTTCGTAAGGTTCCCCTGGCGAAAAAATGCTTTGGGGTCTTCTCCCACACAGTCAACGATCCGAAGGTGAAGCTGCTGCGCGGATTTGATGAAGTATTCCAAGTCCCGCACTCCCGTCATACGGACGTGGAACGTTCGGACATTGAGCGGGTGCCGGAGCTGCAGATTCTAGCGGAATCGGAGGAAGCCGGCATTTACTTGGTCGCCACCCGTGACGGGAAGCAGATCTTCGTAACCGGGCATTCCGAATACGATCCGGATTCGTTGAAATGGGAGTATGACCGGGATATCGCGAAAGGCATGGACATCGATCTGCCGGTGAACTATTTCCCGAATAACGATCCGACACGCGCCCCGCGTTCTTCGTGGCGGGCCCATGCAAACTTATTATTTTCCAATTGGTTAAACTACTATGTGTATCAAGAAACGCCGTACGATATCGATCAAACGGCCGACTTTGTATATGAGATCTAAAAGTGGAGGGATTGCAGGTGGGGGAGAGAAACAAGGAATGGCGCATCGAGAGTAGATTGGCACAAATCGGATCGGTCGAAGAGCCGGTCACAGGCGCGGTGAATTATCCGATATATCAAGCCACGGCGTTTCGGCATCCGCGCCTGGGGCAAAGCACGGGCTTCGATTATATCCGTACGAAAAGCCCTACCCGCAAAGTGCTGGAAGATGCAGCGGCGGCTCTGGAATCCGGCGATGCCGGGTTTGCCTGTAGCTCCGGGATGGCCGCGTTGCAGACGGTATTTACGTTATTTTCGCAAGGCGACCATCTCATCGTATCGCTGGACCTTTACGGAGGCACGTATCGCTTGCTAGAGCGGATTATGTCCAAATTTGGCGTAACCGCATCTTATGTGGATACCAACGATTTGGATGCCCTTGAACGTGTACGTCAAGAGAACACGAAGGCCGTTATTATTGAAACGCCAACCAATCCGCTGATGATGATTACTGATCTTGAAGCGGTATCGACATGGGCGCGGTCCCATGGCTTGCTGACGATCGTCGACAATACGCTGATGACGCCGTATTTCCAGCGGCCAATTGAGCTTGGTGCGGACATCGTTGTTCACAGCGCGACAAAATACTTGGGCGGCCATAACGATGTCCTGGCCGGTCTGATCATCACCAAAGGCGAGGAGCTGTCTCAGGAGATGGCGATCCTGCACAACTCGATTGGGGCGGTGCTCAGCCCGTCCGATTCTTATCAGCTGATGCGCGGAATGAAGACGCTGGCGCTGCGGATGGAGCGGCACGAAAGCAACGCGCTGGCGATCGCCAAATTCCTGCAGACACATCCACAGGTAGCCGAGGTATTCCACCCGGGATTGGAGGATCACCCAGGGTACGCGACGCAACGGAAGCAGTCGAGCGGCAATACGGGGATCTTCTCCTTCAAAGTAACGGATGCTCGGTACGTAGAGCCGGTGCTGCGCAATCTAAATCTGATTGCATTTGCCGAAAGTCTCGGCGGCGTGGAATCGCTGATGACGTATCCTGCAGTGCAGACGCATGCTGACATTCCGGAGGAGATCCGCAATGCGGTGGGCGTGGATGATCGGTTGCTGCGGTTCTCCGTTGGCATCGAGCACGTTGATGATTTGATTGCGGACCTGAGTAATGCACTGGAAGCGGCGCGGTAGGAAGTCGAAGGGGGACAAGGCGCATGAGCGGGCAGGAGAAACGGGAAAACAAATTTGAAACGAAGCTGATTCACTTCGGCAGCGAGGTGGACGAGGCTACCGGCGCGTCCAGTGTACCGATTTATCAGGCGTCGACGTTCCATCATCACGATATTTTTAATCCGCCGCAGCACGATTACAGCCGTTCCGGCAATCCGACGCGGCAGGCGCTGGAGGATTACATTGCGGTATTGGAAGGCGGGGTCCAAGGCTTCGCGTTTGCCAGCGGGATGGCCGCCATTTCCACAACGCTGATGCTGCTCTCGGCCGGCGATCATATTATCGTGACCGAAGATGTGTACGGCGGGACCTATCGTCTGCTGTCCAATATTTTAACCCGGATGAACATCGAAACGACGTTCGTCGATATGACGCAGCCGGAGCAGGTAAAGGCGGCTTTGAAAGCCAACACGAAAGCCGTCTATATGGAAACGCCGTCCAATCCTACGTTAAAAATCACCGATATCGCGGAAATCTCCGCGTGGGCGCGAGAAAATGGGTTACTTAGCATCGTGGACAATACGTTTATGACGCCGTATTACCAGCGCCCGATTGAGCTGGGGACGGATATCGTCCTGCACAGCGCAACGAAATTCCTCGGCGGACACAGCGACGTGTTGGCCGGCCTGGCGGTGGCCCGGACGGAAGAATTGGCCCGTCAACTGAAATATGTGCAGAACGGGCTGGGCACCGTCCTTGGCGCGCAGGATTCATGGCTGCTGATGCGCGGCATGAAGACGTTGGGAGCGCGGATGGCGCACAGCGAAGTGAGCGCGCGCAAGCTGGCCGACTGGCTGAGCCGGCGGAGCGACATCGAAGCCGTGTACTATCCAGGCCTGCCGAATCACCCCGGCCGCGAGGTTCAGGAGAAGCAATCCACCGGTTATGGCGCGGTGGTCTCCTTCGACGTTGGTTCAGGCGAGCGGGCCAAGCGGGTGCTGAATCGGGTGAAGCTGCCGCTCGTTGCGGTCAGCCTGGGTGCCGTCGAGAGCATCCTCTCTTACCCGGCGATGATGTCGCATGCCTCGATGCCGCCGGAAGTTCGCGGCGAGCGGGGCATTACCGACGGGCTGCTGCGTTTCTCCGTCGGGCTGGAGGACATCGACGATTTGCTTGCCGATTTGGATCAGGCGTTACGGAACAGTTCATCATCTTGAATTAGGATAAATTGGAGGGTGTCCCCTATGTCATCTTGCGATGGCGTATGGGACACCCTTAACTATGTTATTCCCCCATAGATAATGAGTACTTCTGAAGATTTTTGAATAAAATTGATTGATTTTGGCGAAATATGTGTTATGATCAAAACGGATGGAGGTATTCTATGCTGATAGAGGAACGCTACAAATTCATATTACAGCGCTTACATGATCGAGGGATCGTAAAGCTGCAGGAACTTGTAGATCTAACTGGAGCTTCAGAATCCACGATTCGCCGAGACTTGGTGGATTTGGAGAGCAGGCATTTGCTCAAACGGATTCACGGCGGAGCCAGCTTGCCTGGAGAGAGAAGCAAAGAACTCGGCATGGAAGAGAAAACATTCAAAAACGTTCAGGAAAAGGAGGTTATTGCTCGTTTGGCTGCGGCGCAGCTGCGGGACGGGGAATGTATTTACCTGGATGCGGGGACGACCACTTTGCGAATGATCTCTTATATAGAAGCCAAAGACATCACCGTCGTGACGAACGGTTTGTCACACATAGAAGCGCTGGTAAGCAAACAGATTCGCAGTTATTTAATCGGGGGAATGATGAAAACGCATACGAAAGCAGTCGTCGGTAGTATCGCGCTCCAGAACTTAGACAACTTCCGGTTTGACAAATGTTTTCTGGGAGCCAATGGAGTGGATCCGGTCATGAGCTACACCACGCCGGACCCTGAAGAGGCCTTGATTAAACGGAGAGCCCACGAATTGTCCGGTCAATCGTTTGTGCTTGCCGATACCAGCAAACTCGGCGAAGTTACCTTTGCCAAGTTTTTGGATCTGGAACAAGCCGTGCTGATCACCGACAAAATGCCAGAACGATGGCGTACCTCCATCACGCAAAAAACGAAAGTCATTGCGGAATAACTATGATATAAAGCCGGGGGATGAGTTATGAAGATTACGGATCTGATGATCAAAGAAACGATGATTATGGATTTGAAGGCAACTACTAAAGAAGCGGTGATCGACGAACTGATCGGCAGTCTGGTTGACAACGGGCGGATTAACGATCAGGCCTTGTTCAAAGAAATGATTCTGAAACGGGAAGCGGAAGCAAGCACCGGCATCGGCGGTGGCATCGCGATGCCTCACGCCAAGTCGAAGGCGGTTAACGAGGCGACGATTGTTTTTGCCAAAAGTGCCAAAGGGGTCGATTACGATACGCTGGATGGAGAACCGGCCACCCTTTTCTTCATGATTGCGGTTCCCGAGAATATGGGCGATGTTCATCTGAGAACGCTGGCTTCGCTTTCCAAGCTGCTCCTTGACGAAGGTTTCATGGCACAGTTGCAGGCGGCTTCAACACCCGAAGAGATAGTTGCTCTATTTGATGAGAAACAGCAGCCAGATTCAAAGGCAACCGCCGCACCAAACAGACAACCCGGAGCAGAGCAGACCGCTGCCCAATCCGGTGACTTTGTAGTCGCGGTTACAGCCTGCCCGACAGGCATCGCCCATACCTATATGGCCGAAGACGCGCTGAAGAAAAAAGCAGCCGAGCTGGGTGTCGAAATACGCGTCGAAACCAATGGATCAGAAGGAGCCAGGAATGTGCTTACCGCGGATGAAATCCGCCGCGCCAAAGGCGTCATTATCGCCGCCGACAAGCAGGTGGAGATGAGCCGCTTCGACGGCAAGCCGCTGCTGCATAGACCGGTCAGCGACGGTATCCGCAAACCTCAAGAGCTGATTGAGAAAGTGGTCCGGGGAGACGCTCCGGTGTATCGAAGCTCGGGTGTCAAAGTGGAGTCCGGCGGTTTTTCAGATGGAGGCATGACCAAAATCGGAAGCAAAATCTACAAGGATTTGATGAACGGTATTTCCCACATGCTTCCGTTTGTTGTGGGAGGCGGCATCCTGATCGCCATCTCCTTCCTGTTTGAACAGATGGGCGGAGCAGATAACCCGATTTACAAGCTACTGATGACGATTGGCGGCGATGGGGCGTTCCATTTCCTGATTCCGATTTTGGCCGGTTTTATCGCGATGAGCATCGGCGACCGTCCGGCATTAATGCCAGGGATGGTCGGCGGTCTGATGGCTGTAAATTCCAATTCCGGTTTTCTCGGCGGTTTGGCAGCTGGTTTCCTGGCCGGTTATATCGTGATTGGCCTGCGCAAATGTTTTGCTGGTCTGCCCAAAACGTTTGATGGTTTGAAGCCGATTCTGCTGTATCCGGTCGCAGGGCTTCTGTTTACCGGCGTTATCATGTATTACCTCTTTGATCCTGTTTTCAGCACAATTAATGACTGGGTGGTCTCGGGACTAAACAATCTGGGCACTGGCAATGCGGTGCTGCTGGGGCTGGTCCTTGGGGGCATGATGTCCATCGATATGGGAGGTCCTTTCAACAAAGCGGCTTATACGTTTGCTATCGGCGTGTTTGCTTCAAGCGGCAACACTAACGGTACCCTGATGGCCGCCGTTATGGCCGGCGGGATGGTTCCTCCGCTTGCAATTGCTCTTGCCACAACGCTATTTAAACGCAAATTTACCGAGGATGAACGGAAATCCGGCATCACGAACTATGTGCTGGGACTATCCTTTATCACCGAAGGGGCGATTCCGTTTGCGGCTGCAGACCCGCTGCGCGTGCTGACCTCTTGTATCTTGGGCTCGGCGGTTGCAGGCGGTTTGACTCAACTCTGGCATATCAACATCCCGGCTCCGCACGGCGGTATATTTGTAGCGGCATTGGCGAATCACGCTTTGCTGTTCCTTCTCGCGGTAGTGATCGGAGCGTTATTATCGGGTCTTATTCTGGGACTTTGGAAGAAAAACCTTAATCCTAGCGGAACGGGGCTTTCAAAGTGAAGGCACAATCGCCTTCCGAACAGGCTCCGAATCTGTAACAACAAACCCAGTGCCATGCAGGCACTGGGTTTGTTGTATTTGCAGCACAACTGATTTATATGGCTTACCGCTTTCATGGTAAATTTTAGTTGGAAGCCCCGGCGTCTTGTGCCCTTAACCCCAAGTGAGGGTGTTTTGCAGGGCTCTCCGAACGGGGGCTGTTTTTCTGCCCATATTGTGTTACGATTAAATTATCATTTTAAATTTTTGGCAATCTCAGGTATTTATTTGGTTT
>NZ_BILV01000072.1 GCF_004000745.1 Paenibacillus barengoltzii NBRC 101215
TAACAAAATTACGTGAGTGAACCATTATCCTTCGGTAACATTTTTATATGAGTTGACACGTGCCGGATCGGTAGGGTTCTCAGGAATCTTTCAGCAATCGTTTCGCCGTTTCCGCATCCTGTCCAATTTGAGCAATCAGCTCATCCAAGGAGCCGAACTTGCGCTCCTCCCGAATATAGTGAACCAATTCCACGGATAGGCTTTCGTCGTAAATCTCGCTGGAAAAATCAAACAGATGGGCTTCCAGCCAAAAGATTTTGCCGTTCTCATGAAAGGTTGGCTTCACTCCAACGTTCATCACGCCGGAGTAAGTCGTTCCTTCGTGCGTCACTCGTACGGCATAGACCCCGCTGGCCGGGACGACATAATGCTCCGCCAGCTTCAGGTTGGCTGTAGGGAAGCCGAGCTGACGGCCGCGTTTCTCGCCGTGCATGACGGTCCCTCGCAGCGTATACGTCCGTCCGAGCCAACGATTCGCTTGCTCAATCTTCCCTTCCTGCAGCGCTTTGCGAATCCCTGAACTGCTGACCTTCTCCCCGTCGATCAGGAACGGCGGTACGGTGTGCACGTCAAGGACATTGCCGCTTAATTCACGCAGCATGCTCGCATCCCCTTCCCCCCGGTAGCCATAACGGAAGTCAAAGCCAACTACCGCAGTGTGCACCTGCAACGGCACCAGGATACCGGAAACGAAGTTCTGCGGACTTACACGCGAGAAAGCGTCGTTAAACTCAACGATATATACGTAATCCACGCCCATCTCGCGCAGAATACGTTCCTTCTCCTCCGGCGGCGTCAAATATCCGTCATAATCGCCTTTCTTCATAACTTCCTTCGGATGGGGATGAAACGTCATGACGGAGGCAGGAAGACCGAGTTCGCCAGCCAACCGGACAGCCGAATTAATTACGCTGGCATGTCCCAGGTGAAGGCCGTCAAATTGGCCGATCGCCAGCACTTGCGGGCGGGTATGTTGTTCTATAAATCGTTCATTTAGTGGATATGATAAATGTATCGTTTCCATGATCGTCTCACCTGCAATTTCCCTCGGAATGCGCATTTCTTAAGGCTACTCGGGTAGAAACACTTTAACTGCCTTTACGGCCTTCGCTCCCTCTTCTACCCGGAAGATGCCTAAAAATTGCTGTTCGGGGCTGTACAACCGCAGGGTTTCTCCGCGCTTAACCGGTGGAGTTACCACTGAGGGGGACAGCCGCTGACCTTGCAATGCCGCCTTGACCTTCTCGGCAGCAACGGTATGGGCCGGTAAATGCTGCACCGCTCGATCAACCGGCAGTAAATATTCTTGCAGCGATCCGTTTGCCGCGTGACGGGCCACCTCATCCAGCGTCAGACAATGTGACTCCGTGATTCCCGCCGACATCGTCCGCTTTAGCTCCGTCATCGCCGCAGGCACGCCGAGTGCACGTCCGATATCAACGCAGAGCGTACGGATATAAGTTCCTTTGGAGCATAACGCGCGAAAAGAGATCCGCGGATGCGGCCCTTCCGGATGGAACGAAATCAGCTCCAATTGATAGATCGTCACTTCCCGGGGCTTGCGCTCCACGGTTTTCCCTTCCCGTGCCAGTTCATAAAGACGTTTCCCGTCTTGTTTAAGCGCCGAATACATCGGCGGAATTTGCGAGATTGTGCCAACAAACCGGGACAATACAAGCCGAACGTCCTCTTCCGTCACCCGAACCTCATTCACCTGTTCGATGATTTCGCCGGTCATATCCTCAGTATCGGTCGCCACGCCGAGCACCAAGGTTGCTTCGTATTCCTTCGGCAAGTCCTGCAAATACTCCACCATTCGCGTTGCGCGGCCGAGACATAGAGGCAATACTCCAGTGACGGCTGGGTCTAACGTACCTGTGTGGCCAATCCGCTTCATTTTCAAAATCCCCCGGCATTTGGCAACCACGTCATGCGATGTAAAACCGGCTGGCTTGTGGATCGGCAAAATGCCTTCGTATGCGTTCATAACTGCAGCCTCACTTGTTCCAACACTCTAGGGACAACCGTGTCCAGAGTCCCTTCTATGCGAGCTCCAGCGGCCCGGACATGACCGCCGCCGCCAAAGCTTTGAGCCACCTTAGCCACGTCGACTTTGCCCGCCGAGCGCATACTCACCTTGATGGCTTGTTCGTTAATGACCTTAAACAACAGGCCTACTTCGACTCCTTGAATATTCCGCGGATAATTGACGATGCCTTCCATATCCTCGTGAACGGCGCCAGTCGCCTGCAGGTCCTCATCTGTCACCGACACCCAGCTAATCTTCCCGTCTTCCGTCAGCTGAAGTCCATTTAGAGCCCGAGTCAGCAGACGCAGCTGCGGAAGCGTCATTTGCTCTAGCAGCAATTCGGATAAAGCGGGACCGTCTACGCCGTACTCTAGCAATTTGGAGGCAGCCGCCATCACCTTGGGCGATGTATTGGAGTACCGGAACCCGCCAGTATCTGTCAATAGTCCGGTATAAAGCACCGTTGCGATCGTCTGATCCAACGGAAGATCCATATAGTTGATTAGGTCGAACAAAATTTCGGCGGTCGCCGCCGCATTCGGCACAACAAGGTTCACCAACCCGTATAGATCGTTGGTCGGATGGTGGTCGATGTTCAGCAGGCGTGCCCCTTCGGCAAACCATTCATGGGTCTTGCCAACCCGTTTGAAGTCAGCGCAGTCCACGCAGATCACATGATCAAATTTGCGGTCAAGCGATGTCACCGACAAATCGAGAATCTCATCTGCATGCCACAAATAATGCATCCGTTTAGGGATCGGGCCTTCGTTGACCATCACGAATTTTTTACCCAGACATGACAGAAGCCAGCCCACCGCTAGGGTGGAACTGACTGCGTCACCGTCCGGCTGAACATGCGACACAATTAGGAAATGATCATTCTGAGTCAGGAACTCCTTCGTCTGACTCAGATCCCTTTCATAGGTCGTCTGCATTGCCGTCTCCTTTGGGAATCTCCATTACTCATGATGAGTTATCGATTCCCTTCATATTTCATTCTTTGTGCTCTTGCGTAATTTCGCCGAGAAGCTTCTCAATCCGACTGCCATAAGCGATGGATTCGTCAATTTTGAAAATCAACTCCGGTGTGTGGCGCAGCCGAATTCGTTTGCCGATTTCAGAACGCAGGAAGCCGGTCGCTTTCTCCAGCCCTTTTAAGGATTCGTTCTTCTGCTCCTCGTCACCAAATACGCTGAGGTAAACTTTGGCCTGCGACAAATCATTTGTCACATCGACTCCGGTCACCGTGACAAAACCGATGCGCGGATCTTTCAGTTCACTCTGGATGAGCACGCTTAGTTCTTTCTTAATCTGTTCGCCTACGCGGCCGGTACGATTTTTGGCCATTTTAGACACCCACCTTACTTCGGTTCAACAGTTTCCATGACGAACGCTTCGATCACGTCGCCTTCTTTAATATCGTTGTAATTGTCCAAGGTAATCCCGCACTCGTAACCTTGAGCAACTTCCTTCGCGTCGTCCTTGAAACGTTTGAGCGAATCGATTTTGCCCTCATATACGACGATGCCGTCACGAATCAAGCGGACTTCCGCCGAACGGGTAATTTTACCAGAAGTCACCATACAACCTGCAATCGTTCCGACCTTGCTGATCTTGAACGTATTACGGACTTCCGCGTGACCGATAACTGCCTCTTTATAAACCGGATCAAGCATCCCTTTCATCGCTTGCTCAATCTCTTCAATTGCGTTGTAAATGACGCGGTGCAAGCGAATATCAACCTTCTCTTGTTCCGCGGTCGCTTTCGTTTGATTGTCTGGACGGACGTTGAACCCGATAATAATCGCGTTCGAAGCCGCCGCCAAGATGACATCGGATTCGGTAATCGCACCGGCACCGCTGTGGATAATCTTGACGCGAACGCCTTCGACCTCGATCTTCTCGAGTGCGCCTCGGAGCGCTTCAACCGAACCTTGTACGTCGGCTTTGATGATCACATTGAGATCCTTGATTTCGCCTTCTTTGATGTGGCGGAACAGATCATCCAGCGTCACGCGAGTATTGGCACCCAAATCGGACTGACGCTGCATCGTGGCCCGTTTGTCTGCGATCGACCGCGCTTTGCGTTCGTCTTCGAAGACCATAAACGGATCGCCGGCTTGCGGCACCTCGGTCAGACCGGTAATTTCCACCGGCGTCGATGGACCGGCTTCTTTCAACCGGCGTCCACGATCGTTAACCATCGCGCGGACGCGGCCGAAGCAGTTTCCTGCAACAAAAGCGTCGCCGACCTTCAATGTTCCGTGTTGAACCAATACGCGAGCTACCGGGCCGCGAGTTTTATCGAGCTCAGCCTCGATGACTGCACCGCGAGCGCGTTTATCCGGGTTCGCTTTGTACTCGTTCACTTCGGCTACCAGCAGTATCATTTCAAGCAAGTTTTCCAAGCCGATTTTTTGCTTCGCAGAGACGTTGACGAAAATCGTGTCGCCGCCCCATTCTTCCGGTACAAGCTCATACTCGGTCAATTCTTGTTTCACTCGATCCGGATTGGCTTCCGGTTTATCGATCTTGTTGACCGCAACAATAATTGGCAAGCCTGCTGCTTTCGCATGGTTCACCGCTTCGACCGTCTGCGGCATCACGCCGTCATCCGCAGCAACGACGATAATCGTAATATCCGTTAACTGGGCACCGCGGGCACGCATCGCTGTAAACGCTTCGTGGCCTGGCGTATCCAGGAACGTAATCTTCTTGCCGTTGATTTCGACTTGATATGCCCCGATATGCTGCGTGATCCCGCCGGCTTCGCCGCCGGTGACATTCGTGGAACGAATAGCGTCCAACAGCGTCGTTTTCCCGTGGTCAACGTGACCCATGATCGTAACGACAGGTGGACGTTCTTTCAGATCCGCCTCATCGTCAACCTCTTCGATCGTTTCAAACCGGTCTTCTTCCACCGGAATTTTCACCTCAACCTCAACGCCGAAATCACTTGCCAGCAGCTGGATCGTATCAAGGTCAAGCTCTTGGTTAATGGTGGCCATGACGCCGAGCAGCATCAGCTTCTTGATGACTTCGGAAGCGTCCTTATGCAGCAACTTGGCGGTTTCGCCAACCGTCATCGTACCGCGGACGATAATCTTCTTCGGCGTATTGTCGATCTTCTCGCGTGGAGGCTGCTGCGGAGCCCCTTTGCCGCGTCCGCCTTTACCGCCTCGATTATTTTTGAAATTGGCGCCATTGCGGTTATCATCGTAACCTCTTTGGTTCTTGCCACCGTTGTTATTCCCTTTTCTTTGCCCTTGTCCTTTGCCGCCGCCGTTTTGGCCTTGGGCTGGGCGCTGGCCGCTATCATTCCGCTGGCCGCCTTGCCCGGCTCCCCGGTTCCCTTGCGGGTTCCGGTTCGCACCTGAGGTGTTCCCACCGCCTTGGCCTTGGGGACGAGAGTTTTGATGATTGCCGCCGTTTGGACGGCTCGATCTTTCTTGAACTGCCGTACTGCCACCTGCATTGGTTTGGTTTGTTTTTGGTTTATTATTCATGCTTACCTGCTTTTCCTGTTGATTTTGGTTTTTTACGGGTGCGTTTGCGCCGCGTCCCTGATCTCCGCGATGACCGGATGATTCTCCGGCTGTAGCTTTCGGTGTTTGGCTTCCTCCTGCGGAAGCCGATGCCGGCGATTTGGCAGAGGAATCGTTGCGTCCCGAGCTTTCTCGTTTCGCCGCCGCGTTGCTTTTAATATCCTTGAAGAACTGTTCCACACGGGCTACGGCATCATTCTCCATGACGCTCATGTGGTTGTTAACCGGGATATTCAGACGCTTAAGAATCGTGATAATTTCTTTACTACTCATATTGAGCGATTTGGCGTATTCATACACCCTGAGCTTATCTTGTTTTTCTTGTTTACTCAATATACTCCACCTCCGATGTTTTCAAGATCGCTTTGCGGATCATCTCGGTAAACCCTGGATCGGTGATCGCCAGAACAACCCGTTCCGGCTTGCCAACACTTCTCCCGAGCGCTTCACGGTCAAATCCGATGATCAGCGGGATGTTGTAGCTCCCGCATTTGTCCCGGAATTTCTTCTGTGTATTGGCGGAAGCATCTCCCGCAACGATGACGAGCTTGGCTTCTCTTGAACGAATCGATTTCAGGACGAGTTCGTCCCCAGTTACCAGCTTACCGGCTCGCATGGCGAGACCAAGACCGGACAACGGCTGGGCCTTATTCATCTTCATCCTCTTCTCGAGCCTGAGCAGCAAGGAATTCATCCTCGACGGCCAAGAAATCGCGAGCGAGCTGTTCGTAAACCTCGTTACCAACCGGAGCTTTAAGTGCCCGATCCAGTGCACGTGATTTATGAGCGAGCTTAAAGCATTCCGTCTTGCCGCAGAGATAAGCGCCGCGGCCTGACTTTTTGCCTGTTAAGTCGATCGACACCTCGCCCTCCGGGGAACGCACAATCCGGATCAGCGACTTCTTGGGCATCATTTCCTGGCAGGCTACGCATTTGCGGAGCGGTACTTTTCTTTGCTTCATCCTTGCCACCTCCCGTTAATCCACGGAGATGGAATCCTGAGGCATTTCGCCTTGTTCGGTTTTTTCTCTGCCGAATTCCTCTTCCGCTTGGGTTTCGCTCTTGATGTCGATTTTCCAACCGGTCAATTTGGCGGCGAGACGCGCGTTCTGTCCTTTAATGCCAATCGCCAGCGACAATTGGTAATCCGGTACGATCACGCGGGCCATCTTCTCCGCTTCAAACACCTGCACTTCGAGCACTTTGGACGGGCTCAGCGCATTGGCTACATATTCCTCAACATTCTCCGAATAACGAACGATGTCAATTTTCTCTCCGCGCAGCTCGTTCACAATCGTTTGTACACGCGTCCCCTTCGGGCCAACGCAGGAGCCAACAGGATCCACTTCGCTGTTGCGGGAGTATACGGCGATTTTGGAGCGGAAGCCGGCTTCGCGGGCTACGGAACGAATCTCCACAACACCGTCAAAAATTTCCGGAACCTCCAGCTCGAACAAGCGCTTCAGCAAGCCCGGATGCGTACGGGACAGCAAGATTTGCGGTCCTTTCGTCGTATTCTCTACTTTCGTAATGTACGCTTTAATCCGGTCGCCGTGCTTGAACTTCTCGTTTGGCATCAATTCGTTTAACGGTAAATGGGCTTCCACCTTACCAAGATCAACGTAAATATTACGTAAGTCCTGACGTTGTACGATCCCGGTTACGATGTCCTCTTCCTTCTCCACGAACGCATTATAGATCAGTCCGCGCTCGGCCTCACGAATACGCTGCGTCACGACTTGCTTCGCCGTTTGTGCCGCGATCCGGCCGAAGTCCCGAGGGGTTACCTCGATTTCAGTGATGTCGTCCAGATGATAGTTCGGATTAATCTCACGTGCTGCTTGCAGTGAAATCTCCGTCCGCGGATCAAGGACTTCCTCTACGACAAGCTTGCGCGCATAAACTTTGATTTCGCCGGTATGGCGGTTCATATCCACACGCACGTTTTGCGCCGTATTAAAGTTACGTTTGTAGCTGGAGATCAGCGCTGCTTCGATCGCTTCGAACAAGATGTCCTTGCTGATTCCTTTTTCCCTTTCCAATTCGTTCAAGGCTTCGATAAAATCCATGCTCATTTGCCTCGAGTTCCCCCTTTCATAATTCCCCGCAGGTCACACTAGAAAATAATGGCCAATCTTGCGCTGGCAACTTTGCTATATGGAATGGCGTGACGCTTCTTCCCCACTTCAATAACTAATTCGTTCCCATCAAAGGAAAGAAGCCGGCCTTCAAATTCTTTCAGGCCATCTACCGGTTCGTATGTAGTCACAAAAACGTCTTTGCCGACCGCCTTGGAGACATCCTCGGCTTTCTTCAAGGGGCGTTCCGCTCCTGGCGAAGACACTTCAAGAAAATAAGCCGACGGAATCGGATCGTTCTCGTCGAGCTTCTCGCTAAGGTATTCGCTGATCCGGCCGCAGTCATCAATGTCGATGCCGCCTTCTTTGTCGACAAATACGCGGAGGAACCAGTTGCTGCCCTCCTTCACGTATTCCACGTCAACCAGTTCAAAGCCGTTCTCCTCCAAATAAGGCGTGACCATTTGCTCGACGGTCGCTTTGATCTTTGGTGTGCTCAAGCGTACATTACCTCCAACTTTAATCCTATATACCAAAGATTAAAGAGTGGGTTTCCCCACTCTTTAAACAACGGTTCTATCTTCATGATTGCCAAAAAAATTATAACATAGTACATACCAAGTGACAAGTAAAACACCTTTACTGCTAGAGGGAGATTAAAAAGTCATCTTCGGATCACGAAGCAAAACCGAGTTGTTTATTCGGCGTCGAATCTTGAACTCAGCCCGGCCTTCCGTTGCTCACGTACCTTTTCGTACGCTCCGCTACTCAGTCCTGTCTTCGTCCAACCTTCTCGGTGCTCCAAACCTGTCTTTTTTATCCTTCAACAAACGGGAGATTAAAAAGTCATCTTCGGATCACGAGGCAATACAAGACGTTAATTCAAAGTCGAATTTTGAACTCAGCCAGCTAGATTAAAATAAAGACAATTGATTGCTCTCTGGCAGGCCGCGGAAACAGCCCATGGAACCGAGAAGTTCCACGATCGTTTTACTCGCTTTGGACTTCTGCTGGAAGTCCTCGATCGACAGGAATTCGCCTTGCTCTTTCGCTGCGGCGATGTTTTTGGCCGCGTTCTCCCCGATCCCGGCAAGCGCCGAGAACGGCGGAATCAACGAATCGCCGTCGACGATAAATTTCGTAGCGTCGGAGCGATACAGATCGATCGGCTTGAAATGGAACCCGCGTGCCGTCATTTCCAGCGCCATTTCCAAGATCGGGAGCATGTTCTTCTCCTTCGGCAGCGCCTGGAAGCCCTTCTGCTCAATCTCTTCGATCTTGCGGTAAATCGCCTCGTACCCTTGGCAGCACAACTCGATATCGAAGTCCTCCCCGCGGACCGAGAAATACGTCGCATAATATTCGATCGGATAATACAGCTTGAAGTAAGCGGTCCGTACCGCAGAGATAACGTAAGCAGCGGCGTGCGCCTTCGGGAACATGTACTGGATCTTCAAGCAAGAATCGATATACCATTGCGGTACTTTACACTTCTTCATTTCCTCGATCCATTCCGGCGTCAACCCTTTCCCCTTACGAACACTCTCCGTAATTTTAAAGGCCAAGCCGGCGTCCATTCCCGCTTTATATATCAGGTACAGCATGATATCGTCACGACAACCGATAACGGTTTTGATGTTACAAGTGCCGTTTTTGATCAGTTCCTGAGCATTCCCCAGCCATACACCGGTTCCGTGCGATAACCCGGAAATTTGCAGTAAATCCGCAAAGGAAGACGGCTGTGATTCCACCAGCATCTGGCGCACAAATTTCGTCCCCATCTCCGGGATCCCGTATGTGGCAACCGGCGTACGGATCTGTTCCGGTGTAACCCCTAGTGCATCCGTGGAGTTGAACATGCTCATTACTTTCGGGTCATTCATGGGGATCGTCGTTGGATCGACCCCGGTCAAATCCTGCAGCATCCGCATCATCGTCGGATCATCGTGCCCCAGAATATCGAGCTTGAGCAGATTCGCGTCGAAGGCGTGGTAATCGAAATGGGTTGTTTTCCATTCAGATTCGGTGTCATCGGCCGGGTACTGTACCGGCGTGATATCTTCCACATCAATGTAATCCGGTACGACGACGATCCCGCCGGGATGCTGCCCGGTACTGCGCTTCACGCCGGTACATCCCGCCGCGAGACGGTTGAGCTCCGCCCCGCGCCAATGCTTGTTATGCTCTTCTTCGTACTTCTTGGCAAAGCCAAACGCAGTTTTCTCTGCAACCGTACCGATGGTTCCTGCACGGAAGACGTTCTTCTCCCCGAACAGGACCTTCGTATAGTTATGGGCGACCGGTTGATATTCACCGGAGAAGTTAAGGTCAATATCGGGGACCTTGTCGCCTTTAAAGCCAAGGAACGTCTCGAACGGAATGTCCTGACCTTCGCCCTTCAATTTGCCGCCGCATTTCGGGCAGCTTTTGTCCGGAAGGTCGAAGCCGCTGGGCACGCTGCCGTCCAGGAACCATTCGCTATATTTGCATTCGTGATTTTGACAGATATAGTGAGCCGGCAGCGGATTAACCTCGGAAATCCCCAGGAACAACGCGACCACTGATGAGCCGACCGAACCCCGAGAACCTACGAGATACCCGTCTTGGTTCGACTTCTTCACCAGCCGCTCGGAAATCAAATAGTTAGCCGAGAACCCATATTTGATAATTGGCTCCAGCTCTTTCTCCAACCGCTTCACAATCACTTCAGGCAAATCGTCGCCGTAAATGGATTTGGCGGTATCGTAACACTTCTGGCGGATCTCCTCGTCGGCCCCTTCAATGATTGGGGTAAACAGCTTGTCCGGGAACAATTCGATCTCCTCGAAGCGGTCCGCCAACGCTGAAGTATTGGTGACGACCACTTCCCAAGCTTTCTCCTGACCTAGGAATTTGAATTCCTCCAGCATTTCCTCCGTTGTCCGGAAGTGCGCATCCGGCTTGCGGATTTCCTTCAGCGGACTGAACCCGGTAATTCCGTGGATCGTAATGTCACGGAACAGCTTGTCTTTCGGATCCAGGTAGTGCACGTTTCCAGTAGCAACAACCGGCTTGTCCAGCTTCGTCCCGATCTCCACGATTTTGCGAATCGCCGTCTGCAGTTCTTCCGTGCTGCCAACGAGCCCTTTTTCTACGAGATGCATGTACATCGTGAGCGGCTGAATTTCGAGTACATCATAAAATTCGGCAACCGCTTCGGCTTCCTCCACCGATTTGTTCAGTACGGTCTCGAAGAACTCGCCCTTCTCGCAGCCGGAGAGGATCAGCAAACCTTCTCGCAGCTCCACCAGCTTGGATTTCGGAATACAAGGCACCCGCTTGAAATATTCGGTGTGCGACAACGAGATCAGCTTAAACAGGTTTTTCTTGCCAACTGGATTAAGCGCATAGATCCCGCAATGGAACGGACGGGCATTGGACAAGTCTTTCCCGACCTTATCATTCAAGCGATCAAGCGTCTTATATCCTTCAATCTTGAATGCATCATCCAGCAAACCGTTTAAGATCTCACCCAGCGCCACGGTATCATCGATCGCCCGGTGGTGGTTCTCCAGTGAAACTTTGTACTTGGCAGCCAGGGTATTCAAACGGTGATTTTTCATCGTCGGGAACAACATCCGGGCCAGCTCCAGTGTATCAAGCACAGGGTTTTCCATGATTGGCAGGCCCAGCTCCTTGAGCTTGGCATTCACAAAGTCATAGTCAAACCGTGCGTTATGAGCCACCAAAATCGCATCCTCGGCGAATTCCACGAACCGTTTCAGCACCGGCTCCACATCAGGTGCATCCTTCACCATGTCATCGTTGATATTGGTCAACTGTTGAATATGGTACGGGATTCGTTCATGCGGATTTACGAAGGTCGCATATCGATCGATCTCTTTGCCTTCCCGCATCTTCACGGCTGCAATTTCAATGATTTTGTTTTGGGTTACCGACAAACCGGTGGTCTCGATGTCAAATACAACGTAGGTCGCCGTCTTCAACTCGTCCCCTCTCGGGTTCAGCACAACCGCGACATCATCATTAACAACATTGGCTTCCACGCCGTAAATCATCTTAATGCCATGCTTCTTCGCAGCCTTCGCCGCGTCCGGGAAACTTTGCACACCGCCGTGGTCTGTCACAGCGATCGCTTTATGTCCCCATTTTGCCGCCATTTTCACATAATCGCCAATCGGCGTGACGGCGTCCATCGTACTCATCGTCGTGTGCAGATGGAATTCAACCCGCTTCTCCGTCGCGTTATCCATTCGTCCTGGAGGTGCGGGCACCTCAACCAGATCCGACGGAATCATGACCAGCTCGGGAACCGGCATAAAGCGGTCCATTTCTACTTTCCCCCGTGCCTTGATCCATTTCCCGTTGGCGAGTTGCCCCATAATCTTCAGATCTTCTTTATTTTTGGCGAACAATTTCAGCTGCAGGGAATCGGAGAAATCGGTCAGGAAAAACGTAAACAAGGTGTTGCCGTTTCGCAGCTCCTTGCGATCCAGGCCAAAAATCGTCCCCTGAATCGTAATCTTCTTCTCTTCGTCCTGGATTTGCTGAAGCGGTACAGGCGGATCCTTGATCTCGTTCCCAAGCTGCAGCTTGACCACTTCGCCCCCATCGTCTTCTTCCGGAGGAGCTTCCACGGTCATGCTCTCCATCATCTGTTGAATAACTTCGCGTTCTTCCTCCACGATCCGCTGCTGGAACTCTTCAAACGCTTCGACGTTCGGCTCTCCGGTTTGCAGTTTGATTCTTAACGGCAGGGCAAAATAGGTTTCATAATACACGGTGATGGCTTTGTCAATCTGTTTCTTCCGCGCCAACTCCAGCGCCATAGCGTCGCCAAATGTTACGGTGACCATATCGCCGTCGATATCCAGCCCGGCTCTCGCCATCCAGCCATTGACCGACGGAATCTGGCGTTTCACCCATTCGAGAAAGAGCGGCCAATATTCTTCAACAATGTCTTTGGCGGTCAACCCGCCGCCGTAATGAAACTCAAAAGAAATGATGGCGATATGCTCCATCCGTTCTCTGACCCGCAGGCAAAAGGTGCGGTAGGCTTGGGCCGGCACCAGCGTGTCCTTCTGAATGGTGATTCTCCATTCCCGATTGCTGCGACTGACCTCTACTTTTTCGATATGCCCGTCAAGAAAATACGGATCGATCAGCGAAGCGGGCACATCCGCCTGCTTCATTAACAGCTCCAGCCGGTTTCTCTTGTCTTGCGTCTCGGTCATGTCCTCTCCCCTCACCTTGCTTGCTGACTTCTTCCCATGATTCAAAAAAAAGGCTTCCGGCGGTGATGCCGGCGGCGTGATAAGCCTGCAGGCGCCTTACTGCCGAAAGCCCTCTTGTGGTTGTGCCATTCGCCCGCGTCCCCAGCTTCCCCAAACTCTAGCGGGACGGTAACGCGAAAGTTATTCTTAATAGGCTCTGGCAAAAACAACGGTATGTTTCGCTGGATCCCCGCAAACGAGGCAGGTATCCTTCGTCGTTTGAGGATTAAATGGGATATTGCGGCTGGTTGCCCCCGTTTCTTCCTTCACCGTGCGTTCGCAAGCCTCCGAACCGCACCATCCAGCCAGGGTGAAGCCGCGTTTCTCTTCGATGCTCGCTTTCATTTCATCCAGCGTATCGACACTGTAGAAATGCTCTTCGCGGAACGCTTTGGCCCGCTCGTACATTTCCTGATGAACCTGCTCCAGCATTGCCTGAACCTCTTCGACCAATCGGTCCTGTTGAACTACCTTCTTCTCGCCGCTGATGCGGGAGACAAGGACGCAAACGCCGTTCTCCATATCGCGAGGCCCAATTTCCAGACGAACCGGTACACCGCGCATTTCGTATTCGTTAAACTTCCAGCCTGGGCGGAAGTCGGCGCGGTCATCAATGCCAACGCGAATGCCCGCTTTCTTCAGCTCGGCGAACAGCTCGTCCGCTCTGCCTACGACGGCTTCCCAAGTTTTTGGCGGGCCGATTGGAATAATCATAACCTGCTTCGGCGCGACCTTCGGCGGTAACGCCAACCCGCGGTCATCGCCGTGCACCATGATAAGCGAGCCGATTAACCGGGTGCTGACGCCCCAAGACGTCGTATGAACATATTCGCGTACGTTCTCACGGTTGAGATATTGAATATCAAACGCCTTCGCAAAATTAGTGCCCAGATAGTGCGAAGTCCCTGCTTGTACAGCGCGGCCGTCCTTCATCATCGCTTCGATCGAATAGGTATCGACCGCCCCGGCGAACTTCTCGGACGGCGTTTTTTGCCCAACGATAACCGGAATCGCCAAATAATTTTCCACGAAATCGCGGTAAATTTCCAGCATGCGCATCGTTTCTTCGCGGGCTTCCTGCTCGTTCTCGTGCGCAGTATGGCCTTCCTGCCACAGGAATTCGCTCGTGCGGAGGAATGGCAGCGTCCGTTTCTCCCAACGGACCACGTTCGCCCATTGGTTGATCAGCACCGGCAAATCACGGTAGGATTGGATCCATTTTTCGTACATATGCCCAATCATCGTTTCAGAGGTCGGACGGATCGCCAGACGCTCCTCCAGCTTCTCACCGGCAGCCTCGGTCACCCAAGGCAGTTCTGGGTTAAAGCCTTCAACGTGCTCTTTTTCCTTCTGGAAAAAGCTCTCGGGAATAAACAGCGGAAAATAAGCGTTGCGATGTCCCGTTTCCTTAAAGCGGCGGTCCAGCTCGGCTTGGATATGCTCCCAGATTTCATAGCCGTCCGGCTTAAATACGATACAGCCGCGGACCGGTGAGTAATCCATCAGATCCGCTTTTTTGATAACGTCGATATACCAACGGGAAAAATCCACTCCCTGCGGGGTAATCTCCGTGACGAATTGTTTCTCCTCGTTTGCCATAAGAACCTTTGTCCTCCCGTTAAAAACCACAAGTTTAATATTCACCTGCGCCGTCAGCTGCGTATCCGTCTTAAATCAGCCGTGAATCAAGCGCAAAATGTCGTTATACGTGACCGCAATCATCAGCAGGAATAACATCGCAAATCCGATGAAATGTACCATACCTTCGCGGTTGGGATCAATCGGTTTGCCGCGCAAGGCTTCGACCCCTAGGAAGATCAGACGACTTCCGTCGAGCGCCGGGATCGGCAGCAGGTTAAAGATCCCCAAATAGAGGCTTAAAATTGCCGCCCAATAGGTTAACTGAACAATCCCTTGCTTCGCGATTTGGCCGGTCACTTCAAAGGTGCGCACCGGTCCGCCCAGATCATCCATGTTAAAGCGATTGATTAACTGTTTGAACCCGAGAAAGATCGCCTTCGTCGTGTTGACCATGTCCTCCCCGGCGACTTGGAACGTCTCTCCAATGGACGCGCTGCGCGTCGGGAAAACGGTGACGATCGTGCTTCCGATTTTGCCGTCCTCATTCTCCGCCCCTTTCGGGGTAATGGTGACATTCAAAGTTTCGTCCCCGCGTTTAATCGTCCACGTCATCGGCTTGTTTTTCGAAGCCTGGATCATGTCGATCATTTTATTCGCATCGGTTCCTACCGGAGTTCCGTTGATCTTTTCGATGATATCGCCCGTTTTGAGCCCTACTTCCTCAGCCGGCATGCCTTTCATCACCTCGCCGATTTGCAGGTGGCTGGGTTGATCCAACGGAATCCCCGCCATTTGGGTATGCAGGGCGAACAGCACAAACGCCAAAATAAAGTTCATCAAAGGACCCGCGAAAATCGATAGAGCCCGCTGCCCTACGGTTTTGCTGCCGTACTGCCGGTCTCTCGGCGCAATTTGCGTCTCTTTGCCTTTCGCCACCAGCATGGCTTGCGGATGCACGCGGTAGGTGAGCGCTTCGCCGTCCACATCCAATCGTACCGCAAGATCGTCCTCAAGGTCGATGTGCTGCACTTCGCCGCGGATTACGTTTTTACGACTGTCCAATCGGTCCAGATAAATCTTCCGAACCTGATCGTTCTCCAGACGCAAGGCGATGGTTTGTCCGTCTGAAATCTGGATCAGCTCCGGATCCTCTCCCGCCATACGCGCATAACCGCCGAAAGGAAGCAAACGCAAGGTAAACTGGGTCTCACCCCGTTTAAAAGACAGCAGCTTGGGGCCAAACCCGATGGCGAACTCCCGTACCAAAATGCCGGCACGCTTCGCAAAGAAGTAATGTCCCCATTCATGCACCGTAACGATGACGAAAAACATGAGCACCGTCAAAAATATGATTTTCAGCAATTCCAAGCGTAAGCATCCCCCTTCTGGCCACGGATCGTCCAACGTTACTTTAGATTAATATATTCTCCGATCAGGCACAAGAGAATACCGCCGCCTACAGCTTTTGATCACGAGGTCCATCTTAGGGAAGCGAAAGCCTCACCGTAATCAAAGTGTCTCCGCAAGGGCTCTTGCCCAGCGATCCGCTTCACGAATCGTTTCCAGATCCGGATGAAACTGCACCTCATGTTCGGCTAACGCCGTTTCAATGATCGCCTCGATCTGCAAGAAAGGAATCTCCCCCTTCAAAAAGCGGGCGACTGCCACTTCATTCGCGGCATTGTAAACGCTGGTTGCCGTACCACCTATTTTACCACACTCATAGGCAAGTCTTAAACAAGGGAACCGCTCGAAATCCATCTCCCGAAAATGCAGCTTCCCGATCTCGGCTAAGGACAACCGTTTTGCCGCCGATGGCCAGCGATGTGGATAGGTCAGTGCATATTGGATCGGCACGCGCATGTCCGGCGTCCCTAACTGGGCGATCACACTGCCGTCACGATACTCAACGAAGGAGTGGATGATACTTTCTGGGTGCAGCAATACCCCGATTTGCTCAAAGGGAAGCCCAAACAACCAGTGCGCTTCGATGACTTCCAATCCTTTGTTGACCATCGTGGCCGAATCGATGGTGATTTTAGCGCCCATCGACCAGTTGGGATGCTTTAAGGCATCCTCCACTGTAACCTCCCGCAGCTGCTCTCGCGTCAGATCCCGGAACGAACCGCCGGAAGCGGTCAACGTAATTTGACGAACCTCTTGCTTGTACTCACCGTTTAGGCATTGGAAAATGGCTGAGTGCTCGCTGTCAACCGGCAGCAGCGCGACCCCTTTGCGCTGAGCCATCTCTGTGACTAGGTGCCCCGCTGTAACGAGGGTTTCCTTGTTCGCCAGTGCAATATGTTTGCCTTCCTCAATGGCCGCGAGTGTCGCGGGCAACCCTGCACTGCCAACAATGGCCGTCACAACCGTATCGGCATCAGTTCCCGCCGCCACTTCGACTAAGCCTTGCTCGCCATAGTAGAGCTCCACGCCTTCCGGCAGCTCTGGACGAATTCGATCAGCCAATTCTTTG
This sequence comes from Paenibacillus barengoltzii NBRC 101215, assembly GCF_004000745.1. GTDB lineage: Bacteria > Bacillota > Bacilli > Paenibacillales > Paenibacillaceae > Fontibacillus > Fontibacillus barengoltzii. The sequence goes on from NZ_BILV01000072.1 coordinate 16,983, forward strand.
GTAGCAACGGAGGCTTTACGAGGCCGAAACTCATGGACTTGTTCAGCAAACAATTTAAGATTGCTGCCCGCCGCCAATCCTTCCAGCCGGAACTCCCCGGGATAAGCCCGGATTACATCCAGTGTTTGCGTGCCGATGGAACCGGTCGAGCCAATCAACGCGATTTTCTTCATTGTTGCACCTACCTACCTTTTAACGGACCGTAGGGCCGTTATTCATCAATTTCCCGATCATTTCCCGCTGTAACGGACTCCAGGGGCTTTATTTGCGATCTAATGCATCTGACTTAGTGTCTTTTACCCAAATAAGGTCACTGAGGTCCATTAGCTTTTCAAACCCTTTTTTGTTACTCCAATAAGGTCTCTGGTGTCCGTAAGCCCAGCTATTCAGCACCAAGTAGCGAAAGGCCTGGCTGAAATCGAAATTTAACGCCGAACCCACGTCCATGAATCCGCTC
>NZ_BILV01000073.1 GCF_004000745.1 Paenibacillus barengoltzii NBRC 101215
CGCCGCTTCCACTTCCCTGACTTCGCTCCGTGATGAGAAGCCGATTTTAAATCCACCTTAAGGAAGAAGGGTTAGGATATGTATGAACGGGAATACCGTAACCCAACTATCGCACCGATCCAAAATTCCGCCGTGCCCCGGCAACAAATTGCCGGAATCCTTGATGCCATATACACGCTTGTAAGCCGATTGGATCAAGTCGCCAAATTGGCCGACAACTGCCGCAGATATCCCGAGCAGGACGGCTCGTCCAATCGTAAGCAACCCGCCGGAAGCGAGCGCAAAGATCACCGCAACGATGACCGCCAGCAAAACGCCGCCCAGCGCCCCTTCAACGGTTTTATTCGGACTGATCGCAGGCCAGAGCTTATTCTTCCCAAACCGCCGTCCAGCAAAATAAGCCCCTGCATCACTGCTCCAGATCGACGCGAGCATCAGAAACGTCCAGAATAAGCCGTGACCGTCGGGTGTATTGCGTGTTTCTGCAATCGCCGCAAATCCGATGCCGACGTAAACCATCCCAAGATAGAGCAGGGCGATTTGACCGATTGGGATCTCGTTCTTACTGATCACGGTTACCGCAAGGAAGAACAGCATAAATAACCACAGCACCGCCATATCGCTCAGCGGTCGGTCGATCTCAAGCAGCCGCCACGGAAACGTAAGATAAACCACGCCTAAATAACCCAGGATGGCCGTGCCCTGGAATGCTGGGATGCGCGTCATACGTACGAATTCGTAATATCCGATGAGCGCCATAAGCATAATGAGTACATGATAGAGAGTTCCGCCAAGCCAGCACATTCCGAGGAAAAAGCCGCCGGCAATGATCCCCGTTATCAAACGCTGTTTCACCAGTCTACACCTTCCATCGCTAGGTTAATCCGCCGTACCGCCGCGTGCGGCGTTGATACTCCGCCACTGCTTGAACCAAATGCTCCTTGCTGAAATCCGGCCACAGGATATCCGTGAACCAAAGCTCACTATACGCCGTTTGCCATAACATAAAGTTACTTAACCGCAGCTCTCCGCTCGTACGAATCAGCAAATCCGGATCAGGCAACCCGGCGGATAACAGCCGAGATTCAATCGTCTCTGGCGTAATGTCCTCCACCGACAGTTCCCCGGATTGCACAGCCTTCGCAATCCCCTTGACGCTTTCCGTAATCTCGCGACGGCTGCCGTAATTTAAAGCAAAATTCAAGATCAAGCCGGTATTGTGCTTCGTCCGCTCAATCGCTTCCTCCATTGCCGCAATCGTATGCGCGGGCAGCTCATCCGTATGTCCCATCATGCGAACCTGGACGTTCTTTTCAACCAATTCATCCAGCTCGATCGCCAGAAACTCCTGCGGAAGCGACATCAAATAGTCCACTTCATCCTTCGGCCGTTTCCAATTTTCCGTTGAGAAAGCATACAACGTCAAAATGGAAATGCCAAGTTCGTCAGCAGCGATCGTTGCCCGCTTTACCGCTTTCATCCCCGATCGATGGCCGACGATTCGCGGCATACCAAGCCTGCGCGCCCATCTTCCGTTCCCGTCCATAATAATCGCAACATGTTTCGGGATATTGTCCGGGGACAGGCTGACGGATGCCCCAGGATTTTTCTTTTTCCGCCAAGGTTGAAATAACTTGATCATTCCTTTTCCTCCAGCCGATGATGAAAAAGAGACAAAACCCCACCGTAATAGGAGGGGCAGCTTTTTTGTCTCTTAGACTTCCATGATCTCTTTTTCTTTCGCAGTGAGGACCTTATCCACTTCCGCGATAAATTTATCTGTCGTTTTCTGAATGTCTTCTTGATGCCGACGCGATTCATCCTCAGAAATGTCGGTTTTCTCTAGCTTCTTGATGTCGTCGTTCGCATCGCGGCGAATGTTGCGGATCGCCACTTTCGCTTCCTCACCGAATTTCTTCGTCATCTTCACAAGTTCGATCCGACGCTCTTCCGTCAAGGCAGGAATCGTCAATCGAATAGACGAACCATCGTTTGCAGGCGTTAATCCGAGATCGGATTTTTGAATCGCCCGCTCAATTTCCGATAGCGACGATTTGTCCCAAGGCTGGATCAGCAACGTCCGGGAATCCGGCGTGTTGATATTGGCCAACTGGTTGATTGGCGTCGGCGAACCGTAATAATCAACCTGAATGCGATCAAGCAGCGAAGGCGTAGCTCTACCGGCGCGCAGCGTCGAAAGATCTCTTCTCAGCGCCTGAATCGCTTTCTCCATGCGTTCTTCGGCATGTTTCTTAATCGTTTGCGGCATTAATCTACACTCCCTTTGACGATCGTCCCGATTTTTTCACCGAGAACGACGCGTTTAATGTTCCCTTGTTCGGTAATCGCAAAAACAATCAACGGAATATCTTTGTCCATGCACAGCGAGGACGCCGTAGAATCCATGACACCAAGGTTCTTGTTCAGCACATCCAAATACGTGAGAGATTCGTACTTCACCGCGTTTGGATCTACAAACGGATCTGCGGAGTAAACGCCATCCACCTTGTTCTTTGCCATCAGGATGACTTCTGCCTCAATTTCAGCTGCGCGCAGCGCTGCAGTAGTATCCGTGGAAAAGAACGGATTACCCGTACCCGCCGCGAAAATCACAACCCGCCCCTTCTCCAAGTGACGAATCGCCCGGCGCCGGATATAAGGCTCGGCAATTTGCTGCATCGCAATCGAGGTTTGCACCCGAGTTGGCACATCGATTTGCTCAAGTGCGTCCTGCAGGGCCAGGGAATTCATTACGGTCGCGAGCATTCCCATGTAATCCGCCGTTGCGCGATCGATCCCTTTGGCACTCCCGGCAATCCCGCGCCAAATGTTGCCACCGCCGCATACGATGGCAACCTGTACGCCTAACTCGACGACTTCCTTCACCTGTTGGGCAATGGATGCGATCGTATCAGCGTCGATCCCGTAACCGTTTTGACCGGCTAATGACTCCCCGCTAACCTTTAAGACAACACGTTTAAACACTGGCTGTTCCAAATGTATACCTCCACATCGAACTCTTTCGCGGGTTAAAAAAGAAGGAACACGGCGTGTTCCAACTTTCCTTCACATGTATGTGAGATCGTTTTGCTTACTTGTTCACTTGGGACATAACTTCTTCTACGAAGTTGTCCACTTTCTTTTCCAGACCTTCGCCCAGTTCGTAACGAACAAAACGACGGATGGAGATGTTTTCACCGATCGTGCTGATTTTTTCTTTCAGCAATTGCTCAATCGTTTTGTCTGGGTCTTTAACGAAAGCTTGTTCCATCAAGCAGAACTCTTCGTAGTATTTGCCGATGCGGCCTTCAACCATTTTTTCAACGATTTTTTCAGGTTTGCCTTCGTTCAGCGCTTGAGCTTTCAGAATTTCCTTCTCTTTCTCGATTTCCTCTTGTGGAACTTCTTCACGACGAACGTAGCGAGGGCTCATCGCAGCGATATGCATTGCAACGTCGCGTGCAAATTCTTTGAACTGTTCGTTCTTCGCAACGAAGTCTGTTTCTGTGTTGATCTCAACCAGAACGCCGATACGGCCGCCTGCATGGATATAAGATTCAACAACGCCTTCTGTCGCGATCCGGCCAGCTTTATTCGCTGCAGCAGCCAGACCTTTTTCACGCAAGAGTTCAACAGCTTTCGTCATATCGCCGTTAGCTTCTTCCAACGCCTTTTTGCAGTCCAGCATTCCCGCGCCGGTTTTTTCACGTAGTTCTTTGACCGATTTTGCATCAACAGCCATGTTTAATTCCCTCCATATCGATATATCGGGGATATCCCCTGTAACTGTGTAGGCATAAAACCATCTGCAGATGGAATAAGATCGTACTGCAGAAGCTTCTATCCCGTCCATTTCCTTTAAAAAAAGGGTAGTGAGAGGTTTGACACCTACCAACCACCCTTTTCATTTAATTTATCGATTTAGCGTATGGCCAAAGCCATTAAGCCGTCGTTTGTTCGCCTTGATGAGCTTCGATCACGGCATCCGCCATTTTACCCGTCAACAGTTTTACGGCGCGGATCGCGTCGTCGTTACCCGGAATGACGTAGTCGATTTCGTCTGGATCGCAGTTCGTGTCAACGATACCTACAATTGGGATACCCAATTTACGAGCTTCGGCAACTGCGATACGTTCTTTGCGAGGATCAATTACGAACAGAGCGCTTGGCAAGCTCTTCATGTTCTTGATCCCGCCCAGGAATTTCTCAAGACGTTCTTTCTCTTTGCGAAGAATGATAACTTCTTTCTTCGGCAGAACCGTGAAAGTACCGTCTTCTTCCCAAGTTTCAAGTTGTTTCAAACGTTCGATCCGTTTTTGGATCGTTTGGAAGTTCGTCAGCGTACCGCCCAACCAACGTTGGTTAATGTAGAATTGACCAGCGCGTTCAGCTTCTTCTTTAACAGAATCTTGAGCTTGTTTCTTCGTGCCTACGAACAGAATGGTGCCATTCTCTTCAGCAATGCTTTTTACGAAGTTATAAGCTTCTTCCACTTTCTTGACCGTTTTTTGCAGGTCAATGATGTAAATTCCGTTTCTTTCGGTGAAGATATAACGATCCATTTTCGGGTTCCAGCGACGAGTCTGGTGACCGAAGTGAACCCCTGCTTCAAGCAGTTGTTTCATGGAGATTACTGCCATCTTCACGCACCTCCTAGTTTGGTTTTTTTGATGCTTCCTCCGCAGGTTTCATTTCCCGCTAAGACTCCCTCAATCGCGAGCACCCTTAGCGAAATCATCCTGCGTGCGTTATAACACCGTCAATTAATATACCATAACTAAAATAGGGATGCAACCAAAGTTTGACGCAAAATGACAGCAACATAAAAAGGCGCCTCAGGCGCCTTTTTATACATCTATTTATTTGCTTCCGGAAGCCTTTATGGAGATTTTTGAAATAATCGAATCATAACTTTCGCCAACTTGAAAAGTATAGGTGCCTGCGCGAACCTTGCGGTTGATTTTCTTATTGATTGCAGTTTTCAGAAACGCATCTTGATCCTCAATTACCCCGGCTTGCTCCAGGCCTTGAGCTACGCCTTCCAGCGTTGTCCCAGCCACAATCTTGTATTCCACTGTCGCTGGTTGTGGCGGGTTTGGAGCAGCGGGCTCGTTCGTTCCTCCGGCATTGGGATCAGAAGATGCCGATCCTTCCCCTGCTTCTGGAGCGTCAGGAGCTTTCGGAGACGCAGGTGCATCTGGCTGATTAGGATCCGCCGGTGTTGCATCATCGTTCTCACCCTCATTCCCAGCCGAATCCGATGATTGCCCGGAACGCTCCAACCATTCCTCTTCCGTGAACAATTCCTGATCCGCCTCCACGACCTTCAAACCGGCCAGCACGGCAGCGCGTTCGATTTCCTCCTTCGATTGGAGATCATTTTTGCTGCCTTGTCCAATCAGCATAAGCTGCAGCAGTAAAGCCCCGGCGATGAGTCCGCACCCCAAACCAAGCATAAACTGGCGGTTTTTCATCATCGGGACTCCTCCTTCTTGGCCAGCTGCAGGATCAGCTGAACCTCCCCACGTTGTAAGCCCGTCGCTTTGGCGATCATATCGATCGACTTCCCTTTGTCATACAACTCGAACAGTTCGGGATAACGATCCCGAACCAGATCTTGTTGCGGCAGCTCCGGTTCATCCGGTTCCGGAGCTGGTTCTGCAGGCAAATGATCGGACTCCGCAGCAACCGCAGCCTCAAGTTGAGGTTGGATAACTAGCGGGGCATCCACAGGTCCTGAGGATGCAGCATGAATCGGCTTCTCCTTCAAGTTTTGCTCCACAAGTTCAAGCCGTGCTTCCGTTTGCTTGGCGTAAGCTTCTGCATCCCCCAAACGTTGACGCAACTCGGCAATCTGCTCCTGCTGAGCTAACTGTTTGGAGGTTAAATCCTGCTTCATCTTCGCAACCATATCAATTAATTCTTGGTTTTCATTTTCGATTTCCGCCATGTACTGCTCCAAAGTGGCCTCCAGCTCCCTGGCCATTTCCGCTTTGGGTGCCGCTGCTTGGCGTCCTGGCAACAGCAGGGCATAGACAAGCGCCGCTGCCCCAAGCAACACAATGTAAAACCAAGGCTCTCCAAATGACAATCTAATCCTCACCCTTTGCGTTCATGTGGTCTCCTTTATAAAGACAAGTCGATATGCTTGCCCTTATAAGGATGTTCCGCCTTATGATGTCCTTGTCCTTGCTCGTCCGGCTTGTCCTGGGAGCTGCCGTGTTCCTGCTCCGATGTGAAATTACCTTTCCCTTCGCGCTTTACCGTCGTATTATGAGCACTCTCATCAACGTTAGCGCTGCGCCGGCGCTCAATCTCGCTATCCTTTAACCCTTGAAGCGATAACAGACTTTGGTCATGAAGAGGCCGTTGCTGCTGATCATGTTGTACACGCCCCGCCTCGCTTGTCCGAGGGACTGCGATTTGCATTTCCACGGGTTTCATATTCATGGGATCACCTCATGATTCAACGAAGGGAATGGATAAATCGAAAAAGCTTCCTTGGCATACCAGGTCTAGATGAGAGGAGACATAGAAATATCCCCTTCGCTAAAATAGAAAGTCATTCGCGAAATGGGCTCCTTAATGTACTTGGTATATCGTCCAATGACGATCTTGGAACCGCCGTAAATCATTTTAAGGACTTCAACTCTAGCTTTCCCCGTATCCTCAAGTGCCTTCTCGATCGTCAGAATGCGTTCCTTCATCAGGTTCAGTTCCTGGGTGTTCGATTTCTTGGTCATATTCAGCTTCGCACGCATCTCGAGCTTGTCCTGCGGCAATTTACCCATGGAAGCCAGCTGATCAAGCAGCGTAAGCGCCTTCTCCGTCTTGTCCAAGTTGGCCAACTGGTCCTTGACCTGCTGCCGAAGTTCCAGCAGTTCATTCCGTAATTCAGGTAATGCACCAACTTCGATTGAGGTTAATGTCGACATCGGATTCCCAATAACTCGGGCAACCACTTTCTCCCCAGCTTGAATGTTCCCGCCAACGATCAATCCCTTAGCTCCGTTACAAATAACATCCTGACCAGCACTAATGTTGGAGTGCATAATACTTTGGGACACGATCACGTCTTTTCCCGCATGGACATTACCATCTTGGATAAACGAGCTTTTTACGTTTTGCCCCGCCTTAATCAGGCCTTTATTATATCCGATGATACCTCCGGAGATTTCGATAGAACCGTCTGCAATCAACTCAGCTCCCTCTACTCCGCCTATGACGCGAATATCCCCGGCAGCACTAATGCGAAAGCCTGTCAGCACATTCCCGCGGACAACAACCGTTCCGACGAAATCGATATTTCCAACACCGTAATCGACGTCTCCGTTAATCTCGTAAACCGGGAACACATTAAGCTTCCCCTTTTCCGTTCGCGTCACCAGACCGTCGATGGCGGCATACATTGCGGTCTGTTCCGCATTTAACACAACATTCTTGCCCACTTTAAATCGTGCTTCTTTACCTTCTCGGCAGGGGATCGCTTCGCCCGTCACCGCCGTTCCAGGGCGCCCTGGAACTGGGGGTACCAACTCAGCAATCAGTTGTCCTTTACGGATGTTATTAAGCCGCGTCACATCCTTCAAATCAACTTTGCCGTCTTCCGTTTCAACCGGCCGATGTTGATTCTCCTCGTCGATGGAGATGGCATAGCGGATAAACCCGTTTTCCCCATGAACCGGCTCTTGCCCCATCGCGATCGGCGTTTTGCTAAAGAAGTATTCCTTAGGATTGGCTGCAAATCGCTTGACGATATCCTCCTGAACCCCATATTTAATGCCTTCGCTCCGCAGGAAGTGAAGCAGCTCATCCGGGGTACATGAAAAATCATCTTCTTTCTTCAGAAATTGCAGATAGGCTACAGTCTTATCATCGTTTAACGTCACGCTCAAGATCTGTTTTAAATTATCCAAAAGCTCCACGAAGCCGTCCCCCTCATCATTCACTCGCTTAAAATAACTCGTCAGTCTTCAGCCAGCAACAAATCGCGTTGCTTCTCCAAACTGCCCCGAAGGCGTAAAATCGCCTTAGAGTGTAATTGCGAAATCCGCGAGGGTGACAAAGACATGACCTCGGCGATTTCGCTCAAGGATAAATCCTCATAATAGAGTAGGGAGACTACTGTACGTTCCTTCTCGGTCAACTTCTCAATCCCTTTCGCAAGGGATTCACGAAGATAGAACTCCCTAACCTTATAATCCGGGTTTTTTGCCTTTTCGTCAACGAGTAAAGTAAGACGAGTCTCCGATTCTTCTTCGCGGATAGGATCCTCCAGCGAGCATAGGGTCATTACGGCAACTTCCTGAAGCATACTTTGAAATTCCTTCTCGCTTACATTGAGATAGGAACTCATCTCAGCGTCAGTGACGGAGCGGAGATATTGCTGCTCTAAATGTTGATAACCTTCTTCGATTTTCTTGGCTTTCTCTCTCACGGATCGGGGAACCCAGTCCCCTTGCCGCAGGCCGTCCAAAATCGCCCCCCGTACCCGCCAAGATGCATAGGTTTCGAACTGAAGTCCCCGTTTGTAGTCAAACTTTTCGACCGCATCGATCAATCCCATAACACCGTTGCTGGCGAGATCGTCCTTGGATACGTTTTTGGGCAAACCGACAGCGAGACGTCCTGAAACGTAGTCGACAATGGGCAGATATTTCTCGATAAGTTGTTTCTTGGCCTCTAAATCACCGTGCTCTTTCCAACTTTCCCAAAGGTCGGCATGATTTAGAGTGGATGTCTTCCGCTCGTTCAACTGCCTTCACCCTCCTTATTGTTCTGTCAGGTGACGAACGACCTTAACCAGCTCTTCAGGATCTTTGCCGTCAGGTGTCTTCACTAATTTTGGCGGATTTAGCGGCGCAAATTGCTTCTCCACATCCGAAGCAGCCGGAGTTGGCTTTAACAGATCATTGAGCTGCTCGCTTTCGTCCGGCGTCAGCAAGTCGAGATTCGTGCCCTTGCCCTCTTCGGACGCTGGGTCAGCCTCCAGAGCAGGAGTATAATCCCCTGGCATTTCCTTCAGGAACCCCAACATCCAGTTGGCCGCAAACGCCAACAGAAACCAAACGGCAAACGAAATAAGCCCTCGTACAAAGCTGGTCATGAATAAATTGTTTCCTGCCGAAACGGCAAACGTAATTAGAAAACCGATAAAGCCCGACAACAAGTAATATCTCAATTTTCCTGGCATGGCTACAATTCCTTTATCCCCATTTGTACACTTCGCACATATAAGATCCCTGTCATGCTGTCCAGTTCAATCGTTCGGCCGTAATTGCCGCCCGTATCCTCTGCAAGCAATGGAATGCCGAGCTCAGACAGCTGCTCTTTACAGGACTCCACATTACGTGGACCAATCCTCATCGTGTCACTACTGCCGGCAAAGGTAAACATTTGCGATCCGCCAGCCATCTTGGCAACCAGTCGGCTTGGCGCTGCGCCAAGGTCCAGCAGCTTCCGGTAGAGTGCCGGAATGGCTGTATCTGCATACTTGGCGATATTTAACGCCCCTTCCCGGGCGATGTCCGAGGAAGGCAACATCACATGCGCAAGACCGGCAATTTTAAGCTGCGGGTCGTATAAGGTTAATCCTACACAGGAGCCTAGGCCGGTTGTCCGTATCAATCCCTGCTGAGTAATGACATTCAACTCGGCCATGCCTACCTTGACGACATACTGCTCATCGATCATGATCAATTGGTACTCCAAGTGCTGCAAAGATTTTGGCGAATGAATCCGGATCCGGAATGAGGAAGAACTGACCTTCGACCTCATCTTGACCTTCAATAAATTTCGTGTCGATCAGCAGGGCGGAATCCCCCATTTCACCAAATTGCAGGAGTCCGTAACTCAAGATCGCACCCGCCATATCTAGAGCTAAAGCAGGTACAGTAGGCGACATTTGCAAGGAGGTGAAATCGGCCAGCGAGGATAAATACGAGCCGGCTAAAATATTACCGATTTCCGATAACGCCGACCATTCCATCTCAGAGAAGGTTTCACCATTATCCACCGTGATGCCGGCCAAGCGAGTCAGAAGCTTCTTCGCAGCTTCCGGGCTTAGGATGAAGAACAAATTGCCCGGCGCATCGCCTTCTACTCGGAAGAATACAGCCAGCACCAAGTTCTCCGCGCCGCCGACACGATCCGCAATCGCTTCAAACGGGAGCATTTGGACCATCGGAACGGCCATATCGATCGGCTTGTCCAGCAGCTTGGACAAAGCCGTAGCGGCATTTCCCGCCCCGATATTGCCGACCTCCTTCAAAATATCGATTTTGAAGTCTTCGAACCCTCTGAACAAATCCACGGTATTAGCCCTCTAAGCTTTCTAATTGAATAATTTCCTTCCGGCTGAGCACTTCCGACAAATTCAACATCACCAACAGCCGATCCTCGGAAATCCGAGCTACCCCATGCAGATATTTCGCTTTGATACCGCCAACAACATCCGGCGGCGAGTCGATCAAGTCGGTATTCAGGTCGATAACATCATTAGCAGAGTCAACGATGAAACCAACCTCCATTTCATTAGCCGAGACAATAATGATCCGGGTTTGATCCGTGTATTCCGTCTCCGGCAATCCAAAGCGGCCGCGCAAATCGATCACCGGAATGACGACGCCGCGCAGATTAATCACGCCTTTAACAAATGAATAGGTCTTCGGAACGCGCGTGATCGGCATCATGCGTTCGATCGTTTGGACTTTGTCCACGTCGATCCCGTATTCTTCATGCCCCAACTTAAATACGATAACTTTTAATTCCTCTCCCATGTGGAAACCCTCCCTTAGAGTGTATAACTGACCTTATTTAATGAAGGCGTTTGGATCGATGATGAGCGCTACCTGACCATCCCCCAAGATCGTTGCACCAGCAACCCCTTGAATCGAAGGCAGATATTTGCCCAGGTTCTTAATGACGATTTCGCTTTGGCCAATGAAATCCTCAATCGCTAGGGCAGCTAGCCTGTCGCCTTTGCGGATCACGACGATTTCTGTCTCCTCTTCATCGCTTTCAGAGAAGCCCGGTATGTCAAACAGCTTCGCTAGCGACATGTATGGAATATGGGTATCGCGATAAGCCACCATCGTATAACCGTGGACTTCTCGAATCTGGTCGCGCCGGATTAAGCCGGTTTCGACGATGGAGGACAGCGGAATCGCATATTTTTCTTCCCCAACCTTAATGAGCATTGCCGAAATAATCGACAAAGTCAGTGGAAGCTGTACGGAAAACTTCGTGCCGACACCCAGCTTCGATTCCACCGAAACGACGCCGCTTAAGGATTCGATTTTGGATTTGACGACGTCAAGTCCAACCCCGCGTCCAGAAATATCGGAGATGACCTCGGCTGTACTAAAGCCCGGAGCGAACAAGAGCATGTACACCTGCTCGTCCGTCATCGAGGCAGCTTCGCTCTCCTTGACGATGCCGTTCTTAAGCGCTCTTTGCAGAACCTTATTACGGTCAATGCCGTGTCCGTCATCTTCGATTTCAATAAACACATGGTTGCCGCTGTGGAAAGCCCGCAGCTGAATTGTCCCGGTTTCCGGTTTGCCTGCAGCAATCCGTTCAGCCGTAGATTCTACCCCATGGTCGACGGCATTCCGAAGCAAATGCACGAGTGGATCTCCAATTTCGTCGATGACCGTGCGATCCAGTTCGGTTTCGGCCCCGACGATGTTCAGATCGATTTTCTTGTCGAGCGATTTCGCCAGGTCGCGAACCATCCGCGGGAAGCGGTTGAACACGGTATCGACCGGAACCATCCGCAGCTTCAACACGATGTTCTGCAAGTCGCTGCCGACACGGCTCATATGCTCAACGGTTTCCGTTAAGTCGCTTCGTTTGACTTCAGTAGCCAGCTGCTCCAAGCGAGCACGGTCAATCAACAATTCGCTGAGCAGATTCATGAGCACGTCCAGCCGGTCGATATCTACCCGAATTGTACGGGCAGGAGCGGAGGCACCTCCAGCTGGGCGAGCATTTGCTTTTGCTTCAGGTGCTGCAGCTGGTTTAGCTGGAGCGGATTGGGCTTTGGTCTGAGCTGGAGCAGGAGCTGGCGCTGCAGCTTCGGCTGCCGCAGCTGCCTCCTTCGAACCGGCATTCAGTTGTGCCAAAGTTTCATGATCCAGCGCTGCAACTTGTGCCGTATCGATTTCCGACAGATTCATAATCATGCTTTGAATCTCGGCAGAATCTTTTTGAGTTATGTAATAAAGGGAAAAGCTTCGATCAAATTTCTCTTGCTCAATATCCTGTACAGATGGCGAAGACTTCACGATTTCCCCGAATCGTTCCAGGAGATCAAAGACGAGGTAGGCGCGTGCTGCTTTCAATTGACAATCCTCTCGGATCGCCACTTCAATGTACAACACTTTATGTCCTTCCGTGATGGACTGCTCCAAGACGGAAAATTGATATTGATCCAGTTGGATGGCCGATGCACTGTTCGCCGCGGATCCACCTGCTGCCGGCTTGCTTGCCGCCGCACTTCCGCCTTCCGCAAAATCCCCGCGTACGATGGATTGCAGCGCGTCAACGATTTCACTGACGTCCGCTTTCCCTTCGCCGCCTTGGGTAATGTCCTGCACCATCATTTGCAGCGCATCCAAGCTCTTAAACAGAGTGTCGAAGATAAACTCCTGCATTTTCAGCTTCTCGTTCCGGACGAGGTCCAGCACGTTCTCCATCTGGTGCGTGAGCGAGGACAAATCCTCGAACCCCATCGTCGCTGCCATCCCCTTCAGCGTATGCGCCGATCGGAAGATGACTTGAACGATGCTGATATCCTCAGGGTTGTTTTCCAGCTCCAACATTTTTTCGTTTAATGATTGCAAATGATCGTTCGACTCATCGATAAACATGGATAAATACTGATTCATGTCCATGGTGAGGCACCTCCTCCAAGAGATTCCGTTAATAACTCATTTTCGTGGTGAGCTAAAAAAGGGTTAGGATCTTTACAAGCTGGCTTTTTTAGCTACTTCTTGTACAAGCTTAGGGCCAATCTCGTATAGCGGTAATACATGGCTGACGCATTTCAGTTCGATTGCCGAGCGCGGCATACCGAATACGACGCACGTCTCTTCGCTCTCGGCAATAGTGGAAGTCACGCCAGCGTCATAAAGCCGCTTCATGACTTTCGCCCCGTCGCTGCCCATCCCCGTTAGCAGTACAACATGACGTTTCAGTGCTTGCAGCGGGAGCAGCGATTCATACAAGACGTCCACCGAAGGTCGATGTCCGTTACATGGCTTGTCGGTCGTCAAATGGACGCGATAACCGCCTGTCGGACTTGGTACGACGTTCATATGGAAACCTCCCGGAGCAATGTATGCCGTCCCACTTTGCAGCTCCTGGCCTTGCTCTGCCTCAACGACGTTGAGTTCGCATAAGCTGTTCAACCGCTGAGCGAGCGACTTGGTAAAGTTTGGCGGCATGTGTTGCACGATGACGATTGGCGCCGGAAAGTCCCCGGGGATTTTCTCCAAGACGGCTTTAAGCGCCTTGGGGCCCCCGGTTGAAGTACCGATCGCTACGAGATCGGTGAACTCCCCTGCAGGGCGTACGGAACGGGGACGCCCTCTGCCTGCATGGCCGCTCGTCTTCTCCCGAGCGGCGGCCACTTCCGCCGCCGGCGCCTGCCGCGGCGGCGATGCGGGCTTGGCC
>NZ_BILV01000074.1 GCF_004000745.1 Paenibacillus barengoltzii NBRC 101215
ACTTCATCAATGACAGGCTCCTGATCTGCTGTTTCTAGCAGAGCAGGAGCCTTTTTGATTACTCAATATCTTAATCAGGCGCAGCTGCAGGCATCCAACCAGTTAGCAGCGCTCCGCCTTCCGAATGGTTACCTGCGGAGAGCTCACCTCCGTGAAGCCTTACAATTCTTTGTGAAATGGTCAGCCCTAATCCGCTGCCTCCAGTTGAACGATTTCTAGATGCTTCACCACGATATAGAGGTTCAAAAACTCGATGTAGTTCTTCCGAGGAGAAGCCCGGGCCTGTATCACGGATCATAAACTTTATTTTGTTACCTTCTTTATAACATTGAACAACAATTTCACCATACGAGGGTGTGTGTCTGACGGCATTATCCAACAAATTGTTCATCGCTCGTTCCAATAAATGCACATCACCGTTAATGAAGCAGTCGTCTGCAGCATGGGTCGAGATCGAGAGGTTCTTTTGGCGAGCTAGCGGACTTAAACTTTCAACCGATTTCAGGATGATGAATTTAAAATCAATCTTCTGATGATGAAGATCCATCTGCACATGCTCCATCTTTGTAAATGTGAACAGGTCCTCTACCAACCGGTCCAATTGCGCCGATTTTTCCTTACAAACCGCCAAATATTTGGTTATTTTATCCGGGGATTGGGCAATGCCTTGCTCCAGACCATCCAAGTAACCTCGTAAGGCGAACAATGGGGTACGCAAATCATGAGCAACAGCTGTAATCACGAATCGGCGCTCTTCTTCCAATTCCGCTTGTTTTTGAAAAGCTTTTTGCATTCCATTCACCATCACTTCGAATGCATCGCGTACCTCAGAGATTTCGGTGATATAGGATCTAGGCAACTCTACATCCCAATCTCCTGCAGCGATTTTTCTAGCTGCAAAGCTCATCTTTTCGAGAGGCTTTAGAAGAAACCTTCGCATTTCAACACCGACAATAAAAAAAGCTAACAATAGCCCGGTAAATATCGAAATGAACTTAGCCGCATTTGACTTCGGAAGATAAATCATGACCTTTCCAAGTAAATGACCGTCCTCTATAATGGAGAACCGTTCGGTAGAAGGCAATACGCCATGGCTCTGCGGATTAGAACGGTAAATTTCTTGATCTGATGCAGATAGAATAGCCGCTTCCATTTTCGCTTGTTGCAACTCATGATGCAATTGGTTTTGCCAATTCGGATCCCTCCATTTGTCCGAATTGGTTTCGATCAGCCGTACGATCTTCTCGATCCATTGTCCTTGCAGAATCTCGGCTTGAGATCCATTTTTTGCGAAGCTGAGCGTGTTTGTCTCTATGAAGTGTGTTGTCACATAAAAGATCCACGGCACTAGCATTATGAAAAAGAAAAGCAGTAAAGTAAACGAACGAATACGAAGTGTTCTCATCTTAACCTCCCTCGAAGCGATACCCTATTCCCCATACGTTGACTAGGTATTGAGGATGGTTCGGATCGGATTCAATTTTTTCGCGAAGTCGACCGATGTGCACCCGAATCGTATGCCTGTCGCCTACTCCATTCCAAAATTTCGAAAGTATCTGTTCATATGAAAAAACATGCCTGGGGTGTTCGGCAAATAATCGCAATAATTCATATTCCCTCGGGGTGAGCACTATACTCTTCCCATCCACGAACACTTCTCTTGTGGATAGATTTAACTTGATGCGGCCAAAATCCAGGATTCTCTCACTCATTTGCAGTTGGGAAACAGAACGTCGTAGTACAGCTTTAATCCTGGCTACAATTTCACCGGGTGAAGCGGTTTTGACAATATAATCATCACCGCCGAGCGTCAGGCCGCGAATCTTGTCCACATCGTCGCTGCGTGCGCTCAAGAAAAGGATCGGAACGTTACTCTTCTCCCTAATCCGGCGACATAACTCAAACCCGTTTTGACCCGGCATCATGATGTCAAGAACAATACAATGAATGGAATTCTGCTCAAACAATGTCCAAGCTTGAATAGAATCACAAGCGGTTATAACGCGAAAATTTTCGTACTCTAAAAAGTCGCTCAATAGTTCAACAATGCTTTGATCATCGTCTACAACCAGTATGGTACTGATTTCACTCATGAATATCCCACCTTTGAAAACTAGTTTATCATTTAACCCCATGCAACAAACAGAACCACCTAATTTGTGATGATTTGTTTATTGTTTTGTGACCTTTATACAACTTCATTTGAGATACTCGTTTGTTACGATACTTCTTGCCGAGTCGGACAGCAAATATCGCGAGTTAGGGCTTTTCTACGCAAAAAACGGATGAAGGAGGTTGACATATTTCCCAGATACGATCCGCAGCTTCGAGAATCAATCGACTGACTTTGAATATGAGGAGGATTATGGATGTTAACGGTTCAAGTCGTGCTTTTTGATGGCTTTGACCTTCTGGATGCCATTGCACCTTACGAGGTTTTTTGTGCCGCGGCAATGTATGCTGAACACGCGTTAAGCGTAGAATTCGTCACCGCTGAAGGGCCGAGAATCGTCACCAGCGGCATCAACGGGTTAAAAATTGAAGCGAGCGGCAGACTGAACCCGGAACGTACGGGCATCATTCTCGTACCTGGCGCGTCGGGTGACGTCGAAGGAGATGGGCCGAATTCGCCCCCAGCCATTCTGTCTCGGGCATTGAATACGGAATTGGCTGGATTGATTGAGCGAGCACTCGGGCAAAAAGACATCATCGTTGCCACGGTTTGCGGCGGTTCCCTGTTACTGGCCATGGGGGGGCTCTTGGAGGGCAGACCGGCGGTAACGCATCATCTGGGCATGAATGTACTTGGAGCAACCGGAGCCATTCCCGTCCCGGCACGCGTAGTGGATAGCGGCGATCTGGTTACTAGCGGCGGCGTTACTTCGGGACTCGATGTAGCGCTGTATCTGGTGGAACGCGAGCTTGGACCGCGTATCGCGCACGCGGTAGAGCAGCTGTTCGAATATGAACGGAGAGGAACGGTCTGGCGGGAAGAAGGAAGGGCGCCTAGCTCTCACAAGGCAGAGACCGACGAAGAAACGAACATCGCGACGAACAATACGGGGATGATTTATGATACCTCGGAAATCAAATTACCCGGAGAATCTGAATTCGACGGGGATTGGGATACGACAATTGCTACGCCTGTTGGGAAACTGGAGGTCAAGCTCTCCATTTCCATAAGGAATGGGTTGATCCAAGGCCAGGCCACACAAGGGGATGAGACGGTCGAGTTTATAAACCCCTTACTTCAGGACAATAAGCTTACCTGGTCGCTGCGCGTCACGAAACCTATGCGGTTAAATCTAAAATTCGAAGTTATCGTGCGTGGAGATGACATGATTGGATTTGCCAGGGCCGGCATACTGCCTGCATCCAAATTAACAGGCAAGCGTGTTACCTAACCCATAAATGCGAATTGGTCATAAAAATGAGGGGATGGATCGCATGAAGGAATGGAAAATAACATACGGACTTTTGGCCTGCATCAGTATTCTATTTATCCTTTACGCTTTGGTGGCCAATTTTATTATCGATCCTGGAGCCAAGGCGTTTTTAAGCCATAAAATCGGCCTGAAGCGCGAACTAAATCTTCCAGTCTGGATAAACGTTATGCACGTTCATGTTGCGTTTGCCTGCATCGCCATGGCGACGGGGTTGCTGAACTTCTCCAACCGCGTCTTTGAAAAAAGCCGCAAGCTCCACCGTATAAACGGCTACGTTTATTTAGTATCCGTCCTTCTTGTCGTGATTACTTCCGGATATATGGCTCCTTATGCTACTGGAGGAAAAATAAGCAGTATGGGGTTCAATGCTCTTAATATAATATGGCTGTTTATCACCATTATGGCGCTTGTACAAATCAAAAAGAAACGTATCATTCGGCACCGGAACTGGATGATCCGAAGTTACGCCTTTTGTTTTACGAACATGACAATTCATCTCATCACCTCCCTTTTTTATCAGGGATTTGGTCTCATTTACGCTACCAGCTATACAATTGGCGTTTACGGCTCTATTGTGCTGCTGTTGATCATTCCTAACATCATTATCAGAAATATCAATCGATCCAGAAAGGCAGTGTAGGATGAAAAAAATTATAGGAGTACTCATGTCGTTTGTACTAGTTCTATGTCTAGTTACCTCTACAGCAAGTGCGAATTCAAAAGAAAATAATGATCCATTCAAAGACAAAAGGATGCATGTTCAAATCGTCTTGTTCGATGGTTTCGATCTGCTGGACGCATTAGCACCATACGAAGTATTCGCTGCTGCGGGAATGTACTCAAAAGGAGCAGTTACTGTGGAATTGGTTTCCGCAGAAGGCAAGCGTTCTGTCCCGAGCGGTCTGAACGGGCCCGCTCTCGAAGCGCAAGCTGCATTAGACCCAAAGCGTCCGGGAATCATTTTGGTGCCTGGGGCTTCGGGCAAGCCAGCGGGAAATTCGGAAGATGCCATTCCAAATATATTAAAGAAGGCCATGAAGACAGGCTTGTCGGAAAAATTGAAACAAGCTTTTAACAATGAGGATGTTATTGTAGCTACAGTATGCGGTGGTACACTACTGCCTGCGATGGGAGGTTTGTTGAAAGATAGACATGCGGTTACCAATCAAATAGGCATGGAAGCGTTAGGATCTCTCGGTGCAATTCCGATTGAAGCAAGAGTCGTTGAAGATGGTCCTCGCTTCGTAAGCGGGGGAGGCGTGACTTCGGGTCTTGATGTGGCCTTGTATTTGATTGATCGTGAGTTAGGTCCCCAAATCGCAAATGCTGTAGAAAAGTTATTCGAGTACGAGAAAAGAGGCACGGTGTGGCGAGCGGAAGGCATTGCGCCGATCAATTTTAACGAAAACTAATACCGATCCGATAAGAGCAACAGCGGCAGACTAGGATGCAAAAGACCCTAGCCTGTCCGCTGTTGTTGGCTCGATCACAGGCCAAAAGAATGCAACTGGCCTTGGTTTGGCTAAATTTTCATGAGACTGACTTGCATCTTATCCAAAACAAAGTTATCATAGATACATAAAGTCTTTAATTTGAAATGGAGGAGTGCTATGAAAATTCACAAGCAACTGATTATGCGTTTGAGGTGATGTTCTATTTTTTAGTGGCAACAACGCCGGACAAGATTACAAGACCCATCTTATGACAAATTAAAGATATTATATATCCATAGTATATTTAATTGAAAGGAAGATCACGATGGCTATTCAACATGCGAAAGATTCTACTTTTAAAGAGATGGTGCAAACGGAAGGTATAACAGTAGTGAATTTTTGGGCTGCTTGGTGCGGTCCATGCAGAATGTTTGCACCTGTATTAGAGGAGTTTGAAAAGGAAGCAAATGATTCCATTAAAGTCGTTAAAGTTAATGTAGACGAAAATCCGGTAACCTCTTCACAATTTCAGATTATGAGCATACCGACAACCATTATATTCAAAGATGGACAGCCTCTATATAAAGAAATAGGCATATTGTCGAAAGGTGAACTGCAGCAGCTTGTTGCCTCCAAATAAATCAACAAAAAAGGGGAGATTCTTTTGACTTATGATTGTGCTATTATCGGCGGAGGCCCGGCAGGACTCAATGCGGCTCTGGTACTTGGACGAGCCAGACGCAGTGTTGCGTTATTTGATAACAGCCAGCCCCGAAATGCGGTTACACATGCTTCTCATGGATTTATAACAAGAGACGGTGTGACACCAGCTGAGTTTAGGCGTATTGCATATGAGGAGGTTCTGGGGTATCCCTCCGTTGAACTTTTACCTTGGGAGGTAACCGAGATTCACCGGACTGATCACAGGTTCGTCGCCGTGGCGTCAACCGGAAAACGGATTGAAGCACGCAAATTACTGATCACCACTGGACTTAGGGAGATTTTCCCGGATATTCCAGGTTTGCGTGATTGTTATGGAACAAGTTTGTTCAGTTGTCCCTACTGCGATGGTTGGGAGCTTCGAGATCAGCCGCTAATTATTGTTTCCGAGAACTCTGGAGTGTTTCATATGGCCAAGCTGCTCTATACCTGGAGTAAAGATCTTGTGATTTGTACAAATGGGCATGCGGTTCTGGACAACGATCAAAAACAATTGTTGAAATCCAGAAACATCGAAGTGGTTGAACAAGCAGTAACGATGTTTATCGGTCATGAGGGGAAATTGCGGCAGGTGGAATTTGCGGATGGCACGCGAATCGAGAGAACGGGAGGATTCATTACACCGGAATGGAAACCGAAGGCGTCTTTTCAGGGTTCGCTTGGTTACGAGGTAAATGAGTTTGGCGGTATCGCCACAAATGAGTGGGGCAAAAGCTCGGTTCCAGGTGTGTATGCCGCCGGGGATGCAGCTTACGTAATGCCTTCCCAGTTGATTTTTGCTGCAGCAGGCGGAAGCAAAGCGGCGATTGGCATCAACATGGAGCTGACAGAAGAAGATTTCGTTTAGCTCTAAGTGGACATGTCCTTCTCTTGGGGAAAAAGTTTCTTAGAGAGAAGGACTTTTTTCAAAAGTCATAAGTGTAATGGCTACATATAACAGAAAGGGATGAAGAGGATGATGACGAACGATTTTTTTAATGATGCCGTTTGGGAAGCAGCTTGGAAGAATGATCCAGATACAGCGGTTAGCAAAATGAAAAAAGCTGGAATTGATCCAGCACATACTTTTGACCATAGGGCAAAGTCATTTAACGAGCAGGCGTTTAGCGAAGAAGGCAGGCGAAGAACAAAACGGATTATGAATTGGCTGGAAAGTCAGGGTGTGACATTTAAAGATATCTCCATATTAGACATTGGAGCGGCCTCAGGCGGATTTACCGTGCCATTTGCGGAGAGAGGGGCTAGTGTTACTTCTGTGGAGCCTAGTCTTCCATTAGTTGAGCTATTGAAAAGTAATATAACGGGATTAAAGAACGGGAATGTAGAGATTGTGGCTGAGCCTTTTGAAGACATTGATATTCAAGCAAAGGGGTGGGAAAAAGCCTTTGATTTCGTATTTGTCTCCATGTGCCCGGTTATTGTCGATTGGGACAGTGTGGAGAAAGTGCTGAGCTGCGCACGACAGTATTGCTATATCAGCCTGTCTGTCGGCTCCAGGGAGCACAGTCTGGTAAAAGAGATTTGGCCTTTGGTCACTGATCAGCCCATGAAAACGGAACATTTGGAAATGGCTTATTTGCTCCATTTACTGTATCTCAAAGGGTATTCCTATCAGTCGCTCGTAACCCGGGAAATGAAATCTACAGAAGTATCTAGAGACACGGCGCTCCAGGAGGTTATGGAATGGCTGAGAATTTTCGGTTTGACTGCGGACGACCAGAATAGGAAAATCATAGCCAATTATTTGGAACGGACCTATCCGACGGATAAGGTTGTCATCCAGCAGGGTGGGCGTTTTGGCAAGGTGCTTATTCAATTGAAGGATCAGAGCATGTACACCGGTGTCCAAGAATTTCCCCATAAGTAATTTCTTTAACTGTATAATGGATAAAAAATATCTGTAATATCTACAAACTGTTAAGGGATGATTATATTCATGGCATTTCTACACGCAACAGATTCTACATTTCATGGGCTGGTTCAGACAGAAGGAGTGGTCGTAGTAAATTGAGGAACGTTATGAAAAGAAAACCTGTA
The DNA here is from genome assembly GCF_004000745.1 of Paenibacillus barengoltzii NBRC 101215. Lineage (GTDB taxonomy): Bacteria > Bacillota > Bacilli > Paenibacillales > Paenibacillaceae > Fontibacillus > Fontibacillus barengoltzii. The sequence goes on from NZ_BILV01000074.1 coordinate 7,637, forward strand.
ATCATTGTCGCATCTCTAATCGTCGCGAATTTTTTGGCACAACTCATGCAAACCATGCTGAACACGGCTTTGCCACAAATGATGCTTGACCTTGGAATCCAGGTCAATCGGGCGCAATGGCTGATCACCGTCTATCTTCTGGTTTCTGGAATTGTCATCCCTGTGACGGGATTCCTGATCGGAAAATACTCGACGAGAACCCTGTTTTTCGCATCCGCTGGGGCCTTTACGACAGGGACGCTAATTGCCGGCTTCTCCGTCGACTTCACATTGATCCTATGCGGACGAATTATTCAGGGGATTGGCGCCGGATTGCTGGTACCGGTGTTCCTGAATACGATTATCCTAGTGTTCCCAAAGGAAAAACTCGGGGCAGCGATGGGGCTGGCCAGTCTCATTGTGGGACTCGCCCCTGCACTGGGGCCGACGATTTCCGGCTTCGTGATTCAAAATCATTCTTGGAGAATCTTATTCTATGGGGTGGCGCCCATAGCGATCGCGAACCTGTTTGTCGCATATTATTGCTTGGAAAACGTTTGGGATACGCATAAAGCGAAATTGGACTGGAGATCTATTCTCTATTCGAGTTTGGGCTTCGGTTGTCTGTTGTATGGATTTAGCATCCTTAGCGATCAGGGAAAAGGGATTCAGTTTGCGCTGACCTTCCTTATCGTGGGATTCGCAGTGTCGTTTCTGTTTGTGAAGCGCCAATTCAAACTGGCCGTCCCTTTGCTTGATTTCAACGTATTTCGTTACCCGAGATTTACTTATGCATCGATTATAGGCGTAGTCCTGTTCATTGTGATGGCCGGGGTGGAACTGCTGCTCCCGATATATGCACAAAATGTCAGGGGACTACTGCCTAGAGAATCGGGGCTAATGTTGCTCCCAGGTGCATTGCTGATGGGGGTGTCCGGAGTGGTTTCGGGTAAAATCTACGACCGTTATGGCGGTCGCTATTTGATTCGGATTGGCTTCTTCGGGATAGCCGCCGTAACGGCCCTATTAACGATAGCGCTATCGATTCACGCTCCGTATGGTCTGTTGGTAGGGTTATATGCGTTGCTTATGACCGGGGTCGGTTTTATGATGACCCCAATTACTGCTTTTGCCATGGCAAGCTTGCCGAATTCGATGATGAATTACGCTTCGCCGATGACCACGGCCATACGTACATTGGGCATGTCAATGGGCGGGGCTCTGCTCATCACCCTGGTGACAATTACCGCAGATTACAGCTCATTATCTTTTCCGATCAATATGCATCAAGGAATTCAAGCCGCATTTTGGTCACTAGCCCTCGTTGCAGCGAGTGGTTTTCTTCTTACCTTCTTTGTTCCATATGGTAAAGGTTCAGTGGAATCGTAGGTCTTGGAGTGTTGCCAGTTACAACGAATAAAGGAGTAATAAGGGAGGCGATATTTGACATAAGCCAATATAAAAAGTTATTATGGGCACATAAAGTCCATAATTGAGGTGAACATCACGTTATGAAATTTTCTAAAGCGACAAACTATGCTCTTCATACTATGCTCTTTCTTGCCGCATTCCCGCCGAACAAACTTATCGGCGTACAGCAATTGGCGGAGAGACAAGAGGTTTCTCCAACGTATTTATCCAAAATCCTTACCAAGCTGGTCAAGGCAGGAATGATTGAATCGACTTCAGGAGCCAATGGTGGATATCGCTTAAAACGGAATTGGGAAGAAATCTCGTTTCTCGACGTGATTCATGCCATTGAAGGCTCCGCCTCCTTATTCGACTGCGAAATGAATCATGGATCAGAGTGTTTAGTTCAGAAGGTGATGGTATCGGCTGAAGAGAAAATGGAGGACTTTTTAAAAAAACAAAAATTATCTGAGATTGCTAAGAAAATGACAGTAGTTCTTTGAAGAAAAACTGTTTTTATGAGAATGGTTTATTTTATTAAACCGTGTTCACGAAGAAGAGCTCTCGATATACCTTAATGGTGAATCGAGAGCTACTTTTGCATATTCGGAAACTTGTCGAATGCAGGAGCCTGGAGGTTCTGGTTTAAACTGAGAAAATAAGTTTTAGACTCACATGGTGGTGCTGAACGGGCAGTATAACGCGATACAGACTCTGTGGTGTATATAAGCTGAATGCTTATCTGAAGGCAGTCCCCTCAGCCAGGGCCCAGTTAAAGATCATTTATTCGTGAGGGCTAAGGGCTAACAAGCGTTTCAGGTTATCATCAATAAACAGATTATCCGCACTGTTGATTCCACGGCCGGCAAAATGGCCCCAGATGGACGGAATTGGCTTAAAGTCGGCATTAGGCATAAACTTGGCTTCGTATGCATTATCGTCGGCTGAGCAGAAGAGGTCCGTGCTCCCCGGCATGATGCAGGCTAGGGCTTTAATGCTTTTAAGCGCCTTCTCAAAATCCCCGTTGTATGAAGGGTTCGCACTAATATCTGCATGCTGGCCTGTCTCTAACATGGCCAGTACATTATGCGGATCCATCTTCATGAAGCTATGTTCCCAGACCTCGGTCACAAAGGCCTCCAAGGAGTCAAAGCCTAACTCCCGGTACAGCTCCTCCCTATAAAACGCCTGCGACAGTCCCCATCCGGCATAAACCCGGCCAACGGCGCGCATGTCTTCGGAAGTCAGCTGGTTTAGCTTGCTTGAATCAAAGCCTACTCCTGCCAGCAGCGCGGCCTTCAGACTGTCCAGCACCACAAAAGTATGAGGCCAAGTTTTGGCAATTCCCGCGAAAGGCGCAATTCGTTCCACCATCTCCGGGTAACTTGCCCCCCACTGAAAGGCTTGAATGCCGCCCATGGACCAGCCCACTACGAGTGCGATCTTTTGAATGCCAAATTGTTCGGTCACCAGCCGATGCTGGAAACTAACGTTGTCATAGAGGGTTACCTTGGGAAAATGAGCTCGGTCAAACGGAGGGGCTGTGTTGCTGGGAGATGAAGATAACCCGTTGCCCAGTAGATTGGGAACGATAATAAAATATTTGTCCGGATCCAGGGCCATTCCGCTGCCAATCAGCCATTCATTCTGAGTATGCTGGTCACCAAATGCAGTCGGATAGACGATAACATTATCTTTTTGTGCATTTAGTGTCCCATAAGTCTTATATGCTAGAAAAGCGTTCGGCAAAATCACTCCTGATTGCAAGGTGACATCACCCAAATTAAAAATTTCATAATCCATCCTAGAGGCCTCCCTTCTAAATGAAACCACATGTTCAAGGTCAGATGTGATTTCTTGTGTTTAGTATAGAGTCGTGATACTCTCAGGGAAAGTGAACATAATTCACAATAGTATTCAATAATTTTGAAGGTATGGGGGATCGATAAATGGAGCTGCGTCAACTGAATACGTTTTGTACGGTTGCATCAACCTTAAATTTCACTCGGGCCGCAGAGGTGCTGAACTACGTACCCTCTAACGTAACCATGCAAATAAAAGCTTTGGAGGAGGAGCTGGATGTTCGTCTCTTTGACCGCTTGGGCAAGCAGTTGGTTCTCACCGCAGCGGGTAAACGCTTTTTGATACATGCCCGGAGCGTTCTGGACAAATTGGACGAAGCACGCAGCGTTGTTCATGATAACGAGTCTTTAAGCGGTACTCTGACGATAAGTGCCAATGAGGTTATTTGTGTGTACCGGCTTCCTGCTGTCTTTCGGCACTTTCGTTCGCAGCATCCCAGCGTTCGTCTGATCTTCCGCTCCGTTCCCAATCAAGAGCTCAAACAATCGCTTTTTGAGGGGAACTCAGATATCGTCTTCATGCTTGACGAGCCCATTCGCTCAAGCGGACTTGCCGTAGAACCGCTACTGGAAGAAACCTTCCGCCTGTTTGCTGCTCCGGATCACCCGCTTGCTAGGCAAAAGGAGCTGCAGCTGGAGGATTTTCACGGAGAAGTGTTCCTGACGAATGAAAAAGGCTGTCCTTATAGAACCATGTTTGACCGGTCATTTGAGAAAGAGGGCATTGACAGTATTACGTATTTAGAGTTTCAAAGTGCAGAAGCCATTAAACAATGCGCCATTTCGGGAATCGGTATAGCTTTTCTCCCAGAAATCGTAACGGAAGCCGAGGTAGAGCGCGGTGAACTTGTTGCCCTTCCCTGGCAAATTCCCGATCTGCATGTGTATACACAGATGTTATGGCATAAAGACAAGTGGCTTTCACCCATCCTGTTGTCTTTCATAGAAGCGGCGAGAGAAGTTCTGACTTAACCCCCCTTTTTTTGTCGGGATACAATCAAGGACTTTAGTTTTCACATGGGAGGAAATTGATGGATCTATAGCGTCTCACGCACCGGGAGCAACTGCTGTCGAAGTTGTAAAGTGTTGTAATGTCTGCAAGGAAGCTTCTGCGTTATATGGATGTAGAAGGAAAGAAGGCGGATTCGTATTTCGAACTTAATGAACTGAGAGAAGTTGGCACGCCTGGTACTAACATTATCACACTGACGGGATATCAATATACTGAGGCAAGTTTCTCGGATATTATCACTACGCTTATCACTCTACTAAATAAATCCGCAAAAATAAAAATCCAAAATAGATATTTTTTAAAAGCCGATTTTTGTATGGATTATTCATGCAAAAATCGGCTTTTTTTGTTTTTATTAAAAAATGAGAGGATGAATAAATATGTTCAATTTATTTAGAAAAGAGAATCGTATTCAAGCCGAGGTCACTTCTTTTATATAACAAGAAAAATATCGGCGTAAAAAGGCGGATGAGTTTATTCGGATGCTCTCAGAAGCCATCCCATATGTTGCAGAAGAAGTATGGGGGTTGCGAGATAAAGAAATTACGATTGGCGATAATATTGTTTTTCAGTTAGAGGAAAAACGATTTTACCTCATGGAAGAGATAAACGACACAATACAAGAAGTTGAGAGGTTAAAAGGGCAATTATACTGGAGAAGCGTGCAGGTAATTATGAACTATGCTAAAGATATGATCGAAGATATACAGGGTTACCAACATTCCTCCAGCCTCTCTTAAATTGAGGGCAGCATTATAGCAGAAATACGTCAATATAAACAACGATAAAGGCCAAGCCAGAACAGGTCCGACAATTTTACGAATACAGGGGGACTACAATCGTCGTCCCAAACTCGAACAAAATCATCAACGAAAACAGTTGTTTGGGGCTGATTGAAACTTTGCTCAATGACTGTCTCTCCATTAAACCGGTGTTGTTATACTGTAATTATTCGTAATCCTTCCCTTATTTATGAGACAACAAAAGGAGCTCCAGCGAGAGGATCTCACTGAAGCTCCTTGGGATTTGTCAGTCATTTGCATCAGTTACCCAGATCAGGACTTACTCGTTCCAAGGCGAATGATGAATGCAATCGCAGAAATTGGTCCGTTTAAAGTCAGGGATCATTGCAGCGCAAACGTCGGCTTTAATGTTGCCGAAGGTCGTTTCTGTTTTGTTGGGTCCAGAAGTTGAAGAAAATCCAAGTACAGGACTAAATGGCTTATAATGAGAATGCAAGATCATGATTCCTCCAAAAATCAAGAGCGGCCCGTCTTGAAGAACCGTATGTGCCGCATCCGGTGCTGGGGATGTAGCCATCCAACCGCCCCTGGGGAGAAGCCTGTTTTAGTGCTTCTCCCCAGGGGCTTTTTTATATCAAGCAGGGTTAAGGCGATGCAGCGCATGTTTCCCGACAGGGACAGTCATACTAGCAGAAAAGGAGGCTGGTGTGGATTGACGACGGGGGAAATCGCTTTTTACTTTTTGCTGTACGCGTTATTGGGCTGGCTGCTCGAAAATGTGTACAACTTCTTTACGCAAGGCGTGTTCTGGAAGGAAGGCTTTATGAAAGGACCGTTTAAGCCAATGTACGGCGTGGCCCCGATTCTCTTGCTGTGGCTTGTCCAGGAAGGAGGACACCGGCCGCTGCTTACCGGATTGCTGTGCTGCATCATCCCAACCGTAGTGGAAGGAGTTAGCGGCTGCTTGCTGCTGATGTTGTTTGGTCGCAGATGGTGGGATTATTCGGGGCAGCGCTTCCAGCTTGGAGGGCATATCTGCCTCAAGTTCTCGGTGTATTGGGTCGTTCTGTCGATATTGATGCTGAAAGTGGTGCACCCTCTGGCGGAGCAGGCTTATCGAAGCATTTCTGCTGTCTGGCTGGTGGTGGGTCCGGTGCTGCTCTTATTATTTGCCATTGATCTGGCATGGACCTGTCTTACGCGGCGAAGAGAATATCGCGGGAGCTTGATCTAGCCCATCGTTGACAAGAAGAAAGGAGGAAACCTCATGTCCGAGTTCAATCAAATGGTTCGACGAATCCTGATCCTGGCGGTCGGCGGTCTTACTGCACTGTTGCTAACGACCTCGATTAGCGGTCAAGCCGCGCCATCAGCAAATCAGTTCGTGGAGAACTCCAGTACGGAAACAGGTGAATTGAAGTCAGCAGCGCATGATTCTAAAGCCTCCCTTAAACCGCGTTCTGCTTCCCGCAAGGTGGCGGTCATTATTGATGATTTAGGCAACGGGATGGAAGGTACTGAGGAAATCCTTAACCTGCCGATCAAATTAACCGTGGCGGTTATGCCATTCTTGGAAACGACGCAGGAGGATGCACGGCGAGCGCATGAACGCGGGCACGACGTCATCATTCATATGCCGATGGAGCCCAAGCAAGGCAAGCCGGAATGGCTAGGACCTGGGGCGATCCTCACCAGCATGTCGGACGAGGAGATCCGGCAGAGGGTAGAAGCTGCGATTGACCAAGTTCCCTACGCCGTTGGAATGAACAATCATATGGGCTCGAAGGTCACCGAGGATGAGCGGGTGATGTCGGTGGTATTACAGGTGTGCCGTGAGCGGGGGTTATTTTTCATTGACAGCCGAACGAACTATCGGTCCGTTGTTCCCCGTTTAAGCGAGGCGATGGGGCTGCCTCGGTTGGAAAACAATATTTTTCTGGACGATGTTGGCAGTGAAGCCCACGTGACGAAGCAACTGCGGCAAGTTCTGAACATGCTGAAGAAGGGGGAGCGCAATAGCTGCGTCACGATTGGGCATGTTGGTATACAAGGGAAGAAAACAGCGGCTGCTTTGAAAAAAAATATCCCGATCTTACAATCCGAAGGCGTTGAGTTCATCGGAACGAGTGAGCTGGTATGGGAACAATTTAGTCCCAGCCTACAGCTGGGACCGGGGGTTACATTACCGTAAAGTATTCGGCGATGCCGCGATACAACGCTTCGGCAATCTTCTGTTGACCGCGTCTGTTCGTGAGAATAGCGCGGTCTTCCTCGTTGCTGAGAAAGCCCATCTCTACAATGACGGCCGGACAATCAACATGGTTAAGTAAGTAAAACGGTTTGCCAAGCTCCGGACTTCGGGAAATGTCCAGTTGGTAGAACCGCTCCAGCGACCGTTGAATCGAAGCAGCCAGCATCGCGCTGCGTCCTTCGTTCTGGTGGAGTACAAGCGGTCCGCGTTTCGCCGAGTTCCGCCCCCAGTTGACATGCAGGCTGACGACGATCGATGCTGGCAACTGTTCGCTAAGTTCCTTGCGCTGTGCCAAATCCCGCAGGTGCCGTGAGCGGCTCTGAAGCCAACGGTTGTCGTCGCTTAATGCGTAATCACCAGTTCGGTTAAGAATCGCGCGGTAGCCGTGGCTTCGGAGGACGACGTAAAGCCGACGCCCGATTTCGAGATTGATGTCCTTTTCTAGAAATTGCTTATAGGACGTGCCGCCGTCAATTCCGCCATGGCCGGCATCGATAAGGATCACCGGCTCGGGGAAGGCATGCCTGAGGTCATTGCCTTCATCCGCCGCAGTCGCAACACCGCAGCTTCCCGAGGCAACGGAGACCGTGAACAGGAGTGTTATCAGGCATCGTATCATCTTTCCCATTTGTCTCACCTTTCAGGAGATACTTCCTCTATAGAGTGAACCTGCGGCGGAGAAATCATGCATTCCGCGGCTTCGTCAGATGCCTGGAGGATTTGTGGGTTTAAGGCAGGGGGAAACGGCACAAACTAAAGCTAACGAAGAACGACAAAGCGAGAAAGGAGCTTATCTCCATGGCTAAAGGTGACGAGCTGGTCAAATATATCACCGAACGAGTGGTAGATTACGTGGAAACTCCGCGGGAAATCCGCCGTGAGCGGTCGAAAGCGAAGGAACCGTGGAGTCGGCGCTGGTTCGGCATGATCCCGTTCTCCATCTCCTTGTGGGCGGGGCAGCTTCCCAAGCCAAAGAAGAAAGAAGTCCAGAGAAAAGAACAGGCCTCCCACTCACGGGAAGTTTGAGCAAGCCAAAGCTTGAACCCGGTTAGGAATGACAGCCGCCTTCTGTCCCGAAAGGGAGAGGGCGGCTGTTTAAGTTAGCATAGTGCAGAGGCATCCTTGGTCTTGCTATAGCCTTCGTCAACGCCATCTTCATCGTGACCTGCTTTGCAACTCACTACCCTGCGTCAACGTACCCTATGCTTCAATTTATCCTCGTTGTACGAACTCATCTGTTAACTGGATCAACAGGTGAATGCCTTCGCGAATCTGAGCCTCATTTTGAAACGAAAAGCTAAGCCGGATCCGTTCATCTAATTCTCCCAAGGGATCGCAGATCGTTCCGGGGACAAACGTCAACCCGCGACGGATGCCCTCGGTGAGCAGTTGATTGGAGTTTATGCCTGCAGGGAGGCGGACCCACAAGTTCAATCCGCCTTGCGGACGGTACCACTGCCATCCGGTGCCCGGGGCGAGTGCTTGCTCCATGACGTCCCGGCGAATCTGCAGCGCCGTCCGCAGCTTCTCCAGGTGCTGTTGGAGCCGCTCGGACTCGAAGCAGTGCTGGAACAGCTTCTGGTTGACCAGCGGCGTGCCGTTGTCGGCCAGCGATTTGGCCGTCAGCAGCGGGGCCATGACCGCCGTGCGAGCGGCAACGGCACAAATGCGCAGCCCCGGCGCCAAATATTTGCTGAAGCTGCGCAGGTATACGACCCAGCCTTCGGTATCGTAGGAATAAAGCGGCGGGGGAGGCGGCATATCGAAGTAGACGTCATGAACCGCATCGTCCTCGACGAGCAGGCAACCGTAGCGCTCAGCCAGCTCGACCAGCCGCTTGCGTTGGCTGGCCGGCACGGTATATCCCGTCGGATTATGAAACGTGGGATTCATATAAAACATCCGGGGCTTATGGCGTTTCAGATAAGCCTCAACAAGGTCGAGATCGTATCCGTCCCGATGAATCTCCACAGGCAGGAGACGCGCGCCTCGCTGACGGAAGCAATCAAGCGCCGAACTGTAGGTTGGGCGTTCGACCAAGACATAATCCATCGGACGAAGATAAACGCCCGCCAACAGGTCGACCGCTTGTTGTCCGCCAGTCGTAATCAGCAGCTCGTCGGGGGAGACCTGAAGCTTATCTTTCCGCTGCATATCTGCACAGAGCAGTTCCCGCAGCTCCTCGTCCCCCTGGACGGACGAATACGTGCCCAGCAGCTTAGGATAACGGTCGAACACCTGCTTCACGTGGTCCGACAGGAACAGGTTCGGCAGCAGATTCGGGTCGATGAGCGCCTGGGAGAACGAGTAGACGGCGGGGATCTGGTGAATCTCGCTTAACGAATTTTGCAGATACCCGGTCCTGTGCCAAGCGACAGGAGGAGACGTGGTTCCGCCTGCTCTGCCGGTGCCCTGGTTGGAACGGGGGGGACTCCCATCTTCGGGTACAGCAGGTTTTGTGGACGGTCGGCTTCCGGACACGAAATAACCGGATTTTTCCTTGACGTAAATGGTTCCGCGCTCTTTCAGCACCCCGTACGCCCGGAAGACGGTTAATCGATGAAGCTGCAGCTCGCCTGCTAACTCACGTACGGAGGGCAGCTTATCATGCGCTTTCCAATCCCCCCGATCAATCCGGTCTAAAATATACTCGATCACTTGCGTATACCGAACTCTCCGGGGTTGTGCCAGCTTTGGTCTTACGTTCATCGTCATCCTCCTTGCGTTGTGCCGTGAGTTCTATTTTAAACCGAAAAACCGAGAATCTGTTCTATCCCGTGTCATCTGTTCTGTTCTCTTTCCTGTATGATACAGATCAACAGCTGAAAGGGGAAGATTTTCGATGATTGTGATCAACTATTTCATGATGTGTCTCGTGTTTGGCACGACGTTTTTAGCGATCAAAATTGGCGTGGATCATGCTGCGCCTCCATTCTTTGCGGCAGGGGCCCGCTTCTTCGCCGCCGGGGCAATTCTGTTTCTGTGGATGGTTTGGAGGAAAAAAGCGAAGTGGTCTCTGCTGCTGCGCAAGGAGATGCTGGTGACAGGCGCTTTGTTGACCTTCGGGACGTTCGCCTTGTTGTACTGGGCGGAGCAATACGTCACCTCTGGCGTCGCTGCGGTATTATCGGCTACCGGGCCGCTCATGATCCTGTTGATGCAGATGATGGTGCTGCGGCAAAAAGCGACCGGACGCGCTGTCCTGGGTATTCTCATCGGCTTGTCCGGCGTCATGCTGCTGGTGCTGCCCAACATGGTGTCAGTTCAGGCCGGGTCCCGCTGGGCGATCGGCTGCGCGGCGGTGTTGATCGGGGAAGTGGTGTATTCGGTCGGCGCGTTATATACCAAACGAGTCACGGAGAATTTTGCTGCCGTCTCGCCGATTGCGCTGAATGCGGCACAAATGATCTACGGCGGCTTGCTGCTGTTCCTCCTGTCGGCTTTTACCGAACGAGTGACAATGGGAGATTTGCTGGAGCCGACGGTGCTGGGCTCACTCATCTATTTAACCGTGGTGGGGTCGATGGTGGGACACAGCTTGTTTTACTGGCTGGTGGCCAAGACTAACCCGGTGTTTCCCTCGACTTGGCTGTACGTATCGCCGCTGATTGCGATGACAATTGGCGTGTTGTTTTACGGCGAAACGGCCGGATGGCTCGCGGTGTTAGGCGGGGTTGCGATTATTGCCGGCACGGTGCTGACCAATTTGGACAGCTTGCGCCAGCTGCTTCGCAGGCCGGCACGATTGACGGCACAGGCTGCCGCAGAGGGAGGTACGGGTTCGACGACGGGGTCGTAGGGGAGGCCTGAGAAGATGTCTGGAAAAAACTGCAAAAAAGAGCACTGCCAGCAAACAGCAGTGCTCGTGTCAGGTCTCGCATATTAAAAAGTGACGAATTTCCCGCTCGCCATCAAGGCATCCAGCGCGATCACCCGGAGGGTCGTGTCGGTGCCCGTAACGACGTAAACGGCTTCGGTTTCGGTCCCAGCTTCTGCCGAAGGGGCGGTTAGTGTCTCGGACAAGCTGTCGTTCTTCCAGATTTGATAGCCGTAGACCGGCAGAGGGAAGGAATAAGTGCGTTCGGCTCCGGAAGCCGCATAGACGAGCTTCTGGCTTGTTGTTAATTGACCGATGAAGTTGTTCGGCTTCAACGTCAAAGGCTTGGCCGTCATCCATAGCAGGTTATCGTAAGGATCGAAGCGGGATGACGTATACACCATAGCGGCGGGCGATAAGGCATCGCGGCTGCCGGCGGCCAGCCGCGGCGGCGCGTAGCCGCCCGCCTGCTTGTCCCAGCTGCCCGTCGTCTCGGGCAGCCATTCGCCGTCGGCGGCATTGACGTAGCCGGGTTCACCGCCCTCGGGCAGGTGAACCCTCCACGCGGCCAATGCCGGGCCGGCGTAGAGCGGGACGGCGGTCACGCGTCCCGCAGCGGCTGCGCCGAGGCCGCTCTGCCGCAGGGCGGCCTCGAGCAGCGCCGGGTCGAATACGGAATAAGCGCCCATTCCGTATTCGACCAGCTTGTAATCTCCGCTCTCTGTCGCGGAGATGATGAGGTAGCCGCGCGGCGTTCCAGCCGCACCGCCGGCGGCTACGGTGACGAGCCAGCTGTGCGTGCCCGGTCCCAGCGGCTCGATGGCGGCGCCGGCGCCAGCCCAAGCCGT
>NZ_BILV01000075.1 GCF_004000745.1 Paenibacillus barengoltzii NBRC 101215
AAGCCGTAAACGGCTCGGACTGGGCCAGCTTGTCGATGGCCTCGGCGGCAAAGCGCCGCAGCGCCTCCGGCGCTGGCGTATCCGCCGTGGCCCGCAGCGTCGCCAGCGCGACCGTCCCCGTCCACGCGTCGGCCGCGCTGCCTGTGCCTTCGGCGGCCGCTGTGCCCAGGCCGCCAAGCCCTCCCGCTGTGCTGGCTGCACTATATAAGATGCTTGCGCATAAGAGAATTTTGCAAGTAATCGATCGTTTCTTCAGGTTGGTTCGGGAATAACGCGGTTGCAGCATGAGATCGCCTCCCTGGCAATTCGTTTGGCACCTAGGCCTGTAGATTTCGATTGCTTGTCCATTGTACCGAAGCCGGTTCAAAAAGGATGTTACAACCTGTCGCGCGGATGGGCGGCCACCCGCTTCTATTTTTGCGGTCTTTTAGCGAGATCCGTCTATTTGTCGTCACCTCGGCGAACGCAGATGAAAGATGCCGCAGCCCAAGGCGGATACGACAATTCTCGGCTCGTATTGCCAGCGGATTTCCTCCCGTCTCGCTTCATATTGCTCCGTTGCGCCTTGTGCCCGCTCGGGTTCAGGATCCTTGATCAAATCCTTGTAATAGGCGTCGATCAATGCCAGCTCATCGCTCAGCCGTTCGCGGGCTTCCTTCGCCCAGCTGTTGTCGTAGGCCTGGATGCGTTCGGTCAGACGCTGTTCCAATGCCAGCCGACCGGCATCCAAGGACAGGCGGGTAGGCTCGATATGGATATTCTCCGGCAATCGGGGAACCAGCGGCTTGCCTGCGATTCGCGACTGAAACGATTCATCGACCGTACCAGACTGCAAGGATACCCCGTAAAAATGGAGCTCCTCCCGCTTCATATCACAGCAGAACTCCACCTTAAAGCAAACCCCGAGCCACGGCTCATAGGCGGCGGGCAGCAAGGCGGTTCGCTGCCGTGGTCCCGGCTCCTCGAACAAGTACACGTAGCGGCCGCCTTTTCGTGCCGCCTCAAAAATCTGTTTGAGCCGCGGGCTGCCAAACGCCAGCTCTTCGCGCTGAATCCGCCCGGGGCCAAGCACCGGCAGCGGCCGGACCGCGCCAAAGTAACGCCCCAGCAGGGTGTCCTCCTGGGCAGTTTCCATCGGTTGCCCGGCGTTCGCCTGCTCTTGAGCTGCTTTCGCTTTCTCAGCCGCTTGATGCGCCTCCGGGTCAAAAATAAACGAAAACGACATCGTTTCCGGCTCCGCTCCGGTCCGATCGATGAACCCCCAATAATAAGGGCGGTTCGTCAAATCGCGGTCGGCGCGGGGGGAGAGCTTCACCGTGACGTGATGGGGCGATTTTTCGAGAAACTGGCATTCCGTCGCTTCCAAATAAGTCATCACAAAATCGCGAATCTGCTCTCGGGTCATCGACATAACCGTTTAACCTCCCAAGAGCTGCTGCAGGCCACCGCTGTCCCCGCGGTCTTCGGCTTCTGCATCCAGCTCGGATTTAATCGTATCGAACTTGCGTCCCAGCGAATCGACGCGGCTGGCGATTTCCTCATCGCTGCCGGATTCCAGAATGATTTGGTAGAGGCTTTTTTCCAGGGAATGCTGCTTCTCGAACCGTTCCAATATCACATCCAGGTGGCCGATGACCATTTCGAACATATTGATCTTCTCATGCAGCAAGTGAAGGATGTGTTCTTCAATCGTGCCTTTGGTGGACAGGTTATAAATATGGACGTCATTGGTTTGCCCCAAACGATGGACGCGGCCAATCCGCTGCTCCACACGCATCGGGTTCCACGGCAAGTCGAAGTTGATCATCTGGTGGCAAAACTGCAGATTGATCCCTTCGCCGCCCGCTTCAGTAGCGATCATGACCTGAGCGCGGCCGCGGAACAGGTCCATCATCCAGTCTTTTTTGCCGCGATTCATTCCGCCCCGATACGGCACCGCCGTCATCCCGCGCTCGCGGAAGTATTTCAGCAAATACTCCTGCGTCGCACGATACTCGGTGAACACGATCACCTTGTCGTTCATCTCGCGGATTAGCTCCATTGCTTTCTCCGCTTTGCTATTGGCCTTGATCTGACGGATCAGGTCGACGAGATCCCATATCCGGTCGCGGATCGGGGAGTCTGGAGCGAGCTTCTTCGACAAGTTCACCAGCGTAACAAATACGGCGTCGCGGCTGCTGCACACCTCGCGCTGCAAGGTGACAAGGGACAGCATGCTGTTCAGGTCGCCGCCGTTGGCCTGATATTGGTCTTTGACAAAGGAAGTGACCCCATCATACAGATTCTTCTCCTCAGGGGATAACTCCACATCGATGTTGCGGACGATCCGCTTGGTGAATTCCAACTCTCCGTCGCCGCGCCGGTTACGGATCATGACCTTGGCCAGCTCATCCTTCAACTGCTCCTCATTCTTCGGCAGCCGCTTGTCAACGACGAAGTTGGCGGCAAACTCGCTTTGACCGCCCAGTTGTCCCGGCTTCAGGAGCGTGATCAAGTTAAACAGCTCGCCGAGGTCGTTTTGCACCGGGGTGGCGGTGAGGAGCAGACAATATTTTTTTCGCAGCTGCAGCATGAACTGGTAATTTGACGTTTTCTTGTTTTTCAACTTATGGGCTTCGTCCACGATCACCAGATCGTATTCGTTGTTGAGCAGAATGTTCTTATGCGGGTCGCGCTTTGCCGTGTCCATGGATGCAACCACCACGTCGTTGTGCCAAGAATGCTCCTTCTTCTGGGCTACGGCCGGAATGCCGAACTTCTGGTTCAGCTCCCGAACCCATTGCAGCACCAAGGAGGCCGGCACCAAGATCAACGCTTTTTTCACTAATCCGCGCACGATATATTCCTTTAAAATTAAGCCCGCTTCGATCGTCTTCCCAAGCCCCACCTCGTCGGCTAAAATAGCCCGTCCGCGCATCTCGAACAGGACTTTGCGAGCGGTTTCGGTTTGATGGGGCAGCGGCGTGACGTTGTGCAGATGCTTTAGGCACTGCATCTCCTCAAAGCTTGTGACAAGCGAAGCGGATTCGGCCTCAAGGGCAAGGTTAAACAGCTTCCAATCGTCCCAGGGACCGCCCTTTTGATGCCGGGTCTCCAGTTCGTTGAACCAGCTCCGGTCGAAGTCGATGGGAATCGGGGCGTGCAAGTCTGGCGACGCGGCCGGGTGGGGGGAAAGGCCGGAGGGATGTGGATTCATAGTGTAAAACCTCCCTTTCGGTGCGTATTTGTCGGCTCGATTACGGAGAGAAAAGATCCGAATCTGGCAGATCTTGTGCTTAAATTGCAGACGTAGGTGTAGTATGGACGAAAAGGAAGGAGTTCATAACCTTGTAAGAGCAAGAGGGTGGTTTATCTCATTAAAAAAAAGCCGGCCGGGGATCATCTCCCTGACCGGCGATTGCTTGATCTATTTTACTCCGCTTTCACCAAGATTTTGATTTGATTCCGCTCTTTGAGGAGTCCTTCAAAGCCTTCATCGATGGCTTGATCCAGCTTAATGCGCTTCGTCACCAGCTTGTCCGCCGAGAAGTACCCTTGAGCCATCAAGCTGATTACCGCCGGGAAGACATCGCGATAGCCGATAATGCCGTTGACCGTGCGCTCCTTCATGACGATGTTTTGCGGATGGAGGGAAGCTTCCTTCTCGAAAATGCTGACGATCATCGTTTCGCCGCCAATTTTGGTGGATTGGATCGCTTGGGTGAGCACAGGAGAAACTCCGGTTACTTCATAGGCGACATCCACACCGCCTTGAGTGCGTTTGTGAATTTCCTCAACGGCATTGTATTCTTTTGGATCAATGACAATGGCGCCAAGCTCGGCAGCTTTCTGTTTCCGTTCCTCGGACAGCTCGACCGCATAGATTTCCGATGCGCCTGAAGCCTTCAGCGCTTCGATCACGAGCAGACCAATTGGCCCGGTGCCAAACACAGCGGCTTTATCGCCTACTTTCAATTTACTGGAGCGAACAGCGTGAAGAGCTACAGCGGATGGCTCGACCAGAGCGCCTTGCTCGAAAGATACTGAATCCGGGATTTTATGCAGCATTTGTTCCGGTACATTAGCATATTCGGAGAATCCGCCGCCTCCGCCCGCCAGGCCGAAGAAGCCCATTTTATCGCAAAGATTATATTTCCCTTGTTTACAAGCCTCGCAGGTTCCGCAAGCATAAATCGGTTCAATGACAACGCGATCGCCGACAGCTACGCGGGTGACGCCTTCGCCAACCTCAACCACTTGTCCGGAAAATTCATGTCCCATGACGATTGGCGCTTTATCTCCGCTGAGCGGGTGGGTTTCCAGCGGAATGAATATCGGGCCAGCTACATATTCATGCAGATCACTGCCGCAAATGCCGCACCATTCCACCTTGATTTTCGCTTTACCCGGTTCCGCCTTCGGCTCCTCGATGTTCTCCAGTCTTAGGTCCTTGACGCCATGCCATCTTAACGCTTTCACTTGAACTCATCTCCTCGTAAATTATGAACCTCATATACTAGGTTACTCCTTTTTCGCGGAGTGGCATCGATCAATTGTTAAAATTGTGTTAATTCAAATTCAATTAAACTTAGGAGATGTTTCCCTGGTTTCTTGGAAATGGTTACAAAGCGGTTTCATAGTTTTGGGTCTGAAAAATAGAGAGAATGGAAGGAAACGGGGGGTTGGGCCAGATGAAATCGGATTAAAGCCTAAAATTTCACTCTGAACTGCTATGACAACGAGATATTGTATAGTATAATGGTATTCGCACACAATATATTGTGATTCATACATATGATATTACCGTTTACAGGGTGTGTGCCGCGGTGATCAAGTGGGCAGATTCCGGCTTGATACAGCGTTTTTTTTCGTTTTTTTGCCTAATTTTCACTTCAGGAAACGAGGCGAATGACCGATTAATTAATGGATACTCTGAATCAATTTTTAGGAGGGTGTTTTCTTTGAAAACTGTGCAAAAACAGCGCCTTGAGGGGCTAAGTGAGAAAATCTTCTTGGACCGGTACGCCTGGAAGGACGCAGATCCTAGCCACGCTAAGGTAGGCGATGTCGTACTTGTTCTGACGAAGGACGACCCCAAATTCCCGACGAAGGAAGTAGGGGAGGTTGTTGCCCGTGACGGTCGCAAGGTCACGGTGAAGACCCGCCGGGGAGATCTGGTGGAGACCGACGTCGAGAAGCTGACCCTCAATATCGAGAAAACGCCTGAAGAAATGTGGGACCGTCTGGCCAAAGCGATGGCTTCGGTAGAGGAGACGCCGGAGAAACAGAAGGAATGGGAAGAGAAATTCCGTTATATTCTGGATGATTGGAAGCTTGTTCCGGGCGGACGGATTGCAGCTGGCGCAGGTGCCAGCGATGAGTTAACTTTGTTCAACTGTTACGTTATTCCTTCGCCGAAGGACAGCCGGGGCGGCATTATGGAAACTCTGTCCGAAATGACCGAGATCATGGCTCGCGGCGGCGGTGTTGGGATTAACTTGAGCTCCCTTCGTCCGCGTCGTGCGATCGTTCGTGGCGTGAACGGCTCTTCCAGCGGTGCGGTTTCTTGGGGCGGCTTGTTTAGCTACACCACTGGTCTGATTGAGCAAGGCGGCAGCCGTCGCGGTGCGTTGATGCTGATGATCAATGACTGGCATCCGGATGTGCTGGACTTCATTACCGTGAAGCAAACGATGGGCCAAGTGACCAATGCGAACCTGTCGGTTTGCGTCAGCAACGCCTTCATGAAAGCTGTGAAGGAAGACCTCGATTGGGAACTGGTATTCCCGGATACAACTTATGAGGATTACAACGAGGTGTGGGACGGCGATCTTGATAAATGGAGAGCTGATGGACGTAAAGTCATCCACTACCGTACCGTCAAGGCGCGTGAAATCTGGCATACGATCATCGAATCGGCTTGGAAATCCGCTGAGCCGGGCGTGGTCTTCATGGAATACTACAACCAAATGTCCAACAGCTGGTACTTTAACCCGATCATTTGTACGAATCCGTGCGGGGAGCAAGGGTTGCCGGGCTGGGGCGTATGTAACCTGTCGGCGATGAACTTGTCCAAGTTCTACGATGAAGAGAAACATGATGTCGCATGGGATGAACTGGCGACAACTACGCGTTATTCGGTTCGCTTCTTGGACAATGTCATCAACAAGACGCCTTATCATTTTGAAGAAAACGAGAAGAACCAGAAGAAAGAGCGCCGCGTCGGCCTCGGAACGATGGGTCTGGCCGAGCTGATGATCAAGCTGAACATCCGTTACGGCAGCCCGGAATCGCTGGAATTCCTCGATAAATTGTATGGCTTCATTGCGAAGGAAGCTTACTTGGCCTCTGCGGATATCGCAGAAGAGAAAGGCTCCTTCCCGGCATTTGAAGCTGATAAATTCCTGCAAAGCGGCTTTATGAAGAACATGACGGAAGTGTATCCGGAAGTTGGCGAAGCAGTTCGTACCAAAGGGATTCGCAACGTCACCATCATTACCCAAGCGCCAACGGGCAGCACGGGGACGATGGTAGGCACCTCGACGGGGATCGAACCGTACTTTGCCTTCAAATATTACCGTCAAAGCCGTCTCGGCTTCGACGAGCAATTCGTGCCGATCGCTCAGGAATGGATGGACGCGCATCCGGGCGAACCGTTGCCGGATTACTTCGTAACGGCGATGGATTTGTCTGCGGAAGATCATATCCGCGTACAAGCAGCCATTCAACGTTGGGTGGACAGCTCGATCTCGAAAACGGCCAACTGCCCGTCCGACTTCACGGTTGAAGATACGAAACGGCTGTATGAACTAGCCTTCGACTTGGGCTGCAAAGGCGTAACGATTTACCGTGACGGCAGCCGCGACGTGCAAGTTCTGCAAACCGAGAAGAAAGAGGAGAAGAAAGAGGAAGCACCAGCTCAAGCTAGTGCACCGGCAACTCCACAACCGGCAAGTGCTTCGGTTCAAGCTAGCAGCCCAAAAACCGGCGAACAATACAAGAGACGCCCGCAAGTGCTGCATGGAGCAACGTATAAAATTAACACGCCGTTTGGCATGGCTTATATCACAATCAATGACATGAACGGGACTCCAGGTGAGATCTTCTTGAACGTAGGGAAAGCGGGTTCTGACGTATTCGCGATGGCCGAAGCCCTTGGCCGCGTCTGCTCGCTGTTCCTGCGTTACGGCGACCATGGCGAGAAGGTTGAACTGCTGATTAAGCACCTCAAAGGCATCGGCGGAACGGGAGCAATCGGCTTTGGTCCGAACCGTGTAGAATCGATCGCGGACGCCGTCGCCAAAGCGTTGGAGACACACGTACAAAACGGCCCATACGGGGACCACGACCCGGCTCCGGTAGCCGCAACGGTTGCCCAAGAGCCAGCGCACGTTCATGATACAGCAGATGGCTCGCATGGCAGCCACAACCACGGCAGCGCACCAGCCACCTCGCGGGACCTGTGCCCATCGTGCGGATCGGCCTCGCTGATCAACATTGAGGGCTGCAAAACATGCAGCAACTGCGGTTATAGCAAGTGTTCTTAAGCAATTCAACAACACCTTTAGGTCAGGCGACTTTTGCCTGACCCTTTTTTTGTTGTCAGAAGTATAACTTATATAACCCTATCTTCGTATGCCTTCCCCTACCACTTGAATATTAGCAACAGTCCGAAGCTTCAAATGGGGATAGTGCGCTTTCCAGGTGTCTTCTTCCCAATGCCGGGTCTTGCTCCGGACAAAGTCGCCTATGCCAAGCGGATCAATTTCATTTCGTTGGAACATCCACATGAGTTCATTCCCTGAACGTTCTAAATTTTCCTTGAGTGCTTCGCGTACTTCTTCGATCGTATGCGAGGAGAAATTCTCACCATTCAGATCCGACACCGTGACCTTCATGTTCAGCATAATGTGGACTTCGTCCTGTTCTAAGTTATCCGTCGATCTTATGAGGTGATAAGTCGGCTTAGTCCGTATTAGTTGAACGGTGATAATCGTTCCGGTTGGCAACTTGACACTGATTCTGCCGTTATGTTTGTCCTCCAGGAGAAGCTTCAAGATCGTCATTTCTTTCACATTAATGGACGTTATATACTTATCGTGTTTAAACAGAGCTAAGCCGCAAAGAGTGACTTTATGATCATCATCAAGCTTTATCAACGGCAGGAAGGGGTCTATGCCTTTCCCTAAGAGGGCGTACTCGAATAGATGAATGTCTTGCTTCGGAAGGTATCCGTATTCGATATTCTCCTCAAGTAATCTTTCTAGGAACATGCCTTTTACTTCTTTGCCGCTGAAGTCTGCATGCAGAAACTCCTTCGCCGTTCCATCCACTACCGCTAGAAGCATTTTTCGAGTCGTTCTACCATCCCGCAATATCACATCCAAATCTTTTTCCAGACCCTGTGTTGCGAATTCCTTGCCATACAAGAACACTATAGTTTTAGAGGGATAGATATGTCGATTGATTTTCCTTTGCATCTTCTCAGTAATCTCTGCCTTGGTAGGACCTGCAAGCGTGATCACTTGATCCGATACCGTTTCTGTATTCCCAGGGCTGAAAGATGGGAATGCGAAAGTCAGTTCGATTTCATTCTTAGAGACAACATCCACCCCGCCTGTCAGCGGTAAGGCGATTCGATCCACAATTTCTTGATCCACACATGCGCTCATCAATAAGCAGCACATCAATATCGGAATGAACTTGCTCATGATACTTTTCCTGCCTTTGACCGGATGAGATGCAGGATATAAAGGAGAGGAATATATCCATACAGCAGATATAAGCTGAAGTTGGTTAATATAGCTTGAATCTGCTCCATGATCTCATCGCCCGATATGATACAAAAAATGGCCAGTACGATAATCAGGATGACCGGCACAGCTTGTTTCTGTTTCATCTTGCTTACCGATTTCAGAATTCTGGCCGCCGACCACAAACATAAACAGACGATCGGCATAATCCGGAAGACATGGATGGCTGCCCCCATAAACTCGAACCGTTCGAGGAAAGGGATTTGTACGAATTTAAATTTTGTCATGACCGGCCATATTTCCTTAGCCAGCTGTTCAGGCTTGAAGAGCAGAATTGAGAGAAACATAGATAACAAGTAGGTAACCGTCGTCGCAGCGTTTCCGGCATGGGCCCATCTTTGAGACTTTGGAGCATTTTTGACGAATATGTAATAAAAAAATAACAATTCAAAGCCCATATAGGAGAACGTGATAGGTTTGGATGCTTTGATAAGCTCTGCCACTGTATGTTCAAAAATGGGAGTCAGATTGCGAAAATGAAAATAGGGTGCTGAGAATACGAGTGTAAGCACCAAAACTTGGGTCGTCAGGGTGAAGGCGCAGATCCCTGCAATGGTGCGGATGCCGCCGGAAACAATGTAATAAACCAGCAGGAAAATCACGAAGCCGAGTACCCATCCGCTAATTTCAGGAAACAGCCAGGCTTGAACGAGTTTAATATACGAGCTCACTTGGAATGCGGCTGTTACCATGAAATAACAAAGAAACAGGAGGTTGAATACATGTCCTGTCCATTTCCCAAGCAATTGCTGATGAATTTGGATTAAGTCAGCGTTGCGTCGGGTCAATATTCTATACATCAGGAAAATAATAAGATGAACGCTTATCGCGCTTATTAGAACCGATATCCATACATCTTGTCCGGCCCATTGAATAGCCGGGGTAGGCATGGACAGGTAGCTAAGCCCATACTGAGAGGAATGGATCAATACCATGACATAGAAATCCGATACCTTGAAGCGATCCTGTATGGGTGGCGACTCCATGACATGTACCTCCTCTGTTCAATAATCGTCCGTATCCATCGGATTTTGGGACTTATTCCCTCTATTGTTTACTTTTGGTGTACGGAAGTAGGATGGGGGACGACCCATCTTGTCGAATTGCAGCCTTATGAGCGTATCGAAATGATCCTTCGAACGCCATGGGTAGAAAGGGGCTAGATAAGGCATTCCAAGTGATGTCAGCCTGATCAAGTGGGTTATAAGGAATAGGGTGCAAATGGCTATGCCGAGCACTCCCCATAAGTGAGCTGCAATAATAAACGGAAAACGTAATAGCCTGATCGTGGTGCTCATCCGAAAAACGGGAATCGTAAATGACGCCATCGCCGACGAGGCAACGATAATCAGCAAAATATTGCTTGTTAATGCCCCTTCCACAGCGGCAGTACTGAGTACAAGGCCCCCAACGATACTGATCGTCTGCCCGATCTTGGTCGGCAGTCTAGATCCGGATTCCCGGAGCAGCTCGATCACAAGCTCCATCAACAGAACCTCTACAACAGGCAAGAACGGAACATTCATTCTCGACGTGATGATCGTGGGTAAATACAAACTCGAGATGCTTTGGCTGTGATGGGTGACAATCGCTACATATAGAGAAGAAGCAAATATGGAAAAGACGATGGATACGATCCGAAGCAATCTTAAGGCAGAACCTACGATCCAAGGCAAGAAATAATCTTCGTAGGAGACAAAAAACAAACCTATATTAGCTGGTCCCAGTAACGCGGTAGGGGAGCCATCGAGCATAATACAGATTTGACCAACCGATATCGCCCAAGAAATTCGGTCAGGACGCTCCGTTCCGAGCAGCTGGGGGAAAATCGATTTCGAATTGTCTTCAATCATTTGTTGGAGGATCGTAATATCCGGGATAACTTTAAACTCTATATCCTCAATACGCTGTTTGATCGTTTCGATATTTTGTTGGTTGGCAACCCCTTCCATATAACAGATGGCCACTCTCGATTTAGACATATTGCCAATCTTTAGTTCGACAATACGCAGGTCAGGGACGGGAAGACGCTTGCGCACAATGTTGATATTGGTATCCAAGGATTCAACCAGCGCTTCCTTGGAGCCCTCCACTGTCGATTCTACTTCGGTTACGGTAACTTGACGCCCTTTGTCGGCGGTGGCATGAACAAGAAGACATTGGTGAGCCTCGAGTCCGCACTGAATAGCCACATATCCCCTTAACAGATTAGAGCGAATGGACTCCATATCGGAGGTGAGCTTCTTATCCGCAACAGGCATGATTGGTAGAAGCTGCTCCAATGTCAGCTCGGATTTGATGTGGACCAGGGTATCCATAATATGTTCATTTAGTACTTTTGAATCTACGATCGACTTGATATAACCTACATAATACGATTGCCCGCCAATCATGTGCTCATAACATTTGAAATCTGTTGAAAAATATAATTCCTTCCACATCGGAGGCACACGATCCATAACTGAACCCCATTTCTTATAACGTTAAACATTAACATTATTGGTACAGATGAGAGGGACTATTCCAATATTTCAATGGATATCATGGAAATCATCGGTCAAAATCATAACCACCCGTCCAACGGGTGGTTTGCT
>NZ_BILV01000076.1 GCF_004000745.1 Paenibacillus barengoltzii NBRC 101215
GTTGAACGGATGCAAACAGCGTATTTGGGTAATATTCAACTGCACTTTTACAGTTAAACGCATGCAAAGGCGCATTTAAATGAAACTTAACTGTATTTTGCATTTGAAGAATTGGATCGTATGCCGCGGCGGTTTGTGGGAATCCTTTAAATCTTTTATACTTAAAGGGATAGCACCTGGGAGGAGGAGAAGGAACGTTGCATGGCAAAGTTGCCTTAATAACCGGGAGCGCCAAAGGCCTCGGGAAGAAAACAGCGCTGACGCTGGCAGAACAAGGCTGCCATATCGCGCTGAATTATGTACATAGCAAAGCGGAAGCGCTCTCCCTCCAATCGGATATCGAGCGCCTGGGCGTCCGCTGCATCGCAGTGCAAGCCGACGTCTCGCGCCGGGAGCAAATCGAGGACCTAGCCCGGCAAGTGAACGAGCAGCTTGGCACGATTGACATCCTGGTCAACAACGCCGGACCGTTTATCCGCGAACGCAAGCTGTTCGCTGACTACAGCCAGAGTGAAGTGCTGGCCATGATCGAAGGGAATTTGGTGGGCAGTTTGCTGCTGGATCATCTCGTACTGCCTGGGATGCGGGAGAAGAAATGGGGGCGGATTATCCATTTCGGCTTTGGTCATGCCGCGGAGTCGCGCGCTTGGCCGCATCGGGCGGTTTATGCCGCAGCGAAAACCGGGCTGGTGTCTTTTACGAAGACGCTGGCCGTCGAGGAAGCCCCTTATGGTATCACTGTAAATATGGTTTGCCCCGGCGACATTCGCGGGAACCAGAAAGAGATGTCGATCCATGAAGTTCGCGGTCTCCGCGATGGAGAGACGCCGCTGGGACGTCCGGGAAGCGGGGAGGATATCGCTCGCGTGATTGCGTTTTTGTGTCATCCGGATTCGGATTTCATCACCGGCAACATTATGGACATCTCCGGCGGACTCGACCCGATCCGGCCGTGGATCAAGCCTTCATAAGCGGGTTTCACCGACCCAACAACAAAAAAACCCGGCCATCCGACATTTTGCCGGAGCCGGGTTTCGTTTAAAACCCTCCTGCTGAAGAGCAATAATTCATGGATTGCGGATTAAAATACTTGTACGACCTCTTCTACGCCTTCCACTTCTTCAAACAGAGCGCGTTCGATCCCTGCTTTGAGGGTGATCGTGGAGCTTGGGCAGCTGCCGCAGGCACCCATCAGTTTCAGTTTCACGATGCCGTCTTCTACGTCGACGAGTTCGACGTCGCCACCGTCACGTTGCAGGAAAGGCCGCAGTTTGTCCAATACTTCCAATACTTCATCATACAATTTATCTTGTACGTTTTCACTCATTGTTTTCAACTCCTTTCTTGCCTTATTATATTACAAAAAGTCAAAAATTTAAATGCTTCTTCATGGGGAGGACGGAAGATGAAACCGATCCTTGAATATTGTACGAACAATGCCAGTTTGGGCACGGACGAAGCGATTCGGAAAGTGAAGGAGCAAGTCGATTGTGATATTTATGAGTACGGCTGCCTGACCGCTTGCGGCACGTGTTATTTGTTTCCGTATGTGCTGGTTGACGGCGAGCAGGTGGAGGGGGAAGATGCGGACCAATTGGCCGAACGTATCCTGCAAAAAATAAGGGAGGCCCATCCGTAACGAATAGGACTCCCTGACGTATTATTCGTAGACCTTCAGTTCGTTGTAGAACGTATCCCTTTCAACCGGTATGCGTCCGGCCCCTTTGACAAGCCAGATCAGTTCTTTCAACGTTAAGCCTTCCGGAGTTTGCGCACCAGCCGCATGGCTGATTTGCTCCTTCAGAATCGTGCCGTGCACGTCCGAAGCCCCGAAGGCTAAGGCAACCTGCGTCAACTGGACGCCGATATTGATAAAGTAAGCTTTGATGTGCTGGATGTTATCCAACATCAAGCGGCTGATCGCGATCGCTTTGAGATCCTCAAAGGCCGAGTTGCGGCGCATGATGCTGGCGTTCTTATTACGCGGTTGCATGGACAACGGAATAAATACTTGGAACCCGCCGGTTTCATCCTGCAGATCGCGGATTTGCAGCATATGACGAACGCGATCTTCGTAGGATTCGATGGAGCCGTACAGCATCGTCGTTGGGGTCTTCATTCCCAATTGATGCGCCGTCCGATGGACGTCCAAATATTGGTCGACGTTGGCTTTCTCCACCTTCATCTTCTCCCGATATTGATCCGACAAGATCTCCGCACCGCCGCCGGTTAAGGATTCAAGGCCGGCTTCTTGCAGCCGCATCAGCACTTCCTTCGTGCTCAAACCGCTGAGCCGGGTGAAGAATTCGATCTCCGCCGCCGTATACGCCTTGATGGTCACATGCGGGAAGTTCTCTTTCAGCGCTTTGAGCGAGTCCACATAATATTGGAACGGCACGTGGTTGTTGTGCCCGCCTACGATATGGAACTCACGGACGCCCGGGGTGATGTGCTGCTTCACGTAAGCGACCATTTCCTCCCCGGAAAGCGTATAAGCCCCTTCTTCTCCTTGATCCTTGCGGAAGCTGCAAAACGCACAATGAGATTCGCAGACGTTCGTGAAGTAGAGGCTCATATTTTCGATAAAATATACCTTTTTCCCGTTCTTACGCAGGTTAACTTCATTTGCTAATTGCCCAATCGTCAATATATCATTGCTTTCATATAGATAGACACCGTCTTCGAGGTTGAGGCGTTCGCCTTGGCGGACTTTGTCCACAATTTCGGCCATTCTCTTGTCGGTGTTTGGGGTGACTACAGTGAACATGACGTTCCCTCCGTTTCCAATTGCATAAATACCTCGTATCCTAACAGTATGAATTACCTACCTATTATAAACCTCACATTCCAAGCGGGCAATAAGCCGAGGGTGAAGATATAAAGATTGGCAACTAGAAAGATCACAGTTGTTGAGCGATTGGAGGAGAAGGAGTATAATTTTTCGTAAAGGAGTGAGTGCATAATGATCAATATTAGCGACAGCGCCATGGCGCGGATTAAAGATATGATAGCTCAAGAAGAAACCCCTAATATGTTCCTGCGTGTCGGAGTGAATCCCGGCGGTTGCAGCGGCTTTTCCTATGGAATGGGCCTGGATGATCAGGAGAGCGAACAGGATGTCTATATGGACATCAAGGGGCTGAAAGTCGTTGTGGATAAGGACAGCATCCGTTATTTGAACGGTCTGGAGATCGACTTCAAGGAATCCGGCATGAGCGGCGGCTTCACCATCCACAACCCGAACGCCATCGCCACCTGCGGCTGCGGGCAATCGTTCCGCTTTAAGGACGAGGAAGGCGCGCCGCAACCTTGCGATTGATTGGATACAAATTAAGGACTCTTCCCATCGGAAGAGTCCTTTTTTCATGACTGCGATTCAGGCGGAGGCTCGGGGAGCTCAACCTGCTCAGCGGCAGTCGCATTCGGCTCCTCATACAAATGAGAGCGCCGTTCGAACCATTGGAACAGATGGGTGAAGATCACCTTCAGCACAGCGTAGCCCGGTACGGCGAGGATCACGCCCAGTACACCAAACAGATTGCCGGCAGTGAGGATCACGAAGATGATGGTGATCGGATGAATGCGTAACGTCTTGCCCATAATTTGCGGCGAAATGAACTTGCCTTCGATGAGCTGGACAACCGTCCAGACGACGATCAGCTTCAGCAGCATGATCGGCGAGGTAACGATGGCCACGATGATCGCTGGGGTGATCGCGATCGCCGGCCCAAGGTACGGAACGATGCTCGTGAACGAGGCGATGATCGCCAGCGTCAGCGAATAATCCAGGCCGATGATCACGAAGCCGACATACATCAGCGCCCCGATGCAGAAGCTGACGATAATTTGCCCGCGGATGTACGAGCTGATCTGGTTGTTCATCTCGGTCATCACATGGTGCGTCTGTTCACGGAAGCGTACGGGCACGTAACGCAGGATGAACTTCGGCAGCTTCTTGCCGTCCTTCAACAGATAGAATAAGATGAACGGCACGGTGATGATGGCCAGCACGACGTTCTTAACGGCTCCAAGGAAGCCGCCGATGCCGGACCAAGCGTTGTTCAGCAAAGCGGTCCCTCGCTCCGATAATGTGTGGGACAGATCGTCCAGATTAAAGCCGGTCGACTCTTGGACTTGATGGAAGAAGTTGCTGCCGATCAAGCTTTCGAACTGTCGCTGCACCTCCGCCGTATATCGAGGTAAATTTTCAATCAAACTCAAAATCTGCTCCTGAACCAACGGGATCACGGTCATAATCAACACCGTGAGGATCCCCGCGATAAACAGATATAACCCGGTAATCGTGTAGACTCGGCGGATGCGCTTCGTTTCCAGCCAATCCACCAGCGGATTGAGCAGATAATAGATCGCTCCGGTAAGCAGAATCGGGAGCAAGACCGTTTTGAGCAACACCGTAATAGGTCTAAACACGAACGGAATATGGGCGAACACCAATATATTCAAGCCAATTAGCAAGACAACGAGCAAAAACACCACAAAACGGTTATTTAGAAAAAACCTTTTGAATCGGTCCCCCCAAGGTTGCGTACTTCCCATGCCAATAGAACCTCCTGTATCTTTCTACTATCCCCAAGTCACGATAATTTCTATGTAGTAATACGCATAAATGTGATTTGGTTCCCATTTTTTTGTGAAAAAAAGCCCGGAAGCGATCTACAAGCGATGCTCCGAGCTTTTTCTGTGCGGTCAGGAGCTCCCGACCTGCTTTAGAAAAATTGACGATTTACCATCATAACGACCATGCAGGCCGCTGCCAGAGAAAAGACGATACAGCCGATTCCGAGACCTTTACGCGTTGTTCTGGCCATTTTGATACCCGTGAGGAACAATGCGACGGTAATGCCGGCCAGTACCAACGACATGGCGATCATGGCAAACCAATAGAGGACCTCGAACAGAGCTGCCTCAAATGAAGAACCTTCTGTATTCAAAGCTTGTGAACTCTCCTTCCTCTGCTAGTCATAGACCAACGTCTCCCCTTAATATACGCGAAAACCCTCGCTTTGCATAGAAAGACCCTGCCTGACAGCCGTACCGGAGAAAGGGCTTAAGCCTTGGACAATCATCCAAGAATACGAATCTACAAATGAGTACTATACCGTATAGTGAGAGGAAGGGGATGGTGTCATGGCGGGGAGACAATTGGCCAATAAGTGGCTCAAGACCGAAGCGCTTCTCAGCAACGCGGTCGTGGCCGCCCACATACCGCAAACCCGATTGTACAGTGCCGATTCGTTAAGAAGCATGCTGCATCAGTTCGGCATGGTCGTCATTAAACCCCTCCGCGGCGGCGGGGGGTATGGTGTAATTAAGGTAACTTATGCAGGCGGAGTTTATGCTTATACCTATATGTCCCGGACACGCACGTTTTCCAGCTTTGAAGCGATGTTTCGTTCCTTAAACCGAGTGAAGGTCGGACGTAAGTATATGATCCAGCAAGGGATTCATTTGGCCCGAATTGCCGGACGCCCGATCGACTATCGGGTGAAGGTCGTGAAAGAGAACGGAGTTTGGGTTTATCGCTCCATGGTCGGCCGGTTAGCCCGACCTGGGTTGTTCGTGACCAACTTGTGTAAGGGCGGGACGATGCTTAGTGCCCGTGCGGGGCTCAGCCGGTCCCTGGGCCGCAAAATTGCCGCCAGCAAGAAACGGGAGATGCGTACGTTAACGAATATGAGCATACAGATTCTGGAGGCTCGGTTTCCGGGGATCGGGCAGCTTGGGTTTGATTATGGTGTAGATCGGAACGGAAAGATCTGGATTTTTGAGGTAAATACGCGGCCACAATAAGCTCGGATTGTCGGAAAATAAAAAAATTTTTGGAGAAAAATGGGAACAGATGTCCTGTGAATAACTTTTGTCCACATTATCCCACTAGCTTTTTCAACGGTTTTCGATATTTACTAACACGTTATTCACAGGATTTCCACAAGGGTTTGTGGATAACAGGAACACTTGTTCTACTAAACTTTTCCTGTTATGATGGGGAAAATACTAGAAAGGATGTGTTATCAATGGCGCTGTTAACGGATGAGTTGCTCCTCGAATCCTATCAGAAAGCAACCGAACTGCAGTTGGATCGGGAGTTTATCGCACTGCTGTTAGCAGAAATTCGCAAACGCGAATTAGAGCTTACCGCGCCGTCCGTTTTGCACTAATTGTGGACAACCTGGCTTACTTCAATAAGAAGGATATAGTTATCCCCAACCATCAAGGCGCCTGCCAGGCGTTGACATGATAAATATAAGCTTCATGACAATGCGGACACTGAACGACATGTTCGCAGCCCGAAGGAATACGCGCGGAGATGGCTGAGGTATACTGATCAGCGGATCCGTAGGGACTGTAAGGCCCGGCGTAATCTTCTTTTTTTCCAGCATTCTCTAGAATGTGTCCGCAATCGGGGCAGGTGGCGTTTAATGAAGCCAAACCGTTGCATAACGGGCATATATATGGCAAAGGGTATCTCTCCTTTACGATATGATCTTCCGTAAAGGTAAGATACCCTTTTGTTTACTAGAACATGTAAGAACGTGAATTCACTGCTTATGGTTACAGCTTCAAGTTACTGCTGTGACCTGGGGACAACTTCGCTTCTGGATCGATATAGACCTTAGCGTTGTTGACCGCTGTCGGTGCTTCGCCGAATCCGACCGCAATCAGGTCCAATTTGCCGGGATATGTCGTAATGTCACCGGCCGCAAAAATGCCTGGAATCGAGCTTTCCATCCGGGAATCGACGACAATAGCGTTGCCTTCAATCTCAAGGCCCCATTCTGCGATCGGTCCAAGCGACGAGACAAATCCGAAGTTGACGATCACGTCGTCCACAACGATCTCTTGAGTCTCCTTCGTCTTAACGTGCGCCAGCGTGACGCGTTCGATGCGATCGTCACCGTGAAGCTCTGCGATTTCCGTTGGGGTAATGACTTGGACGCGGGAAGCCATCAGCTTCTCAACGCTGTGCTCATGCGCCCGGAATTTATCGCGGCGGTGAATCAGCGTCACTTGCTCAGCGATTGGCTCCAGCATCAGTGCCCAGTCGACTGCGGAGTCGCCGCCGCCGCTGATCAACACTTTTTTGCCGCGGAACCGGTTCATATCGCTGACGAAATAATGCAGGTTCGTTTGCTCGAAGTGGGCGGCATTCGGAAGATCCAGACGACGAGGTTCAAACGCGCCAACTCCAGCAGTAATGATAATGGCGCGCGCATAGTGAACGCCCTTATCGGTGGTCACCACAAAATGGCGCTCTTCTTTCTTCTCAATTTGCAGCACCCGTTCCTCCAGACGTACGTCCGGTTCGAACAGCTTTAATTGTTCATGCAAGTTGTTGATCAACTCTTGCCCGGTCACTTTAGGAAAGCCAGCCACGTCATAAATATATTTCTCAGGGTAAAGGGCAGCCACTTGCCCCCCAAGCTGAGGCATACTTTCAATCAGTTTAACAGAAGCTTTTCTCATTCCGCCGTAAAAAGCGGCAAACATACCCGCCGGTCCACCACCAACAATCAGAAGGTCTGTGAATTCGGCGTTATTTTGGGTTGACACGTGTCAAACACCTCCAGATGGTTTCTTTTTTCTCTATAACTAAAATGTCAATTCTACTTTATTATAATGGTCGAATCCCTGGTTTGGAAAGGCAAGATGAAAAGTGTCGAAAATCTGGAATATAATCCGTTGAAAGTCCTATAATTACGGGTAAAATAAGACTTGATCTTTTAGGCAAAAGCCGATATCATTCAAATGTATGCATTCATATTTGTGACGAAAAAAGTACATTTATGATTATACGACAGAAGACTTTTGCTCATCCTACAAATAAGGTTTAAACTAGTACTAAAATGTGACAAATGTCTCTGGATTGACCAAATGTGTGGATGACTGAAACGGTTTGAGTTGGTACAGAGTGGTTTTTTATGTGTTAATTTTCACATTGCGTTATTGGCTTTAAATCAAATATAGAGTGCGTAATATTGGAAGGAGAAAAATACATGAGTACCATACCCAAAATAGTGATTCTTGGTGCGGGTTATGGCGGCATTCTTACCGCGCAGCGGCTGCAGAAAGAGTTGAACTACAATGAAGCGGACGTCACTCTAGTGAATCGGCATGATTATCACTATTTCACGACGCATCTGCATATGCCGGCAGCCGGGACGGACTCCATTGAACATACCCGAGTGGCCATATCCAAATTAATTGACGAATTTAAAATCGATCTTGTGAAATCGAATGTGCAGGAGATTCGTCTGGCCGACAAGAAGGTCGTGCTGCAGGACGGAACCCTTTCATATGATTATCTGGTGATCGCGCTGGGCGGCGAACCGGAATCCTTTGGTATCCCGGGCCTGACGGAATATGCAATGACGATCCGCAGCATCAATTCCGTGCGCTTGATTCGCCAGCATATCG
This sequence comes from Paenibacillus barengoltzii NBRC 101215, assembly GCF_004000745.1. Classification (GTDB taxonomy): domain Bacteria; phylum Bacillota; class Bacilli; order Paenibacillales; family Paenibacillaceae; genus Fontibacillus; species Fontibacillus barengoltzii. Next base: position 8,437 of record NZ_BILV01000076.1, read on the forward strand.
AATATCAATTTGCCCTATATAAAATGGACGAAAGCCGGACTGACCGTTTGAACTTCGTTGTTGGCGGTGCGGGTTTCAGCGGCATTGAATTCGTTGCCGAGCTGGCTGACCGGATTCCGCAGCTGTGCAAGGAGTACGACGTTGATCCAAATCTTGTTAACGTGTACAACGTAGAAGCTGCACCAACAGTTCTGCCGGGCTTTGATCCGGAGTTGGTTGAATATGCGATGGACGTACTGAAGAAGAAGGGTGTACAGTTCAAGATTGGCGTAGCGATCAAGGAATGCACGCCGGATGGTGTTATTTTGGCCACGGGAGAGGAAATTAAGTCGCAAACCGTTATTTGGACCGGCGGGATCCGCGGGAACCGTCTCATTGAAGCGGCAGGTTTCGAGACCGCGCGCGGTCGCGTGAAGGTCGACGATTATTTGCGTGCACCTGGTCATGATCATGTCTTTATCATCGGGGACAATTCGCTGATGTTTAATCCGGAAGGGCGCCCATACCCGCCTACGGCCCAAATTGCCATGCAGCAAGGAGTTACCTGTGCGCAAAACGTGGTGGCGGCCATTCGCGGCAAAGAGCTTAAGAAATTTGTGTTCAGCAATAAAGGAACCGTAGCTTCGCTGGGTAAAGGGGAAGCGATCGCCAGCGCATTTGGGAAGAAATATAAAGGTTGGGTTGCAGCCCAATTGAAGAAGCTGGTGGATATGCGTTATCTGTTCATTATCGGCGGGATTCCGCTGGTGTTGAAGAAAGGAAGATTTTTCTAAGATGCGTCACTGCAGCGTACAGGTTCGAGGGCTGCTCACGCGGGATGAGCTGGATCGCTATAACGCCTTGATGGAAGTGGGATCTTACCTGGAATCGCAGCAGCGTTACGATTTGGCTTATACGGTGCAGAAGGAAGTGGACCTTCTGATCCAGCCAGCCATCGAACGGCTGAAGGAGAAGAGCCGGGAACGCGATCGGGCGACGGCGGAGTTCCTGAAGTCGATGGAGGCAGAGGCGGAAGATTAAAAGAATAAGAAAGGGTGTGTCGTACGAGGCGGCACACCCTACTTTTTTATCGATATGGAATTACACTTTCAACATCTCGTCCAAACGCTCTGCATTCAGCAGATTGCCGACGTAAAAAGCACCAAACTCGCCAAAACGTGCGCTGACTTCGTCAAACCGCATTTCATACACCAGCTTCTTAAATTGCAGGGCATCGTCGGCGAACAGAGTTACGCCCCATTCCCAATCGTCGAGCCCTACGGAACCGGTGATGATCTGCTTCACTTTGCCGGCATAGCTGCGGCCGATCAGGCCATGGCTGCGCATCATTTCGCGGCGCTGTTCCATCGTCAGCATGTACCAGTTGTCGGAGAGTTCCCGCTTTTTGTTCATGGGATAGAAGCAGATATGGTTCGTCTTCGGGAGGATCGGCTGCAGACGGGCCATCACTTCTGGATTTGCCTTCGGGTCACCGCCGCCGGATGCGAGATAATTGCTAAGTTCTACAACGCTGACGTAGGAGTAGGCTTTGGTCGTATATTCAGCAAAAGTTGTTTTGTTAAAGGCCGTCTCCAAAGCGTTCAACTCTTCCAGGCTTTCGCGCAGGTGCATGAACACGAGGTCGGCTTTCTGTCCGACGATCGAATACACCGCAGTGCTGCCCGTTTTGGATTCCTCCATCAAATCCCATTCTTTCAGGAACGTATGCAGCTCCTCCAGGGCCCCGGCGCGTTCTTCATCATCTGCCGCTTTCCAGGCGGTCCAATCGATCGTGCGGAAATCGTGAAGCGCATACCAACCTTCTAAGGTTAGAGTAGCTTCGTTCATGTATAATCACTCCTAGATTCATTCTGATCCTCATTTACGAATTGCCAATACGTATCTTATTGTATCGCATGGAGCCTAAACGGAGCAAATCGATTCACTTATTTTTCATGTAAAGTTCATTGCTTCGTTACATAATATCTAGTAAACTTACTACTAGCTTGATGAAGTGTGATTTACTTTATAGTCAATGAAGATTCGAAAAAGTTTGGACGCTGCATACCTTCATTGACCGCTTCGTGATCGAAAGATGCCTTTTTGAATGACCTATAGAAGGGTGGGGGAAGAGTCGATGGGTTGGCTCATCGTACTGGTGCTGATGGTTCTCTTCTTCGTGATGATGTTCGGCATCGGTTTCATTTTGAATATGTTAATGAAAACAACCTGGTTTCCGGCGTACGTCTTTATCATCGTCATTTTGCCGGTTGTGGTCTATACGCTGTGGGACCATGAACAGAGCTTCGGGACCTATCTGGCATCGTTCCGGCTGGTCGATTATTTGACGGCATTCGCCGGGCTGTGCGGGGCGATCCTGAGCGGTTGGACGATTCGAAAGCTGCGGCTAGGCGGATACAAAATGTTTTAAAACAAAAGCGCGAGTGCCTCGGGGATACCTCTGAGGTCTCGCGCTTTTTCTCTGTGTACATTTACTAGTTGTATCGTTATTCCTGCTGGCTTCGCTTCCATTTCTGATATTCAAGGAAATCCTTAAATTCCTTCTTGCTGACGCCCGAAGTCATCGCTTCCTGCACCAACTCCGACCATTCCGGATCAAGTAATTCCGGTGCGGGGCGGTCGCCGTACAATAGCAGGTTGATCGAGACGTTGAGAGCGTCGGCTATCTTCTGGATGAAGGAAATCGAGGGATTCGATTGAATATTACGCTCCACGTTGCTGAGGTAGGATTTCGCCACATCCGCCTTCTCCGCCAGCTCGGACAAGGAGTACCCTCGGTCTTGCCGTAGTTTCTGAATACGCTCGCCTATATGTTCTGCCATGTAGCCGTCGCCCTTCTATCAGAAAAATATTTTTTGATGTCATTATATCAGAATAAATGATATCGGACAAAGGTGTTAAGTCGGATGTTCAACGTTACATTTCTCCTTGTTCGGCTTGGTTTGATGCGTCAATTCTGGTTGGGGACTTCGCGTCCGACTGCAAATGATGCGCTTCCGGTTTTTCATCTTCTAGTCTGGCGATCGCTTTCCACAGGACAACAACCGTATAAAGAAATAAGAGGACTCCTGGGAGGATCAACAGGGTGACCTTCCCTGCTTTCGATTCGGCAAAACTTAAAATATAGCCCGCGTACGGTACGTTTAATCCGGTATATACGCCGGTTACATGCGCAGGGTGTACCAGTTCCACATCGGCAGCATGGTTATTATCGCCTTTTGTCCGATACAGCACCTGGCCGCTGTGTTCGTCCTGTGTCACCTCAACAATCCGGTGGGTTATCCGCTTGTTATGCCTGGACTGAAAGGTGATGACGTCGCTGACGTCAAAACGGGTCATATCTCCGCCCGGTTGAATGATCACGATGGAACCTCTTGGGATGACAGGGTCCATCGAGTCGGACAGAACTGTGCTCAGCTGATAACCGTAGATGGTTGATTCGCTACCGAAAACCTTTGAGAGTACCACTGAGCCCGCCACGGTAAAGAAGGCCACCGCCATTAGGAACGTCAGCGCGTTGCCTAACCATTTACGATTGCGCATGATTTTCACCTACTTCCGAAGGAATCGCGTTCTCTCACGCCAACGTCGTCCTCCCCATCCTTCGGCTCGGACAGAATCGGCAGGCTTCATTTCCGTGTGATCCTCGCGTACGTTGGTGAATTCGCCAAAGCTTGTGTCAACCTGGCGGGTCCATAAGTGCAGAGTCGAGAAAATCAATTCGGATTACTTCCTGTTGTTCGCTATTAATTTCGTTATTGAGAACGGATGCTGTGATTCGAATATACCCGAAATGTTTAAGGATAGGAAAGGCGAAAATCCAGCAATTTGTTCTTAATTAGGAACAATTATCTTTCTTTTCCTGAGAAAATCTAGTAATTTCCATCCGTTTTCACAGTTTATGTTCTCTATAAGAAACAATGTCTAGCTCTTGATCAGTGTCGAATTTTGGCCCAATCTGACAAGAGGGTTCGGGATTAAACAAAATAAGCTATCTTTTTCGACGAAAACGGGTTGGTGAATTTACGTAGAATGACATACTTTTCAAATTTTAGACGCTATAATAATTAGCAAGATGCTTACTAACTAAGGAGATGCATTAGCTCAGAAGCACCAGATAAGGGTAAACCTGCTGAAAAGCAGGGGCGCAAAGTCTCAGATCTAAGGTAGGAATACTAAGATGGCTGGACTGCCTGGGACAAAACCAAATGATCTTAGGAGGAGATTGTTGTTGAAGAAATCCGCCCAGGTTATTTCTTATGACCCCGGCAACGTTGACCCGGAATGGGTGATTTTACTTGCCATGGCAAAGGAGGAGGGGGTCTCGATTGATGAAGTTCGGCGTTTTTTAGCCGGAGATCGCTCTTATTTAGAAGAGTGGCATTTACATAACAAATAGATGAAGAAGAAGAGAGGTCAAGGGCCGCCCTATCAGGGGACGGTTCTTTTTTTGGGGTTATTCGGACGAGAACATAGGCCCTGGTGCAGCTCAGGAAGAAAAAGGGGGATTTTTGTAGGCTGGGGGCGATTCAGGACGACGTCTTTTATGCTAAAATAGAGGAAGTCTATTTGGACGTGATAGGGAAGGAGCGATGAAGCCGTGCGCATGAACAACATGCTGCATTTTACTGAAAATCACCGTTATTGCGTATATCGTGACTTCGGACTCAGTCCCGTCGATGGCAGAATGCTAGGTTTGATCTATCAACCGATGGTCGGGGCGTTCGCAATTTCGCTGTACCGATTGCTTGCGGAGCATGTTCCCCAGGAGCAGGTTGGATATTCGGAGGTGGAGCAGCAGCGGAAGCTGTTCCTGACCCTTGGCCTCGATCCAAGCGAGAAAGGGCGGAAGTTTCTAATTGAGCAGACATCCCGGTTGGAGGCGGTCGGGCTGCTTCAGACGAACCGGCTCTATGTTCCAGACAGCGATGACTATATTTACGAATATGAGCTTCAGGCACCGTTGGCACCGGCGGAATTTTTCCGGACCCAGCATCTGACTTTGCTGCTGCGAGATAAGATCGGGAAGTTCGCGGTGCTGTCTCTGCGGGAGCAGTTGTTCCGCGGAGAACCGGAGGCATGGTCAGGAGTTGGCCTGAATAAGGAAAATATTACGGTTCCGTTCTATGAGATCTTTGAGCTGAACACGCATTCGATAGATTATGAGCTGGAGCAGGCGATTGCCGAGACGTCGATCGCTAGGCAGCCGGGGCTCAAGCTGGCTCTGGAAGAGGATGCGATCAACTATGCGGACATCATCCTGCGTTTTCCGCGCGAGTCCCGGAACCGCTCCTTCGTTGAGGCGCTGCGCTTTGACCCGGAAGGGATGGGCGTGGTGAATTACGTGGCCCGCAAGTACGATTTAAGCGTCCAGGATATTTGCCGGCTGTTGGACGAGGACGGGGTCTTTGATTCAGGCGGCGGGATTCTGCTGGATGCGCTCCAGCACAAGGCCAACCTGCAGTTCCGCCAAGGCAAGCGCCGTCAAGAGGAACGCGAGGTGGCTTATGGCAAAATCGTCGCGCTGCGCGGTGAGGAGCCGAAAGCGGAAGCTGATTCCGTTCAAGCGGGGGGCGTGGCGGAGGAGGTTGCGGTACAGATGGAGTATTACGTGGACGTACCGCCGCAATTCCAAAGCAAATGCGATATTCATCAATATAATATGATGCTTCGCAATGAGCCGTATACCCGGTTGCTGAAGACGTTCTTCCCGGGATCGATTCCGGATAACTTGCTGGATATTTTCGAGAAAATCGATCTGAATTACAAGTTGCCCGGCGAAGTCATCAACGTACTGATCCATTATTTAATGTCCCTGCTCACCTCAGGCGGGGAGCAGCGGATCAATCGTAATTTCATCGATGCGATCGCTGCGAACATGCTGCTGAAGCAGATCAACACGTATGAGCAGGCCGTGCAATATATCCGCGACCAGTCGAAGGTGAAGGAGAAGGTCAAGGAGAAATCCAGCGGTGCCGCCTCCGGAGGAGGCCGGGCGCGAACTTATGGCAGCCGCGGAACGAAGCCGAAGCCGGAAATCCCAATTGTGGAGCGGACGGGCCAGGAGACGGCTGTATCGGAAGAAGAGTTAGCTGAACTGATTAAGATGGCGGAGCGTATGCAATCCGGCAAACATAAAAAGGAAGTCTGAGTCCGTTTAGGCTTGGGGGAGGAAGGTGACACAACCTATGGAATCACTGGGGGAACTGCTGACGCAGATGAAAAGCACGCAATTCAAACAACGCTCCGAGGAGCTGACCACACGTCTGATGAATGACCCGCTGGTGAAGGAACTCCGGGACCAACATCCGGAGCTGGGACAGGAGCAGCTGACTCGCGGGATGGCTAAGCTGTATCAATACATCAACGACAGCAAGCATTGCGCGAACTGCCCGGGCTTGGAGCAATGTCCCAACGATTTCCCCGGCCATTATACGAAGCTGACGGTCGAGCAGGTGGGCGGAAGCCCGCAGCTTGTGGATCGTCAGGTGCCATGCCCCAAGCAACTGCAATATGAGCGCGAATTGTCCGTTAAGAAACGGATTCATAGCTTCTATGTAGATGAACGGGCGCTGGAAGCCGGTTATGACGAAGTGGAAATTATGACGAAGGATGCCATGCGTGCTCCGGCGGTAGGACAAGTGTTCCGCTATATTAATGAAACGAAGGAATCTGGATTGCAGACGAAAGGGCTGTATCTGGAAGGGCCGTTTGGCACCGGCAAAACGTTCTTGATGTGCTATCTGCTGCACGAACTGGCGAAGGAAGGTTACTCTGGCGCCATCGTCTATATGCCGGAATTTGTGGAAGAGCTGAAGAGCATGCTGCAGGACAGCGACAAGCTGCGCGAAACGGTGGAAATGATGAAGCAGGTAGACCTGCTGATCTTTGACGATATCGGTGCGGAGAACCTGAATCCGTGGGTGCGCGACCATGTCATGGGCGCGATTTTGAATTATCGAATGAACCGAAAACCCACGTTCTACACCTCCAACTATTCCTTGGGTGCGCTGGAGAAGCATTTGAGCTTTACGAGCAAGGACGGGGAAGAGCGGCATAAAGGCCAACGCTTAATGGATCGGATCGCTCCGTTCGTGACCGTGGTTCAGGTGAATGGGACGAATAAGCGCGGTCAAGCGTAATCATGGACGATCCAAGGACATAAGTTAAAGAGCCGAGCACCTCCCTTCGCGGGGGAGCACCCGGCTCTTTCGTTTAATTCGAGGTCTGGTTACCGCCTAGCTGGCGATAAATTTAATGATGACCATGCCGAAGAAAATCACGATCATGAACGTCAGCATGCCAAAAAAGCCGTTCATCAAATCAAACAGATCGTTGCGGGGTTCTTCGTTGATATGCTGCCGCGGATCGTTCGCATGCGTGTTAGCATCCATGGCGATGGGCCTCCTCAGGAAATTATCGTCTCGTCAATGAAATATGTCATAGACAATCCGTTTTCAGGTTATTCTTAGTATAACCAAACTTTTTTCGTTTTGTAAAGAAGGCGTTACCATACACTTTCTTTTTTTCAGTGTAGTATGGTATAATGTGTTCGGCAACAGCTTTTTGGGCTGACTGCTCCATTTTTTTCGACTACCAGTTGTTCGCGCTCCAGTCATGAATGGGCTAGGCCGGGCAACCCAAATAAGGAGGAAATTATCATGGCTATCGTGAACGTATCCGATCAGTCCTTCAATGCGGAAATCGAAGGACAAGGTCCGGTTCTTGTTGATTTTTGGGCTCCATGGTGCGGCCCTTGCAAAATGATCGCTCCGATTCTGGAGGAGCTGGACGCAGAAGTAGGCGACTCCGTGAAGATCGCGAAGCTGAACGTGGATGACAATCCAGAAACCGCTTCCCGCTTCGGCGTGATGAGCATTCCTACGCTGATCCTGTTCAAAGACGGTCAACCGGTCGATAAAATCGTCGGATTGAACTCGAAGGACACGTTGAAGAACCTGATCGCTAAACATCAATAATCCAGACGATCAGGCGCGTCGCTTGACGCCTTGGATGACGCCTCCGGTTTGGGCCGGAGGCGTTTTCTGCGTTAACCTGGAGTGGAGAAAGGAGGAGGAAGCTTGGACACATCGGCCAATGAAACGTTAAGTTATGAGAAAGCGATGGAGCGAATCCAACATAAGCTGGCGCTGCTGCCCGATTCCCCGGGTTGTTATTTAATGAAGAACAAGGACGGTAAGATCATTTACGTCGGTAAAGCCAAAGTGCTGAAGAACCGAGTCCGTTCCTATTTTACAGGCAGCCATAACGGGAAAACCCAGCTGCTCGTATCCGAGATCCGCGACTTCGAATACATCGTGACCGCGAGCAATATGGAAGCACTGATCCTGGAATGTAACCTGATCAAAGAACATCATCCGCGTTATAATATCCTCCTGAAGGATGACAAGACGTTCCCCTATATCAAAATTACGAATGAACCGCATCCCCGGCTGGAAGTCACCCGGCGGGTGCTTAAAGATAAAGCGAAATATTTTGGCCCATATCCGAACGCTTACGCGGCTCAGCAAACGAAGAAGCTGCTCGATCGCATGTACCCGCTGCGCAAATGCAACGTAATGCCTAAGGAAGTGTGCTTGTATTATCATATGGGCCAGTGCTTGGCGCCATGCGTGTATGAGGTCGAGAAGGAAACGTACGAGAAGATGACGCAGGAGATCATCTCGTTCCTGAGCGGCGGGCATGAGGAAATCAAGAAAGAGCTGGAGCGCAAAATGCACGAGGCAGCCGAAGCCCTGCAATTCGAGCGGGCTAAGGAGCTGCGCGACCAGATCATCAACATCGATGCGGTGATGGAGAAGCAGAAGATTACCGTGACCGATGCGAAGGACCGCGACGTGTTTGGGTACGCCGTAGACAAGGGCTGGATGTGCGTACAGATTCTGTACATGCGTCAGGGGAAAATGATCGAACGGCATGCGTCGGTCTTTCCGTTCTACGGTGACGCCTACGGCGACTTTATGTCTTATGTGACGCAGTATTACAGCGACAACCCGGCCTTGCCGCAGGAGATTCTGCTGCCGGAGAAGCCGGAAGAACAAGAGGAGGCCGGCGCGCTTGACGCTCCAGCCGCCTTGCAGGAGTGGCTGGGCGTGAAGACGCTGGTGCCGCAGCGCGGCTTAAAGCGGCAGATGACCAAGATGGCCGAGGAAAACGCACGCATCACGCTGGATGAGAAATTCCGGCTGATCGAACGGGATGAGGAACGCACTTCGAAGGCGGCCGAGAATCTCGGCAAGGCGATTGGCCTGGAGTCCGTGTCGCGGATTGAAGCGTTCGATAACTCCAACATTCAGGGGACGAACCCGGTCTCGGCCATGGTGGTGTTCATTGACGGTAAGCCGGCCAAGAAAGAATACCGTAAATATAAAGTAAAAACCGTCAAAGGACCGGACGATTACGAAACGATGCGTGAGGTCATTCGCCGACGCTATGAACGGGTGTTGAAGGAGAACTTGCCGCTGCCCGATCTGATCGTGGTTGACGGAGGCAAAGGGCAGATCTCGGCAGCCACCGACGTGCTGGAGAACGAGCTCGGCTTACACATCCCGGTGTGCGGCCTGGTGAAGGACGCCAAGCATAAAACCGCACAGCTGATGGCGTTTGATCCGCCGGAGCCAGTCTATTTGCCGCGTGACAGCCAGGAGTTCTACCTGCTGCAGCGGATTCAAGACGAGGTGCACCGCTTCGCCATTTCGTTCCACCGTGAACAGCGCGCCAAGTCGATGGTCGCCTCACGGCTGGACTCCATCCCTGGCATCGGCGAGAAACGCCGGAAGGCGCTGCTGAAACATTTTGGATCGTTGAAAAAAATAAAAGAGGCCTCCGTCGAAGACTTTCGGCCTCTTTCTATCGGGGATAAATTAGCCCGTCAAATTCTTAATGCCCTTCGGGACGAAGATCCGCCAGAGGAGTCGTAAAATACGGCTCCTCTTTTGGTTGCGGCGGCGGGGTCTTTCGTTCCTTGCTTGGCGGGTTAAACAAGTAAATCACATACGCCACGATCGCCGGCAAGGCGATATAGAACAACCCGGCGACGATATTCAGCGCTCCGCCCATAAACATCAAGCTTAGCGCCATCAGAATGCTGTCGAAGATGACATGCGAGAAGACAACGGTCGCGAAGCCGTAACGCAGGAACACGAAGCTGAACAGCAGTCCGATAAAGGTTAATTCGATTGGGCGCGAAATGACCGGATAAATCGGGTACAACGTGTGGCCAAACGCCCAAATTAAGGTCGACAACAGGCAAGCGATAAAGGTGCTGCGGAACATTTTCTTCAGCATCGGGATCCCGAAGAGGCGATACACCGCTTCTTCCCCGATCCCGGCCACCCAAGCCAGCAGCGGGAACAATACCGGATATACCATGTTGTACGGCGATTGCGTTGCATCGGTCGTGGACCAGGTATGAATCGTTTGCTCTAAAATGAAGAACACCACAGATTGAACGCCTAACAGGATCAATGCCCAGGCATACCCATCGCCCACAGAGGTCAGGATGGAACGGCCATACCCTTCTTCCCTTGATCTTGCCCAGAGGTTGATCCCGTTCTTCCGCCACAGTCCGTCGCCGCCCACCAGCGAGAAGTACACAGAAGCGGCCAGGAACAAGGTCACCAGACCTTGGAAGAAGAGGCCAAAGACGAGTACACCGGCTTCAAGGCCGTCTTTTTGGAACACCGGAATCATGTTGATCGTTCCAATCGTCGATAACACGAAGTAAGCCGATGCCAGGAAAATTCCCCGCTTAAACGAGGTATGAACTCGCGTCAGCGCGCTGTAGACGATCGCCAGAATGGCCAGCACGAACGTCAACAGGGCATAACCCGCATAGGTAAGCCAGCTGGCGATTTTGGTCTGCCCGGCAACGTAGTCCAGATGTGCCTGAGGTACACTAAAATAGCTCTCTAACGAAGAAACCTTACCGTATTCGAAGCTAAGCTTGATTTCCGCCTGCGATTCACCTAAGGTGTAGCCTTGGATACGGTAGAGGAGGCCTACATCCCCTTCACCGGAGGCCAGCTCCAGATCGCTTGGTTTAAATCCGAAAGCGTTCAGGTAAGGCTGTGCCAGATCCTCTTTCTCCGCTAGCGAGAGATCCCCTTCCCATGCCTTCATGGAATCGGTCGTTTCCGATCCTACATCCAGCATCATCTGCTTGGTGGCGTTGCTGGAGGAACTAATCTCCTCGAAGCCAACGACTTTACCCGTGGTCATATGAACATCTACGGTCACCGCGCTTAACGCTTCAGTGGGATCCGTGTAACGGACACGAAATACATCATAGGGAAATTGCTTGTCATACGTTTTTAAGTATGGGGCGAGCAGATCGGCTTTGGTTAAGTAACCAAACAGATCGGAACGCGTTTCGTATGTAATTAATGCTTTATCCTTCGCGGGATTCGGCAGGTCGATCCCAAGTACCGATTGGACAAATTCACTTGCACTGGCGGCTGCTTCTTGTTTACTGATCACCTCATTCGATTGCTGCAACTGCAACGATTCCGAATCGGTGGTCGGGAACAGTTGAACGGCCACGAACACAATGAATCCGAGGGCGGCCAGCAGCCACAGATTTTTGGTCTTCATCCTGCGGCGGTCATTTGACGTCAAAGGGGAATTCACTCGCAAAACTCCTTTGTGATTAAGTTGAAATGAATTCTGGGAAACGTACTCTTCTTAATAATATGAAGTATGTTTTTTGCTCAAGTACGTCAAAGTAAAGATAACACAGCAATCCCCCCTGCGCCAGACGGAGGGCAAAATTGACGAGAAACGGCAAAAACTTCGGCAAGTCTACGCATCATTTAGATTGGAGGGGAAGTTGATCTGCACAATCCCTGATTTCGTCTTTTTCTGGTCTTTTTCTTGAAAATAGAGCTTTGTGGTGGGACGCAATAAGGGATATAATCCATTTGACGAAAAATGAATGAAAACAATTGAAAAGATTGGCCGAATTTCGTAATGAAAACGGGGGAACCGTACATTTTGGGGTGAATTTCCCGGAGCTTCAACTTCTTACATGGGAGGATGAAGCGTCCGCGAATAGGGCAACTGGGCATGTCCGAATCCGTCAGCTAACCTCGTAGGCTTGTGCATCAGGAACCAAACACCGAAAGGCATTGGATTTCCAGTGCTTTTTTCTTTTGTTCTTTTTTCAGGAAGACGATGAGGTGAACGCGTTGAATACGAAGAAAATAAACCTTTCTCCGCCGCAGGTATTAGTGATTGGGTTTGCCCTCATCATTTTGCTGGGAAGTCTGCTGCTTATGCTTCCGATCTCCGGGACGTCCGGGGAACCGACGCCATTTGTTGATGCATTGTTTACGGCAACTTCGGCAACTTGTGTAACGGGGCTGTTTGTAGTGGATACGGGAAGGTATTTTTCAACTTTTGGCCATATCGTCATCATCTTGCTCGTCCAAATCGGGGGGCTTGGCTTTATGACCATGGCTACCTTGTTCTCCCTCGTCCTGAAACGGAGAATCTCGCTGAAAGACCGTCTCTTGCTCCAGGAAGCGATGAACCAAAATTCAATGGAAGGCATCGTTCGCTTAATTCGCAAGGTGCTGGTGTATTCGCTGCTGATTGAGTCCGGTGCAGCGGTGTTCCTTACCCTCCGCTGGGCCTTTGATATGCCGTTTGGCCGGGCGCTGTATTTTGGGATTTGGCATTCGATTTCCATGTTTAATAATGCAGGATTTGATCTGTTTGGGGATTACCGCAGTTTAATCCCCTATGTGAACGATCCTTTGATTAACATTGTATCCATCTTACTTATCGTGTCCGGCAGTCTTGGTTTTATTGTCTTGTCCGATCTGGCGGAGTATCGCAAGCATCGCAAATTGTCGCTTCATTCCAAGGTTGTGCTGTCGATGACGGCGGTCCTGATTGTGATTGGTACGATCGTCATTTTCGTGTTCGAATTCACGAATCCACGCACGCTGGAGCCGCTTAGCTGGAGCGGCAAAATCTGGGCCTCTTTATTTCAATCGGTCACGCCGCGTTCGGGAGGGGTGGTCACCCTTGATACCGGTTCGCTGCGTCAGGCTACGCAATTCTTCATGATCATCCTGATGTTCATTGGGGCTTCGCCTGGCTCAACAGGGGGCGGGATCAAGACGACTACCTTTACGATTCTTATCGGTGCGGTGATCTCCATGATCCGTGGACGGACGGATTTGGTGTTATTCCGTTACCGGATTGCTGAGGAACGGATCTCTAAGGCGCTGACGATTACGATGATGGCGCTGTTCGTCATCGTTGCTGTAGCGATGGTATTGTCCACTACGGAAGATGCAAATTTCCTCTCTATCTTGTTTGAGACGACCTCCGCTTTTGGAACCGTTGGATTATCGATGGGCTTAACGGAGCGTCTGACGGATTTTGGAAAAGTAGTGATTAGTCTTACGATGTTTGCCGGACGGCTGGGGCCTTTGACGCTCGCCTATGCGATTGGTCCAAGGAAGGGGAAAGAGTTGTATCGCCATCCAGAAGGTAAAATCATTATAGGATAAGGGGAAAATGGGCAAAAATGAAAAAGCAGCAGTTTGTGGTCATCGGCTTGGGGCGGTTCGGCTCGAGTCTGGCCTTGGAATTGATGGAGTTAGGATATGAGGTTCTGGGCATCGACCGGAATGAAGAGATCGTGGAAGAACTTAGCGATCGGCTTACGCATACCGTTGTCGCTGATGCCACAGAAGAAGAGGTGCTGAAGTCGCTGGGGGTTCGCAATTTTGATTGCGGCATCGTGGCGATTGGCACCGATATTCAAATGAGCATCCTGGCGGCCATTCTCCTTAAAGACCTGGGGATTAAAACGGTAGTCGCCAAGGCGATCTCGCTTCTGCACGGCCGGGCTTTAGAGAAGCTGGGAGTGGATCGGGTGATCTATCCGGAACGCGACATGGGGATTCGCGTGGCCCATCAGCTGGTTACTCCGAATCTGCTGGATTATATTGAACTGTCGAAGGAATACAGTATCGTTGAGATGAACGTTCCGGCATGCTTGCACCAGAAGTGCCTGGCTGATATTAATCCGCGAACGCGCTTTGGCTGCAGCATTGTGGCGATTCACCGAGATAGCGGAGTCTTGGTAGCCCCTACTGCGATGGATCAGTTAAATGAAGGCGACATTATGGTTATCATTGGGGCTAAGAAAAATATTGAGCAGTTTGAAACGATCATCAATCCATCATGAAATGGGAAGAAGGCTTACTAGCAGGGAACGGGGAATAGTATGGAACAACAGGCCATTTGGGCTTTAATCATTTTTTTGCTGACTTACGCACTTATTATTTCTGAGAAAATTCACCGAACGGTGCTGGCTATGGCTGGTGCGGCGCTCATGGTGATGTTTGGCATCCTTGACCAGGAGAGTGCAGTCCATCATATTGATTTCAATACGCTGGGGCTCTTGATCGGGATGATGATCATCGTGAACACGACAGCCAAGACCGGCTTATTCACTTACATTGGCATATGGACAGCGAAGCTGGCCAAAGGCAATCCCATTACGCTCATGGGCTTATTGGCGCTAATCACTGCGATAGGTTCGGCATTCCTGGATAACGTCACGACCATTATTTTGATGGTTCCGGTGGCCTTTAGCATTACGCGGAGGTTGAGGGTCAAGGCATTCCCTTACCTCTTCTCCATGATTCTTGCCACGAATATCGGCGGGACGGCGACTTTAATCGGAGACCCTCCGAACATTATGATTGGCAGCGCCGTGAAGGAATTAACCTTCGTCGCCTTTATGGAAAATTTAGCGCCGGTTGCGATGATCATTCTGGTGGTGATTTTGCCGCTGGTGATCTTGATCTTCCGCAAAGAGTTGAAGAAGGGCTTTGCTCATCAGCAGAGCTTGATGGAGATCCGTCTAGAGGGCTTGATTACGGAGAAAAAGCTGCTCATCAAGTGCTTGATTGCATTAGGGTTGACGTTGCTCGGTTTTTTCCTTCATCAATACCTCCATTTGGAGACGGCGACGATTGCGCTGGCAGGTGCTTTCCTGTTGCTGCTCCTGACCGGTGAACACGTGATGGAACAAGCCTTCCGCTCGGTGGAATGGCCCACTATCTTCTTCTTCGTTGGTTTGTTCGTCTTGGTCGGCGGGTTGGTTGAAACGGGAATCATTACGAGAGTGGCCGAAGAGGTAATGCGGCTGACAGGAGGCGATCCGCTGACCACCTCAATGCTGATCCTCTGGCTGAGTGCGTTGGCGTCGGCGTTTATCGATAATATTCCGCTCGTAGCGACGATGATTCCGATGATTCAAGACATGGGCGGAATGGGGATTCAGAACTTGGAGCCGCTATGGTGGAGCTTAGCGCTCGGCGCTTGTCTTGGTGGAAACGGGACATTAATCGGAGCCAGTGCCAATTTGATCGCTGCCGGGATGTCCGCCAAGGAAGGGGAACCGATTAGTTTTCTAAAATACATGAAATACGGACTCCCGCTGATGATCCTTACCATTTTGATCTCCAGTCTCTACGTATATTTGCGATACTTCATGTAAAATGGACAAGCTGCCGTTGATCCAGGTGTTCACCTGGAAGCGGCAGCTTTTTTTGATGCCCGCCAGACCGTTGTTCGGGTGCGTGGTTCATGGTGGCGTTAGATCGGCAATTCTTTGACGAGGGTTTCGCGGATTTGCGCGATCCATTCCTTTGTTTCACTCGTCAGCTCTGATTTATCGCCGTATACGAGGCAGGTTTCGCGCCGCGTCTGGGCCAACTCGGGAATCGGCACCGTCAGCAGGCCGTTATCCCGCAGCAGCGGCATGCGCAAGTACGATTTAGGCAATAGCGCGGCCGCCTTGCAGATCGGCAGCAGGCGCACGATCGCTTCAAATGAATCGATCTCCATGCGGATATCAGGCAAGATGCTGTAGCGTCCAAAGAGGTCGTCGATCAGCCGCCGATACCAGGTTCCCTTGGAAAAGACGATCATCGGCTGACCGCTCAGATCGTCCATAATCAGACGGCGCTTCTGCCCGGCGGCGGCCAGCTCATGCCCTTTGGGCACGACCAGCTCGAGGTGGTCTTTGAACAGCGGCAGGCAATTCAAGCCCGTCTCGTTCACCAGGGAGGCCACGACGCCGAAATCGACTTTCTTCTCACGGACGTAGGAGACAATTTCATGGGTTTTGCCGGTGACGAGCTTCAGTTCGATATCCGGAAACTTCTCCATGAGCGCGGTCACGAGCGGCGGCAGTGTGGTTTGGATCGTCGTCAGGCTGGCGCCCAACGTGACGATGCGGCGCTCCGCCGCCTTGAAGCGGGACACGGTCTGCAGGAAGTTTTGGTGGCGTTGCCGCTGTTCCAGCGCATATTGGTAAGCTTCCTGACCTACGCGGGTCAGCTCGAGTCTTTTCCCTTTGCGGTGAAACAGGGAGACCCCCCATTCCTCTTCTAATTTTGCAATTTTGCGCGAAAGGGCAGGTTGGGACAGGTTTAACAGCTTGGATGCTTTATTCAAACTGGATTGCTCCACGACGGTGGTGAACACCAGTAACTCTTCCATCATGGGGAGAACCTCCTTTTTTCCGGGTGAAGGACAAGATTCGACAGGTTTGCTTATGTGAATTTGTTATAATGATTAATAAATATATTGCAATTCCATTATAAGATAAAAAGGAGTAACATGAAAAGTGACACAAGTTGTTCACAAGTAACTGGAGGTTCAAAGGGGTTTTACCGACTGCGGTGTGGTATTTATCATATTCAACCTCCGCGCCCCCGTAAGGTCGAATCTTGAGTGAATTTGCGCAAGTTGAAACGGATGATGGAATGAGAAAGGGGTACACGCATTTATGAAAGGGTTTTATTCCAGAAAACTGCACTCGCTGCTGGGCGTCATTCCGCTGGGATTTTTCCTGCTGGAGCACATGATCACCAACTTTTCGGCGGTGGAAGGCGGAAGCGAAGGTTTTAGGGAAGCGGTTGCGTTCCTGAACAGCCTGCCGCTCGTCTTGGTTTTGGAGATTTTTGGGATCTGGCTGCCGTTGTTATATCACGGAGTTTATGGGCTTTATATTGCGTTCCAGGCGAAGCCGAACAATCGGCGGTTCCCAACGGAGCGCAACCTGCGTTATTTGTTGCAGCGGATTACCGGCGTTATCGCGTTTGTGTTCGTGATCTGGCACGTGGTGGAGACCCGTGTACAGGTGGCGCTGGGCAATGTGGAGCATGAGGAATTGGGCGGCTTGATGCATGAGATCGTCAGCAACCCGCTTTTCTTCACGTTGTATATCATTGGGGTTGTGTCGGCGGCGTTCCACTTTACGAACGGATTATGGTCGTTCCTCGTGAGCTGGGGCGTGACAGTCGGTCCGCGGTCGCAACGTGTGTCCTCTTATATTTGCATGGGCTTGTTCGCGATCGTTGCCGTGATGTTCGTATGGTCGCTGGTCGCATTCCGCGGCGCGGAATTCCAGGCGGAAGGCAGCGCTTTGCTGGAGACGGCAAAGGCTTGGTTGGCGTAGGTTTTTGTTCGTAGATGACACGTTGACAATAAAGCGGATGCTTACGAAGCGAGTTTTGTTCGCAGATCACTCGTTGAAGCAACGCTCACAAAACTAAGCGAATGCTTCCGATGCAAGTTTTGTACGAAGCATTCCCTTGAAGCAACGCTCACAAAACTTTTAGGAGTTGAAAGCAAATGGCTAAACAAAGCTTAATCGTCGTTGGCGGCGGCTTGGCCGGTCTGATGGCTACGATTAAATCGGCCGAAGCAGGCGTGCCGGTACAGCTGTTTTCCCTTGTGCCGGTGAAACGTTCTCACTCGGTGTGCGCGCAAGGCGGCATTAACGGGGCCGTGAATACGAAAGGCGAAGGCGACTCGCCTTGGGAGCATTTTGACGATACCGTATACGGCGGGGACTTCTTGGCTAACCAACCGCCGGTTAAGGCGATGTGCGAAGCTGCACCTGGTATCATTCACTTGATGGACCGGATGGGCGTTATGTTTAACCGCACGCCGGAGGGGCTGTTGGATTTCCGCCGGTTCGGCGGTACGAAGCATCACCGTACGGCGTTTGCCGGGGCAACGACCGGACAACAGCTGCTGTACGCGCTGGATGAGCAGGTACGTCGTCATGAAGCAGCAGGCCTGGTCACGAAATATGAAAACTGGGAGTTCCTGTCCGTTGTTTTGGACGATGAAGGCGTCTGCCGCGGCATTACCGCGCAAAATCTTCGCTCGATGGAAATCACTACGTTCCCGTCGGATGCGGTTATTTTGGCTACAGGCGGTCCGGGGATTATCTTCGGGAAAACGACCAACTCAGTCATCAACACGGGGACCGCGGCGAGTGCCGTGTACCAGCAAGGTGTAACTTATGCCAACGGGGAGTTCATTCAAATTCACCCAACGGCGATTCCAGGCGATGACAAGCTGCGTCTGATGTCGGAATCCGCACGTGGCGAAGGCGGACGGATCTGGACATACAAGGACGGCAAACCATGGTACTTCCTGGAGGAGAAATATCCGGCTTACGGTAACCTTGTACCGCGGGATATTGCGACACGGGAAATTTTCCATGTGTGCGTGGACCTGAAGCTGGGTATTAACGGCGAGAACATGGTGTATCTCGACCTGTCCCATAAAGATCCGAAAGAGCTGGACGTGAAGCTCGGCGGGATTATTGAGATTTACGAGAAGTTCATGGGTGACGACCCGCGTAAAATTCCAATGAAAATCTTCCCGGCAGTTCATTACTCCATGGGCGGCATGTGGGTCGACTATAACCAAATGACCAACATTCCTGGTCTGTTTGCGGCCGGCGAATGTGAATACCAATATCACGGGGCGAACCGCCTTGGTGCGAACTCGCTGGTGTCGGCGATTTACGGCGGTATGGTGGCCGGACCGAAAGCGGTCGAATATCTTCGTGGTCTGAAGAAGTCGACAGAAGATCTGAATCCAAGCGTCTTCGAAAGCTACCGCAAAGCCCAAGAAGAGAAATACGAAGGCATCCTGGCGATGGATGGCACCGAAAATGCTTATGTCATCCACAAAGAACTGGGTGAATGGATGACGGCGAACATGACCGTCGTTCGTCACAACGATCGACTAGAAGCTACCATCAACAAAATCAAGGAACTCAAAGAACGTTACAAAAAGATCAACATCAACGATACGTCCCGCTGGAACAATACGGGAGCCGCGTTCACCCGTCAGCTGTGGAACATGCTGGAGCTAGCCGAAGCGATGACGAAGGGCGCGTTGCTCCGTAACGAAAGCCGGGGCGCGCATTATAAACCGGAGTTCCCGAACCGGAACGACGAAGAATTCTTGAAGACAACGATGGCGAAGTGGACGCCGGACGGTCCGGAAATTTCGTACGAACCGGTCGACGTTTCCTTGATCCCACCGCGGATTCGCGACTACTCGAAGGACAAATAGGAGGGGATACCCATGGCAATGGCGGAAACGGATGTAACGGCCAAACAACCAACGGCCAAAAAAGTCAAATTCATCATTACTCGCCAGGATGATCCGAACTCGAAGCCGTATACGGAAGAATTCGAGCTGGACTACCGCCCTGGAATGAACGTGATCAGCGCCTTGATGGAAATCCAGCGGAATCCGGTGAATAACAAGGGCGAGCATACCTCGCCGGTTTGCTGGGAGTCCAACTGTCTGGAGGAAGTGTGCGGCGCCTGCTCGATGGTGATCAACGGCAAACCGCGTCAAGCTTGTGCGGCACTGATCGACAATTTGGAACAGCCGATTCGCGTTGAACCGATGCGGACGTTCCCGGTCGTACGCGACCTGGTGATCGACCGCAGCCGGATGTTTAATGCGCTCAAGCGGGTCAAAGCGTGGATTCCGATCGACGGTACGTACGATCTGGGGCCAGGGCCGCGGATGCCGGAGAAGAAACGGCAATGGGCATATGAACTGTCCAAGTGCATGACCTGCGGCGTCTGCTTGGAAGCTTGTCCGAACGTCAACGAGAAGACGGACTTCATCGGCCCGGCAGCGATTTCCCAAGTGCGCTTGTTCAACGCACACCCAACCGGCGAAATGAACGCCGATGAGCGTCTGGAGGCCCTGATGGAACCCGGCGGTATCGAAGGCTGCGGCAACTCGCAAAACTGCGTCCGCGCCTGCCCGAAAGGCATCCCGCTGACCACCTCCATCGCCGAAATGAACAAAGCCACCACGAAGCATATGTTTAAGATGTGGTTTCAGCAGTAATCGAATCGAATAGATTCATACCGATAAAGTAACACCATCCATCCGAAAGAATCGGAGACAGACCCCGGGAGGGGCTGTCTCTTTTTTTTTCGAGCTAGACAGAATAATGGAGGGATCAGGGATGTACATTCATATTCATCGGATCGAATGTGATCAGATTTCCGTGAAATTGGAGGATTTCTCGAAAGAGGATGTCGGTAAGCTGCGTGCGATTGGGGGAGGAAGGTGGGATCCCAATGGGAAGTGTTGGCGTTTTCCTTGCACGGAGGAGAAAATCAGGCAATTTGCAGAGTACTTTCCAGAAGCGGAGATTCGAATGGACGGGCTAGCCGTGTCGCCAAAGCTATCCAGTGATGAAAAACTCATTCAGGCTCTGGATCAAAAGCTGCTCACCACGCTCAAGCTGAAGGGATACAGCCTCAAAACCAGCAAGGCCTACAGGGGGCATGTCCGGCGATATTTGCAGAACTTGGCTGATCATTTGAGGATGAAGAACCCAGGAGCCCTCAAGGATGAGGGAATGACGTCCGCGATCATCGACTCGTCCCGTACTCAACAGTATGCTCTGCAGCTCCTTGAGCAAGGGCACTCTCCTGCTTATGTGAACCAAGCCATTAGTGCTTTGCGTTTTCTGGCCGTCGAGGTTCTCAAGCAACCTTCCGAACAGATGAAATATATTCGACCGAAAAAAAGAAAAAAACTGCCCTATGTCCTATCGGAGCAGGAAGTACTCCGCGTTATCCAAGCGCCGACGAATCTGAAGCACCGTACGATGTTGTACCTGGCTTACGCCTCAGGCTTGCGCGTGAGCGAGGTCGTCCGGCTGAAAGTTACGGATATCGACCCCGAACGCGGCCTCCTTCGTGTCCGGCAAGGAAAAGGCAAAAAAGACAGGCACACCTTACTATCGCAAACGGCTTGGGACCTAATCAAAAAGTATGTGGAAGCTGAGCGACTTTCCAACTCGATGTGGTTGTTTCCGGGGCAGCATCCGGGGAGCCACTTACATGAACGTTCATTACAAAAGGTATTTCAGGAAGCCCTGAAAGCCTCCGGCATCCGGAAACAGGCAGGCATTCATGTCCTTCGGCACTCTTTCGCCACCCATTTGCTTGAGAACGGCACCGACCTCCGCTATATCCAGGAACTGCTGGGTCACGCCAATCCCTCCACCACCGAACGCTACACCCACGTCAGCACCAAGAATCTGAAACAGATTGAGAGTCCACTTGATCGGATATTACGTGATCAGCAGGGGAGATAGCAGACTACGGGAGGAGGACAAATTTCAACTTACAGAAATAAGAAATGGAGGTATAATTAAGGTTATACGATTAATTACGCAAATCCCCATCTCAAGAAGATATTTGTGACGTGCAGAGATAGGGGAGTTATCAGATATTACCGGATTTTCAGGAGGACTCAATGGTGCAATTTGATGAGATATCAGATTTTCATAGAAGGCAAAGACATATTACTACTCAAAAATGCTTTCAAGATATCACAAGTACATTTGATAGTTTTATCGATTTCTTTGACAATCTAGAAATGCTTATTAGTGGTCGTAACATTAATCCATTTATAGGAAGAGGTAAGGTTTATCTACTTGATACTCAATTACTGAGGTCCGCAATGTTTACGCTGAATAGTATTAAATTATGCATTGAATATGGGAGTATAAGTGATTGCAACACCCTGATGAGAAAACTTCGTGATGATTTATTTTTTTATCTTTATTTACTTGAAGTCGATAATAACCAAGTAGTTTTGTTCAGCGAATGTGAATCTTTTGAACGTGTTCAGGAACATAACAAACAACTGAATTATGTAATTAATTGGTTCAATAACGAATTACGTAATTTCGATTTTAAGAGAAATGTTATTACGTACTTAAGAAAAAATAAACTAATTGATCAAGTAATTCGAAACCATAATATTCAGAGTGAATGGGATAGAATTTCTCAAAACTTGAATAACTATGTACATAATAATGGATTAAGCTTTTGCGTTGCTAACTACGAAATGTTTAGTACAAAAAAAATTGAACTAATACTGAAAGAAGTAACATTTAAGTTAGAGTACATCATATTAGTTTTTGTCACTCTTTTTATATTGATAAAACCACATTATATTATGGCTTCTGATTATATAGAATATATGGAAGTTTCAATGACTCCTCCGGAAGGCTGTGAATATTGGGTTGCACCGTTTATACAAGATTTTGTAGATCGCCACATCGGATCACATAGTATTGAA
>NZ_BILV01000077.1 GCF_004000745.1 Paenibacillus barengoltzii NBRC 101215
GGCTCCGGCAAGGGAGGCTATGCCTCCGGGACGGTCGCCGTCGCCCGCGATGCCGGCCCTCGATACCGGACCGGCGAGGGCAAAAGCTCGCGGCGCAAGAAGACGTCCGCGAGCGGGATTTTCATCGGCGCCCGCGACGAGGGCGCCGGGGAGGCCGCCCCAAGCCGCAAACGGGGCGGCGGCAAGGGCAAGAACGGCGGCGGGAACGCCACCGCCGCGTTTGTTCGCAAGAAGAAAAAGTGAGCCATCCAGGTACGTCTCTCAGGTGAGGGGCGTACTTTTTTTTCGTTTCATTTACGACTTTAGATCTTCTCATAGACAAAAATAAAATAAATAATATACTAAGTATATATATGTTATATCTGGTTCAGTGGGAGTGGTCTATGGTGAAGAATTTACCCCTATATAAGCAGATTCAGGACGATATTAAGGAACGCATCCTATCCGGGGAGCTCAGACCAGGGGATCGTATTCCGTCGGAGAAGGAGCTGGCCGAGGAGTATCATGTCAGCCAAATCACGAGCAAGAACGCTTTGATCGGCCTGGCGGATGAAGGCATTTTAACCCGGCATCAAGGCAAGGGCACCTTCGTGAATGAAGAGGTTTGGAAGGTCTTGAACACGGCTGGAACGGCGCAGCGTACGGGGACACCTTACAAAGGCACCATTGGCTTGATTATCCCAACGCTGCAAACGAAGGTGGAGCAGCGGATCGTGGACAATATCGAACGGTTTGCCTGGGCGTCCGGTTACCAACTCACGCTTAGCATTTCGAGGGAATCGCAACGGAACGAGAGCGAAGCGATCGAAGCGTTTAATCGCAACGGCGTAAAGGGGATGGTGATCTTTCCGACGGAGGAGGAGAACTACAACGAGGATATTTTGCGCCTGTCCATCGACAAGTTCCCGCTGGTTCTGATCGACCGCTATTTGAAAGATATCCGAACCTACAGCGTCAGCGCGGATAATGAGAAGGGCACCTTCAACGCCGTGAGCTACTTGCTGGAGCAGGGGCATCGGAATATCGCCTTGATCTCTCCGGTGATCACGAATACCGTCACGGAAGACCGCGCGGCCGGTTTCGAACGGGCCTTCTATCAGAACCAATTGCCGATCAACAAAAACCAATGGTGCATCCTCAATATCAACGATATCCATAACGGAAACGGCGAGGAAATGATCTATGACTTCTTCCGTTCGCATCCCGAGATTACAGCAGCCTTCGTCATGAACGCTCAGCTCACAAACTATGCCTATGATGCGCTGCTTCGTTTGGGCAAGAGGGTACCGGAGGATTTTACGCTCTTCGGATTCGACGAGCCAGGGAGACCCGGCATCCATTATGTGGAGCAGGATATCGCTACGATGTGCAAGCATACCGTGGAATGTTTGCTGGAGCAGATGGAGGGGCGCTCCAATCCGCGAAGAGTGACGATTCCTGTAGAATTGATTATAAAAAATATATTATATACTAAATAAAGTATACTAATGTACGGGCGGATATACTAAAATGCAAAATGTAAAGCGGTTACAGTCCTGCAAAGATAAGCTGAATAAACCGTTCGTAGCCGCGATACCCATTTACGAAAATTCAATAGGGAGGTTATGCACGTGAAAACCAATCGCTTGGCAATCATCGCGGTGTGTTTGGTCATGACCATGTTGGTAGCGCTTACAGGCTGTGGCTCTAGCTCCAGCAGCAACTCGGGCTCGGCCAATGCCTCGCAGGAAACGGGAAACCCAAATGATCGCGCATCCAACGGGCAGCAGACAACCTCAGACGAGAAGGTGGAAATTTCCTTCATGGGGCACGGGGATCCTAACGAGAAGAAAATTTTTACCACATTAATCCAATCCTTTGAAAAGAAATATCCCAATGTAAAAGTGAACTACACGAGCGTACCGCCGGCGGAATACCATCAGAAGCTTACGACACTGGTAGCCTCCGGGAAAGCGCCGGATATCTTCTATCTCTCTGGACCAGCCTTCTATAAATATGCGGAAGCCGGTACGATTCTCAACATTCAAAGCTACTTGGATAACACGGAGTTGTTTGATCCCAACAACGTATGGAAGCAAGGGCTTGACCGTTACCGGTATGACGGGAAGACGCTGGGCACCGGAGATTTGTACGGACTTCCGAAGGACGTAGGTCCATGGGCGATGGCCTACAACAAGGATCTCTTTGATGAAGCCGGAGCGGAATATCCTTCGGCGGAGCCGGGCGGTTGGACTTGGGACGATTACCTGAAAGCCGCTCAAGCGGTCACGAAGGATACGAACGGCGACGGTAAGGTGGATATTTTCGGCGGAGCGGGCTTCCCTCTGGAAGCTGCCGTATGGGGCAACGGCGGAGATTACATCGACTATGCGACCGGGACGATCAAGGTGGATTCGCCGGAGTTTGCCGAAGCGATGCAATTTATCGCCGATCTCAATCTGAAGCATCATGTCAGTCCTTCTGCGGATGATGAGAAGGCGATGAACAGCTATTCGCGGTTCGTTGCGGGCAAGATCGGCATGTTCCCGCTTGGCCCTTGGGACCAGCCGGCTTTCTGGGATTTGCCTTTCAACTGGGATATCGCGCCATGGCCAGCCAGTCCGAACACGGGAAAAACGTCGACTTGGCTGGGCTCGATGGGCTTCGCACTCTCCAGCAAATCCAAGCATCCACAAGAAGCGTTTAACCTGGCGGCCTTCTTGTCCCTGGACCCTGAAGGTCAGAAGCAAAACATGGATCTGGGTCAAGCTGTCCCGAACCTGATTGATATGGCGACCAATGATTACTTAAACAACGGCAAAGCGCCGGAGCATAAGCAGGTCTTCCTTGACATTATCGAATATGGGCGTCCGACGGTCGAATACGGTTCCAAGGACACGCAATGGCTGGATACCTTCAACCAAGAAGCCAGCAAGGTGTGGACTGGCAAGCAGACGGCAGCCGAATTCGTCAAAGAAATTGCGCCTAAGTTGCAAGAGCTGTACGACAAAGGGAACAAGTAACCTGGTATAACAACGAACAAAGGAAGGTGGAAGCCAGATGCGTACTGCTTTCACCTTCTCTTAATTCTTTCGCGGGAAGGAAGAAGGGTCATGACCAATAAAATCCCCGGTTTTCGGCGCAAGGAGATCCTATGGGCTTACGGCTTCGTCGCGGTGCCGGTGCTTGGCTTCTTGATTTTTGGCCTTGCTCCGTTAGTCGCATCTGCCGTATTGAGCCTAACCCAGTGGGACATGGTATCATCCCCCAAATTTGTTGGATTGGCCAACTACGTGGACTTGTTTAAGGACGAAAAAGTATACAAATCGCTGTTCAACACGGTGTTTATGCTGATTGGCATTCCGCTCGGCATGCTCTTGTCGCTGCTGCTGGCCATCCTCATGAACCAGAAAATCAAAGGGATTTCGGTGTTTCGGACGATCTATTACATCCCGGTGATCTCGCCGATCATCGCGGTCTCCCTCTTGTGGCAATGGATCTTAAACCAAGACTATGGGCTGCTAAATCAGATGTTATGGAATGGGTTCCATATCACCGGCCCGAACTGGCTTGGTGATCCACGTTGGATCAAGCCTTCCTTGATCTTGATGGGGTTGTGGGGCGGCATCGGCGGCAATATGGTGCTCTATCTGGCCGGGTTGCAATCGATCTCCCGAAGCTACTATGAGGCGGCCGAGGTGGACGGGGCGAACGGGTTTCAGAAATTCACCAAGATTACGTTTCCGCTCCTATCGAACATCCACTTTTACATCGTAGTCATGGGCGTCATCGGCACGTTCCAGGCGTTCAGCCAGATCTACGTGATGGCGGCGGACGGCGGCCCCGAATTCAGCGCGGCAACGGTGGTCTTCTATATTTATCAGCATGCATTTGAGTATTTCAATATGGGCTACGCCAGCTCGTTGGCCTGGGTGCTGGGCATCATTATCTTCATCCTGACGCTGCTCCAATTCCGTTTGTCCAAACGTTGGATCTACAACGATTAGGAGGCGTACCTTGAGACTTAAGCAATGGAGGCGTGATTATGCTGCTGAAACGTCGAATAACCCTGAGCATTAATGTCCTGATCTTATTGATTGGTTCGATCATCATGCTGGCCCCGCTGGCCTGGTCGCTCTCCACCTCCCTGAAGGAGAAGAAAAATGTCTTCGACCTTCCGCCCAAATGGATTCCGGATCCGATGACGTTCGCTAACTATAAGGGCGTTTGGTCCGAGGCGCCGATATTACACGGCTTTCTCAATAGTGCGTTGATCGTCGTTTTCGTCCTGACGATTGGTTTGTTTATTTCGACGATGGCGGCTTATGCGTTTGCCAAGGTGGATTTTCCGTTCAAAGAAACGATTTTTATGTGCTTGCTCGGCACGATGATGATCCCGTATTCGGTGACGATGATCCCGCAGTTTATCGGGTTCTCCGAATTGGATTGGGTGGACACATTGCTGCCGCTAATTATCCCCGGGCTATTTGGCAACATTGTGGTGGTCTTTTTCCTGCGGCAATTTATGCAAGGCTCGATTCCCACAGAGTTGATTGAGGCCGCGAAGCTGGACGGGAGCGGATTCTTCCGAACGTTCGCCCAAATCGCGCTGCCGATCGCCAAACCGGCGATTGCGGCTCAAGCGGCGCTGGGCTTCATGGGGATCTGGAACGACTTCCTCGGCCCATTGATTTATTTGCACACGCCGGAGAAGCAGACGATCCAAGTTATGATTGCTTCGCTCCAATCGATGTACATCAGCAATTCGGATTATCCGCTGATTATGTCCGCCTCCGTGATTGCTATGGTTCCGGTCATCCTGGTGTTCTTCTTCTGCCAGAAGTATTTTGTTGAGTCGTTGGCGATCAGCGGGTTGAAGGGATAGGGGGCGAACATGAAGCGTCACATGCCTAGGCGTAGGAAGAAGCGGATGCTGGCAAGCTTATGTACCGCCGTCTGTCTGGCTTTTGTTCTCGGTTCATGCAGCTCGAACGAAGAGGTGAAGATCGAAATGTACAGCGAACAGGATCCAACTTATCAGAACCCCTTTACCTTGCCCGAGGAATGGGAGGATTACGGCATTGGCGATCCCTATATCCTTCGCCATGACGGAAAGTACTATCTCTATTGCAGTACAAAGGACGGCCGCCCCGGGATCAAAGGCTGGAGCTCCGAGGACCTGATTCATTGGACTCCGGAAGGCCTGGTCACCGAGGATCCAATCACGACAGGGGCCTATGCCCCCGAAGTGGTGTATTGGAACGGTTATTTCTATATGTACACCTCGCCGGCGGGGAACGGGCATTACGTGTTACGAAGCGACAGTCCAACCGGGCCGTTTGAGGTTCAAACGGAAAATTTGGGGCTCAGCATCGACGGCTCGGTTTTTATTGATGATAACGGCAAGTGGTATTTCACGCATGCAGGGGATCAAGGCATCGTCATTCATCCGATGACGGACCCCTACACGATGGATCTCGGGACGACGACCAACGCTTATCTTGGCCATTGGACGGAAGGCTCGACCATTATCAAGCGAAACGGCACTTATTATATGACCTACACCGGAAACCATGTGTTCAGCAAAGGGTATCGAATTAACTATGCCGTAGCCCACGACGACCCCACAGGAGATTATCAGGTGCCGGAAAATAACCCGTTAGTCATTCATACTTCCGGCTCTTTCGTGGGTCTAGGTCACAGCTCGAGCTTTGTGGGGCCGGATTTGGATTCCTACTATATGGTGTATCACAATTTGGTTGGCGCTTCCGCGGAAGGTCCGCCGGTGCGGCAGATGGATATCGATCGTATCGTGTTTAACGGTGACCGGATGGAAGTGCTGGGGCCGACGAATACCCCTCAGCCGGTGCCCAAGCAAGCGGATTTCCGAAGCCGGTTGGATCAGCCGGAGGCTCAGGCGGACTGGGAGGAGGAGACGCTGCCGGACGGGACCCGCCGATGGATAAGCCAAGCGGAAACGAACGCCGGATTTACCGCCGAATACAACCTGAGCTTGAAGCAGCTAGTGGAGGATAAAGAGGCTTATGTGGATGCAATTTTTGCCTATGTTGATTCGGACAATTACTGGTCTGCGCGCTTGAAGCCCGGAAGCGGTGAGTTGGCGGTGATGCAGGTCAGTCAGGGGCAAGCTCAGACGCTGAGCAATCTTCAATTGCCGGAGGAATTCGACTATACGAAACTTCATACCTTGCGTGTGGAAAATGACGGCAGCTCAGTGCGCGTTTACTTCGACCAGATGCAGAAGTTCAACCTGCCGCAGCAAGCTGCGATTCAGGGCCGGATCGGGTACGCAGCCTCCGGTGCTGATCCGGTGTATTCGTATACCGCGTTCTCCAACGATGTGAACGGGAGCAGTGACTTCGAAGTGTATAAACCTCTTCCGGGCAGCGTGGAAGCGGTCCATTACTTGAAGGACGCCGGCCGCGGTTTCCAGGTAAAATCGTCTGCTGCTGCTGAGGTGGAGTATCGGAAGACTGATGGGGTTTCCATTGGCATGGCGGAGGATCGCAGTTATTTTGTGAAGCTGGAGCAGGCAGGGGATTGGCTGACCTATAAGGTTAACGTGGCCCAGGCCGGAACCTATGGTGTAACGATGCGCCTGTTGACCTCGGAGGAAGCAGCCAAGATTGAAGTGAGCAGCGGGAACGTGAAGCAAACCTTTGACATTGCACCGGATGCCGATGCGGAGTGGAAGACGATCAAGCTGGGAGCGATGGAGCTTCCGAAGGGCTATCAACCGCTGACAATCAAGCTGCGCAAGGGACAAGTGGCTTTTAAAGATGTGACATTCTATGCCTCGGAGGAAGTATCGGAAGAAGGGACTAACCTGTTCGATTCGGTGGAAGCCGAGGATCTTTACGGCACGTTTGAAGCCATTGACGGCGGATTTAGAGGCAGCGGAGGGCCGGATGATCGCTTGTTCGTCGGCAATGCGGCTTGGGATGACTATGAGTTGTCCGTGCAAGTTGACGTTCCGGATGGGATGACCGGGGAAAGCCAGGTCTTCGTTCGTACGACGAACGAGTCTTATTTTCCGCATCAGGTGCAGGACTCGGCGATGGGCTATGCGATTAGCCTTTACGATGGACAGCTGCAGCTGTTGAAGCTCAATTACGGGGCGCTGGCGGTGAGCAGCGGACGCGTTCAGATGGAACCCGGGCAGACTTATATGTTGCGTGTAGTAATGGAGGGTTCCCGCATTCGAGTCTTCTGGGGGCAGGAGGAGGAACCCGTGATGGATTATACGGATTCCGATCCTTTCTTCCATGGAAGAGCAGGCCTGCGGAGTATTGGTTCGACATTTAGCTTTAGGGAGATGCAAGTGAGAGAGACGAGATAGATAGAGGAAAAGGAGTAAACCTATGACAACTCAAATGTATATCAAAGATTACCCCAGACCGCAATTTGTAAGGGAGCAATGGATCAATCTGAATGGAGAGTGGGACTTCCGCTTTGACGATGACAATGTCGGTGAGCGGGAGAACTGGTACGTGGATTTGCAGGCCGATCGCAAGATCCGGGTGCCGTTTACGTACGAAACCAAACTGAGCGGGATCGGGGAGGAGACGTTTCACCCTCAGGTATGGTATGAGAAGAAGTTAACGCTCCCAGCCGAGGCGGCGGGGAAGCGAGCGATCCTTCATTTTCAAGCCGTAGATTATCGGGCCAAGCTGTGGGTTAACGGCGTCTATGTTGGGCAGCATCAGGGCGGGTATGCCGCGTTCTCTTTTGACATCACGCCATATGTGACCTTTGGCAGCGAAAATGTGCTGTCGGTTAAGGTCGAGGACAGCGATAGCTGCACTCAGCCTCGCGGGAAACAGCGCTGGCAGAACGATAACTTCGAGTGCTTCTACGTCCAAACGACGGGGATTTGGCAGACGGTCTGGATGGAATTTGTGGACTCGGCACATGTGGATGCCGTGAAAATCACCCCTGACTTCGACCGCCGATCGGTCACCTTCGAATATCAGGTGGCAGGCGATTTGAAGGGCGACAGCCCGTTGGAGTTGGAAACTGTCATCTCTCTGAAAGGGCAAACGGTGAAGCGGATGCGACTTGCTATTGACCGGCCCTGGCTTCGGGCGGATGCGGATTTGCTGCATGAAGCGTCAGGGCCGTGGAAATTTAGCGAGTGGTCGCCGCAGCGTCCCAATCTGTATGATGTGGAGTTTATTCTGTACCGGGACGGTCAGGTCGTGGATCATGTCTATTCCTATTTCGGAGTGCGGAAGATCTCGATTGAAAACGGCAAGGTGCTGCTGAACAATTCACCGATTTATCAACGCTTGATTCTGGATCAGGGCTATTGGCCGGACTCGCACTTAACGCCGCCTTCCGAGGAAGCGATTCTGGAGGATATTGATAAAATCCTGGCGATGGGCTATAACGGCGTGCGCAAGCATATGAAGATCGAAGACGCCCGGTTCTTGTATTGGTGCGACGTCAAAGGGCTGCTCGTCTGGTCGGAGATGGCGGCGACGTTTGAGTTTAATGATGAAGCAGTTGAGGCGTTTACGAAAGAATGGGTGGAAATTGTTCGTCAGCAGTACAATCACCCAAGTATTATCACCTGGGTTCCGTTTAACGAGTCTTGGGGGATAGCGAATATTATGACCGACCGCAAGCAGCAGGAGTTTACCGAGGGGATTTATCACCTGACCAAAGCGATCGACCCTTATCGTCCCGTAATAACGAATGACGGGTGGGAGCATACGGTATCGGACATTCTGACCCTGCACGATTATGAGGAATCGGGAAGCCGCTTCCTGGAGCGTTACAAGGATATGGAGGCGGTCACCGGGAACAACATTTCGTTTAACAATTGGAAGTATGCACTCGCACAGGGGTACGCCTACCGCGGTCAACCCATTCTCGTAACGGAGTTCGGCGGGATCGCCTTCCAATCGGAGTCGGGTTGGGGCTACGGCAACCAGGTGAGCAGTGAAGAAGCGTTTCTCGAACGCTTTGAGAGCATCACGAATGCGATTAAATCGATTGATGCCATCTGCGGCTACTGCTATACGCAAATTACCGACGTGCAGCAGGAAGTGAACGGTTTGTTGACGGAGAGCCGTGAACCAAAGGTGCCGATGGAGACGATCCGACGGATTAATCTGGCCTAGTGCTTCGGTTCTTTTCTATCCAATGAAAAAACACCTCCAAGATGCTCTCCCGATCTTATGACAAGGAGCGCATGTTCTTGGAGGTGTTTTTGGGCTGTCTCATCTGAAACATCCGTCCGCAAAGGGAGCGGCCCCATTATTCGGGTCGGATGTCTAACGCTTCCCGCGAGATTGCTTGTAATTAAATTGAAGCCAATCTATTCCAGCGCGGGCAATATCCTTAAAGGAGGGGCGTCGAAGGACATAATATGGGACCAGATCGCCTCCCCAACTTGCTTTGGAGTTAGATACGGATTCAATATTTGCACCTGTGAAGTCAAATCCTTTGACACCGATGGAGGTCAGATCCTCAAATTCAAATAACTGCAGCATCTGAACCACACCGTTCTGCAGGTGTGCACTCTTGGTTCCAGCGATCCAACCGGTAGCCCATTCAGGATGGAACAGCAGCGAAATATTGGCGCTGACCGGTTCACCTTCCGGTGAATAGCAGATATAGCAGCGGAACGCCTCTTCCCCCATCAAATCTTGTGCCAGCTTCAGATCCTCCACGGAGAGCTGATGACTGAACCCTTGACGCTGTTCGGTTTCGATGAGGCATTGGTATGCGTGATCCATATTATTACTTTTTACAGTGTAATATCCTAAAGAAGAAGCCTTCTTGATTTTGTTGCGTATGGATTTGCTGGCCTCTTCAATCTGATAGGGCAATTCCACTTGGTATGTATATCGAACATCGCTCTTGAAGCCTCTCCAGGTAAATGGACGAACATCCTCAATATGCGGGGGGAGATGTAAAATAACTCTCCCTTTCAGCTCCAACAATCGATCAATCATGAGGTTGGCGACCTCATGCCATTGCTTATTCGATCGTGAAGCCTTGCTTGTGGCTGTTGGATAAAAGTAGGTCAAGTGGTAGGGGTTCTGTGGCGGGAGGTACGACCTCCCTTTTGCATCCATGAACAGCAGCATTTCACCGTATACCTCAGATTGGGGAAGCTGCAACCGATGATAATCACTTCGACAATTCCACCGCCGGCGGTTAAATTCAGCCCATTTGGACAGTGTTGTTTGCTCCATCATTCCGTTGCTTTGAATCTCCTTTCGTAGGATTGGTTCCGGAAATGACTTCCGCAACGACTCCTTGCCGGGCCAGCCTTTCAATAACAATGCCCGCATCGTTCAGAGAGACATTCGACAGCAGAATTTGTGGGGTGCCGGTCTCGCTTAAACCGATATAATCATTCTCCCTCAGGGTCCGATCAACCGCATGAAGCAGCTGTTCATTATCTCTGACCTCGCTCGTGATCGCGAGCAGAACGTAATCCGTATCGAATTTCATCTTGGCTTGAATTCTGGAGTGAATGACCGCCGTGAAAATTTCTGGCTTGAGCACAGGGGTCCCTTCCAGATACAGCTCGTTCTGACTTAGGTAGAGACTTCGAATGTTTCGGGACAGGGCCGAGCCAAGCAATTCATTTTGGATCTGCTCGTCGTTATACAAGGTGGAAGAATTCGTTGAGGTTTTCTTCTTTTTCGTCAAGCTTTGAGATTCCCGCATAAACCATTCGTAGGTTTGGATCAGTCCTTCCTTGAAGGAATACTTTGGCGTCCAGTTGATGGTGGAACGCAGCAACTCGTTATTCAGAACGGATCGGTAGATATCTCCAGGGCGGGAATTCACTCGAATGATACTAGGGAGTGAGGGATGAAGCTCGGAGAGGATCTCAATCAACGTATTGATCGAGTTCTCTGTACAGGTAGATAGATTCATCACTCCCGAATGCTCGGTGCCTGCAGCTAGAAAAATGGCCTCTGCGACGTCTTCCACATAAATAAAGTCTCGTGTCTGCTCTCCGGTTCCATAGATGACCAGCTCTTTCCCATCTCGCACCCGCTCCATAAAGATGGAGACGACGCCGCCTTCGCCGATCGTTCCTTGCCGAGGTCCATATACATTGGCGAAGCGGAAGCATAGCGTGCTTAGGTCGTAGAGCTCTTTCCATTTCTCACAGTAATATTCACCAAGAAGCTTATTAATTCCATAGGGTGATACCGGCTTGCAAAGATAGGATTCGGACAGTGGCATTTCTTGCGTAGTTCCGTATACAGCTGCAGATGACGCAAAAATAAATTTCCGGACTTGGTACTTGGCAGAAAGTTGAAGCATGTTCGTAAGGCCTAAAATGTTCGATTTCGTATCAGCATAGGGGTTCTCCACAGAAGTAACAATATCGACCTGGGCTGCAAGATGAATCACTGCGTCGATCTCGTGTTGCTCAAAGACCGCTTCGCAATTCGGACTCTCTACATCCAAAATATAGGAAGTATGAGGAAACTTAATATGATTTACATTGCCGGTTGAAATATTGTCTATAATGACAACCTGATGTCCTTCTCGAAGAAATCTCTCGGCAACAAAGGAACCGATAAAGCCGTAGCCTCCTGTGATTAAAACTTTCACAATTTCCACCCCATAGTTGACTCAATTGGTTACTTATCCATAAGTTAATCATAGCTTTTTCCAAATCTGGTGTAAACACGAAGTAGAACTTTTATACTATTTCCTTATGCCTATTACCATGCAAATGCAAGTCTTCTGAATTTTGTCTGATCTGATGTTGTGCCGGTCGGCTCCTAAATTGTCGTGAGATGATGAGAGAAATGATGTGAGAGTCTGTTCTATGCAGGCAGGAGTGGACCTTAAGTTGTCCTGAGAGAGAAAAAATGATTAGGTAGATTTGAGTATGGACTTGATAACTACTAATATATCAGAACCCTATGGGCTAGTCACCCTAAACTTATGATAGAACAGCGATTGAACTCCCCTATAAAGACTGATATATTTGGTACTATATTACTAGAAAGCGGATGGTATGGGTGCCCAAAAAGGTGTTATTTAGCGCTACGGTTGTGTCTCACATTAACGCATTTCATCTACCTTACTTGAAATGGTTCCGGGATCAGGGCTGGGAGGTTCATGTGGCTGCGAATGGTTCTGAGCCGGTTCCATGGGCGGACAAGCAGTTTGATATTCCCATCCAGCGTTCTCCCTATAGCAGGGATAACCTCAAGGCTCTACGGGAGCTAAAAAGAATTATCGACAGTCAGGGATACGAGATCATTCATTGTCATACCCCTATGGGCGGAGTGTTAACGAGACTGGCTGCCCGCCAAAGTCGAAGAAAAGGCACGAAAGTCGTCTATACTGCTCATGGTTTTCATTTTTACAAGGGGGCTTCTCGCATCAATTGGTTGATCTACTATCCGGTGGAGAAGTGGCTTTCTCGGTATACTGACGTTCTGGTAACGATGAATGATGAGGATTTCGAGCGGGCTAAGCGAGGGAAATTCAAACCGGGGCTCATCCATTTTGTGCATGGGGTCGGGATCAGCTTCGAGAGATTTAAACCGCCTACAGCGGAGCAAAAGCGGCAATTGCGAGAAGAGTATGGCGTCGGACAAGACCGTTTTGTTCTCATATATGCGGCGGAAATGATTCATCGCAAGAACCAGACGCTCCTGCTGGAGACGATCCAAAAATTAAAGGATGCCATTCCGAATGTGCAGCTGCTGCTTGCCGGCAAAGGGAAACTGGAGGCGTTCTACAAAAGTCTCGTTGCTGAGAAAGGGCTGGAACCTTATGTTACCTTTCTCGGACACCGGAAGGACATGGAGAACATTTACGCATTGGCGGATGTAGCGGTATCCTCGAGCCGGCAGGAGGGCTTGCCGGTCAATATTATGGAGGCGATCGCCAGCGGCCTACCTGTGGTGGCAACTCGGGTAAGGGGAAACCGGGACCTCGTCGGGGAAGGCGTCCATGGATTTCTGGTCGAGCTCGGCGATGCCGATGCCTTTGCTGATCGGATTCTGCAGTTATATCATGATCCCTTGCTTCGGCAGGAGATAGCTGCAAGACGAGATCTACTTACGGGGACGTATGCGATTGAGAACGTGCTGGAGGAATTAACCTCTGTCTATAAAGACCGGATGTGAATCAGGCATCCAATGGAACATTTTGTCGTCTAGTAAAATATTAGTAAAGTGCTAGTTTACAGATTCATAGAGGATATGCTACTATAGAACCATAATCTAACATATTTTAAGCCTGCAATGTCGAATAAAGGCAAACCGCTCGAAAGGGTGGGACGCAAAGCTACAGGGGCTTCGTGATCGAGGATCACATGCCAGCCAGCTCCCTACATACAGGTTTCCGATGAGGAACCTTATAACTATAGTTATTTGGTTCTTTTTTTATTGACTCCAACCTCAGAAATTGACTCCACTCCAAACCTCAGAAATTGAATACGAGAACATCGAAAAGGCAAACCGCATGAAAGTGCGGGACGCAAAGCTACAGGGGCTTCGTGGTCGCAGATCACATGCCAGCCAGTTCCCGAAAGTTTTCAGGATGAGATAGAAGGCTTCCTGAAACGGGGGCTTTCTATTTTTTATCCTATCGAATTTGAGGTGTCCTTTATGGCAGCAAATCAATCGATTAAGAAATTCGTGATTATCACGTTGGTCGTTGCAGTCGGATTCCTGTTTAACTTCTCTATAAATCCGGTTGCTGCGAACGCTGAGCCAAAGGACGCCCAAATGATTAATGTGAAGGACCAAGGTGCCAAAGGCGATGGAGTGACTGACGATACGTCGGCAATTCAACGGGCTTTGGATCTCGCAGCAAGCAGCAAAGGAACGGTATATTTTCCTGAAGGCACTTACGTGGTGAATCCAGTGAATACGCTGATCGTCGAGAGCGGAACTACGCTTAAAGGCGAAGGCAAGAAGTCGGTCATTCAAGCAGATGCTCACAAATTTGGATGGGAAATGATCCATGCATCGGGTACTGGAATTGAAATCTCGGACTTGATGTTGGATGGTAATCATGCCGTAAATCGTGTTCTGGTTATCGGGGGAGGCAGCTCCTTCGTCAAAGTGAATCGGATCGCGGCAGCCAATGCGACGCACAGCAGTGACCCGGCTAGCGATTTTTATACGGGTGTCGTCTCGGGGATTGTCATTTATGGCGATACCAATCACATTGAAATCACAAATTCTGAAATTTATAATATCAAGGCTGTGAATCTGACAGCCGGCAGCTTGATCTCCAGAGGCATCTATATTACAACAACCTGGGGATCGGCAGAGAAGGTTGCATCGAACGTTCGAATCACGAACTCCAACATCCATCACATCGGTTCAGCCGACGATGGGGACGGGATTTTCTATGAAGACCCGAACCTGGATCGTGGGACGGGCCGGGACGCGGGCAGCTTGATTGCCAACAATACCTTCAGCTTCAACGCTAAACGTGCGATCAAGATTTACGCCCAAGGGATTACGGTCAGCGGCAATATCATCACGAACTCCTATCTCAATAACAACTATTACGAAGGTAAAGATAAAGGTCAGTTGGCTCCTGACATGTACGCTGGCATCAGCGTCTACGCTTCGAACAACAGCATTTCGGACAATCGCATTGAAGGGGTTGGCAGTTATTATGCTGCGATTGAAGTCAGCGCCGATGAGACCGTTAATCATGTGACCATCAAAGGGAACAAGATTAAAATGGGGCAGCAAAGTGTGATTGCGGGAACAACGGGCATTCGGTTAGGGAATACGAAGAACTTCACCATTTCGAGCAACACGATCGAGCATGCCGAGAAAGGAATCTGGACTTGGCAGAATGCGGAGAACGGAACGGTCGAGGGCAACAAGATTGAAACAACGAAGGGCGGAATCGACCTGACCACCTATCTTGCGAATTGCATCCAGAAGGATATCGTGGTTAAGGACAACATCGTTAAGGGACAAGCCTTCAACATCCAACTGGCAAAATCGAACGTCAATGTTAAGGTAGTATCGAACTTATAATTAAATCATCACTTGATAGAGTTTAACAGGTTTATGAAGAGACAATCGTCTTTTCGTAAACCTGTTTTTTGTTTGTCTCTCAAATGCGTCAAAAAAAACATTCTTCTCTTGATTGCAATTTGTGTTAATATAAGGTTATATTTAGGTGACTATTTTCCTAGTTTTAAATGCCTATCCTATTTTTTCATGACTGATTTTCTGGGACTTATTTTGGAGTGATATTCTGACATCGACTGAGGTGGAGCTATTGGAAAGTAGCGGTTTGTTTAAAATCTTAAGAAAACACATGATTGCTTTTATTGTTACGCTTCTAGTCTGTGAGGGAGGCGTTTTTTTGGTTAATACGCTGGCCAAACCTCAATATCAAGCGACTGCAAGCTTGGTAGCTACGATTGCTTCTACCGAGGCGGGGACTTACACCGAATTTTTGGCCAGTCAGATGTTAACTAAAACGTATGAGGATGCGATTGAGAGTCGATTTATTGCCAATGAAGCAAAAAATAAACTACAGACCAAGGAAACCGCATATGAATTATTAAAACGGATCAAAGTCAGGACAGACCCCGACACTCTAGTAATTATTATCAAAGCCACACATGACAATCCGCAGGATGCGGTGGCCATTGCCAATGCCTTCGCCGAAAGCTTTATTCAGAAATCGAAAGAGCTGGTGGAGAGTTCCAGTGTCATGATTTTGGACAAGTCAAATCTGGAAGAGGCTTCAATTCCCGTCAGCCCCCGGAAGATCTTGAACTATGCGATCGGCGGCTTTATCGGTCTATTTGCAGGGCTATGCGTCTCGATGCTGCTGGAGAAGCGCGGGGGCTCCAAACGCAGTCAGCAAAGGCGAACTCCGAGAGAAAAGGAGATGGAATTCTAATGATTCACTTTGCGATTATCGGATGCGGCCATATTGCGAACAAACATATCGAATCGATAAATAGCACGGATGGAGCGGTACTTACGGCGTTATGTGATAACAACCCTCAACGATTGCTTGAACTGGAAGAGAAGTGGAATGTCCCGGTTTATCTGAACATGGACGAGATGCTGCAACAATGCCCTCACATCGATGTCGTGTGCATCTGTACGCCAAGCGGATTACATACTTCTATGGCCACCGCCGCGGCCAAAGCCAAGAAGCATCTGATCATTGAGAAGCCCGTTACGTTAACATTGGAAGATGCTGACCGCATTGCAGCGGCAGCAGAAGAGAATGGGGTCCTGGTTACGGTGGTTCATCCTAACCGCTATCGGCCAGCCATTCGGCAATTAAAGCACGCGTTGGATCAAGGGATGTTCGGCAAGTTAAGTCATGTGAATGCAACGGTTCGCTGGAATCGGAGTCAAGCCTATTACGATCAGGCTCCATGGAGAGGGACGAAGGCCATGGATGGAGGCGTCTTGATGAATCAAGCGATCCATAGTTTGGACCTGTTGATCTGGCTTTTTGGCCCGGTGAAGGAAGTGAAATCGTTGGTGGATACCCGGTTCCGGAAGATTGAATCGGAGGATGTTGCGGTCGCCGTGCTTCGGTTTGAGAGCGGACATCTGGGGGTTGTCGAGGCATGTACGACGGTGTATGAGCAAAATTTGGAGGAGTCGATCGCTGTTTTTGGAGAGCATGGATATGCGGAAATCGGCGGCAGAACGGCCAATTGGATTAAGCAATGGAATTGCTCCTCGATGACCAAGGAAGAGACGGAGGTGCTGATTTCCGAGATTGAACGGGACCCCTTTGGCAAACCGGGACATCAATGCATCATTGAGGATATGGTGGAAGCCATCCGGGATCACCGCCCGCCAGCCATCACGCTGGAGGATGGCAGAAATGCACTGAAGCTTGTCATTGATATGGTTGAAAATGGCAGTCCACAAGTCGTTATGTAGGAAAGGGAGAGGGCGCTATGCGTGAATCAATGCTGCAATCGCAAGATCATCGTACCGAATTGATGGATAAGCTTCACAGCAAAACAGCGAAGATCGGAGTCATTGGACTTGGGTATGTCGGGCTTCCGCTCGCTGTAGAGAAGGCAAAGGCCGGATACCAGGTCATTGGGTTTGATGTCCAGCCGCACAAGGTGGACATGGTTAACCGGGGATATAACTACATTGGGGATGTAGTGGATGAAGATCTCAAAACGATGGTAGACAGCGGGCGACTGCAGGCGACTTCGGATTACTCCTTCATCTCTATGGTGGATACGGTTGCGATATGTGTGCCAACCCCGTTGGACATTTACCAGCAGCCGGATACGAGTTATGTGGAAAATTCCGCGAAGGAAATTGCCAAATATCTTCATCCCGGGATGCTCGTAGTCCTGGAAAGTACGACCTATCCCGGAACGACAGAGGAGCTCGTGAAGCCGATCCTCGAATCCACCGGATGGATCTGCGGGAAGGATTTCTTCCTGGCTTATTCGCCTGAACGGATTGACCCGGGCAACAAGCATTTCAATACGAAGAATACCCCTAAAGTCGTCGGCGGCGTCACGAAGTCCTGCTCCCAAATCGCCGAAGCGCTGTATAAGCAGGTGTTGGATGGAGAAGTGCATGTAGTCTCCAGCCCCGCAGTGGCCGAGATGGAGAAGATATACGAAAATACCTTCCGTCATATCAATATCGCGTTAGCGAATGAGATGGCTATATTGTGTAACCGGATGGGCATTAATGTCTGGGAAGTGATTGAAGCTGCGAAGACGAAGCCCTATGGTTTTATGGCCTTTTACCCGGGTCCGGGATTGGGCGGACACTGTATTCCAATTGACCCCTTCTATCTTACCTGGAAAGCAAGAGAGTATAACTACCACACTCGTCTGATTGAACTTGCCGGTGAAATTAATAACTCCATGCCGGAATTCGTTGTACAGAAAATCGCTGAA
The DNA here is from genome assembly GCF_004000745.1 of Paenibacillus barengoltzii NBRC 101215. GTDB lineage: Bacteria > Bacillota > Bacilli > Paenibacillales > Paenibacillaceae > Fontibacillus > Fontibacillus barengoltzii. The sequence goes on from NZ_BILV01000077.1 coordinate 17,888, forward strand.
CTTCTCAATACCAACAAGAAGCCACTTTATGGATCTGTCGTCTATTTACTTGGCGTAGCCTACAAGAAGGATATTGATGATTATCGGGAATCTCCGGTTCTTAAAATTGTGGAACTGCTGGAAGCGCGAGGAGCAGAGGTTATCCTAAGCGATCCACACATCCCGGCATTCAAGTATCGCGGGCAAACTTACGAAACCGTGGAGCTGACGCAAGAGAGGCTTGCCCAATCCGATATTACCGTCATTGCCACAGATCATTCGGCATTCGATTATGACCTGGTCGGTCAAAGCAGCCGACTGTTGCTGGATACGCGCAATGCAATGAACGGGTATGCCAAGCCGGAGCAATATTACTTGTTATAGCATGAGGGACGGAGTGAAATGGATGACAAATTATTGGGCACACCCCACAGCGGTGATTGACGAGGGCGCTGTCATTGGGGAGAACACGAAAGTATGGCACTTTTCTCATATCTCTTCAGGATCAGAAATCGGCCATTCCTGCAGCTTGGGACAGAACGTCTTTGTTGCGCCAAGGGTCACGATTGGGAATGGTGTCAAAATTCAAAATAATGTTTCCGTGTATGAAGGTGTCATTTTGGAGGACTATGTCTTCTGCGGTCCCAGCATGGTTTTCACGAATGTGCGGACTCCCCGCTCGGCATTCCCTCGCAATACGAGCAGCGATTATCGGCCGACCCGAGTAAGAAGAGGAGCGTCGATTGGGGCCAATGCCACCATCGTGTGCGGGGTGGAAATTGGGGAGTGGGCGTTTGTTGCGGCTGGTGCTGTGGTAAACCGCGATGTTCCTCCATATGCCATCGTAGCGGGAGTGCCTGCCCGGCAAATGGGCTGGGTATGCGAATGCGGGATTACGCTTGCATTTAGCGGGTTGAAAGCGATCTGCCAGGAATGTGGACGTGAGTATGAGCGAAGTGAGAACTCAGTACATAAAACAAAGGAAGTGTAGCGATGCTCAAAGACGGAGTAAATCAAGCGGTACACCATAAGAAAATCCCGGTTCTCGACATGAGTTATGAGATGAAGCAATTGAAGCCTCAAATTCTAAGCGCTTTGGAGACGGTTCTAGACCGTGGAGCGTTCATCATGGGAGAGAACGTCAAGCAATTTGAAAAGGAAGCGGCCGATTACTTGGGTGTCAAACATGCTGTGGCGGTGAATTCTGGCACGGATGCGCTGGTGATTGCGCTGCTGGCGACAGGGATTGGCGAAGGCGATGAAGTGATTACTACGCCTTTTACGTTTTTTGCTACCGCTGAGGCGATTAGTCGGGTAGGGGCTGTTCCGGTTTTTGTGGATATTGATCCGGTGACGTACAACCTGAATGTAGAATTGCTGGAAGCTGCTTTGACAGAGAAGACCAAGGCCATTATTCCGGTGCACCTATTTGGGCACGCCGTAGACATGGACCCGCTGCTTCAGCTGGCTCAACGTAGGCAGCTTGTCGTGATCGAAGATGTTGCCCAAGCCTTTGGCGGGGAATATAAAGGGCAGAAGACTGGCACATTGGGAGATGTTGGTTGTTACTCTTTCTTCCCGTCCAAGAATCTCGGAGCTTATGGTGACGGAGGACTGCTAGTCACGAATGATGACGGTCTGGCCGAGAAAGCTGCCATGCTGCGAGCTCACGGGTCGAAGAAGAAGTACTATAACGAAATGATTGGCTTCAATTCCCGGTTAGATGAGATGCAGGCTGCCATTTTACGGGTCAAGCTTCCTTATATCGAAGAGTGGAATCAAGGTCGCAGTCAAGTCGCAGAGCGCTATCGGGAGCTGCTGGGCGGCATGGAGGGGCTCGTGTTGCCAACGGAGCATTCCTACGCCAAGCATGTATACCACCAGTATACGATTCGAGTATTAAACGGAAGAAGAGACGAACTTTTGCAGGGACTTGCTGCAGAAGGAATCAGTTCGATCGTGTACTATCCCGTTCCGGTTCACAAGCTTCCGGTCTACCAACCGAATGAGCTCTGTCTTCCTGAAGCGGAAGCTGCGTCTGCGGAGGTGCTGTCGCTGCCAATTTGGCCGCTCATGGATGAAGAGACGCAAAGACGAATCGCTGAGCAAATCCAAAAAGTCCTCGAATCATGAAGGAACGAAGATGATAAACAAGATTAAGAACTTTAAGCTCGACAGCTTTTTTCGGAATGTGGTCGTTCTGGCCAGCGGAACCATCCTGAGCCAAATCATCATATTGGTGACATTGCCAATCATTACCCGCTTATATAATCCTTCCGAATATGGCGTGTACTCCATGTATACTTCCATCATCTCGATCATGCTGATGATGACATCCTTCTCTTACGAAAATGCCATTACCCTGCCGAGCAAGGACAAGACGGCAAGCAGCCTGCTGAGCTTATCCCTTCGCATCTGTGCGTTAGTCAGCCTCATCGGCGGGGTGGGAGTCTATTTCTTGGCCCATCCGCTGTCGGTTTGGACCAATGAACCGGATGTCCAGCGTTATTTCATCTTTTTTATAGCCAGCCTGTTTTTTAGCGGCTTCTATCAAATTTTGAACGGATGGTCCATCCGCAAGAAATATTTTCGGGAGATCTCGAAGACGAAGCTTTCACAAAGCCTCTCTCTCGTATCTTCCCAACTGCTGTTCAGCGGCATCTTCAAAGGTCCGCTTGGACTTATTCTAGGGGACGTCATAGGCCGGTTGGGCGGCGTGATCCCACAATGGAAGCTTTGGCGGAAAGATGTGAAGCAAGAGTCGATGCACAGCAATTGGGCGGAGATGAAGGAAGTCGCCTCCCGATACAAGCGGTTTCCGCTGTTGTCCTTGCCGTCCAACATGCTTAATAGCTTTGGGATCTACTTGCCGACGATTCTTTTTGCTGCCTTTTATGGACCGGAGGTGGCGGGCTGGTTTGCTCTCGGGCAACGGATATTGGGGTCCCCCATGACGTTGATTACCTCGTCGGTGATGAATGTTTATTTATCAGAGTCGTCCAATTATATGCTGTATACCCCCCATAAGCTATATCCCTTGTTTAAGCGGACGGTCCGTAACATCTTTATCATTGGTCTGCTGATTGTACTTGTCATGGTGTTCATTGCACCAGCGACCTTTGCCTTCCTGTTCGGGGAGGCATGGGCTAACTCGGGGCAAATTGTGCAGATTCTGGGAGTCATGTATTTAAGTCAGTTTGTCGCCAATTCGGTGGGTTCCACCATTGATGTGATGGAACGTCAGGATCTACACCTGTACCGAGAAATTGGACGAATCATTATCGTATTGGGCGCAGTGCTGCTTGCCTATTTTTCGGGGCAGAGTGCTGTCACCGCCATCCTGTGGTTTAGCTTAGCGGCTACATTGGGCTATCTGCTTCATCTCGGAATGTCTTGGTTCGCCCTGCGAAAATATCGTAACCTTCCCGAGCCGGAAGAAGTAGAACTGAGGGGATCATGATGTTAATTGTACGCTGTCCGGCAAATCGAGAGCCGGAACGGGAATATATTTTCCATGTGCTCTTGAATGAATTTCTAGGCATTTCCTATACGGTCATTCTTGAGGAACGCATGGATGTCGAGCTCTCGATGCCTTCAGTCAACGACTGCTCGTTACGGCTTCCAGATGTGTTCTTATCAACCCCGGATGAGAAGTGGTTGACGATCGATTCGCTGCCGAGGCTTCCGTTGTTACACCTGGATGCTACCGAGGCCGACTTGGGACGGATTCCAGTTATCTATGGAGATGGCAGAGCTTCGGAAAGCGGCATGTTACAAAGGTCCGAGCATAGCGTGGAATGCGGATTGGATATCTTCGGCAGCTGTTTCTTTATGCTGACCCGCTATGAGGAGGTCGTCCTGCCTGATCGGGATGAGCATGACCGGTTCCCGGCCCAGTGCTCCATCGCTTATCAAGCGGGATTTCTGGATGTGCCCATCGTTAATGTTTATACCGAGCTGTTATGGTTCCTGTGTAAATCTTTATGGCCGGGGCTGGAACGGAAGCGGCGTGCTTCTGTCAAGCGGATTAGCCATGATGTGGACCATCCCTTCTTCGCGCTTCGCCGGAACATATGGGGTATATTGAAGGGCAGCGCTGTGGAGGTTGTCAAACGAAGGGATATGGAAGCAGCCTATCGGAAGGTGCTGATGCTGGGGGGGCGCTCGCTTCGAGTCAAGCGGGATCCGTACTACACGTTCCCTTGGCTGATGGAAGTCAGCGAACGTGCGGGATTACGGAGCAGCTTCTACTTTATCCCTGAGCATACCGATCCGGAATATGACGGTCAGTATTCTTTGGATGATCCCGAGATTGAGCAATTGATGCTGGAGATTCATCAACGGGGTCATGAAATCGGGTTGCATCCCAGTTATCAAACGTATTTGTCCCCATCCCGGATTAAGCATCAATGGGGTCTGCTGAAACGGAAGGTGGATGAACTCGGGATCAAGCAGCCGATATGGGGAGGCCGTCAGCACTTTCTGCGATGGCGTGCGCCGGATACTTGGCAGCATTGGGAAGATGCTGGACTGAATTACGATAGTACGCTGGGCTATTCGAATTATCCCGGATTCCGATGTGGCGTTTGCTATGAATATCCGGTTTTCCAGCTTGCCGAGCGCCGGATGCTGCAACTCCGGGAACGCCCGCTTGTCATTATGGAGAAGGTGATCTTGCATGACGGCGGCTGGAAAGGAGAGTCTGCCTTTGAAGAGATCCGTCGTTATTATCGGGAGTGTATGAAATATAACGGGGAATTTACACTGCTCTGGCATAATAGCTTCTTATTACATCGATCGGACCGTGAGCTCTTCGCAAGGTGCTTGGAGGAACTGACATGAAAATTGCCTACCTGATTCATTGGAATGAAGGGCCGGAAAGCGGCGTTGCCAAGAAAGTGATCGGACAGATGGCCGAGTGGGCCCGTTCGGGGCATGAGGTGGCTTTCTTTTTATTTACCCATCGGCAGATTCGTGCATGGGAAGAAGTTTTGCACAACGTTACGCTGGCTGCACAGGTTTATGACAAGGGTACGGGCCGCCTGTCCGCGTTCCGACAATTATTGGGCCGGATTCGGGACTGGAACCCCGATGTGATTTATCACCGGTATGACCTGTATTATCCGGGGTTGCCAAAGCTGTTAAAACAGTTTCCCTCCATTTTGGAAATGAACACGAACGATCTTGCCGAGATGAAACAGCTGGGGAGCAAGGCAAGATACGGGTATCACTTGGCCACTCGCTCGCGGGTGCTGCGTGCGGCTCAAGGGTTTGTGTTTGTCAGCGGCGAAATGGCGGAGGAACGGCACTATAAAAAATACGTGAAGGATAAAGTCATCATTGGCAATGGATACGCCCTGGATCGGGTCTCGCCCGCACCTGTTGTGCAGCGGGATGAGATCCGGGTGATCTTCATTGGTTCTTCTGGTCAATCTTGGCAAGGGGTTGACCATATTGCCGCTCTCGCCCGCATGCGTCCGTCTTGGACATTTGATATCGTCGGCTTTGCGCCGGAGGATTTCAAGGAGCCTGCGCCTGAAAATATGCTTTTTCACGGCAGACTGGATCGCAGAGACTATGAACCTCTCATGTACCAAGCGGATGTCGCCATCGGAACGATGGCACTCTACCGGAAAGGTATGAACGAGGCCTCGCCCCTTAAGGTGCGGGAGTATTTAGCTTATGGCCTTCCGGTAATTATCGGGTATCAAGACACCGACTTTCCAGAATCTGTCCCGTTTCTGCTGCAGTTACCCAATGTGTCCGGAAATTTGGAGCACCATCTAGCGGAAATCGATGCTTTTGTGCAGAGTTGGCGCGGGAAGCGGGTCCTCCGAGAACAGATCCAGCATTTGGATAACCGGGTGAAAGAGATTGTGAGATTAGAATATATGGATCGCATCCGGAAGAAGGTCAGCCAGCCTTGAACATTACCTTGATTCTGATTCTGGTGTTGGTTGTGTGCATCGGTCTCTTCATCTGCTTGTGCATTACTCGGGAGAACCTGCGGGTGGATGCCGCTTATGTCGTAGGATTTTGCGTTTATTTCGATTTGTTCGGTTATCTCTATAAGCAGGTGATGCCAGGGAATGCGCTGGTGCTGCTGCTGGCCGTTCCGTTCATCCCCGTCTGTATTGCGTTGTTTAGCAAGGGCAGCAAATCCTGGGACTTCCTCAGAGATCAAGGGATATGGTTGTGGGGGCTTGTCTTCTTGTACGCCTTGGGGAGCTTGATCTGGGCGCCGTACGAAACGGCAGGACTCAACAAGCTGCTGATTTTGTTCATTCATGCGGTGGTTCCTGGAATTTATACTTACATCCTGTACAAAAAATACAACAAGTTCTCATGGACTGTTCTTGCATTATTTGGCTTCGCCTTTGCGGCGGCCCATCTTACGCTGGGGGAGTACTCCCAGGAATATCCGGGAAGGCTGGTGCTGCCTGGCGGCAACCCCATTTATAACGCGCGGATGTCGTTGTTTACGGTAACGGTCTGCTTATGGGGGCGGAACATTCCGCTATGGATTCGAATTCCGGTGATCGCCATTGCTGGTGCCTCTGCCATAGCTACAGAATCAAGGGGTCCGATTGCAGCTTTTGCAGTGGCCAACCTGATCATTGGTGCTGTCGTCTTGTTCAACAAATATAAGCAAGGTAAACTCCGCAATCTGAAAGGGATTGTCCTCGCCTTCTTAGCGGTGATTGTTCTAGGGATCTTTGCCGGCTTACCCTATTCCGCTGAGTTGAAGCAATGGGTGGAAGGCAGTCGTTTCTCCGTTCTTTTTGATCGTCAAGCGCTGATGGGGGACGACAATATGATCGGTCGGCTCGTCTTGCAGGAGAAGGCCATCGCGACGTGGAACGAGCACCCGTTTATAGGCGCAGGGATTGGCAGCGTGACGCCGCCTCTCGCCCATGACTTCCCGCATAACGTCTTGCTGGAAATCGTAAGTGAACTGGGCGTTGTGGGGATGACCCTTTGGACCTTGGCTTACCTGTATTCGCTTTGGGCTGGTCGCCAATTCCCAGTGGTGATGGTGTTGTTGCTTCAGACGCTGGGCAGCGCGCTGATGAGCGGTGATTTTGGCTATAACTTCGAGTATCTCCTGATGGCATTTGTGGCCCTTATGTTGGTACCCGAGAAAGAGCAGAAAGGGGGAGAAGAGGATGCCAAGAATCTTGTTCCTCATTACAGGGCTTAGTTATGCCGGAGCGGAGAACCAGCTCGTTCAGCTCTGTAAGGGATTGAAGCCCAAAGGCTGCGAGATTGCCGTGGTCAGTATGACTGCGCCAAAGGCGCATGTCGACGAATTAACTGAGCTTGGCGTGGAAGTGCATACGTTGAACATGAGCAGGGGGATTCCAGATCCTAGAGGGATCCTCCGCCTAAGAAGGATCATTAGTCGCTTTAAGCCGGATGTAGTGCACAGTCATTTGGTCCATGCCAATATTTTGGCCAGAGTGGCTCGGCTGTTCGTTCGAATGCCTTTGTTGATTTGTACGGCCCATACCCGGAATGAGGAAGGGAAAATCCGAGAACTCCTATACCGGTTGACCGACCCTTTGTGCGAAGTAACCACGAATGTGAGTCAGGACGCGGTGAATCATTATATTCAAGAGAAAATCGTGCCGCGGCACAAGATTCGATTTATTCCGAACGGGATTGATGTTAGCCGTTATCATAAGCAGGATACGCGGAATAAGACTCGCGATACGTTAGGCTTGGCAGAGCAACAGTTTACGTGGCTGGCGGCGGGGCGATTCGTGCCTGCCAAGGACTACCGGAATCTAGTCACCGCCTTCCGAAGAGTTGCGGACCTGCATCCGGACAGTCTCCTGCTGATTGCTGGAATAGGGCCGGAGCGTGAAGAGATCGAGGAACTGTGCAAGACGTTGGGGTTGCAGGAGCACATCCGTTTCCTGGGGCTTCGCAAAGATATTCCCGAGCTCATGCAGGCGGCGGATGCCTATGTCATGTCCTCCCGCTGGGAAGGGATGCCGATTGTCCTGTTGGAAGCCGCGGCCAGTGGATTGCCGATCGTGGCAACGGATGTCGGCGGCAATCGGGAGGTAGTGCAGGACGGGGTAACGGGCTTGTTGGTTCCTGCAGAAGACAGCAAGGCATTGGGGGAACAGATGCTGGCCCTGATGGAGAAGTCGCCGGAAGACCGGCAAAGGATGGGCGAGCAAGGAAGGGAATACGTGCAGCAGCACTACACGATGGATGTGGTGATCGACCAATGGCTGAGCCTCTATGCACTACAAGGATTACCGCAGATGCGGAGGAAAAAGCATGATTAAAATCATTCGTTTGAGCGGCTCGAGAGTCGTTGTTTTGCTCTTGGATTGTCTGTTTATTTACATCAGCTATTTGCTGGCCTATACGATTAATTTTCAGGGCAATGTTCCGCAGGAACAATGGAACTCATTCTACGCTTATGCCCCATGGCTCGGGCTGTTTACAGCACTCACTTATTACTTCTTTAATTTGTACAATTTCGCGGGACGTCAGAAGCCGACCAAATGGCTGTACAATTTGCTTCTGGCGGACCTGGTCTTTGTGGTTGAACTGATTCTGCTGCATTATTGGCTGGAATCCTTCAGCCTTCCGAGAAGTGTGGTCGTCATTGCCTGCTTCATTCAATTGGCCTTGACGTTCGCGCTGCGATTGACGTTGTTCTTTATCCAAACCAAGGGAATCGGGAAGAAAAGAGCGCTTCTGGTTATTAGCAATCATAACTCATCTATCGCCATCATTAAAAAGTTGAAAAATGAAGGCAAGGTCTGGTTTGAGCTCCGACACTTGCTAGTTGTGGATCAGGAGACCTCAACACTCGGAGAGGTATGTTGGGAGGAAGTAGACACCCTGATACTGGGACCGGACATCTCGGCGCCTGTCCGAACGGAATTAATACGTCAGGCGGGACATCGTGATATTGAAGTATTGCTGATTCCGGATTTTTACGAGCTGTATTTAATGAAGGCGGAGCTCCAGCAGATCGATGATTTGCTGTTGTATTCCATGATGCCTCCTGCCTTGACGATCTGGGAACGGATGGTCAAGCGCGGCATTGACCTTGTGGTCTCGTCCATTTTGCTGTTGCTCGCCTCTCCGGTGATGCTGCTGATGTTTGTGCTCATCCCGGCTACTTCGAAGGGAAAAGCGCTGTTCTACCAAGAACGTGTGGGGATTCATGGAACAACCTTTAGGGTCATGAAATTCCGAAGTATGGTGGATAATGCGGAGAAGCATACCGGGCCTGTACTGGCAAGCTCCGGGGATGCTAGAATCACCAAGCTGGGGCATTTCATCCGGGCGACCCGGATCGATGAGCTGCCTCAACTGTTTAACGTGATTCGCGGGGATATGAGTCTGGTGGGGCCGCGGCCAGAGCGCCCTTATTTTGTCGAGCAATTTGAGAAGGAACTGCCTCACTATTCGTATCGCCTTATGGTGAAGCCGGGACTCACCGGAATGGCTCAGGTGATGGCCAATTATACGACGCTGCCGTCGGACAAATTGCGCTATGACATCATGTATATTAAAAACTACTCACCGCTGCTGGATTTGAAAATCCTGTTCCAGACCGTACTGGTCGTGCTGCAGCGGGAGCAGTCTAAGGGATTGCAGGCAGAGGCCAAAGATTTTGACAGCATTGAGGATTACCTGCGGCAAGTGCAGATGGAGGTGGCTCCCGGGAGGGAGACACCTTAATCCAGGTTAGGAAGCGACAGGATCCGGTTCTGGTTCGCGGCGATCTTGTTGTTCTCCACCTTCACTTTGGATACTTGGTAAGCCTGCTTCGGATCGAGAAACAGGATTCCGTATCGAACATTCGAAATCGTATTATTCGAGATGATCCCGCTTTGCTTGCTGTCGATCGGCGAGAAAATCCCCGATTTCATATTGATAATGCGATTGTCAGCTACCTTAAAATTAATGATATTCCCCAGTCGAATGCCATTTGAATCGGAGTAATCTGCGGTTGCTCCGTTTGAAATGGTATTTTTTTCGATGATAATATCTGTAAGTACGTCCAGATCGGCTTCGATGGCCGCGTAATAACTTCCGATGCCATCAATTACGTTGCCCGTGACGGTGACATGGCTGGCATAAACCGAAATGCCGGAGAACATGTCCTGCGGGATCGGATCCACGATTGGATAGAAGCGATAGTGATTATCCCCGTTGTATGAGTTCGTAATATGGTTGTTCTTGATCGTCACGCCTGGCGCTGCGATTTTAATCCCGCGTTTTCCGACATGATGAATTTGGTTGTTCTGGATGAGCGAATTGGTTTGGGGTGTGCCGTCCTTCGCTTTGTCGAAATAAATGGCGTCCGCATCTTCACGCGGAGTAATATACGAAAAGGTGTTCCCCGTAATGTTCACGTTTCGAGCATAGGGTTGACCAGGCTCAGCCCAGACGAGAATCCCGCGGGCAATCGGGTTCGGATGAATGGCGGAAATATGTGAAATGTTAGAGTTCTCGATGGTCACTCGGTTTGTGTTCCCGTAAATAAGGATGCCCGACAGCAACGCATTATAATTCGGATGATCCGGGTTCGAAGGCTGAGTGATTTGCATGATGGTACAATTTTTGATCTGAATGTCTTTGGATCCGGTGTGAACTCCAACTCCACGAATTAAGAGGTTATTCGCATCGATCGTAATTCCTTCCAGGGTAATCTGGTTCCCAGATAACCAGAAGGCTTCATAGCCGAACTCATCTCCACTCGGGAATCGGGTAAACTTCAAAACGGGGTTGCCCACGCCAACCACCTTGATGTTGCTGGTGACGAGTAGCGGATCGTCCAAATCCACCAAATATGTACCCGGCGGGATGGTGACCACTGCCCCGTTCGGCTGGTCGGCCGCAAGTTCGAGGGCCTTATGGAAAGCGGCGGTATCATTTGTCTTTCCATTTCCAACGGCTCCGGTGTCCTTCACACTAATTAAATAAGGTTGAGGGTTTTGCTCATCGGCCGCCGCAGCATGGGGAAGCAAACAGATGATGAGCAAGATTGAAGCGCATACCCCCGTTAAGGTTCTCCTATTTCGCCTCTTCATGGTTCATTCTCTCCTAACAAAGACTTCGCTAATGCTTCCCATTCTTCAAGATCGGGAATCCAATAATATAATTCGCTCTTGACTACAGGGTCGTACAGCTTGTCGCTTCTGCCGGGAAGTTGGGTGTAAGTGAATTGATCGCCGTCGATGTCTTTCGCCAACCAGGCCAGGCTGATCATATCGCTGTCGGTGAGGTTCGTATCCAGAATGTCTTGTTTTACTTGATTGATCAGAGAGGGAAGTTTCTTTAAATTTTGCGGTTTGGCCATGGTTAATGCAATTTCCTTGAGGACCATGGCTTGATGAGCTTGCCGTCCCGAATCCCCCCCTGGGAGCGATTTGCGTTCCCGAACCAAATCCAGAACATCGGCGCCGTAGAGATGATTGTCTCCTGCAGGAATGGTCTTGTGCGCGTAGGTGAATTTGACGGGCTCATCCAGGTGGATGTCCAGACCACCCAACGTATCGATGAAATGCTCGAAGCCTTCAAAATTCGTTTTCAAGTAATAGTTAATGCTACAGGAACAGAGATTGCTTACGGCTTGCATGGCAGCCATGGTTCCGTCGTGGCCATCTCCCTTTAGTTCGGCCAGGACGTGCGCGTGGTTGATCTTGGTGTAACCGATTCCCGGAAGGTTGACTCTGGAATCGCGAGGAATGGAGATTAAGTTGACGATCTTCTTTCCAGGGTTCACATGGGCTAGAATAATCACATCTGTCCGGGATGCTTCCTGATCCCGAGCGTCCGTCCCCAAAATAAGCACATTGAAACTTACTTGATCTTTACTCTTGTCATTCGTATCGGATGAATTCGACTCAGATGATTGGGATGACGAGGTGGTAGGTGAAGAGGATTCTTCTGGTTGAGGTGCAGCCAAAACAGGAATTTCTGTATTGTTGAAGTGAGTCGCCGGACTCAGCTTCCAATAGGTAAACAGCCCCGCTCCGACTAGAAGCAGGATCAATATGCCTGCATACCCCATTCGTTTTTTCCATTTCATACTTAAACTAATACTCCCCTCCAAAGCAGACAATCCGTGGGGTATAAATTCCCCTTCTTTCTGAATTGTAACTTAAGTCGCATAAGCTGGCAAACCTTATCAGGATTCGTCATTTCGCGGAATCATCAGATCTGAAAGTCCTGGGCATCGCAGACTTTATGTGTTCCATAAGGGAGGTTGCGCTTAACGTACTTGATAAGGGTCAATTCCGTGTCAACTCATATAAAAATGTTACCGAAGGATAATGGTTCACTCACGTAATTTTGTTACCCAGT
>NZ_BILV01000078.1 GCF_004000745.1 Paenibacillus barengoltzii NBRC 101215
CTCTGGCCCTCCGCGGCGGCGCCCCTTGCCGGGCCGGCCGACGTGCGGCCCGGCAGGTCCGTGCCCTCCGGGAGCACGGACGACTGCAGCTCCGCCAGCACCGCTTGCAGCTTCGCGACCAGCGCTCCGCCCGGTGCACTTGCGGCGTGCTGCCCCTGCAGCCCCGGCTGCGGGGATGGCGGTCCGTCCGAGCCGACCGCATAAGCGCCCTGCCGGGCTAACTGCATCAGCCCCGCCGCCTGATTCGGCGGAGCTCCTCCGCCGTTCGGCAGCGCACCTGGTTGGGCCGCCCCTCCGGCGGCTGTCCCGGCATTCGCCCCGGACGATGCAGGAGCCGCGGTGTCTCCCGCTGGCAAAGGAGATGCCGATTGCCCTGTCTGAGCCGATGAGCCAGCTGCTGCCGGGCCTGAGCGGGGTTGCCCCTCGTTCCCGGTCATCTCCGGCCCCAATTGGCGCAAAAAGCTGGCGATCTGCTCCTCCAGCGAGGACAGCAGGACGTGCAGCGGAGGGCCAAAAACAGCTTGATGCAGCCCCGCTACCGTTTCACCGGTGATCGGAAGTCCCCGTCCAAAGGCGATACCCGCCGCCTGAATCCACTCCGACAATGGTACTCCAGCCGGCTTTAGCCCAGAGACCTTTTGCAGGAGCGCAAAATTTTCCCGTGTTAATGGAATTCCGTTTTTCTGCATCATCTGCAGGAATTCCCGGTTCGCCGGCGAATTCTCAAGTCCCAGCGATTCGAGCGACTTGGCGAGAGAAGCAGGAGACAGGACAGTCCCCGGGTCTGCGGAAATTGGCTTCAAGACCGCGAGTCCGTCCTTCGATTCCGGCTGCACCTGCAGGAGCGTCGTTTCTCCTGGACGCATCGGCGTCTCCAAGGCAGCGTGAAGCTTCACACCTTGGACCTGAATGACGGCCACTTGCCCATCATCGGAGACGGACAACACCGTGCCGCGGACCACTTGCCCCGTCTTGAGTTCCAGCGATTTCGCTTCCCCGGAACGAACGTCCCCCATCATACTGCGCAGCAGCGGTCCGATATTCATAAGCTCCCCCCTTAGACTGGATTGAAGATATGGAAAACCCGCCTCCATCGAGAGCGGGTAAGAAAAGGCCGGTTAAAACAAAGTTTGTTCTTCAACGAACAAATTGCGCATAAAGCTCTTGCGATGCATGGGCGTTGGCCCCAATGCCAGAAGCTGTTCACGGTGCAGCTTGGTTGCATAACCTTTATGTACGGCGATTCCGTATTCCGGATATCGTGCATCCCATTCGCCTTGGCACAAACGGTCACGTGTCACCTTGGCAACGATCGAAGCGGCTGCGATCGACTGACTGGTGGCATCCCCTTTGATTACTGAAAGTTGGGGAATGGGCACATCCACCTTCTCTGCATCGATGAGCAGATATTCCGGCTGAATCGACAGTTGTTCTACCGCCTGCTTCATCGCCCGCCTTGTCGCCTGCTTAATATTGATTTGGTCAATGGTCGCCGCATCCACGGATCCGATCCCCACGGCAATCGCCTGTTCCATGATGAGATCATATAGCTTCTCCCGCTTCTTGGCGCTTAATTTCTTCGAATCGTTCACATCTTCCAGCACGAGTCCTTGCGGCAAAATGACCGCAGCGGCAACCACATCTCCAAACAAGCAGCCTCTGCCCACTTCGTCGATCCCCGCAATATGCGGATATCCCGCTTGCCAGTACTCGCGCTCATATTTTAATAAATCGTCCATAATGCCTCCTTGTTCTCGCGAAACTTCCCCCGTTGCTAGCTGTTCTATGTTGTTGGTTCCTATCTCCGGACTCGGAAATGAGGGTTCCACGCCTGGAGCGCATCCATCACTCTATCGGTTTCATCTCTATAAATTACGATGCTTCCCTTATTTTATCGGCAATCCTCTTTCGATTCTACAGCCTTTCGCTAAAAAAACAAGCCGCCGGCGATCTGAAGAAGGATCTCCAAACCGCCAGCGGCTTTCATTTATTAATAGGGGGCTTCCAACGAATATCTGCCCAGCTTCCCGGCTCTCAATTCGCGAAGCAGAATCCCCGATGCTTTCTCCAAATCCACTCGTCCACCGCTGATGAGGCAACCGCGTTTACGCCCCACCGCTTCCATGATCGCAACGATTTCGTCCGGATCGTCGAAGTCTCGCGGCGGTTGATCCAGCTCAAACCGCGCTTTGAACGGCTCCCAGTAATACCGGACCAAATATTTTACGGCAAAAAAAGCGATGTCTTCCACGTTCAAAATCTCTTCGCGGATCGCACCGGTCACGGCCAGCCGGTAGCCGACGTTCTGATCTTCAAACTTCGGCCACAAAATGCCCGGCGTGTCGAGCAACTCCATCTCCGTCCCTACCTTAATCCATTGCTGACCTTTAGTGACGCCGGGTCTGTCGCCGGTCGCCGCAATTTTACGACCCGCTAAGCCATTAATCAGCGTGGATTTCCCGACATTTGGGATTCCGACAATTAAAGCGCGAACCGCCCGAGGCTTGATACCTTTGGCGATTTGCTTCTCGATCCGCTCCTTCAGCAGCTCCTTGGCCAAGCGGGGAATTTCCCTTAGGCCTTGCCCGCTTGCCGCGTCGGCTTCAACGGCCAGATGCCCTTCTTCCTTAAAATAAGCGATCCACTGCCGCGTCACCGCAGGATCGGCCAAATCGGATTTATTCAAAACAATCAAGCGCGGCTTGCCTTGCAAAATCTCATCGATCATCGGATTTCGGCTCGACAGAGGCAACCTCGCGTCAAGGAGCTCGATGACCACATCGATCAGCTTCAGCTTCTCTTGGATTTGCCGGCGTGCCTTGGTCATGTGGCCGGGAAACCATTGAATTGTCATATACCTTCACCTCACTGTCCCAAGAACGCGCCTTCTCTCACGTTTCTCCCATTCTACTTTCCCAGCATCTAGTGCCGGATCAACTTCAGGTCCGACAGCGGCCAGAACACCAAATCTGCCCGACCTACGATGTCTTTATATGGTACGTAACCGATCCGCCTACTATCCGTACTATTCGAGCGGTTATCCCCCAGTACAAATACGTATCCTTCCGGCACCGTTCCATCCGGTACCAGCTCGTTCGGAAAATTCGCCTCCGTATTGTACAGCTCGTTATTATTATGCTTCTCTACCACAACATCTTTAATGTATGTTTCATCTACAACCTTCCCGTTGACCGTCACCGTATCCCCTTCCACTTGGACGGTATCTCCAGGGACGCCGATGACCCGTTTGATGAAATCCCGGCCTTCCGACGGAACGTGGAAAACAATGACTTCACCGTGTTTTGGAGCGCGGATATCGTAAATGATCTTGTTAACGATGATCCGTTCCCCCGTATGAAAGTTTGGTTGCATCGACGGGCCGTCGACAATAAACGGAGCAAAGAAAAGCCAACGAATCAGGAGAACCAACACAATGGCGATGGCGATAGCTTTCAGCCACTCCAACGCCTCGCTTTTTTCCTTCTTGCCCGCAGGCGGCGTTTGCACCGCTCCTGGCCCGTCTGGCGACTGCTCCACCCGTCCGGAAGACGGCGAAACCTCCGGATAACCCTGACGTTCATGCTTCTCCATGGATCGTGACCTCTCCTTATCTCATAAAATATGTACTGGAGGTAGTGAATCTCGAAACTTCCCGAAGAAAAAGCAAAGGGGCTTGATTGGATACAAGCCCCCTCTTCGTTAACGGAAAATTAACGACGTACTTCTTTAATTCTCGCTGCTTTACCGCGAAGTTCACGAAGATAATACAACTTCGCACGACGCACTTTACCACGGCGAGCCACTTCGATTTTATCGATTTTCGGGGAATGAAGCGGGAAAGTTCTTTCCACGCCTACACCGTTCGAAATTTTACGAACCGTAAAAGTTTCGCTAATTCCGCCGCCACGACGCTTAATCACAACACCTTCGAACAATTGGACACGTTCACGAGATCCCTCGATAACCTTAACGTACACTTTCAAAGTGTCACCAGGACGAAAGCTCGGAATATCCTTGCGAAGCTGTTCTTGCGTAATCGCTTGTACGATATTCATCTAGGACTCCCTCCTTCCACTCAGGTGTTCATGCCTCTTCCAAAGAACCTCTTGTTCTTCTTCATCATCCGCAGCGGACCACCGAATTCACAACAAATTGAATTGTACCATAATCTCATGGGCTTCGCAAGAAAAATATAAGGTTAACAAGGCAAGAGTTATCAGGGGATATCCTTAAATTTATCCTATCCGATTTTGAACAAAAAAATGCCTCCAATCCCTTGGAGGCGAACGTTTTAACCTTAAATTAAAGCAATCGCCAAGAGCGTGAACAGGCTCAGCGTCAAAATTTCGTCGGCCGCTCCATAAGGACCGTACCCGTAGCCACCATAGTAGGGCGGATAAAATGCCGAGATTTGAGCCCGGCCTTTTCCCGATTTTTTTAAATATACGTTGTACCGGTCAACCTTCACAATCGTGCCTTCGTGTACAGCCCCATCACGGGTTAAAATCCGAACACGCTTCCCCATGCATTGTAAGCAATTATAATATATCTCTTCCATTCCCTTGTTCCCCTTCCTTATGCAAGCTAATGCATAGTATGAGAACAGTGGACGAACGGTATGGGCGACTAACGGTTTGAGGCAACTGTCTTGATAGCTTGCGCGGGATAAAAAAGGAACAGGCAAAATTCAATTGAAATTTGCCTGTTCCTTCGGTTTGCTAAAGATCGGAGTAGCGGGATTCGAACCCACGGCCTCACCCACCCCAAGGGTGCGCGCTACCTGACTGCGCCATACCCCGATAATCACATATAAAGGTTAACGATTTGCCGTTCAACGTTAACCGGATGTCAATCGCATATTACCATTATAAGCGATAGCCGCGCACGCTCGCAAGAGTTTAGACGCAAGCCTAAGACCTATTCTCGATCTATTAGGGCTAGTCCCTTTGTCTGATCACCTCCCCGTAAAATAACCCACAAAACCTATATCATTAGATGAGCTTCTATGTAATATTTTTAAAGGACGATAAACGATAGGAGGAAACTTCTCATGAAAAAAATCGTACTCGCGGTTGCAGCTAGTGCCTTAATCGGTACGGCATCCGTGGCAGGGGCAGCCCCTGCAGTAAAAACGGTCAAAGCGACCATCAAATACTTCAATTTTGTGGTGAATGGGCAAACCAAGCTGACGGCGGATGCGCTGGTCTTTAATGGAACGACCTATGTCCCGATTCGTGAGGCCGCAAGCTTGTTTAATTACGACACAACCTATAACGGTGCGACCAAAACCATTTCATTCAGTTCAAAGAAGGAATGGATCACCTTATCCGATTTAATCGCTGCAAATCCACGCCTCTCTGCTTCAAAATCAGAAGAGAACCCTGATGTATACGTCGTTCGAGCTTCGGGCACTACCGCATTTAGCTTAAATGCCGCAAACCTTAAGGATGGAGAAACAACTTCCATCATTACAAACGGTTCTCACTTGATCACGATCAAGAAAGAGCTGGGATCGATTGTATTAAGCAAAAAAGACGTCATCGCCGCTGGATACATCGTTGAATAAAACGAAACATCTATTTAGACATCCCCCTCGGTAACTCTACCGGGGGTTTTTCGTTTGTACCTATGGATAAGAAATCGTAACCACTTTTATAGAGAGAACAAATAAAATAGATCTATTAGAGAAAATAGGAGTTTGTGGAGAAATGAGCAGAAGATTAGCGAGGTATGTACTATTTTTCGCAGCAATTTCGATTCTAGTGTATTCGGCCGCAGTGACTCACCCGAATACGGTTTTGGCCCGTAAGGCTTGCACCTCATGGGATATGGTGAAAACGAAGGTGTTTACTTCAAGCCATACGAAGCATGAGGAATATCCAACCCTGCCGATGGACTTTGCGGTTGCCCCAGGCACCGCCGAACAAGTGCCCGTACTGATGTATCATTACATCACTCCAAAGCAATACAATCAAGAGCCTGGCAACAAGTCGATTATCAATCTTGAGGCTTTTGAAGCTGAGATGGCCTATCTGCATGAGCAAGGGTATTATACAGCCTCTTTAAGCGAACTTGAACAATACGTCAGAGGGCAGATCTCCCTGCCGGCCAAGAGCGTGGTCATTACCTTCGATGACGGCTATCAAAATAACTATATTTATGCTTATCCCATTCTCAAAAACTATGGATTCAAAG
Source organism: Paenibacillus barengoltzii NBRC 101215 (assembly GCF_004000745.1). Classification (GTDB taxonomy): domain Bacteria; phylum Bacillota; class Bacilli; order Paenibacillales; family Paenibacillaceae; genus Fontibacillus; species Fontibacillus barengoltzii. The sequence continues at coordinate 6,196 of NZ_BILV01000078.1, forward strand.
CAGCTATCTTTGTCATCGGCAGTAAAATCGAAGAAGAAACCCAAAACTTTGATCCCACGAAGAAAACATATCTTTCAAAAGAAGAAATCCACGCGGCGCGCGATGTATTCGAGTTCCACAGCCACACGTATAATTTGCATTACAAAGGCTTCCAAAAATGCGGAGTTCCGTCATCCGCAGGGCTAGACTCTAAGTTAATTCAGGCCGATATCGACAAGATGAAAGAAACCGGGGTTGACTCTCCGTACTTTGCATACCCGTATGGCGAGAAATCCCGGCAGATGATCTATGAGCTGCAGGAGAACGGCTACCGCATGGCTTTCACCGTTCGCCAAGGCTTTGTCAAGCCCGGTGACCGGCTAATGGCTTTGAACCGCTTGACGGTCACATCGGACACAGACATGGAGAAGTTACTTACTCCTTCTCTTTCGGATGACTAGCTTTGATTTCTTCGAGCCAACGCAAGTCCTTGGGAGATAACTCCACCTTTTCGAGCAGATCGGGCCGTCGTTCCCACGTCCGCCGTAACGCTTCCTTGCGCCGCCATTCATCGACATTGGCATGATGTCCACTGAGCAGAATATCTGGCACTCTCCATCCGCGAAACTCAACGGGACGTGTGTAATGCGGATATTCCAGCAACCCGGTGCTAAACGAATCGGTGATCGCGCTGGTTTCATTGCCTAACACCCCAGGCAGCAGGCGCGTCACGCTGTCGATGACCACCATAGCTGGCAGCTCGCCCCCGGTCAGTACATAATCGCCAATCGATAACTCGTCGGTGACCAAGTGTTGGCGAATCCGTTCATCGTAACCTTCATAATGCCCGCAAATAAAAATCAAGTGATCTTCCTGGGCTAATTCTTCCGCCTTCTTCTGCGTAAACGTCTCGCCTTGCGGACACATCAAGATAATGCGGGGCGGGCGAACGGAAGGGTTAGCCGCCAGGTCAGGTTCTGCGGCAACTGCCGGATGTTCCGCCGAATCTCCGGTATCCCCATCAACCTGCCGTCCAAGCAAATCTTCAACCGCACGAAAAATCGGCTCCGGTTTCAGCACCATGCCCCCGCCGCCGCCATAAGGCGTATCATCAACGGTTCCATGTTTATTGCCTGCATAGTCCCGGAAGTTAATGGCGTTGAAGGACACAATCCCCTTGTCCTGAGCTTTGCCGAGGATGCTGCTGCCAAATACGCCGGCGAACATTTCAGGAAACAAGGTCAACACATCGACGCGCATCCTACAACAGTCCTTCCATCAAATGCACAGTAACGATTTTCTCCTTCACATTGACGTCCAACACCACGTCATCAATGACCGGAAGCAGCAGCTGCTTGCCATTTGGCAGCTTGGCAACCCATACATCATTCGCGCCGGGCCGCAGAATCTCCACGATTTCACCCAACTCTTCCCCCTCATCGGAAACCACGCTGCAGCCGATGATTTCATGGAAATAATATTCGTTCTCCGGAAGCTCAACCGATTCCGCCTTGCTCACCTTCAAGTCGCGGCCTTTAAACCGTTCCACATCGTTGATATTGGAGAATTCGGCAAATTTAACAATATACATCTGTTTGTACGGCCGCGCCGATTGCACGGTGACCTCCAGCCGTTCCCCCGTTTCGGGATGAACAATCAGAAGCCGGCTCTTCGGTGCGAAGCGCACCTCCGGAAAGTCCGTCTGCAGCAGCACGCGAAGCTCCCCACGTATCCCGTGCGTATTTACGATTTTGCCTACCGATAACAATGAATCCGACATATTAACCTCCCAAGTGCTATCTCCTCATCATACTCGCAGCTTGTCCCAACTGCCAGGATCCTTCTGCTTCAGCATGTACGAAAAAGGGCTAGGACAAACATCCTAACCCGCTTTCGTCTATCATTATGAAGTTAACGATCAAGACATGATATCCACGGTGACCCGCTTATCCATCTTGACCGCTGCCGATGCTACGACGGTGCGCAGCGCCTTGGCGATTCTCCCCTGCTTGCCAATGACCTTCCCTACATCGTCGGGATGTACGGAAAGCTCATACACAATCAGATGGTCCTTCTCCACGACATCTACGCGCACGTCGTCCGGATGATCAACAAGAGCCTTCGCAATAACGCCGACTAATTGTTCCATTTACGACCCTCCGAATCAGCAATTATTTCTGCTGTCTAAGCTCATGGAATTTCTTCATAACGCCTGCTTTGCTCAGCAGATTGCGAACGGTATCGGATGCTTGTGCACCGTCTTGGAGCCATTTCAACGCTTTCTCTTCATCGATGTTAACTACAGCCGGCTCTGCAACCGGATTGTAGTAACCAATCTCCTCGATAAAACGACCGTCACGCGGGGAACGGGAATTCGAAACCACGATACGGTAGAAAGGAGCTTTATGAGCACCAATACGTTTCAAACGAATACGAACTGCCACGAAATTCACCTCCTTTTAAGAATGAACCTTGCATTTAGATTAACGGAAAGGGAATCTCATCCCTTTACCGGCCTTGCTTAATTGCTTCAACATTTTGTTGCCTTTGCCTTTCGGCCCCATCATGTCGGAGAACTGCTTCATCACACGGCGCATCTCGTCAAATTGCTTGATCAAGCGATTGACGTCGGCGAGTGTGGTTCCGCTGCCTGCGGCAATCCGCTTGCGCCGGCTGTGATTGATCATATCGGGATTTTGCTTCTCCTCTTTGGTCATCGAATGCACGATGGCCTCAACCCGGCTCATTTGCTTCTCGTCCACCTTGACGTTCTGCATCTGCTTCATCTTGCCCATGCCAGGAATCATGTCCATAAGCTGATCCAGCGGGCCCAGCTTCTTCACTTGCTCCATTTGCTCCAGGAAATCCTCGAACGTAAACTCTGCATTGCGCATTTTCCGTTCCATTTCCTTCGCTTTTTCCGCGTCAATGTTGGCCTGAGCTTTCTCAATCAACGACAGCATGTCGCCCATGCCCAGAATCCGCGACGCCATCCGTTCCGGATGGAACGGCTCCAGCGCATCGATCTTCTCGCCCAGCGCAGCGAACTTGATCGGGCAGCCGGTGACCGCCTTAACCGACAACGCTGCACCGCCGCGGGTATCGCCGTCAAGCTTAGTCAACACGACCCCGGTGAGCGTCAGCTGCTGATTGAAGCTCTCCGCAACGTTAACCGCGTCCTGACCTGTCATGGCATCCACCACGAGCAAGACCTCGTCCGGGTTCGTCACCTCATGGATTTGCCGCAGCTCCTCCATCAGTTCTTCGTCCACATGCAGCCGGCCTGCGGTATCGATCAAGACATAGTCGTTGCCGTTATCCTTCGCATGCTGCAACGCCTGACGGGTAATTTCAACCGGGCTGTTGCCCTCTGGCAACGTAAACACCGGCACTTTAATCTGCTCGCCGAGCACCTGCAGCTGCTTGATTGCCGCCGGACGGTAAATGTCCCCTGCGACCAACAGCGGCCGGTGATTTTCCTTCAGCAGCAGCTTGGCCAGCTTCGCCGAGGTTGTCGTCTTCCCAGCCCCTTGCAGACCCGCCATCATCACGACTGTTGGCGGCCGATTGCTGCGAGCTAGCTTAGCTTGGCTTCCGCCCATCAGCTCGGTCAGCTCTTTGTTGACGATATCGATGATGACCATGCCCGGCGTAAAGCTGTCCATGACCTCTTTGCCGATCGCCTTCTCCTTCACCTTCGCGATGAATTCCTTGACGACTTTAAAGTTGACGTCCGCTTCCAGCAAAGCGAGTCGAACCTCACGCATCGCTTCGTTTACATCGTCCTCGGACACTTTCCCTTTACCGCGAAGCTTACTGAATACGCTCTGCAAACGGCTTGTCAAACCTTCAAATGCCATACCTCGTCACCTCCATCTCTATAAGATCGTTCCGTATTCCTATAGTCATCTTACAATTGCTCCGCCTCGCGAAGCAAATTTCTTGCCGTTTCTTTATGTAACGGGGACATGTCGCTGGCTTCGAGCAGCTGCCCTAATTGGGACAACACGTGGCTCCGCGCTTCGTGCTTCTTCAGCAGGCCCAGCTTCTCCTCGTACGTCTCCAGCATGCCTTCCGCCCGTTTAATATGTTCATATACCGCCTGACGGCTGATCTCGAACTCAGCGGCAATTTCGCCCAGCGAGAAATCATCGAGAAAATAATATTTCAAGAACGTCTGCTGCTTCTCCGTCAGCAGCGCTTCATAGAAGTCAAACAAAAGGTTGATCCGGTTTGTCTTCTCCAGCCTATTCTCCTGACTCATCTGGGCACCCCCTCCGTCAAGGAAAAACACTTTACAGGCATCAACTTTTCCTATGATACCGAATGCCGAGATGGATGTCAAGCACTTTTCCTTAACATCAGTTTTGAACATAGCCAGAGACGCATTTTGATGCAAAAAAGCCGCTCCCGATGCTTCGGAAAGCGGCTTGACGCTTCAGCTTCTTAATGATTTGGCAAGAGATACAGCAATATCGCAAAGAAATGCGTTACGCTGCCGCCGAGGACGAACAGATGCCAGATCGCATGGTGATAAGGAAATCCGCGCCAGACATAAAATATCGTTCCCAGCGTATACGCCAGCCCGCCTGCAACCAGCAGGACGATCCCTTGATGCGGCATCGCCGCGGTCAGCGGTCCCCAGGCAATCACGATTAACCAGCCCATAATCAAGTAGAAAAACGTCGATAGGAACAGGAATCTTTTGACGAAAAAGGCTTTAAACACAACGCCAAGCAGCGCGATCCCCCAGACGGTGCCAAACAGGCTCCAGCCGAGCGGTCCCCTAACGGCTACCAGCAGAAACGGGGTATACGTCCCCGCGATGTAAATGTAAATCGAGGAATGGTCGAAAAATTCGAACAAATCCTTCAGTTTCCCTTCCTTGAAGCTGTGCACGAGGGTCGAGCACAGGTATAACAGCAGCATGCTTGCACCATATATTGTAAAGCTGACAACGTGCCAAGCTGTGCCCTTCATGCTGGAAAAAACGATCAACAGCACTAATCCTGCCACACTGAGCAAGGCGCCGATGCCGTGAGTGATCGCGTTGGCAATTTCCTCACGGCGGTCATACGTATGTGTATTGGCCATCCTGTCACCTCCTAAAATTCTCTTGATTAGTTTGTCTTGCCGGGCGTTTGCCTATGAGCATCATACGAAGGAACCCCGCAATGTGTTACTGGGACTTGCCCAATTAAGCCTCATTGGGTTCCCCTTCAGCTTCTTCCTCCTCAGCAATCAAGCCGGCAAACAACCCATGCACGAATTGCTCGGAATCGAATTTTTGGAGATCTTCCATCTTCTCGCCTAGTCCAACGAATTTCACCGGAAGGCTGAGCTCTTGACGGATGGCGATGACAATACCGCCTTTAGCCGTGCCATCCAGCTTCGTGAGCACGAGACCGGTCACGCCGCTCTTCTCACCAAACAGCTTGGCTTGGCTAAGCGCGTTTTGCCCTGTGGTGGCATCGAGCACCATCAGCACCTCATGGGGAGCTCCGGGAATTTCGCGCTGGATGACGCGGTAAATCTTGTTCAGCTCCTCCATCAGGTTCGACTTGTTCTGCAGCCGTCCCGCGGTATCGCACAGCAGAATATCGGCCCCACGCTGCTTGGCGGCTTGAACCGCGTCGAACATCACCGCTGCCGGATCAGAGCCGGCCTGTTGCTTGATGACATCCACTCCAACTCGATTGCCCCAAACCTCGAGCTGCTCAATCGCCCCTGCACGGAAGGTGTCGCCGGCAGCCAGGATGACCTTCTTACCCTGTTGCTTATAGAAATGGGCCAACTTACCGATCGTCGTCGTTTTACCGACCCCATTAACGCCAACGAACAAAATGACGCTGATCCCGTCCGGGTTCAAATGCATTTCGCTGTCCTCATCCCCGCGCAGCAGCTGGGTCAGCTTCTCGGAGAGCAGCGGCTGGAGCTCCGAGGCGTTCTCGATCCGGCGCTGCTTCACTTCGGCCCGCAGATCATCGATCAGCTTCATTACGGTGTTCACGCCAACATCGGCGCCAATCAAAATTTCCTCCAGCTCTTCGAAAAATTCCTCATCGATTTTTTTGCGCCGGGTTACGAGCTCTGTCACTTTTTCAACAAAGCCTTTCCGGCTTTTCTCCAGCCCGTCCCGGAACTGTTTCGTTACGGATTCCGTTTTAGATGCAATGCTTTCTCTCAGTTTCTTAAAGAAACTCATAGGAATATGTCCTCCTTCATCACTTCGAACTCAATTATCTCATACCGCAGGGGGCCTAAGCAATTTTCCGCCCCAGACCGCGTAAACACAAAAACGTGGCAGGAGAGCCAAGCTGTCGTCTTGACCCCCAAGCCACCGTAAATTGTATTTGAGAATGTTCTGTTGGCTTAAGCGATTTCGACCGTATCTTCGTCCTCCAGCTTCACCGAAACGAGCTTGGACACGCCGCCTTCCTCCATGGTCACCCCGTACAGCACGTCGGCTTCTTCCATCGTGCCTTTGCGGTGAGTCACCACGATAAACTGGGTTTGCTCCGAAAATTCGCGCAAGTACTGGGCAAAACGGACCACGTTGGCTTCGTCCAGCGCCGCCTCGACCTCGTCGAGCACGCAGAACGGCACCGGCTTCACCTGCAAAATCGCAAACAGCAGCGCCATCGCTGTTAATGCCCGCTCCCCGCCGGAGAGCAGCTGCAGGTTTTGCAGCTTCTTGCCCGGCGGCTGAGCCACCACATCGATCCCTGTGTCCAGCAGGTTGTCCGGATCGACCAAGATCAAATCCGCCCGCCCGCCGCCGAACAGCTTCGAGAAGACGATCACAAATTCGCGGCGAATGGCGTCAAACGTCGTTTTGAAGCGTTTGGACATCTCCTCGTCCATTTCGCGGATTACCTGGTACAACGTCGTTTTCGCTTCGACGAGATCATTCTTCTGCTCGCTGAGGAACTGATAACGTTCCGACACGCGGTTGTATTCCTCGATCGCGCCGAGATTCACTTCCCCAAGCAACGTGATCTGCCGCTTCAGCTCCTTCACGTCGGCCTGGGTCTGCGGCACATCCTCCGGCACGGCGTAACGCTGCTTCGCCAGCTCGTAGCTCAGCTCGTAATCCTCAGACAGCTTGCGCAGAATGTTATCCAGCTCCACGTCGAGGCGGTTCGCCTGGATTTCTGTCTGGCGCAACTGCTCCTCTACGGCCTTGAGCCCAAGCCGCTGCTCTTTCGTTTCGCTTTCGCCTTCCTCCAGCTTCTTCACAAGCACGGCGCGCGAAGCGCGTTCCAGCTCCAGCTGTTCGCTGGCCCGTTCCTTCTTCAGCTTAAAGTCGTTGAGCTCTTCCCGTTGCTTCACGGTCTGCTCCTCGTTTTGCTTCAGGTCCGCTTCAATCGACTGCAGGATCGTGCGGGTCTGCCCCAGCTCACGCTCCTGCACCTTGAACTCTTCCTCCGCGCGGCGCAGCTGCTCACGCAGCGACTGGCATTCCTGATCCAGCTTGCCTTCCCGGACCTTGAGCCCGGTCAGCAAATCCTGCAGCTCCTCCTTGGCCGATTCGCTAGCTTTACGCGCGAACTCGGCTGCCCGGATCGACTGCTGCACCGTTTGCTCTTCTTTCTCCAGCTCAACGAGTCGCGCTTCCGCCGCGGTCTTTGTCGCTTCAAGCTCCTCGAGCTCTTTCAGGTAGTGGCCTTTCTCCTGGCCATAGAGCTCAAACTGCTCGGAGACACGGCGCCATTCGTGGTCGATCTGTTTCAAATCACCGGCGCATTCTTGCTCCTCTACCCGTTTGGCATCGCCGGCTTCCCGCAGTCGCGTTAACTCGCTTTCGGCCTTGGCCAGCTGACTGCGTACGTCTGCCAACCCTTTGCGCAGCTTGTCCAGCATTTCCTCGCTTTCGCGAATATCGCCGGCAAGCTGGTCGAGCTGGCGTTTACGCCCCAGCAGGTTGCTGTTCTTGCGATGCTGGCTGCCCCCGGTCATCGAACCGCCGGCATTCACGACATCGCCTTCCAGCGTCACGATCCGGAAGCGGTATTGCAGCCGTGCGGCCATTTTGTTCGCCCGCTCCAGATCGCTGGCAAAGACGACATTACCGAGCAAGCTGCCGACAATGTTCTCATACCTCGGCTCGTAGCCCACCAGATCGGCTCCAATGCCGATGAATCCGTCCGCTTCCTCCAGTAGACGTTTGTCCGCTGCGGAAATCTGGCGCGAACGAATTACGTCGAGCGGAAGGAAGGTCGCTCGGCCCAGCTGCCGCTGCTTCAGAAAGGCGATCGCCTGCCGCGACACCGCTTCGTTTTCCATGACGATATGCTGCATCGCAGCGCCTAGCGCCGTCTCTACGGCGACTTCAAGCTTCTCCGGCACCCGAATCAGCTCCGCGACAGCACCGTGGACACCGGACAACGTCGACCGTTTGGCCGCCTTGAGCACTTCCTTAACGCCCAAGACAAACCCGTCGTAGTCGTCCTCCATCTCCTTCATCGTGTCGCGGCGGGAAACCAACGCTTCGCGCTTCTGTTCCCACTTGCGGATGTTGCTTTGGCTTTCTTCCACAAGCTTCTGCAGCGAATTCACCCGTTCGCTTTCCTGGATGTACTGTCCGCGCAAATCGGCAATCTCTTTGCCCAGCTTGTCTAGCACCTTCTCCAGTTCAGCCTTGCGCGCTTTGAGCCGTTCCAGCTCCTCCGTCCATTTGACGCCTTCCTCTTCCGCGCGTTCCATCCGGCGTTTCACGCTTTCCTTCTGCTGTTCAGCATAATGGATCTCGTTGCGCGCTTGCGCCATCTGGTTCATGATGTCCAGCAGTTGGCCTTTCAGGCCGTCCTCCTGCGCTTGGCTGATGCCGCCGGTCACCCCGATCAGCTTCGCCTCTTCGGCCGCCAGCTCATTACGCAGTTCATGAAGCTGCTGCTCCGCTGCGGCGAATTTGGCTGCCAGCTGCTCCTTTTCCTGCTGCCGCTGGGCGAACCGCTCTTCACTAATCTCCAGCGATTGAAGCAGCTGCTCGCGATTTTGAGTCAGATTTTTAGCGCGTTCCTTCAGCACTTCGCCGTAGCCTTCGCTTTTCTCGTAGCTTTCGCTGTATTCGAGCAGCTGACTTTGCAGCAGTTCGATTTGATCCTCAACCTGACGAAGGGCCAGCCGGTCGCTCTCCAATTTGGCATCATGCGCGGAAACAACGGTCGACAGCGCCAGCTGCTCCTCCTGCAGCTTGGCCAGCTTGGCGTTGGCCTCGCTCCACGATTCATGGATTTGCTCGATCTGATGCACATATAGCGAAATTTCTTTATTTTTTAATTGCTCACGCAATTCCTTGTACTTCAGGGCTTTCTCCGACTGCTCCTTCAGCGGCTCGATCTGATCCTCCAGCTCGGACACCAAGTCGTTGATGCGAAGCAGGTTCTGCTCGGTTTCATCCAGCTTGCGGCGGGCGTCGCGTTTGCGGCTCTTGTATTTCACAATCCCCGAAGCCTCTTCAAAAATGCCGCGGCGGTCCTCCGAGCGTGTGCTCAAAATTTCCTCAATCCGGCCCTGCCCGATGATAGAGTACGCTTCCTTCCCGATCCCCGTGTCCATAAACAGCTCGGTGATATCCTTCAGCCTGCAGGGCTGCTTGTTGATGAAGTATTCACTGTCGCCGCTGCGATGGACTCGCCGGGTCACCGTCACTTCGCTGAAGTCAAGCGGCAACGCTTGATCGGTGTTGTCCAACGTCAGCGATACCTCACTGTAATTCACGGCCTTGCGCGCGTCACTGCCGGCAAAAATGATATCTTCCATCTTCCCGCCGCGCAGCGACTTGGCGCTTTGCTCCCCGAGCACCCAGCGGATCCCGTCGGAGATGTTACTCTTACCGCTGCCGTTAGGTCCAACCACGGCGGTAATTCCGCGGACGAATTCCATCTCCGTCTTATCGGCGAACGATTTGAAGCCCGCTAACTCTATCCGTTTCAAAAACATACGTTCACGATCACCTCTACCGACTATTGTAACATACCCCAAGCCCTGGAGGACAGGCTATCCGTCGCGGAAGATTGCGCGGCATGACGCTTCTCTCATTCGCTTGAAATTTAAGGCACTTTTTGCTAGTGTGATAGAAAAAAATCCAACCTCTTATATCGGTAAAAGGAGCAACATTGATGAGCACAAAAAAACTTTCCCGCCTGGCCGGCATCATGATATCTGTATGCCTTGGGACGGCTTCCCTCGGATCGCCGGGACTGCCAGTGGCTTCCGCTTCGCAGACGCAGGCGGGGAAATCCGTAACTGTGACCGTAGGGGGGCAATCCGTTGCCTGGACAACCAAGCCCCTCATTTATCGCGGCGTGACCTATGCCCCTTTGCGTGAAGCGGCGGAATACCTGGGTGCAGAAGTACGATGGAATACTACGAAACGTGCTGCCGAGCTTCGGGTACACGGGGACACGATCCTGCACCGCGCGGGGACGGATCTGTTCAGCGTCAACGGCAACCCGCTCCGGATCGGCGTAAATTCGTTAGATCAAGGCGGCGTCACCTTGGTGCCTTTGCGGGCTTTAGCCGAAGTGCTGAAGGCTGAGGTGGATGCCGTGGCAATGTCAGGAACGATGCACGTTGCCTTGACCCCGGACGCAGCGACAATCCGTTCTTCGGAAACCGAGGTAGCTGACCGCTATTTGCAAGCCCAGAAGTACTCCGGCATCGCAATGATTGCTAAAGGTGACCAGATCCTGCTGCGCAAAGGGTACGGATATGACGGCGATAACCAGCTCGTCCGGGCCGATCAAAAGTCGCGCATTGGATCGCTGACCAAATCGTTTACGGCGGCGGCCGTCATGAAGCTCGCGGAGGAGGGAAAGCTTCACCTAGACGATACATTAGAGTCGTATTTCCCCGGTTTTCCTAGTGGGGATCGGATTACTATTCACCTGCTGCTATCCCACCTGTCCGGCATCAACCCCAACTTTCCACGTGTTGCGGGCATGTCCTTGCAAGATACCATCGAAGCGATCCGCTCCAAACCGCTGCTGAGTGAACCGGGCAGCAAATTTATGTACAGCAACAGCGGTTATGTCGTGCTGGCAGGGATCATCGAGAAAGCCTCGGGGATGAGTTATGGGGAATATCTGAAGCAGAGCATTTGGGAGCCGCTGGGTTTAAAAGACACCGGCGAAGCGAAGCCCTCGATTCCGGTCCTTCAGGGCTACGTTAGTGCCGGGGACCAACTCTGGGCGCCGGACGGCCCTTATATCTCACAATCCGGGACCGGCACGTTATACTCCACTGCCAACGACATGTTGACGTGGATCGCCTCATTTGAAACGGAACGCGTACTTAGCCAAGCGTCAATCGACCAAATGTTCACCCCGTATTCTGAGAAAAATTACGGCTACGGCTGGATGATTCAGCAGGAAAACGGGACAACACGCGTCTTCCACAATGGCAGCGGTACCGGCTACGCCACCGGCATGTCCCGGGAGCTCGGCGGCGGGTATACGATCATCCTGCTCGGCAACCACGCCGGCATGGATACGTTGACGCTGATGACCGAGCTCAGGATGCAGTTGCCGTAAATCTTAACAGAGCCTCTGAACGAAACATAACTAAGCTTAGGAATTTCTTCTATTTTAGAATGTTACAATTTAATCTTTTAGATCAAAGTCAAACAGAACATTGAATTTTTCTCAATACTTATAATCCCCTTCTTCATACTTAGTAGTAAGATCAACTAGACATAGTGTTCATTTTCATTTTCGTTTGTAACACGATGTTAAGTATATCAATATATTAATCTTGCAGATGAATTTCTCTTAAATCTGGAAACTGCGGGATACTGTTATCTTGGATTTATATCCTAGGGAAAGCTCACCTGCAATAATCAATAGGTGGGATTTAGGATGGAAAACAATAAGTTAATTAAACTGCAAGTTGAAGAACCAAGAATAAAAAGCGCAACTAACTTTTTACAAGACAAGGGGGTTTCACTCGAACTAAATAGTCCTCAACTTTACAAATATAAAAATACTAAGTATTTAATCTTATCTGCTAAAAGTAAACCTGAACTTTTTGTCCTGTCTTATAACGAAAATGATGAACTAGTGGAAGTAACAACGAAAAGTACACTTCTGAATCAATCGGGGAATGTAATAGAAAATCACTTCACAGGCAAAGAAAAAAAATTAGCGGTAGATGATAATAAGCAAAACAACTTCACTCCTGCTGCAAATACAGCCTCATCTTGTCCTCCTGGCCAAGAATGGAGGGAATACAACTGTAAATATGTACCTGAGCTAAATGAATTTTGTCTTATTGCATGCGCTGCAGCTAAAATAAAACCTAGCTTGTGTATCAATATGTGCACCAATAATATTAAAACGTGTGAAACAGATTGCTTTCCTATTGACGGCGGGATACCCACATAATACTAATTTATATTTTTAGCTTCTTCTATTCTTTGCTTCAGTTGGCGCTTTTTTTCTTCTAAACGTAAAATCTTTCGCATTGTAATAAATGACAAAAAACAAAACAGAGTATATTTAGCATTTATAAAGTCCAAATCGTTATCATAAACAAACTTATTCACTCTCTTTCACCTCTTTTGAACAGAACCTGAGCAATACGCTTTCCTAAGAAAAGCTGTTGTTCAGGTTCCTCTTGTAATGAATGAACTTCAAAATAGTAGTATGATGTCTTATCCGTTTTATTTTTTTATTACGTAACATTATATTCTATTTCAAAATCATCTTAAAGGAGAACATTTCTATGTCAAGTTTATGTAGACATAAACCTGAATTTCGAAAGTGCATAAGATCAATGCAAGATGCTAAAGCAATGGCGACTTAAGAAGTGAAAAGGTGGGAGTTTCCCATGTTTTAGTGGAGACGGAAGCTTGCGGCAGATGGTCTTTCCCCCTCCCCAATGAAGAGGCAGTCCTGATTTCCATGTAAAATTTTGCTTATCATTATTCTAACTGCGCCACTCGAACCTCGATTCGTTTCCAGACATAACGGCTGGGAAAGTCCCTCGCAAGCTTGAGTAGGATAGAGCGACCATGCCGAATGAGCGTTGCGGCGCAATAAAAGAATTCCAGACGGAACCGGGCAATCGTATAGCCTTGATGGACTGGCTCACAGCAGTCACGTTTGAAGCGCTCGAACAAATTGTAGGCCAGCAGCTTGATCAGCAGATCCAGACCATTGGCTTTGAAATCACCTGTCGCAATGCGATCGATGGAAAACCCGTTCTTGGCTTCCTTAATGTAATTTTCCATGCAGCAGCGCTGATTGTAGAATCGCCACAAATTGATCGGTTCCCATTCCAGATTAGTCACCATGGCTTCGTACTGCCAGTCCGAATCGAATACAATGCGGCCTTGGCCCTCCTCGAACACTTGCGCCTTACGGATGATCGCTACACGACGCGCCTTGTTCCAGGAGGTCGCTTGGTAGATCAAGCAAATACCTTCGATGATCCACTCTTCGTCGACATATCGCGTCCAGTAACGACAAGCCCCAACTTCCTTGGCCAGCCGCTGGGTCCATTTCAGCTTGCCGACATAGCCGATGTGGTGCTGCTCCCACAAGCTGTAAAAATCTTCACCGCCAAAGCCTTTGTCGAACCTTGCGTACTTCACTTTGTGTTCGTCGAGCAGTCTAAAGGTTTGCCGCAGGAAGTCGGCCGCATCGGTGGAAGAGTGCGTATTGCCCGGTCGAAGCACGGCGTTCAAGTTTAGTCGGCTCTGGCCTTCAAAGGCAAGCAGGGGATGATAGCTCTTACGCCCGGGCTTGTGTGGATTTGTGCCTTTGGCCGCGCCGGACTGATCGCCATACACGGTCTCTACCGTGGAATCCAGATCGAGAATCAGCTCAGGTGGCAAGCAGGGTCGAATGATCTCTTGATTCAGCCTCCGCAGTTCGTTAACCAGAGAGGGACAGAAACGACCAAGCCGGATCAATTCCTTGTACAACAGACTGTGATGCGGGCAGCGGCCGCCGAGAAAGAGCCTCAGCAGCACGTCGCTTTGCAAACGACGGAAATGAAAAATCCGTTCGCAGCCAAGCATCCAGCCAACGATGAGATAGAGCAGAATACGGTAAACGGGGAAGAGGGAGTTGCGCGCTTTGCCGCCGGAGAGGCTGCACATCGCCTCCGGCAGTTTGATTTTTTCGAGAAAGGCCAGGAAGATTTTGATGCCGCCGCAGCTCGTTGCGTTTTGTAGTGAAAATTCTGTTTTAATTTTGCTGATCGTTGTGGTAGACTTCACCTATAAGGTGCTCCTCTCTTTGGGTGTAGTGTTCCAAGTAAACACCATTCTACCAAAGATTCGGAGCCCTTTTCATATTTTCAAGAAGCGATACTTTCGAAATTCAGGATAAACTATTAAAAAGCATTCAGGCGGTTCACGGCGCCGTAATTTCTTATGCCAACTGTGTCTGTGAAGATATTTCTGAAAAGGAAAAGGAAATTTTTTTTAAGTTCGGATTGGAGCTAGCCGTGCAGTTACAAGAATTACGGAGACTTTATATTTCCCTGTATCAATTTGACCCATTAAGTGGGATCCCCACAGTAGATACTCAATGTTGTACCTCAAAAATAAATCACTCAGAACAAAATAAAACCGATAAGGATTGAATATCTCCAGTGGTTTAAAGTAACTAACAGCACGATCGGTCTGATCTAAGAGAAGAAGGCCTCCCTGATCAATCTTGGGATGCCTTCTTCTCTTCCATATTCACTTCTCATGCAATGTTCAAAGCTCAGAGCTCTTAAGCAACTCCAGCGCCACGGCGGCGGCCTGCTGCTCGGCTTCCTTCTTGGATCTGCCAGTACCCTGGCCAAGTGGACGCCCATCCATGCGGACCTCCGCAACGAATTCGCGCTCATGGGCCGGTCCCCGTTCTTCAATGATCCGGTATTCCAATGTGCCCATGCCATGATGCTGCGTCAGCTCCTGCAGCTCCGTTTTGAAGTCGCCGGTTGACAGCTTGCCATCAAGGGTCAAATTAGGGAATACATGGCGATGAAGGAACGCAGTAACTGCTTCCAGGCCCTGGTCCAAGTACAAAGCGCCAATAAAGGATTCGAACACATCCGCGAGCAGAGCAGGACGAGTTCGCCCACCCGTCAACTCCTCGCCTTTGCCTAGCAGGACGTATTTGCCAAACTCCAGGTTTTCGGCGAATTTCACGAGCGACGGTTCACAGACGATCGCGGCGCGCAATTTGGTCAGCTCGCCTTCAGGACGATCCGGGAATAACCGATATAAATGCTCCGAAACGGTCAATTCGAGAACGGCATCGCCCAAGAACTCCAGCCGTTCGTTATCCTCATATTGACTGAAGCGATGCTCATTCACGTATGACGCATGAGTGAAGGCTTGTTTCAGAAGCTGCCGATTTTGGAATACCAGTTCAAGTTTTTGCTGTAACTGCTTCAGATCTCCATTCACCGGACTTAACCCCTTATGCTTCGTATTTCTTCATGATGATCGTGGCATTGTGTCCACCGAATCCAAACGAGTTGGACATCGCGACGCGGACATCCGCACGTCTGGCTTCGTTCGGAACGTAGTCCAGATCACATTCTGGATCCGGATGCTCCAAGTTGATCGTTGGCGGAATGATGCCATGCTTCAAGGTGAGCCCGCAGATGACACCTTCCACCCCGCCGGCAGCCCCAAGCAAGTGGCCGGTCATCGATTTCGTCGAGCTGACCGCCAACTGATAAGCATGGTCGCCAAACGCCCGCTTGATCGCAATCGTCTCCGAGCGGTCGCCAACCGGAGTCGATGTCCCGTGGGCGTTGATATAATCCACTTCTTCCGGCGCAATCCCGGCATCACGGATCGCCATCTTCATGCAACGCTCCGGCCCGTTCGGATCCGGCTCGGTCATATGGTGAGCGTCTCCGCTCAAGCCGTAGCCAATCACTTCACCGTAGATTTTAGCACCGCGCTTCTGTGCATGCTCCAGCGATTCCAAAATCAGAATCCCGGCGCCTTCGCCCATGACAAAACCGTCTCGTTCCAGATCGAACGGCCGGCTGGCCTTCTCCGGTTCGTCGTTGCGGGTCGACATCGCCCGCATCGAGCAGAACCCTGCCATACCGGTCGGACGGATCGTTGCTTCCGCGCCTCCGCAAATCATCACATCGGCATCTCCCCGCTGGATCAGCTTGTACGAATCGCCGATGGAATGAGTTCCGGTCGCGCACGCAGTCACCGCCGTCGTGTTCGGACCCTTCGCTCCAAACATGATCGATACATGGCCCGATGCCATATTCGCAATCATCATCGGAATAAAAAATGGGCTGACGCGTTTTGGACCTTTCTCCAGCAAAATATTGTGCTGGTCTTCCCAAGTTCCAAGACCGCCGATCCCTGAACCAATCATCACGCCAACCCGTTCCGGATCGGCCGTCTCACCGATGGTGAGGCCGCTGTCTTTCATGGCGCTGACCGCCGCAGCGGCGGCAAATTGCACGAAGCGGTCCATCTTCCGCGCTTCCTTCCGGTCCACATAATCCTCTGGATTGAAATCTTTCACGGAGGCGGCAATTTGCGTCGGGTATTCGCTGACATCAAACGCTTCGATTCTTGAAACGCCAGACTTCCCCTGAACAAGGTTATTCCACAGCGTATCAAGGTCTTGTCCAAGCGCGGTCACGACCCCCATTCCTGTAACTACTACTCTATGCTTCAAACACATTCACCTCGTATGGACTTCATGTGTACTAATCATTCTAAGTCTTAAGCACGAATGCTTGAAGAGCTGAAGATGAGGAGAAGTCCCGCCTGCTATGTAGGAGGTACGGGACTTTTGGATGACATTAGGTATGAGATTGTATGTAGTTTACAACTTCACCTACAGTCGTAATCTTC
Source organism: Paenibacillus barengoltzii NBRC 101215 (assembly GCF_004000745.1). Lineage (GTDB taxonomy): Bacteria > Bacillota > Bacilli > Paenibacillales > Paenibacillaceae > Fontibacillus > Fontibacillus barengoltzii. The sequence continues at coordinate 23,018 of NZ_BILV01000078.1, forward strand.
TCTGCATCTTCGTCGGAAATTTCCAGATCGAATTCATCTTCCAATTCCATGACCAACTCAACTACGTCAAGCGAATCCGCACCCAAGTCGTCTTTGAAAGACGCTTCCAGGGTCACTTCGGCTTCATCAGCGCCGAGGCGATCCACAACAATGCGTTTTACGCGATCCAAGATATCGGACATCCGGTTCACCTCCTCTTTGGTATTATAAGAGATTTGAAGTTAAAATGCCATAGAAGCGAAAGGCGTGATTTTTACATGTACATTCCGCCGTCTACGTGCAGCGTCTGACCGGTCATATATGCCGCGCTGTCCGAGGCGAGGAACAGAACCACGCTGGCGATCTCCTCAGGTTGTCCCAAGCGGGCCAGTGGGATATCCGCCAGCAGCTTCTGGCGATACTCCTCCGGAAGCTCGCCCGTCATATCGGTATCGATAAATCCGGGAGCGACGCAATTCACGGTGATCCCGCGCGAAGCCAACTCGCGTGCTGAAGATTTGGTCAAGCCAATCACCCCGGCTTTGGCAGCGACATAGTTCGCTTGGCCCGCATTGCCGAGCACGCCAACCACCGAAGAGATATTGATAATTCGTCCCGAGCGCTGCTTCATCATCGGGCGGGTTACGGCTTTGATGCCGTTAAATACGCCTTTGAGATTCGTCTCGATGACTTGATCAAACTCTTCTTCCTTCATACGCATAATTAAATTATCTCTTGTAATCCCTGCGTTATTCACGAGAATATCAATCCGGCCCCACGAATCCAGCATGGATTTCACCATTTCCTCAAACTGCTCGCTGTTGCCTACATGGGCTTTTACCGCGTAGGATTTCACACCAAGCGCCTCAATTTCAGAAACGACGCGGGCGGCGGCTTCTTCATTTCCCGCATAGTTGACAACGACATCAGCTCCCGCCTCAGCCAAAGCAAGTGCAATGCTGCGGCCAATTCCACGTGAAGCCCCCGTGACCAAAGCGGTTTTCCCTTGCAGCGGTTTGCTCATACGGTTCATCTCCTTTCGCCTAACATATGCGAAGCATTTAAAAAATCAAAGCTCTAGTTTGCCTCTATGATCCTATCGCCATTCTTTGCGCCAAACGGCACCTTTGCGGCGAGGTAAAACCGAAGGTTAAATCGAGCTATTACCTATTCAGCGAAAGCTGCAGCCGTCTGTTCCAGGCTGTCCAATCCGCTGACGTTAAACAGACGCGCCGATTTATCGATTTTCTTGATTAAACCGGTTAAGACACTGCCAGGTCCGATCTCTACGAAGGTATCCACACCTTGGGACAGGAGCCAGCTCACGCTGTCCTCCCAAAGCACTGGGGAATACACTTGACGAACCAGCAATTCGGCAATCTCTACGCCGTTTTGAACGGGGCGAGCTGTCACGTTCGCGACCACCGGCACCTTGGCATCTTGAAACGAAGCCGCAGCCAGTCGTTCGCCGAGCCGTTCCGCAGCCGTCTTCATCAAAGAAGAGTGGAACGGACCGCTGACTTCCAGCGGGATCGCCCGTTTGGCTCCGATTTCCTTCACCCGTTCAATAACAAGGTCGACCCCTTCTCGGCTTCCCGAGACCACAATCTGCCCAGGGCAGTTCACATTCGCCAGCTCAACCAGCGCACCGCCAGCAGTAATGTCGGCGCACAGCTTAGCAAGTGCGTCACGCTCGCCGCCAAGGACGGCTGCCATCGCGCCTTGCCCGCCCGGCACCGCTTGCTCCATAAATTCGCCGCGCGCCCGAACAAGCTTCACGGCATCTTCAAAGTGAAGAACACCGGCTGCGGTCAGCGCGCTGTATTCGCCCAGACTGTGACCGGCAACATAATCCGGTTGAACGCCTTTGGCGGCAAATGCCTCATATAGCGCCACGCTAGTCGTCAAGAGCGCCGGCTGTGTATTGGCCGTCTGCTTCAGCTCCGTGTCCGGTCCGCCGAAGATCAGATCGGTGAGCTTGAAGCCCAGCTGCTCATCTGCAGTTTCGAACCGCGCCCGTGCTTCCGGCAGCGCGTCATATATATCCTTGCCCATTCCAACGCTTTGGGAACCCTGTCCCGGAAAAACAAAAGCGATTTTGCCCATCCTGTGCACTCCCTATCGTAAAAGTCCGGTGAATGTCCATCCATTCTCGCGTATCCGAATGGCGATCGCCTAGATTACCACACGAGCACGGATGCTCCCCAGGTTAGTCCGCCTCCGAAGCCAACGAGCAGGATGGTGTCGCCTTCCTTCATGCGTCCATCCTCTGCTGCTTCAACCAGCGCCAGCGGAATCGAAGCCGCCGAAGTGTTGGCGTATTTATCCACATTGATCACGCACTTCTCTTCCGGCAAATTCAGACGCTCTCTCGCCGATTGGATGATTCGGATATTCGCCTGGTGAGGGACGAAGAGATCGATGTCCTCTTTGGTCTTCCCTGCTTTGCGAAGCACTTCTTCGGTTGCCGTTCCCATCACGCGTACGGCAAACTTGAACACCTCGCGGCCATTCATATAAATGTAATGCTTGCGATCCGCCACGGTCGCCTCCGAAGCAGGAAGGCGAGAACCGCCCGCTTCGAGCTTCAGCAACTCGCCGCCGGCCCCTTCCGCGCCGAGATCAAAGGACAAGAATCCGCGGCCTTCCGGCACCTCGCCGAGCACGACAGCCCCGGCCCCATCCCCAAACAGAACACAAGTGTTCCGGTCCGTATAGTCCGTGATGCGGGACAAGGTATCCACACCGATCACCAGTGCATTCCGGTACATTCCAGTCTGAATAAATCCGTTCGCCGTGGCCATTCCGTAAACAAACCCTGAACAAGCGGCGGATAAATCAAAGGCAGCCGCTTTCTTCGCACCGAGCTTGTCCTGCAAAATGCAAGCGGTCGAAGGAAACGCCATGTCCGGGGTGATCGTTGCCACAATGATCAAATCCAGCTCTTCCGCTTTCAAACCCGCGGAATCCAACGCCCGAACGGCCGCTTCATAAGCCAAGTCGGAGGACGCTTGGTCCGGTGCGGCGATATGCCGTTCTTTAATTCCTGTACGCGAAACGATCCATTCGTCATTCGTATCTACGATTTTCTCCAAATCGGCATTCGTCAGCACCTTTTCCGGAACGTACTTCCCGGTCCCGATAATTCCAACCGAACGTAATTTTGTCACGATCCTCATTCACTCCCCGCTGATTTCACGTGCTATACTTTCCGTCAATTTGCTTTGCAACGCCGTACGCGCTTGGCGTACAGCATTCTTAATGGCACCTCCGTCAGAGGATCCATGCCCCTTCACGACCAAACCACTTAAACCAAGAAGCGGCGCTCCGCCATGCTCCTTGTAGTCCATCGTCTTCTTCAATCCGCGCAGGGACGGCATTAATACGGCTGCAGCCAGCTTGTTCTTCAACGATTTCGAAAATTCCTTCTTCAGAATCGAAAACATTGTGCCCGCCGTACCTTCCAGCGATTTCAGCAAAATATTTCCCGCAAAGCCGTCACACACCAGCACGTCGCAAGCTCCGGTCAAGATGTCCCGGGCTTCCACGTTCCCAACAAAGTTAATCGGCATCGTCTCTAACAGCGGGAAAGCCGATTTGGTAAGCTCATTGCCCTTCTTCGCTTCGGTGCCGACATTCAGCAGACCCACCCGCGGCTTGCTAATGCCGTGCACCTTCTCGCGATAGATGCTTCCCATCAGGGCGTACTGGGCCAGATGCTCCGGCTTGGCATCCATATTGGCACCAAGATCAAGCGCTAACACGCCGCGCTCATCCACCGTCGGGATCATCGGCGCAAGCGCGGGCCGCTCAATCCCTTCCATCCGCCCGACCACCAGCAGTCCCGTAGTCATCAATGCACCGGTGTTGCCGGCGGAGATCATCGCCTCCGCTTCCCCTTCGCGGACAAGCCGTCCGGCGACAACCATCGAAGAGTCCTTTTTGCGGCGAACCGCCTTAACCGGCTCGTCCTCCGCTTCGATCACTTCGGACGCGTGATAAATTCGTAAATTTGCCGGCGCTCCTTGCAGCATCGGCTTCAGCACTTGCTCATTACCAACCAGAATGATTTCGGTATCGCTCCATTCCTTGGCTGCGGCCAGTGCACCTTCGACCGTGCTCTGCGGCGCGTGATCTCCGCCCATCGCATCAATGGCGATTCTCATGCTGACTTCCTCCTTCTGAAGTGTCCTCTCCGGTGGACCGGTAGATGACGAAATTCCCTTGGAATACCATTTCTTCGCCTACGTAAGTAAAGACCTCAACCTTCGCTTTGCCTTTTTGGCCGGAATTGGGTCTGACATAAGCTTTCGCAATGCATTTCTCACCGAGATGCACCGAACGGATAAACCGGATGTCTGCAGAGAATGTCAAAGCGATTTCGTCGTTGATCACAGCCACCGCCAAGGAGTTCGCCTGGGCAAACACATGATGTCCACGGGCGATCCCCGTCCGGGAGAACACATGCTCCTCACGGATTTCAAAGATGGAGATCCCGCTCTTGTCCAGCTGCAGATCGACGATCTCCCCGATGACCTCATGCAGCGGCAAGGAACGAACCTGGTCATACGACCGTTCCGCCATCAGCTTCATCCGCTCCCGGAGCTCCGGGATGCCCAGCTCCATGCGGTCAAGACGGATTGTCTGAATGCTGACTTTCAGCTGACGGGTCAGCTCTTGGTCCGTAATAAACGGGTTAGCTTCTATCATTTGGACGAGCTGTTGCTGCCTCGCCCGCTTCGGCAAACGTTCGATGGGTATCCCCCCCTCTTCAGCAAGCAATGATGGTCTATCTATAATATCAACGTTCCCTTATATGTAATAGTTGGCGAAGCTATTCTTTAGAACCTGGTACTAAAATGTAGTATAAAGCATCCCGTCCCAAAAGAAAAGCGAAATTGCCATAAACCTGACGGGAGGCGGCACGGGAGGCGGCAACAACAAAGACAAAAAAAATAGCACCTCATCGAAATGAAGTACTACTTTGAGTTGTTACTTTAAGCTTATTGGCCAATGATTTCTCTCGATTTGTAAGTTCCGCAAACTTTGCAAACGTGGTGAGCAAGCTTCAATTCTCCGCATTGTTCACATTTTACCATGCCCGGCACAGCCAATTTGAAATGCGTGCGGCGTTTGTCGCGGCGCGTTTTGGACGTTCTCCGTTGAGGTACTGCCATGGTTCCCACCTCCTTATTCAAGTCAACCCTAACCGGGGCTTTATTTCTTGTTTACTTGCTTATTTTTTGAAAAAATCGCCGAGCGCTGCGAGTCGCGGATCGATCTTATCCGTATTGCAGCCGCAATCCCGCTCGTTCCGATCCGTTCCGCAAACCGGGCATAGCCCTTTGCAGGATTCCTCGCACAGAGCGGCATACGGAAGATGAAGCAACAGCGTCTCTTCCACGTACGGCACGAGATCGACTTTGTCGTCGGCGACATAATGCAAGTCATCGTCTTCTTCCTGCGCCTGTACGTCTGTCTCGGGATCGTCGCCTTGTTTGAAGCTCTCTGAAAACTCCGCTTGCACAACCTGCTTCAAGGGCTTCAGACACCGGGAACAGGTCATATCGAGCTCTGCGGTCAGCTGACCCTTGACATCGACTACGTCTCCGCCGGCAGCTTCCGCCTGCAAATCGACCTGAAGCGGACTGATCGCGGTAATGTCCCTGCGACCTTTAACGACATGGTTTACGTCCAAGGCTTGATGAATCTTCACCGGAGCTCCGGACGAGTTCACCTGACGTAAATGAATAATCATCAGCATCACTCCAAACAAACAAAAGTTATTATACCGATTTTAAGTAAGTTTTGTCAACAATAAAGCGATAATCCTGCGGAAAAGCTGTCGTTCACTTCCCCCTTGCCGTACCGCGCCGATTTCATGGTATATTGTGGTATATTCATAAATGAAAATTTGAAACTATCACCCCGGAGAATAAGGAGTCGAGTCCTTTGAAGATCGTAGGGATTATCGTTGAATATAATCCGCTCCATAACGGTCACGCCTACCATTTCGCCGAGGCGAAGCGGTTGACACAGGCGGACGCGGTCATCGCCGTGATGAGCGGCGATTTCCTGCAGCGCGGTGAGCCGGCGCTTGTCGACAAGTGGGCGCGGGCCGAGATGGCCCTCCGCCTCGGGGTCGACGTGGTGCTGGAGCTGCCGGTCGCCTACGCGGCCCAGCCGGCGGAGTGGTTCGCCTACGGAGCCGTGGCGTTGCTGGATGCGACGGGGATCACGTCGCATCTATGTTTCGGCAGCGAAGCTGGCGCGCTGACGGCGCTGCTGCCGCTGGCCGAGCGGCTGGCCGCCGAACCGCAGGCGCTGCGGGCGGCCCTGGCGGAGGAGCTCGCCACCGGGGCGAGCTACCCCGCGGCCTACGCGGCCGCAGCCGCCCGCACGCT
>NZ_BILV01000079.1 GCF_004000745.1 Paenibacillus barengoltzii NBRC 101215
TAGAGCGGCGTGGAATTCGCTGAAACGTACCTATGTTGCCTTGGGGCTAACCCATTTGCAAGCCTATTTGAATGAATACACCGTCCGCCGTTACCTACGTATGTCAGATTCCGAACAAGAAATGCGCTTTTCCCTGCTGCAGATGTGTGTATCCATTCCTGCAATCCCTTACCGCCAGTTAATCAAACGCCATCAGAACGCGCACCATCAGAAGCCGTTCTTTACAGCAGCGGCTTAAAATTACTATGCTATCGAGATATGAGTGGGGTCATAATGAGGCGGCAATGAGACACTAGTGAGGTGCTTACTAGGGAGGTGCTAGGTGCTTATTAGGTGCTATTATGGTGCAAAATGCTAGTGGACGGTTATGTGATTATGATCGTAAGGGGGCTAATGGGATACTTATTGGATACTTATTGGATACTTATTGGATACTTATTGGATACTTATTGGATACTTATTTAGATACTATACTTATTTAGATACTTAATTTAGATACTTATTAGATACTTACTAGTGCTTGGTAGTGCTTGCTAGTACTTGTTCGATATTTATTCGATGTTTATTCGATGCTTGTTCTAACTGATTCTTAAATACTTGCTCGATGCTTATTGTATACGAGTGAGTTACTAATGATACTAATGGAAGTACTGGCGCGTCTACTCCCATCCCTTCTCTTTCTTCCATTCCACTAACTGACTCAACGGGATAATCATCAAAAGAGGGTGGCGGAGAGAGAAGAGGCCAGAGTCCCCCTGTTGAAACGATCTCAACCCATTGATTTCCTTGCAATTTCTTATTGCTACCAATTTCCCTTGCTAGTAATAACTACTGCCGTGCAGATCTGCTACTTTGTTTCACTCACCGCCTGAGGCAACGGGATAATCACTGAAAGAGGGCGGCCGGAATACTAGCTGCGTACACTTTTCCTGAAAAAAAGCGGGCTCCGGGCAATAGCGCCCGGGCCCGCGTAACGCGTTGAGGGTGGCGATAACTTTAATTGGCGATGGCGTGCCGTTTGAGTCCATGCCTATCACACAACGACACTCCTGCGCCTATGTTGAATTAAATGCCTGGGATTGGGCTGCGTTTATGCTCAGTCTTGCGGTAGAAGGCCTCTAGGCGCTCTTGGACGGCTGGATCGATCTGCTTGCCTTCCAGATAATCGCTGTTATCTTCGTAGCTGATTCCGAGCTCCTTCTCGTCCGTTTGTCCTTCCCACAGACCAGCGGTTGGCGCCTTGTCGATTACGCTTTGCGGTACGCCGAGGCGGACGGCAAGCTGACGAACTTGACGTTTGTTCAGTGAGCTGAGCGGCGTCACGTCAACGGCTCCATCCCCCCATTTGGTGTAAAAGCCGGTAATTGCTTCAGAAGCATGGTCGGTACCCACAACGAGCAGGTTCAGCTCAAAAGCCAGCGCATATTGCATGACCATCCGGGTCCGTGCTTTCACGTTACCTTTGCCTTGCGGGCTGAGGTGACGGGATTGCCCGATATTTTTCAGGCTGTGCTCGACTTCGAGGGCGATTTCATCTACAGCTTCCTCAATATTCGTCTCCACGGTATGTTCAAGGCCAAACGCCTTGGCCACCTCGTAGCTGTGCTCGATGTCCTCCTGCTTCCCGTAAGGCTGGAATACGCCCAGTGTCATGTATGGTTGGCCGGTCTCCTGCGTCAGCTCGTCCGTTGCCCGTTTACACAAGCCGGTGGTTACTGCACTATCAATCCCGCCGCTGATCGCGATTAATAAACCGGTCGTGCGTGCCGCTTTGACCTGCTCCTTCAAAAAGTCAACCCGACGGCGAATTTCCTCATCCACATCAATGACAGGTTTAACCCCAAGCCGTTTAATGATTTCCTGCTGCAAACTCATCTTAAATCCCTCCACATCCAAGATATAACATTTCATGTCAGTAGTATGCCCTAAATCGAAAAACGCCCCAAACCATCCAGACAAGCTGGATGGCGGGGCGAAAGCGACTGATTAACGGCCGCTACAGCTTATCGGCAGAAGCGGTCGAACGCGCTGGTCAGATCAGCGGCGATTTCTTCAGCCGAACGGTCTTCAATTTGGTGACGTTCGATGAAATGGACGAGCTCGCCGTCCTTCATCAAAGCGATCGAAGGCGAAGACGGCGGATACGGTGCGAAATATTCGCGTGCTTTCGCCGTAGCTTCTTTATCTTGACCGGCAAACACGGTAAACAAGTGGTCCGGTGTCACATCATGCTGCAACGCCTTTGCTACGCCCGGGCGGCATTGTCCCGCTGCGCATCCGCAAACGGAATTGACAACGACCAGCGCAGTGCCTTTCGCATTAGGCAACTGTTCTTCGACTTCCTCCGGCGTACGCAGTTCTTGAATCCCCAGCACGGTTAATTCGTCTCTCATCGGTTGTACCATGTCTCTCATATATTGATCAAATGACATCGACATTACCCATCACTCCTTATGCATAATCATATGGCTCTATTTTGAGCTCTCGCACTCGCCTCGCTCTTAGCCAGATTAATTTAATTATACATTCATAGGGAAGGAAAGCAACTCTGCTGATCGACGTCAAATGACCCAACCCCGACTTAAGAGAGTGGGAAAAGAACGGTAAAGGTTGTGCCTTGACCCTCTGTTGAATCGACGGTAATTTTGCCGCCGTGGCGTTCGACGATGCTAAGGCATAACGCCAGCCCCAGCCCTGTTCCCTTCGCTTTCGTCGTAAAAAATGGCTCAAACAGCTTCTCTCGCTGCCCGGAAGGAATCCCAGGCCCTGTGTCGCTGACCATCAGGAGGCCCCCCTGATTAGTAACGCGGGTCTCTATAGTGAGCTGCCCTTTTTCGGTCATCGCCTCCATCGCATTACGCGACAGATTTAAGATCAGCTGCTTGATCTCTTTGGCATTCAGCAACAATTCCGGCATGGAATCATCCAGCTTGACCTCAATCGTTTGACCGCGGAGGTTCGCATCTGCCCAAAGCAACGGCGTCAGTTCCTTAATGATATCGTGGAGATGGCATTTCTCGCTTTCAACCGGACGATTCTGCGCCAGGGAAAGAAAGTCATTGATGATGCCATTGGCCCGATCGAGCTCCTCCATCACGATGCGGTAGTAATGATCCAACGTTGGCGGGCTTTTCTCGCGCATGAGCTGCAGAAAGCCCCGCACCACCGCCATCGGATTGCGGATTTCGTGCGTGATCCCGGCAGCCATCTGACCCACCAGACTCAGCCGCTCCACATGGTTCAGCTCCATCCGCAGCGTTTCCAGTTCGGTGATATCCTGAACGATAGCTACCGCACCGATCACTTCGTTGGATTTGCTTTTTTGAATCGGAGACGTACTGGTAAAATAAATATGATTATCCGCTTTGATCAAGTCGGTCACTTTCGTTTGCCCTTCGAGCGACTGCTCGACTCGGGAGGCGATGGACTCAATCGGCACGCCGCTGAGCACATCGCTCAACCGGCGCAGCAGCAGATCCTCGCGTCGCGATTCGTTCGGCTCTTTTTGGTACGTCCGATAGAGTTGGAGAAACGTTTCATTTATCGATATAATATAACCTTGTTGATCCAACAGAACGATACCTAATGGAGCAGCGTCCATCATTTGTTGAAGCTTCTCCGCTTCACGGAAATATTCGCGCGACAGCTCCATCACTTGGTCGCGCAGCTTCTCCTTCTCCATGGTGCTTTCGATCATGTAAACGAACAAGCTGCCAACTACCATCGTGACCAACACATTAATGAATCCATTCGTTAAAGCGTTAAGGTCTGAATTAAATGATAGACTTCCGGTCAAAAATGGAGACATGCCAATCATCGTCTCTCCGCCCATAAAGTAAAGAGAGAGGATGGCCACTTTGCCCTGGCGACCGGTTCTTTTGAAATCACGGGAAGTGAGTAGAACAAATGGATACAGGAGAATTCCCGTCTCCATGATAAACCCGATAAGGGTGTAATTTACTGCAAACAGAGGATGAAGTATGATCTGCAGCAGAGCTAAAGCAACCCCGTCCCGGAACCGACCATACAGCATGAGAGCAAAAAGGGGCAATATCCCGAAATTTAATGGGATAACTTCCCATAACCGTGAGGCAAAGATATCGCAAAGCAGCATGCTGGACAAGCAGGTATACATTAAGCCAACGGCGTATGAATGTCCCTCAGTGCTACGGTTGTTATGAGGCCAGCAGCAATTCGTTTTCTCAAACGTCAACGGAAATAGAAATGCAGGCAAACTGGCGATCAGGACTTGAAGCAGGATCTCTTTAACAACATCCACGTTCTCCCTCCTCTGGCGGAAGAATACAAGAATACGACTCTAGTTTCGATTAAATCATAGCCGACAAAGTTTTACAATAATTCATGATTTATTAAATAGTAAGAATAGTACAAATAGAGAGGATATCTACATGAAAAAAGCAGATGTCATCGTCATCGGCGGCGGCCCCTCCGGTCTGATGGCCGCCATCGCGGCAAGTGAGCAGGGTGCAAAGGTTCTTTTAGTGGACAAGGGAGACAAGTTAGGACGGAAATTAGGCATCTCCGGCGGCGGAAGATGTAATGTCACCAATAACAAGGAGCTGGATGAGCTCATCCAGTTTATTCCCGGTAACGGCCGTTTCCTCTACAGTGCTTTAAGCACGTTCGGCAATAAAGAGATCATCGCCTTCTTTGAAGGACTTGGAATCAAGCTCAAAGAGGAAGATAACGGGCGAATGTTCCCTGTCTCTGATAAAGCCAAAACCGTGGTCGATGCGCTGATCAACCAAGTGCGCTCGCAAGGCGTACAAATCCGGGTCAACAGCCCCGTCGCAGAAGTGCTCTACGACAATGGTCAAACTGTGGGCGTCAAGCTAAAAACCGGAGAAGTGCTGGAGAGCCATGCGGTGATTATCGCTGTAGGAGGCAAATCCGTCCCGCATACCGGGTCGACCGGTGACGGATATGCTTGGGCCGAAAAAGCCGGTCACACGATTACTGAACTGTTCCCGACCGAAGTTCCGCTTACTTCGAATGAACCTTTTATCCAAAGCAAGGAGCTGCAAGGGCTGTCCTTAAGAAACGTCTCCCTTTCCGTATGGAACCCTAAGGGCAAGAAGCTGATCGAGCACTATGGCGATATGCTGTTTACACACTTCGGGATATCAGGACCAATTGCTTTACGGTGCAGCCAGTTCGTCGTCAAAGCGCTAAAGCAGTTTGGCACTGGCAATATTGAAGTTTCCATTGACTTTACTCCTGATAAAACGAAGAATGAAGTCTACAACGAAACGCTGAAGCTTGCTGAACAAGATCCCAAAAAATCAATTAAAAACGTATTAAAAGCGTATTTGCCAGAGAAAATCATCCCGATCCTGTTGCAAAAAGCCGAATTAGACCCTCTCCTGACTTACGCGAATATTCCAAAGCAAAAGTGGCTGCAATTTGCCCAGTTGGTTAAACGTTTCCCGATTCGGGTCTACGGAACGTTATCGATTGAAGAAGCCTTCGTAACGGGCGGCGGTGTGAATATAAAAGAAATCGATCCTAGAACGATGCAATCGAAACTGATGCCAGGACTTTATTTCTGCGGAGAAATTCTGGACGTTCACGGCTATACCGGCGGATATAACATTACGGCAGCTTTCTCAACCGGATATACGGCCGGCCGCAACGCTGCGTTGAGTGCGGGCCACTAAACCGATCGTTAAAACCAAAAACGGGACGCAGCGGAATAGCTCCGCTGCGTCCCGCTTTTTTCATCACGAGGATAGTTGTCTATCCAATTTTTCTGCCAGCTCGATCAGCTCAAGTGGAGTCTCAATCGTGTAACGCGGAATCTCCGAATCGTCTGCTGGCGTCTTCGGATAACGCGGCGTCCAGCTGAGGAACACGCTCGTAATGCCGAGTGCGTTCGCTCCTTTCACGTCGCGGCTGAGGTTGTTGCCGACCATAATGATTCGGGGGATATCGGCTTCCTCCAACTCCATGGCGCCCATCGCGGCCTTGAACATCCTTGGGCTGGGTTTCGTGGCCCGGATGTTCTCGGAATAGATCAGCGTCTCGAAGCATTCATAGATCCCGTTTCGGGTCAGCAGGTTTTTGAAGGACTGCGCGGCGCCGTCGGCGACGATAGCCAGCCGAAATCCCCGCTCCGCCAATGTCTTGACCATCACGTTCGCGCCGGGAATGACCCGGCCGTCCAGTACGATGCCCTCCTCGTCTCGAGTCTCCGAGCTTTCGTCAATAATCGTATCCCCGCAATCCAGGAAAATAATGAGCTTTCTCGGATTCGGATTTGCTGGGGCATGTTCAACAATCATATCGTTACACCTCTTAAGTTTAATTGTTCTGCATAGTGGCAGGCCACGGAATGGCTGCTGTTAATCTCTCGCAGTTCCGGCGATTGCTGCATACACTTCTCGGTCCGGTAAGCACAACGCGGATGGAAATGGCAGCCGCTTGGCGGATGGGCCGGATTTGGCACCTCTCCTTCCAAAATGATCCGGCTATGGTTCGCTTCCGGATCAGGCTGCGGCACGGCCGACATCAAGGCTTCCGTATATGGATGCTTGGGAGCCTCGAACAGCTCCTTGGTTGGCGCCAACTCCACAATACGTCCCAAGTGCATGACGGCCACACGATCTGATATGTTCTGCACAATGGACAAGTCGTGCGAGATAAATAAGTACGTAATCTTGAACTGTTCCTGCAGATCCTTAAGCAGATTAATGATCTGCGCTTGGATGGACACGTCCAGCGCAGACACCGCCTCATCGCAGACAATGAGCCGCGGCTTCATAATCAGTGCACGAGCGATCGCGATCCGCTGCCGTTGGCCGCCGGAGAACGCGTGCGGGTAGCGGCGCAGGTAACTGGGGTTGAGGCCGGCTTTTTCCGCGATATCCTTCACTCTCTCCTCAACTTCATCTCGACTCAGCTTGAAGTTCGCAACGAGCGGCTCCGAAATAATATCGAACACGCTCATGCGCGGGCTAAGGGAGGAATACGGATCCTGAAAAATCATCTGGATATCTCTACGCAGCCGCTTGGCTTCCTTCCCCTTTAACTTCAAGAAGTCAACGCGTTCATCCTCCTCAGTACGGTAAATGACTTGCCCGGAGGTAGCGGGAATCCCTCGGACCAGACAACGACCTAGCGTCGTTTTGCCGCAACCTGATTCCCCGACGATACTTAGCGTCTCCCCTTCGTACATCTCAAACGAGATGTCATTCAGGACTTGGACCTTTGTTGGCTTCGCGAAGATCTTCGCTGACTTCGGCTTAACCTGAAATTCTTTGTTTAACCCGACGACGTCAAGCAGCGCGTTGGTCATGGCGTTTCGCCTCCTTGCGGTTCCGAATACAGGAAGCATCTGACCGAATGCCCTTCGGAGATCGAGGTCATCGGCACGGCGGCCGCATTACAGACCCCTTCGATGCGGTCCTTGCAGCGTTCATAGAAGCCGCACATCGGCGGCATGTCGATCGCCATCGGCACCGAGCCTTCGATGGACTCGAGGCGCTTCTCCTTGCCGCCCCCAAGCCGCGGCATCGATCGCATTAAGCCTTTGGTGTACGGATGCTTGGGATTGCGGAACAATTCCTTCACCGGCGCCTGCTCGACGATCTTGCCAAGGTACATCACCGCGACCTCGTCACACATTTGAGCGATGATGCCAAGGTCGTGCGTGACGAGCAAGATCGACATGCCAAATTCCTGCTGAAGCGCCCGCATCAGTTCAAGCACCTGCGCCTGAATCGTCACATCCAGCGCTGTCGTTGGCTCGTCGGCGATCAAGAGCTCGGGGTTGCACGACAGCGCCATCGAGATCATCGCGCGCTGCCGCATGCCTCCCGAAAACTCGTGCGGATATTGATCGAACCGCTTCTCCTCGTCCGAAATGCCGACCTTGGATAGCATTTCAAGCGCGATTTTTTTGGCTTCCTTCTTATCCTTCGTCCGGTGTATCCGAATCGCTTCCACAATCTGATTACCGATCGTATACATCGGAGAGAAGGCCGTCATCGGCTCTTGAAAGATCATGGAGATGCGGCGGCCGCGAATGGAGCGGATAGCCTTGCCATTGGGTTCAAGGGAAAGGATGTCAACCTCCTTCCCCTCCTTGGTGTCGGTTGGACGGTAGACAATCGAGCCCGTCGTCTCGCATTCCTTCGGATTCAGGTTGATGAGCGAGCGGCTGGTAAGACTTTTTCCGCAGCCGGACTCACCTACGAGCCCTAAGGTCTTCCCTTTATAGATATCAAAATCAACCCCGTCAACAGCATGCATGACGCCGTTGTCCATCTGGATGCGGATCTTCAAGTTTCGTACCGAGAGCAGCGGCTGCTCGGCGACTAAGGTTTGTGTTGTCATACGGTCACCTCGCTCGCTTCATAGTATCGTCAGATCATTTCTTGTACGGATCGGCGGCATCCCGCATCCCGTCACCTAGGAAGTTGTAAGTCAGCACGGTAAGAATCACGATCCCCAGCGGGAACAACTTCCACGGATACAAAGCGACGTTCTCAATCTGCTGGGCTTCCTGCAGCAATACGCCCCAGCTAGTCGCAGGAGAGCGGATACCCAGCCCAAGGAAGCTCATGGCCGTCTCGGAGAGAATCATGCCGGGAATCGCCAGCGTCGTCGCCACAACGAGATAGCTGATAAATCCGGGCAGCAAATGCTTGATAATGATTTTGGCGTCGCTGACTCCGGCAATTTTGGCGGCGATGACGTAATCTTCATTTTTCAGCGAGATGAACTTGCCCCGGACAACGCGTGCCAGATCGGTCCAGCCGATCAACGCAAAGATAATTACGATGTAAAAATACATCGTCACCACCGGAATGCGCGGCGGAATCGCCGCCGATAACGCCATCCACAGCGGAAGCGTCGGGAATGAGCGGATAATCTCGATGATCCGTTGGATTAGCGAATCAATCCAGCCGCCGAAGTAACCGGAGATGCCGCCCAGGATGAGGCCGATCACGAAGCTGATCCCCACCCCGACCAGCGGGATCGACAGCGAGATTTGACTGCCCAGGACGATACGGGAAAATAAATCCCTCCCCATCCCATCCGTGCCTAGCAGGAAGATCCGGCCCGGCTGTTCCACCCCCAGCAGGTGAATGTCGGTACGGAACAATCCAAGGAACTTGTATTCTTCGCCTTTGACGAACAGCTGCAGCGGATAGGTCTTCTCCTCGTTGTTCACGAAGATTTTGCGCATCGTCTCCGGGTCCCGATCAGACTTTAATTCATAGACAAACGGGCGTAGATGGAACTTACCCTCGGCGTCAACGAAACGCAGCAACGTCGGCGGCGCATTGACGTATTTACTGTCATAGCTTTGCAGACTGTAAGGTGCAATAAATTGAGCGAACAACGCGACAAGATACAGAACTCCGAGAATGACCAGGCTGATCCGGGCCAGCTTGTGCTTCTTAAACCGCAGATACATCAGCTTCCATTGCGAGCTGTAGTTCAGATCAATGTTGTTTTTCCGCTTCGCCGGCCTCGATACTTTGTTGTTTGTCGGAGTTTTTTTCTTAAATATCGTCGATGGGTTCATAGTCAATTACCTCTGAACTCTGTACGAATTTTCGGATCAAGCCAAGCCAGCAAAATATCCGAGATCAACGTCCCCAACACGGTGAGCAGCGCCATAAACAACAGCCATGTCCCGGCCAGGTACATATCTTGGCTCAGCAGCGCTTTGTACATGACCGGTCCCTGGATCGGCAGGTTCAGTACGATCGCGGTAATGGTCGAACCGGTAAAAATCGAGGACAATGACCAGCCCAGCGTGCTTACGATTGGGTTCAAGGCAGAGCGCGTCGGGTATTTGAACAGGATTTTCAGATTGGATACGCCCTTGGCGCGGGCGGTGACGATGCTCGGCTTGTTCAGCTCATCGAGCATCTGGCCTCTCATGACGCGGATCAAATCCGCGGTATGCGCAATCCCGATGACGATCACAGGGATGATCAAATGCTTCATCAAATCCACCACTTTGTCCATCGACCACGGCGCATTGACGTACTCGGGCGAGAACAGTCCAAGCAGCGGGTCCCCAAACCATTTGTACGAGAAGAACATCAGAATGATAGCCAGCAGGAAGTTGGGAGTCGCCATGCCGATAAAACTGAGACCTGAGAAGAAATAGTCCCCGGCGGAATACTGTTTAACCGCGGTATAAATGCCAATCGGAATCGCAACGATATAGTGAAAAAACAACGTAACAAACGAGACCACCAACGTCAGCCCCATATACTGCTTAATCACGTCTAACACCGGTTTGTTGTAGCTAAAGGAAAAGCCAAAATCACCGTGCAGCACGATTTTTTTGATCCAGACCGCATACTGCTCGTATACGGGTCCGCTAAGCCCCAGATTTTCCCTCATCTCCTCCATTTCCTCCGCCGTCATGTTGTCGCCCGCGGCTGCCATTTGCGCCGCATAAGTAGACACGTAGTCTCCGGGAGGAAGCTGAATAATATAGAAGACGATGAACGAAATCAGGATCACGACCGGAATGGCCAATACAATCCGCTTGAGTATATATTGAAGCATCTGTCATCAGTCCCCTCCAATGCGATTAACGCGTGCCTTCAGGATGGAAGAACGGCACGGGGAGTCCTTCATTCCCCGCCGCCGACTCCCTACCGAGTTACTGCTTCAGGAAAAACTGCGCCGGATGCCCGTGTCCTAAGGAACGAAATTCGTCGGCCCATACCGCTTTCTCCGGAACATTACGCATCTTGTTGCTGGCGACAACCAGCGCTGGCGTTGGTCCGGCGTAACCGATGACCCACTGATTATCCATATGAACCTTGTAGATTTCATTCGCAATGCGATTGATGTCATCCTTGGAATTGCTAGCCTTGAGCTGTGCCCAAAGATCCAAAATTTTGGCGACATCCCCTTCCGGCTTAAAGCCCTCTTTGCCGCCGGACTCCGTATACAGACCGTAATGACCAAACCACGGTGTGATCACACGCAGCGGCACAAGCGTATCTGGGCGGAACGAGATGTTCACGACAGAAATCGCTTCCGTGTTTATCGGGACCTCGTTGGCATATTTCAGATCGTTATATGCACCGGATTCGACAACCTTCACATTGAACTTGAGTCCCATATCCTCAAAATACTTCTTCAAAAGTTCCAAGAAGGAGTCGGCGTTTGTACTGGATTCGATGTCCGTTAAGGTCAGATCCGAGCCGTCCGGGAACGTGCGGAAGCCATCCTTGCCGCGTTTTAGGCCGATTTCATCCAGCAACTGGTTCGCGCGCTCGGGATCATACTCCGCCCACTTCTGCGCCCAGCCCTCTTGGTATCCGAACACTCCTTCAGGAACGGACGCTTGCACCGGGTCGGCGATGCCGTTCGTCACGATTTCGGTGATCTCGTTGCGATCCACCCCGATCGACAGCGCCTCGCGGAAACGAATATCCCGGAACAGCTCGCGCAGCTTCGGATCTTTCGTCGTCTGATTGAGCTGAATCCCCGCACTCGTCCAGCTGGGTTGGGTCCATTGCAATACGCGGAAATCGCCCTTCTTCTCGTTTTCCTTCAGAATCGTAAAGTCTTTAGCCCCGAAGGTTGCCAGATTGTAGTTGCCAGCCAGCGTACCAAGCAAAATCTGGCTCGGATCCTGAATCTTGGTCACGACAATGCGATCCAAGTAAGGCAGTTGACGACCTTCGGCGTCAGTTTTCCAATAATAGGGGTTACGCTCCATCACGAACTGGTCGCTGTTTGGATCCGTGGCGGCAACCCAAGGGCGCAGCGTTGGAATTTGCGGATGCAGCCAGTAATAGTAGCCGGTGTCGACGAGGAACGCCTTCACATCCTCATAGCCCCACTCCCTGGCGATTTCGGCTGTTTTCGCCTCGCCAACAAACTCTGGAAGGATCGTCTTGTGGAAGTGCGCCGGTGCAAAAAACCACTTATTATCAATCGCAACCCGCTCAAGGAACTGTACATTCGGATACTTGTGCGTCACTGTGAAGGTGTAGTCGTCGACCTTCTTCACTTCTGCGAGCGCTCTTTCGCCTGTGACTGGATCTACCGAGTAATAGGCGTCATAGATCTTTTTGCCAAACGTTTCTTTGGTCAGCATGTGCTCCCAATAAAACAACACATCATCGGCTGTAAATGGCATGCCGTCCGACCATTTCATGCCTTCGCGCAGATGAATCGTAAACACCGTAGAGTCCTCGTTCACTTCGTAGCTCTTCGCTACGTTAGGCTCCACCCCGGTGCCGTCCGCATTGAAGCGGAACAACGCCTCCTCTGTTGGCTGCCCGACAGCCCATTTATCGCCCGGCCCCGTCCAGGCCATCGTCCAGTCTCCACCGTATTGACCAAGTTCCTCCACGACCGGCTCGACCATGATGTCTTCAGCCTTCGGGAGTCTCTCCTCCAGCTTCGGCAGCTTGCCCTCTGCCACGAGTTTCGCGAGCTCGGGAGCTTCCTTGCTGTCCGTGTTGACTCCGCCTGCCACGGGCTTCGACTGTTCGCCCTTCGATGAATTGTTGGACTTCGCTGCATCGGGCGCCGCCGCATTATTCCCGTCGCATCCTGCGAAAATGACAGCTATCGTTAAAAGAAGCGTCCCTAACATTCCGGACTTTTTCACGATTAACCCCTCCATTAATGATTTGGCATCCTGTTCTGCCCTTCTGGCTGTCATTTGGCACTCCAAGTGCCTCGGCCTCACCCCCCCGCAAGAATCAGCGGCTTCCCATGGCGCCTATCACCCATGGACACGAGATTTCCGCCCCTCCATTTTGTAAGCGCTTAATATTGTTTTGGATGAAAAAGTTGGAAATCCGAAGTTGCAGTTGTATATCGGTCCCATATCTGAAGAGTTTTTTTATTCAATTTCTTGCGAAGATGAGTCCTGATTTTTGGCGGTAAGAGCTGTGTTTGGAGGTAGTGCTGGTATCTGGATAGATGCAACGGTGAGTGATGATTACGATGGATAGGTTATATGCGTTTGTTATGTGGAGTTTTAGGACAAGGATGACTAAAGCGTTGGTAGCGTTGGTAGGTAAGAACTGCG
This sequence comes from Paenibacillus barengoltzii NBRC 101215, assembly GCF_004000745.1. GTDB lineage: Bacteria > Bacillota > Bacilli > Paenibacillales > Paenibacillaceae > Fontibacillus > Fontibacillus barengoltzii. The sequence goes on from NZ_BILV01000079.1 coordinate 13,049, forward strand.
ATACGGTTGCAAAGAAGCGGCATACCTGCGGCACGATGCTGCGAGCCGGCCTTAACAGCCGGCAGCTTCGTGTTGCACAGGTCCCGTAGATTCCCGTTCGATCAGCTTGGGTTCCATCACGATGCGTTGCTTGATGTCCTCGCTCCCTTCGTCCGGCGAAGAGAGAAGCAAGCCAAAGGCCAGCTTCGCCATTTCGTCCGTCGGCTGGGCGATCGTGGTCAGCGTCGGATTCGTGACCGTTGACAAAATCGTGTTGTCGAAGCCGATGATCGACAGCTGCTCCGGGACGCGGACACCGCATTCCCTAGCTGCCTGCAGCGCACCGATCGCCAGCATATCGTTGCAGCAGAAGATCGCTGTCGGCGGATTAGGCCCCGTAAGCAGCGTCGTCGCTGCTCGCTTGCCGTCCATGATCGTGGATTGGCAGGCAACGATCCGCTCGTCGTCCAGCGTCTTTCCGGCCTCGAACAACGCAAATCGGAACCCTCTCACACGCTCCTTACTGCTGCTGAACTTCGTGCTCTCCGACAAGATAGCAACATGCTCATGGCCAAGTTGCAGAAGATGCCCCGCCGCCAGCGAACCGCCCTTAAAGTCGTCCGTCAGCACACGATGCACATTGATATCCGACGCCTCCCGCGCGATCATTACGATCGGAACGGAATTTTCGGACAGTTGCGCAATAATGTTGGCGTTCTCAACGCCGGTGCCGATCAGCAGGCCGTCCACGCTTTTTTGCTCCAGCAGCTTGATGTATTTCTCGATGCGTTCGTCGTTATTATCGGTGCTGCATACAATGACGCTGTACCCTTCCTCATGAGCCATATCTTCCACAGCCCGGGCGATTTCGGAGAAGAACGGGTTCGACACATCCGGGATCAGCAGCCCCAGGGTATACGTCTTCTTCCCCATCAAAGCGGATGCGATGACGCTGGGCTTGTATTGAAGTCGCTCCATTACCTTAAAGATTTCTTCCCGCTTCTTCTTGCCCACGTTGCCTTTGCCGTTAATCACGTTGGAGACCGTCGCAATCGACACGCCCGCTTCTTTGGCAACGTCGTAAATCGTAGTCCCTTTCATAAACAACCTCATTTATTATCGGATAGTAGTCCGAGCGTTACCGCTCTCTATGGAGCTATTATCCGACGATTCATTTGCCTTTGCAAATGTTCAATCGGGTTGAGTCTGGCGCATTCCTGCCGATTCAAGCGTCCATGCGTGTTCCGGATCGTTGCGGATCCTCCAGGTTCGGACGGGACCAGCCATGACGTTGAGGTAATAGACATCGTAACCAGGAGGTGCAGACACCGGATGATAGCCCTTTGGTACGAGCACCGTCTCGCCGTTTCTTATCGCCATCGTTGAATCAAGCGACCGGTCATCCGTGTACACACGTTGAACGGCAAAACCCTGTGGCGGGTTCACCCGATAATAATACGTCTCCTCCAGCAGCGCTTCATCCGGCAAGGCATCCTGGTCATGCTTGTGCGGGGGATAGCTGGACCAATGTCCTGCAGGCGTAAACACCTCAACAACGAGCAAGCTATCCGCAGGCTGCTGTTCCGGCAAAATGTGATGAATATACCGCTGCGTTGCCCCTTCTCCCCGGACTTCGCTGTCCATATCCTCTGGCCCAATCAAACGGGCCGGATGACCGCTCTTCCGATCCGGAGCATGGCAGACCCCCAGCTCCAACTCGGTTACCGCTTCAACTTCGTATCGGTTGCCGCCCGGCACATAGACCGCATACGGGGGAATCCGCTCAAATACGCTCAACCGCTCGCCAACCGACTCCCACCTTGTCTCCGCCGTTGATACATGGGCTTTCCCTTCTATAATCACCAAGCAGTATTCCCGATCCTCTGTACTCCGTTCAATGGTCTCCCCAGGCTTCAGCCGGTACACCTCAAACCCGACATAGCTCCAACCGGCGGATTCCGGCGTCACCGATAGCAGCGGATGCTGGCCCGGCCCTCCCTTCTCAGGACGAACGATTAGATTTGACATCCTCTCATCTCCCTTCGCGTTCAGCATGGACCGATCCAGCAAGATCCAGCTCCGACAGCTTGACGATCCGGCGCTCCTGAAGCGACAGCTTCGCCGCCCGAGCGATCCGTTCCGCCTGCAACCCGTCCTCACCGTCAACTGGAACCGGTGTGCCGCTTAACACGCAGTCAATAAATTGCTGCGTCTCCAAAATGTACGCCTCGTTGTACCGCTCGAGGAAGAAGTACAACGGCTTATCGCTCTGTACGCCTGACGATGTGCTCAACACCACCGTATTGGCGTAGTCGTTGTCAGCAAATGCTGCACCCAGCGATCCAAACGCTTCTGCACGTTGATCGTAACCGTACGCCGCTTGACGGCTGCAGTCGATCACGCCCAGCGCCCCATTGGCGAAGCGCAACGTCACGATCGCCGTATCAACATCGTCGTATTCCGCAAATGCGGGATCAATTAACACCCCGCCGTGCGCGGACACCTCCACCACCTCGCTGCCGGACAAATAGCGCGCCATGTCGAAGTCATGGATCATCATGTCCATGAAAATGCCGCCGGACACTGCGATGTAGGCTTCCGGAGGTGGGCTCGGATCTCGGGACGTAATTTTAATGAGATGTACGTCACCGATGGCCCCTGACTCGACATGCTCGCGGACGCGGCGAAAATTGTGATCGAAGCGGCGGTTGAAGCCGACCTGCAGCTTCACGCCGGCACGGCGCACTTCCTCCAGCGCCTCCTCCGTCTGACGGATATCCATGCTGATTGGCTTTTCACAAAAAATATGCTTACCGTTTCTCGCAGCGCTCTTGATGAGTGGAACATGGCTGTCGGTGGACGAGCAGATGAATACCGCGTCGATGTCGGGATGATGAATAATGGCGTCGCTGCTTGTTGTGACGAGCGGAATCTCTCTCTCCCTTGCCCATTTCTCCAATTCGGCGTCCGCATACAAGTCGCTGATCGCAATGACCTCTGCCTGCGGCAGTCGTTTGAGATTGTCCGCGTGAATTTTGCCGATTCTCCCGGCGCCGATGACGCCGATTCTTAATTTATCCATGTCGTTCCTCCCACTTAGCTTCAGCTTGGTTACAACCAGCGAGCGGTCACCATTTTTTTGCGCGTATAAAATTCGACCCCGTCTGTGCCGTTCGCATGCAAGTCGCCGTAGAACGACTTCTTGTAACCGGAGAACGGGAAGAACGCCATCGGGGCAGGCACGCCCAAATTAATGCCCAGCATCCCGGCGTCAATGGTCTCGCGGAAGGTCCGCACGTTGGCGCCGCTGCTTGTGAACAGACAAGCCCCGTTCGCGAACTCCGAGCGGTTGGCGAGTTCGATTGCTTCCTCCAATGTCTTCGCCCGCATGACCGACAAGACCGGCGCAAAAATCTCATCTCGGCCAATCGCCATCTCGCCATTCACCTGATCAAAGATCGTGGGTCCGAGGAAAAAGCCTTCGCCGCTCGCCGCCGCATCTTCACGGCCATCCCGGACGAGCACAGCTCCTTCGGTAATGCCGCTTTCGATGTAGCCAATCGTCCGTTCCTTGTGGGACTGCCGAATGACCGGACCAAGGAGCACACCTTCGTCAAGGCCGTTGCCGATCTTGATCCGATCCGCTGCAGCAGACAGTCTGGCGACAAGTTCGTCCGCGACATCGCCAACGGCAACGACAACGGCACACGCCATGCAGCGCTCGCCCGCAGAGCCAAACGCCGCGCTGATGATCTCCTTGACGGCCAGGTCCAAATCCGCGTCCGGCATGACGATCGTGTAGTTTTTGGCTCCGGCCAAGGCCTGAACGCGTTTGCCGTGAGCTGCACCGGTCTTGTAGACATATTCCGCCACCGGCTGTGAGCCCACAAACGAGATCGCCTTGACGCCGGGATGCTGCAGCAAACCGTTTACGACATCGTGCGCACCGTGGACGACGTTCAGCACACCCGCCGGCAGGCCGGCCTCATGGAACAGTTCCGCCAGCCGGTTCGCCAGCAGCGGTGTCCGTTCGGACGGCTTGAGTACAAACGTATTGCCGCATGCAATGGCGAGCGGAAACATCCAGCAAGGCACCATCATCGGAAAATTAAACGGCGTGATGCCGCCGACAACTCCAAGGGGATACCGATACATACCGGATTCCAGGTTCGAGGCAATATCCGGCAGCTGCTTCCCCATCATCAGCGAAGGTGCGCCTGCGGCGAACTCGACACATTCGATCCCGCGCAACACCTCACCATGCGCCTCGTTAAAGCTCTTGCCATTCTCCTGCGTAATCAGGCGAGCTAATTCCTCCCAATGCTCAACAAGCAGCTGTTGGTACTTAAACAACACCCGTGCGCGGCGCGGAACCGGCGTCCGGCTCCACGTCGCAAACGCTTCGGCTGCAGCGGAAACCGCCTGATCCACCTCTGCCTGCGTAGACAACGGCACCTTCGCCAATACTTCGCCAGTTGCTGGGTTGTAGACATCCTCCGTTACTTCAGATGCGGACTTAACCCATTGTCCGCCGATCCAGTTGTTTAGCGTCGTTGAGTTCATAGCGCATGTTCTCCCCGTTTCTATAGGCCGGCCCACTTGCCTCTCAAGTTAACCGGCTGTAATTTCCCCGCGCTCGCAGCGCTGAATATAGTCCTCCACCGCTTTGGCAGTGGGCATCGCGTCCGAACAGCTGTGACTCGAAATCACAATACTTGCTGCCGCCCCGCCAAAAGCCATGCTCCGGGCGACATCCCACCCGGACATTAGTCCGTGAAGGAAGCCGGAAGCATAGGCATCGCCGGCCCCAAACGTCTTGATGACCTTTGCTGGATACGACGGAGCGCGATGCTCCAGGCCATCCTCCGTATAGGCGATGGACCCCTCCTTGCCATGCTTGATGACGACGAGCTTCGCACCGCGATCGAACCACTTGGCAGCGGTGTACCGGTCACTGCGGTCGGAATTCTGCTCGAATCGCTCCATGCTGTCGAATTCCTCGCGCGTCCCGAGGATGATGTCGCTTTTCTCCGCGACAAGGTGGCAGTACACCGCCGTTTCCTCCGGCGATTTCCAGGTATAAGGCCGATAGTCGATATCAAAAGCGACCGGAGTCCCGTGAGCCCGGGCATACTCCAGGGCGACGAATACCGCCTCCCGAGACGGACTTGCGGCCAGTGCTGTACCCGAGATCAAGAGCGCTCTGCTCTCCGCAATCAGCGATTCATTCACCTCCAGCGGGCCAAGCTTCAGATCGGCCACATTATCCCGATACATCAGGATGCTGCAATCCGTAGGGCTCTTGATTTCCGTGAACGCAAGCCCGGTGACCGCGCCGGTGTGGTCCGTCGAGACGCCGCTGTCGTCGATGCCGTTATCGCGCAGGTACGTTCGAATAAATCGGCCCATCTGATCGTCGGCCAATTTACCGATGAAGGCGACGCGCCGGCCAAGCCGGCTCATGCCGATGGCGATATTCGCGGGCGAACCCCCAACATACTTGGTGAACGTCACCGTCTGCTCCATCGGGCGGTTAATTTCGTTCGCGTTAAGGTCAATACATAGCCGTCCAAGCGCCGTGAGGTCAAACCTCCGGTTCTCCGGGAACAGCGAAACCAACGTTGTCATGAAGGGTCCCCTCCTTCAGCCGGAATCAGCGAGTGCAGATAGGCAAGCGCCTTCGCTGCATATTCACGCGGCGGATGTTCTGCCGGATCCTGCTCCCCCTCCAGCATGGCCCAACCGCTGTAACCTCGGCTGACCAGCTCGGCGATGATCGGCCGGAAATCGATGCAGCCGTCGCCCGGAACTGTGAATACACCTTCACGAATGCAGGTGATGAAGTCAGAACCCGCTGCCTTCAGCTTCCGCAGCCTGTCGTCGCGCACATCCTTCAGATGAACGTAGGCGATGCGGTCGTAATGCTTGCGGAGCACTGTCAGCGGGTCCGCCCCGCCGTACAGCGCGTGCCCGGTATCAAACAGCAGCCACACCGATTCCGGATCGGTCAGCTCCATCAGCTTGTCGATCTCATCAGGCCCTTCGATGACCGTGCCGCCATGGTGGTGGTAGGTCAGCTTCAGCCCGTACTCGCGGGCGATGCGGCCGGCAGCGTTAAGACCTTCAGCCAAGCTGCTCCATCCCGCATCGTCCAAAGGAATAACGTTCCGCTCGTTTGGCGTTCGTCGCGGATCAAAGTGCAGTGAACCGCCAACTTCGCACGTGCTTATCACCTCAGCCCCCATCTCTTTCAGAAACTTTACATGCTTCCGGTATGCCTCCAGTTCCTGCTCCCGATAAGCCGGATCAGAGAAGAGCACCGACTTCCATTGCGAGACCAGTTGGATGCCGCGTTTGGACAACTCCTGCTTCAGCACGCCGATCTCGGTTGGATATTTTCTCCCCATCTCCGTTCCCGTCAGGCCCAGCGCTTGGATATCATCCAGGATTTGTTCGTACGTCGTGTCCGCTCCATGCTCCTTGACGTCTTCCCCCACCCAATTAATGGGATGCGCCCCTAAGCGAAAAGAAAAACCTCCCATCCTCATCCCTCCCCGTTGCCGGTTTCGATTAATAAGCTCTTGCCTGCCGAATGCGCTCGTTCATGGCTTCGTGGGCCTTCACAACCCGCTCGCCCGTCGAGACGGCGGGGACGCCGACGTTCCACCAGGACTCGTAGCCCTCCGTGTTGGTGCCCGGCAGCACCGCGATCTCGATCAGCGTCGTCCGCGTCTCTGCCTGGGCCAGGCGAAGCGCCTCGCGCAGCTCCTCCGTGTTCGCTGCCTTATACGAAGCTGCACCAAGACTGCGGGCGTGCGCGGCGAAGTCGATGGGAAGCACCTCGCCCGTGTAGCGGCCTGTGCCGGCCTCCCGATAACGGAATTCGTTGCCAAATCCGTCGCTTCCATGCTCGCGTTGCAAGTTGTGAATGCATTGGAAGCCGTGGTTATTAAACAGCAGGACCGTGATTTTACGGCCTTCCTGCAAGCTGGTGATCAGCTCGGAATGAAGCATTAAATAGCCGCCGTCCCCTACCAGGGCGTAAACCTCCTGCTGCGGTGCTGCCAGCGACACCCCAAAGGCTCCGTTCACTTCATAACCCATACAGGAGAAGCCGTATTCCATATGGTAGGTACCCGGCCGGGACGTCCGCCACAACCGCTGCAGGTCACCAGGCAGACTGCCCGATGCGCATACGATAATCGCGTCGTTGCCGATCACTTCGTTGATCACCCCAAGCGCGCGTGTCTGCGCCAGCCCATCTTCGCGTTCCAGCCCATACAACCGGTCGACCTCCCGATCCCACTCGGCCTTGAGCGTTTTGATCTCTGTCTCACCGTAACCCGACGCATACCCCGCTGCCGCCAACATGTCCGCCAGCGCCGGCAACGTTGCCTTCGCATCTCCCGCAAGCGGGATACCATCCAGCTTGACGCCGTCCAGGCGGCTGACGTTCACATTCACAAACAGCGCGTCTTCCCGGTACGCCGATTTGGATGCGGTCGTAAAGTCGGAATACCGCGTGCCGACGCCGATAACAAGATCAGCCTGATGCGCGAGCCGGTTCGCCGCAAGGCCGCCGGTGACCCCAACGCCGCCGACGTTCAGCGGATGGTTCCAAGGCAAGGCGCCTTTACCTGCTTGCGTCTCCGCCACCGGAATGCCAAAGCGCTCAGCGAATGCTGCCAGCTCGGCCTCTGCCCCGGAATAACGCACACCGCCGCCAGCAACGATGATGGGACGACGCTTGGCGGAGATGGCTTCCGCTGCCCGGCGGAGGGTCTCCTCAGATGGACGATGCCGTTCAATGACATACACCCGCTTGTTAAAAAACGCCTCCGGATAATCATAAGCCTCCGCCTGCACATCCTGCGGAAGCGCAAGCGTCACCGTCCCCGTCTCCGCCGGGTCCGTCAGCACGCGCATCGCGTTCAGCGCCGCGGTCATCAGCTGCTCCGGACGAACGATGCGGTCCCAATATTTGCTTACCGGTTTGAAGCAATCTGTGGCTGCGATCGTATAGTCGTAGCCGGCTTCCAGTTGCTGCAACACCGGGTCAGGCTGCCGTGAGGCGAAATTGTCGCCGGGCAACAGCAGCAGCGGGATACGGTTGACCGTTGCCGTCCCAGCTGCGGTCACCATGTTCAACGCGCCAGGACCGATCGAGGTCGTACACGCGTAGATGCTCCGGCGCCGCGATTGCTTCGCAAACGCGATCGCTGCATGAGCCATACCTTGCTCGTTCTTGCCTTGCACATAAACTAGCTTGCCTGGGCTTCGCTCCAGCGCCTCGCCGATGCCCGTTACATTGCCATGGCCGAAGATACCCATGACTCCAGCTACGAACTTCGTCTCAACGCCGTCGACGGATACGTATTGATTGTCCAGAAACCTTAACAACGCTTGTGCCATTGTAAGCCGGATCGTCCGCATTTTGCCCTCCCACTTTTCATTAATCGCTTAAAAATACAACGCTTTCATTTCTAACCGAATGATGCAATGAATTTTAGTGAAGCGCTTAATTAACTTTTTACTATAAATTTGAAGTAAGCGCAATCATTTTTTTAGGCTTGGGTCGATCTCGACAAAGGTTGCGATATATCGGGAATGTCTGAGGTATCAAGTCGAAACGGTGGTTATTGGGACGAGCATGGACAACAAAAAATAAAACAACCCGGTATCAGATTTACGATCCCGAGCTGTTTTTACGATAATCTAGTAAAGCGCTTTACGTTATATCTTATGATTTCTTAGAGGGCCGCCCTCGCCTACGATTTCCATCGTCTGGAGGATAAGCCCATTCCACGCGAAAAACTGCCAAGCCATCGGGCGAGCAGCACGCCAAGGATTGCTCCTGCCAGCAAGCCCAACCCCGGGGGATACAACTTGGCGCCCAGCGCCGCTGTCCAAACGATGACCGCGGGCAGCAACAGCAGCTGCATGGCCGGTGCCCCGCTGCGGTATTCCAACGACTCCTCCAGCGGGAGAATCGACATCAGCTCGCGCTCAAAGAAGGATTTCCGGTGGCCATTCAGCCAGTAGACCAATAGCACAAGCAATGCCGCATACACAATCAGATTCACTGCGGGATATGGCGGCAAGACGATGGCGGCTAATCCAGCCAACGTCATTTGGGCGTACAGCTTCCACTCGCTGCCGCGAAAGAACGCCTTGACCAGCGCCTCGGCGATGCGAGCCTCCGGCTGGCGTGAGCGCGTTAGTCGGCGCAGGCGGCGGAATAACCAAGGCTTGGAGCCTCCGGGCCGCGGAGGTTTGGGCCGCTCAACCGCCGGAGCGAGGAGCAGTGCGGTCAGCCTCGTACGCTGCCGCTCCTCCTCGCGCACCTCGGCATCAAAGCGGCCCCGCAGGCGGAAGCGGTACCAGCCGAGCGCGCCGGCAAGCAGCGCCAGCACCGGCAAGGCGATGCCAATCGCCAGCCCGGCTGGCCGCCCGGCTTCCGCCGACGTTGCGGCCCAAGCGGCCCAAGCCCCAAAGCCCGCCGCCAGAGCCGAATAGGCCAGCGAACGCAGCACCAGCAGACGCCAGCCTGCGGTTAATACGCCAAGTAACTGCTGGATGAGCATCTGCACGATTTTTGCGGCCCACGCGACGACATAGACGCCGCCAATCATTGCCCAACTCATCCCATAAACGCGAACCAGCAGTGGACTTAGCACAGCGATGGCAAGGGCCAGCACCACGGCTTGAACCACGGCTGATGCGACCAGTCCGCTAAGCATTAATCTCTTGATCCAATGGGGCCGCTGACGCAAGAATAGAACATCTGCCGCTTCGATATAGAAGGATATCCCGCCGCTGCTATACAGAACTAGCAGCAGCAGGACCGGAATCATCGGGTATGGCAGCCCGGCCAGCCAAGCCGGCAGCTCCTCCCGCCATAATCCGTAATACGCTCGACCGCCTAACAGCAACCCGGGAATGCCAAGATATAACAGGATCGTCAAATCAAACGTAAACTTCAAGACGCCCAGCTTCTCCCGCAACCGGTCACGCCAGCGCCGAAGGAACAAGCGCCTCACCGTCATGGATACCATTGATGCTGCGGATGCCGCAGGCGTCATTGTTGTCATCGATGTTTTGCTGCTCAACCCGCGCCCCCCTCTCTCTGTTTTCCGGGCTCCCTCTTTTTTATTGACACCGCTCTCATCAATCATTGACAGTTAAAGCATCGAAGCAATCAAACAAGGAAGCCCCCGGCATCCCCGCAGCCGCACGGATATCGTCCAGCGAGCCGCCCGCTTTGACCTGTCCGTCGGCAACAAGAATAAAATCATCACAAATCCGTTCCGCTGTATCCAACACGTGCGTGGACATCAACACGCCGGCACCGCGGCGGCGCTCTTCTTCCAGCAAGCCAAGAAAATCTTTGGTCGCCCGCGGATCCAACCCAATAAACGGCTCGTCCACAATATACACATCCGGACGGCCAAGAAACCCGATCATCAGCATCATTTTCTGCCGCATGCCTTTGGAGAAACCTCCCGGCAACAAGTCGCGCGCGTCAGTCATGCGGAACTTCTCCAGCAACGCTGCAGCTTCCCGCTCAAACGTGGACTCGTCCATTCCATATACGGCAGCAGCCAGCCCTAAATGCTCCCATAACGTCAGCGTATCGTAAAATACCGGCTGCTCCGGAATATAAGCATAATGGTTCGCCCCGCCATGAAAGGTCACCTCTGCGTCTGCAAACGGCAGCAGGCCAAGGATCGCCTTCAGCGTGGTGCTCTTCCCCGCTCCGTTAGGCCCAATAAGCCCGGTAAGAACACCGGGCTTCACTTCGAGTGAAATTTGCTTGATGGCGGCCTTTCCGGACTCATACCCCGCCTCATGAATATTCACTTCCAACCATGCTTGTGTTTGTTCCAATAAGAATCTCCTCGAATCTCCAGTCATTTCTTTCATTATAAGACATGATGGCTTTTTGTACATGTCGCACCGGAAACCAGGAAAATCAAGCTGCTTCCGTTACGCCTCCACAGCCTCTACAGCCTCCGCCCCCGAAACCGCTGGTACAGCTGCGGCACGATCCCGCTTCATAATGGCCGGAGCAATCGACAAGAGCAGGAAGCCCATAACGGCCATGAGGCTGCCCGATAAAATGAAGGCGGGCTCCGGCCCAAAGGCGGTCACCAGTGAGCCGCCAAACAGCGGTCCAATCAGCGTTGCGGTCGAGGTCAAGCTCGATACCGTACCGAATACGCGTCCGGTCACCGCTTCCGGGGTCCGCTGCTGCAACGTGACCTGAAACGGGATAAACGTCATCCCCGCGCCTAACCCGGCGAAGGCGAACAGTGCCAGCATCAACGCCATCACTCCTTCGGTAAACGTGACCTGGCTTACGATAAAGCCCGCTGCCGCGAACACCAACCCCAGCATGGCTCCGCCGATCCCCATTTTATACAGCGGCGTAAGTTTAAGATGCCTCGTGAGCCACGCTGCAGTTAAGGTCCCAACCCCGCTAAACGTGATGCACCACCCCAGCAAATCGTCGGGCACCCCGGGGATCTCCCGGAACAAGACCACAGCTTGCGAATCAGCGATTTGCAGAACAAGCAAACACGCGCACAAAGTCAACGTGGCAACGGCAAGCAACGGAATGCCGCCGATAATTTTGATGCCAGCCGCCATTTCGGTCCAAAATCCCCGCTTCAGTTTCCGGGACGCTGTCGCTTGCCCGGCTTCCCCTTCCGCCGGTGTCGACGCCGCGCTCCGCAATTTTCCAGGCACCTTGGTAAGCAAGAGCGCCGAAATAAGAAAAGTTCCTGCGTCTACCACAAAACATACGGTTACGCTAAATGCCGCCGTCAGCATTCCGCCCAAAGCCGGGCCAATGATTTTAGTGCCTTGCTCAATAATTGCACTGTAGGAAACCGCCTGCTCCAGTTGCTCATGCGGCACGATCTCCTTAATTTTTCCGTTCTTCGCCGGGGAGAAGATGACGTCCAAAAATCCCTTGGCGATTAACAGGACGTACACTTGCCAAATCGCGGTGACGAACACAAAGCCGAGCAGTACTCCAAACCGAACGAGGTCGGAGATAACCATCAACTTTTTGCGTTCAAAACGATCTGCCAGCATCCCCGCCAACGGGCCGCCCAACAAGACCGGCAGCACCATACAAAGCGAGACCATTGTGATTTCCCAAGGCGTGGCATGCCATTTCAAGCCAACCATCGTCAGCAAGGCGAGCAAATACAACCAGTCGCCGATATTGGATACCAACTGCGCCGATAACAGCGCCAAATATGCACGGTTTTGCAAAATACCGGAGCCCTCCCGGCCGGCTAAACCTTTCCCGAATCTTCGCATCTTCGTCATCCCCTACTCCGCTTTGATTTTATGAAGTTATCTTAATGAATCGGAAAGGGGTTTCCATCCGTCTCGGGGCCGATTCCGTCCCTGCGCCGCAGAATGAAATTTTTGCGGTCTGAAGGCAGAGCGAGTTACATTTATTTCCATACAAAAAGACGCAAATTGTGATAAATTATATTTTTTTTAAATCTCAGGTGGTTTAAGATTACAAGTACTCGATCAAGTTCAAAGATTCACAAATATAAAATAAGGGCGGGATGCACATGATGACCACCGAACAACGCGGAACGGATTTGTCACTGCATTTGTACCGGGTTTTTGCCAAATCATTTAAGAGTGTCAACGAACATGCAGTTATGGGGAGCAAAATCCAAGGATTTAATCCGACGGCCTTTGCCGTTCTGGAGGTCCTGTATTACAAAGGCTCTCAACCGATTCAACAAATTGGCGCGAAGCTGCTGCTGCAAAGCGGAAACGTAACGTATGTCATCGATAAGCTGGAAGCAGCCGGCTTGCTGCACCGCACGCCTTGCCCACGCGATCGGCGCGTAATTTATGCTAATCTGACGCCTAAGGGCAAAGAGCTGATGGACCAACTGTATCCGGAGTATGCGGAGCGGATTGACCACGCGCTGAGCGGGCTGACCGATGAGGAGAAGAAGGTCATGATTGAATTGCTGAAGAAAATGGGCCGTGAAGCTGAGAAGCTTGCCCCGTTGCTGCGGAAGTAAGATAACAAATAGGCTGTATCCATGGCTCATCGGCATGATGAACCTGGACACAGCCTGCTTCGGCATATCCCTGAGAATTTCCTTACATAAAAATACAGTGATGAAATCACCTTATTCTTAGGAGCTATGGGCCCGATAAGGTGATTTTTTATGGTTGCTCCAACCCTTAATGGGTCGGGTCCATATCCTTGTTGTGATCGCGGTTTTCCATATTGGTGTGCCGTCGGTCATTCACCTTTTGTTGCATCTGTTGGGCATGATGGGCGTTGACCGGCGTTTGGTCCAGATCCTCTACGACATTCGTCAAATTTTTATCGATTCCCGATTTGCTTCGTGACATAAGCCTAAGTCCTCGCTTTCTCGTTGTTAAGGGTTCGTCAGCGGCGCTAAGGCTTGCGCGCATTCATGAATATGACGGACATAGTCTCCGGTTAACTCCTGAATTTCCTCGCTGTTCTCGGCAATCGTCTGCCCATCCCGCTCCACATCTACCAGCTCGACACGAACCTCGCGCGGGTCCATATAAGAGCATTGAAAATCGAAGGAATAAAGCTGATGTCCCGCCGCATTAATATGAATCCGCAGCCCCTGGGGGTCCGCCTCATCAGCTTGCACCTGCACGGAGTCTCCCGGGTTCAAATATTCCGGCAGCTGCTTCTGCCAAGCGTTGACGAGCGTGTGTTGGTCCACATTCATGACCTTGTTCATAGTTACACCTCCCCTTTCCTCTTAAGGTGCGGAGAGGCAGGCTTTTTTATACCGTTTCATGTAAAAGATACAGCCAAACGAGGTCCACTCAAAGGTCGCTGGAAAGCCAAACGGGCCGTCCCCATTTCGCAGAGACCGCCCGCAGCAACAACATAAATTTAAGCTCTATCGAGATCGATGGAGGGTTCCCCCGCCTCAACGTCCTCCTCTTGCTCCGGTGCTTGGTTGCGCAGCCCGAAAGCGAATAAGATGCCTACGACAGCCAGCACAGCCATGACGATAAACAGCGTATCCAGGCTTTGCGCCAGCACTTCCTTCAGTTCAGTCCACAGATCGGGAGAGAGCAAATGAACTTTTTCCGGGGACAGCAGCTGGTCGATATCATCCTGGGAGATTGGAATCCCTGATGCCGTGCCGTTCTTCGTCCGGGCGACAATCTGCAGATTTATCAAAGTCCCAAAGGCAGTGACTCCGATCGTCTGCCCTATCGATTTGACGAAGGAGTTCAGCGCTGTCGAAGCCCCGCGCAAGCTATAGCCCACGGAGGATTGGGAGATAATCGTAAATACGGTAAACGAAAAGCCAAATCCGACCCCATACAGCGCATTATAAATCAACAGCGGCCAAATTGGCGTGCTGTCATGGATCGTAGCTAATCCTACCGCCCCGAGGGCGATAATCACCATCCCGATCAGCGAAGTTTGACGGCAGCCGCGGGTGATGATCCAACGGCCGCCCAGCACGGAGCCCAACATCCAGCCGATGGACATTGGGGCGAGTACCAGCCCGGAGGTCGTCGCATTTTGCCCTTTCACCCCTTGAATCCAGAGCGGCAAGTACGAGGTTAATCCGATGAGCAGGGCACTCGCCAACAAACTGGTGATATTGGAGAAGGCGATATCCCGGATTCGGAACAGCTTCAGCGGCACCAGCGGCTCCTCGGCCCGTTGCTCGACGATGAAGAAGAGCACCAGGAAACCGGCGGCCACGGCAAACATCCCGATCAGCCAAGGCGAGGCCCAAGCCAACTGCTGCCCGCCCGTCGCCAGCCCAATCAGCAAAGCGGAGACCCCAATCGTAAAGGTGACGGCCCCCAGATAGTCCACCTTCACCTTCCGTTTCTCGATCTGTTCATGTAAATAGACGATGATGAAATAGAGCGACAATAGGCCAAACGGTACATTAAAATAGAATGCCCAGCGCCAATTCAACGAATCCACGACATATCCGCCCAGCAACGGTCCAATCAAAGAAGAGATGCCCCACACCGAGCTGATCCATCCCTGAATTTTGGAGCGTTCCTCAATTGAATAAATGTCGCCGATAATCGTAAATGTCACCGGCAGCAGGCCGCCAGCTCCGATGCCCTGCAGGGCGCGGAACCCGATCAGCTGACCCATGCTGTGCGCCGTACCGGACAGGACCGAACCCGCCAAGAACAGCAGGGAACTGATCACAAACACCAGCTTGCGGCCGTACAAGTCACTGATTTTGCCAAAGATTGGCGTTGTGACGGACATGGTCAGCAAATAGGCGGTAAACACCCAGCTCAGCAGCCGCGCGCCGCCCAGATCCCCCACGATCCGCGGTCCGGCCGGACCGATGACGGTGCCTTCGATCGCCGCTAAAAACGTAGACAGCAGCAAGCCCGTCAAAATATAATTCCGTTTCAATTGCATTGGTTTCATGATGAAATAAAACTTCCTTTCTTTCCATACCGGGCAAGGATTCCATAAACTCTCATTATAGTTGAACCCTCTGAAAAAAGAAAGCGGATGACCAAACCAGAACCTTCTTCTTCTGGTTTGTCATCCGCAATGGAAGTATATTAATTCGTTTAGTGAATCTGCCCTTCCGCGATTCGCCAACGCTGGATGGGCTGGCCTTCAAACAACTCCGGCTCATGGGTGATCATGATCAGCGCGGCCCCTTGATCCAGCGCCTCACGGCATAACGCCGTCAACAAGCGGACGCCGATGTAATCGATGCCCGCCGTAGGCTCATCAAGGATATACAGCTTCTTGGGGCAGATCATGACCGAGGCGGCACTTAGGAGCCGCTTCTCCCCGCCGCTTAAGTAATAGGGCGATTCGTTCATTTTGCCGCTTAAGCCGATCGCCTCCAGCATCCGTTCCGCGCGCTGCCGCACTTCCTCCGGGACCGGGTCCCGCGGCCGCAGTCCCAGTTCGGCGCGCGGGCTGTACAGCAGCTCGTCCAGCACCGTCGAAGCGACAAATTGCTGTTCCGGCTGCTGGAACACATAACCGATCTCGGACGCCAGATCGTATAGCGTCCGGCGAGCGGTATCCTGGCCCTGCCAGAACACCGTCCCTTTGGGCGGGCGCAGAAGGCCCATCAGCAGGCGGGACAACGTCGTTTTGCCGGAGCCGTTGTCCCCGCACAGCAGCCGCCATTCACCGGGGTACAGCGTGAGGCGGATATCTCGCAGCACCGGCTCGGCCTCGCGGGCGAAGGCGTAGCTGAGCCCGCGCACCTCGAGCAGGGGCGTGCGGCGCGGCGCGGCAGTCGCGGGAGC
>NZ_BILV01000080.1 GCF_004000745.1 Paenibacillus barengoltzii NBRC 101215
GTTTTTCGTTATCGCCGTGTTTCAGCGGCGACTTAAATAATATAACATATTGAGATTAGAAGCGCAAGCCTTTTTTTGATTTTTTTTATTTAAGGGATTAAGCAACTCGTTTTCTCTCAACATCCCACTCTCAACTCGATTTATTTCGTAGTTTTCATGGGACATTTAATATATCATATTCCGCATTCATGCTCAAGTCATTACACGAGAAAAAACAAAGCAGGAGAGTTACCTCCCCTGCTTTGTTTACTTGTTAGGCGTTAATCCACGGATTCCGGCGTCCATTCGAGCTGTCGGTACGTTGACGATTTTTTTTGCCTGCCGCTCCGTTACTCGATTTACTTTGTTTCTTCGGACTTGGCTGCGCGTCAGGGTTGCCCGAAATTTTCACGTTTTTTTTAGATGAGTTAGGCGTTTTTGATTTTGCCTCTGTTTTCTGGGACTCTCTCTCCTCCGTCTCGTCGCCGGAAGTAGAAGACTCCACCTCCCGATTAAAGTGCCCCTTCATGTTTTCGATCCCGCCTACTTCACCCTTCAAAGGTTCGTTAGCTAGCGGAGCCATGTTATTCGCTCCTGGATAGGCCATCGGATAATAGGATGACGGCATAACCGATGTTGGATAGCCTGGCACAGGTGGACCATAACAAGGCATCATTCCGGGATGATGTCCCCAATCCATCGTTTGTGGATAGAATGGATTGTTATTTGCTTCAGGAGATACGGATTGCGGTGATACTGCCTGAGGCTGCATATTCGGATTCGGATTTGCGTACGGGCTTACCGCTCCCATGTTCGGCATTTGTGAGACTGGCGCATTAGCATTAGATATCCCCGGATACTCCCCTTCCGCTGGTGACAATGCTGTTGGTGCCGGATTGCCATAATACCCAGATACGGGTTCAGCGGCAATGGGATACTGATAAAAAGGCGGATAGGCTTCCTGGGTCGTATACGGGTAAGGAGACATTGTTCCCGAGCAGCCACAAGGGGATGGAGCGTAACCCATGGCCGGAAGTGTGTACTGTGGCATAACATGACCTGGATAGGATAAGTTCGGGGATGGGTTTGGGCCATAGGTGTAAGGACTGACTCCTGTCGGTTCGCCCTTCATCGGTTCATAACCATATGGGCTGACCCCTGCCGGCTCGCCCTTCATCGGCTCATAGCCATAAGGGCTGACTCCTGTCGGTTCACCCTTCATCGGCTCATAGCCATAAGGACTAACTCCTTTCGACTCACCCTTCATCGGCTCATAGCCATAAGGATTGACTCCTGTCGGTTCACCCTTCATCGGCTGATAGCCATAAGGGCTGACTCCTGTCGGTTCACCCTTCATCGGTTCATGCCCATAAGGGCTAATTCCCATTGGCTCGCCTTTCATCGGCTCATAGCCATAAGGACTAACCCCTGTGGGTTCTCCCTTCATGGGCACATGGCTATAAGGGCTGACGTTCTGCGGCCCATAATTTGCAGGAGAAATATTCGGTTGGTAAGGATAGGGCTGAATCTGAACAGGTTCATGCTTTTTCGGCTCGTGATGAATCGGTTGGAGTTTCGTGGATTCATATTGGATTTGCTCTACTTCCACTTTGATCTCCATCGGTACGACTTTAGGCGGTTGAACTTGCGCCGGTTGTTGCTTTGGCGGTTCCACATTGATCGGTTGTTGTTTCGGTGGTGCCACGTTGATCGGCTGCTGCTTCGGCGGTTCTACGTTGATTGGCTGTTGTTTCGGCGGCTCTGTTTTCGCCGGGGCTTCCTTCGGCTTCTCGGTTTTCACCGGCTCCACCTTCTCCGGCTTTGGTGCTGTCATTTCTGGCTTGACGCCGGTTGGAGCTTTCTTTCCAGAACCGGCGATGGGAGCCGTGTTCTTCTTACCAGTTTGCGCAGGAGACATCCCTACGTTCGGCGCAGAAGGGTTGTCGGCACCACCTGACGGATTTCCCATGCCCGTAGGTATGTTGACGATGTCCCCAACCTTCAATTGATTCGGGTCGCTAAGCTGTGGGTTTGCATCAATCAGACTTTGCAAAGGTAATCCCCAAGCTTTGGACAGCTTCCATAACGTGTCCCCCTGCTTGACGACGTGCTTGTAAACATTGCCCGTTTCACCGCCAATCGGTACGGCCACAGCTGGAATCTTTACTTTGTCACCGATGTTCAACTGATTTGGATTGGCGATCTGCGGGTTAGCTTCGATCAGTTTTTCCAGAGGCACGTTATACTTTTTTGAGAGCTCAAACAAAGTATCGCCTTTTTTCACAATATGGATTTTCACGCGATAAAGACCTCCTAGGTTTCTTCTCCGGTACGTGATGATCGCCCGGGGCCCATTTATTACATCCTATGCAGGAGCCCGGTTTTTGACATCCTAGAAAAGAAAAAATCCTATCTTCCTCTTAGACCAAGGAAAATAGGATTCTTGTCGGCCTTGTCAGATTATTCCCAAACCTTCAATCCGTCCTTATCAACAATCGCGCGGAATTCTTCCAGCAGCTTCAGCGTAATTGGGCCCGCATGCCCTTCACCGATGATGCGGCCGTCAACTTCGCGTACTGCGATAACTTCGGCAGCTGTCCCCGTCAGGAACACTTCGTCGGCGACATAGACATCATGCAGCGTAAATGGCTGCTCTTGGATGTTGTAGCCTTTTTTGCGGCAAATTTCGATGATTGCTTGGCGGGTAATGCCGTCCAAAGCGCCTAAGTAGCATGGAGGAGTCGTAATAACCCCGTTCTTCACGATAAAAATATTATCGCCCGACCCTTCCGTAACGTACCCTTGCGCGTTCAGCATGATTGCTTCGCCCGCACCGGACAGGTTCGACTGAATTTTTACCAAGATGTTGTTCAAATAGTTCAGCGATTTGATCTTCGGATTCAAAGCGTCTGGGATATTGCGGCGCGTCGATACAGATACGGTTTTCAACCCCGTTTTGTAGGCTTCTTCCGAATAGATCGCCAGCTGCTCTACAATAATGATCACCGAGGCTTTCGGGCAACGGTTTGGATCAAGTCCGAGGTTGCCGGGACCGCGGGAGACAACCAGACGGATATAGCCATTACGCAGATCGTTGCGGCGAAGCGTCTCGACCAGCGCATCTTCCATTTCCTGATACGTCAGCGGAATGTCCAACATAATGGATTTAGCCGAATCGTATAGGCGGTCCAAATGCTCTTTGCATTTAAAGATGTTTCCGTTATAAATGCGGATGCCTTCAAAAATCCCGTCCCCATACAAAAAGCCGTGGTCATATACGGAAACCTTTGCTTGATCTTTTGTTACGAATTGTCCATCTAAATAAATCCATTGTTCTGCCATTATTTTGGCACCTCCGCTTTTTGTTCTCCAAATGACAAGCTGGGATAACTCCCCAGCACACGTACTTGACAGTTGAGCGCTTCGATTTCACCAATCGCTGAACTCAGCAGCACGGAATCAACCGCTTCGAGCACATCCATAATAAAATAGTAACTGCCCAGCCTCTTCTTCGTAGGGCGTGACTCGATGCGCGACAAATTCAGTTTACGCCATGCAAATGCAGACAATACCTGATGCAAGGCGCCCGGAAAATCCTCAGGCAACGTTACCAGCAGACTTGTTTTGCTTTGGGCTGCCGGGTGATTCAGTTCAAGCGGCCGCGGGCCGATCAGAACAAACCGGGTATAGTTATTATCGTGATCCGTCACATGGCGAGCCAGGACATCCAGTCCATGGCGCTTAGCTCCTAGTGCCGTGCCGATTGCCGTCCAGCCTTGTCCCGGATTTTTCTTCACCAGCTCTACCGCTTCTGAAGTGCTGCCAGTATGCTCCAGCTCCGCCTTAGGCATCTGCGAACGAATAAATTGCAAGCACTGCGCCATCGCAACCGGATGAGACAGCACCTTCGTCACTTTGCTGTAATCGATCTCGTCCGATGGATCGGCCGCTTGGAACTCTTCCTTCTTGCCAATCAAATTCTGCACGGAAGGGTATATCCATTCAATCTGCATCGGAATATCCACTTCGTGAATCAGCCAATCCATATGAAGGCTGACGGAGCCTTCAATTGTATTCTCCATCGGAATGACGCTGTAATCACTGTGTCCGCTGGCCGTGGCTAAGAAGACGTCGGATATCTGCTTGAAATGCAGCAGTTCCACAGGCTCATCGCCAAATAGATGCAGCGCCGCTTCATGAGATACCGAGCCTTCCGGCAGCAATGCTATTCGTTTCATCTCCTGACTTCCCCTCATAAGGTGCTTCAACCATTAATCTTAATCGATCACGAAGCTCTCACAAACCGTAGGCTTGAATGTGATCCAGAAAAGAACCTTCACTCTCCATAGTAAGCTCCACAACCCCCGATGTGCAAGGTTTCAGCCTCATGGTCTGCGCAGAGATGCCTTCCCCGTTCAGCACTTCCAATAAAAACGACTCCAGCTGTTCGTCCGCTCCCTGACGGCGATCCGTCAGACAGAGCAGCGTCGGGCCAGCTCCACTTAAGGCAGCCCCCAAAGCTCCATGGGCTGTCGCTTCCTCCAGAATCCGGGCCATTCCAGGTACGAGCGCAGCCCGGTACGGCTGATGCAGGCGATCGCGCATGGCAGCCGGGATCAAATCCAGCCGGCCAGCGGCTAACGCCGCAGTCAGCAGGGACGTGCGGCTGACATTGTACACCGCATCCTGCAGGCTGATCTGCTTCGGCAGCGCCTCACGCGCCTTGGAGGTGGACAGCTGGAAATCAGGAATGGCTACGAGCACCTCCAGATCGGCCGGCGGCTCAATACGCAGCACATCCGCGTGCACCCCGTCCCAGACCGCGGTAATAATCCCGCCGTACAGGGAGGCACCCACGTTATCGGGATGCTTCTCCAAGGCTGTAGCCATATCGAACAGCTTAGCCTTGCTCAAAGGCTCGCCAATCAGCAGGTTGGCTGCAAACAGCGCCCCGACGATCGCCGAAGCGCTGCTGCCAAGCCCGCGGGTTAACGGAATATCCGATTTCATCGAGATTTCCAGTTCCGGTAAAGCCACGCCGGCTTCAGCAAACACCGATTGCGCGACTTGATACACCAGATTGCTTTTATCGGTTGGCAGTCCCTCCAGGTTCCCCCCATGCAGGGTGATCACCGTGGAGGGGGCCGGTTTCATTTCAATCCAAGCATAGAGGTTAAGTGCCATACCAAGCGTATCAAAGCCGGGCCCCAAATTCGCTGTGCTCGCCGGCACCTTGACCCGGACGCCTTCCCGGCGAATCATGCCCGTGCTCCTTGCAGCTTGGAAATCGCATCCAGCACCGCTTCCTCCGTATCCTGTACGACAAGCGGTTCGCCGCCAATGCTCTTAATCGCGATGTTTGGATCTTTCAAACCATGCCCGGTCAGTACGCACACGACAGTCTCGCCGCCTCTGAAATATCCTTCCCGATGCAGTTTATATACGCCGGCGATTGAAGCAGCGGATGCTGGCTCAGCAAAGATACCTTCCTTGGCTGCGATGGTGCGATATGCATCAAGGATTTCGTCGTCCGTAACGTAGTTGATCTGCCCGCCGGATTCCTCCGCAGCGGCGACCGCTGTCTTCCAGCTGGCCGGATTGCCGATCCGAATAGCGGTTGCAATGGTCTCTGGCTCGCGGATAGGCTCACCCTTCACGATCGCCATCGCGCCTTCGGCCTCGAATCCAACCATTCGCGGTAGAGAAGTTGATTTACCACGCTCATAATATTCTTTGAAGCCTTTCCAATAGGCCGAAATATTCCCCGCGTTGCCGACGGGGATCGCAAGGACATCCGGCGCTTTCCCCAGTTGGTCACACACTTCAAATGCCGCGGTCTTTTGTCCTTCGATACGGTATGGGTTCACCGAATTGACCAGCGTAATCGGATGCTTGGCAGTGATATCACGTACGATTTCGAGCGCCCGGTCGAAGTTCCCTTCGATGGCGATCACTTTCGCCCCGTAAATCATTGCCTGTGCCAGCTTCCCGAGGGCAATATTGTTGTTCGGAATCAGCACGATGCAGTCGATGCCCGCCCGAGCCGCATAAGCCGCTGCCGCTGCCGAAGTATTTCCCGTGGATGCACACATGATCGTCGTGCTGCCTTCCTCCACTGCTTTCGCGACGGCCATCACCATGCCGCGGTCCTTAAAGGAACCGGTTGGATTCAGCCCTTCATACTTGAAATACAGGTCCAGGCCCAGCTCCTTCGAAAGGTTCTCCGCACGAACCAGCGGGGTATTACCTTCCTGCAGCGTCAGCTTCGGCGTCTTGTCGCTCACCGGCAAATATTCCTTGTACGTTTCCAGCAATCCGAGATATCTCATGCAAAAGAACTCCTTTATTCTGAATTAATGTTATTATCCCTCTACGCGATACACACTTTTGATCCGATGAATGACGTCCAGCGATTCAAAATGGGCCAACACCTTATCCATGCTTGCTTTGCTCGCATTATGCGTCACGATCATAATTTCAGCGCCTTCCAAGTTCGTATTCGGCGACTGTACGACCGACTCCAAGCTCACCTCGTATTCGGCGAACACTTGGGTGATTTGCGCCAGAACACCGGCTTTATCGTCAACGTGGAGCAACAGAAAGTTTTTATAGGCGATTTGATCGTCTGTTTTCAGCTTTTTGGGCTTATACGGGACGATGGCCTTCAAGCCGTTCACGCCAAGCTTCAGGTTCTTGACGACAGCGACCAGGTCCGCAACCACGGACGTAGCTGTCGGCATTTCGCCGGCTCCCGCACCGTAGAACATCGTTTCCCCTACAGCTTCCCCATACACATACACCGCATTGTAAACGCCGTTGACAGCTGCGATCGGATGCGTCTTCTTCACCATCGTCGGTTGAACCGTAATGCTGAACTCGTCATCCTGCCGTTCCGCGATGCCGAGCAGCTTCATTTCATACCCCAGACGCTTCGCATACAAAATATCTTCCTTCGATACCGAAGTGATGCCTCGAACATGGACATCGTTCAGTTCCACATTGGTGCGGAAACCGAGGGTTGCGAGAATCGCCATTTTACGAGCGGCATCCAATCCCTCCACATCGGAGGTCGGATCGGACTCGGCGTATCCGAGCTGCTGCGCTTCCTTCAGCACATCTTCGTAAGAAGCGCCTTCCTGACTCATTTTGCTCAAAATATAATTGGTTGTTCCGTTGACGATCCCCATAATTTTCATAATGCGATCCGAGGAAAAGCCTTCAATCAACGTGCGGATGATCGGAATACCGCCGGCCACGCTGGCTTCATAAAAAACGTCGCATTGATGCTCCATCGCCTTGGCCAGAATCTCTGAACCATACAGCGCCATCAGATCCTTGTTTGCGGTCACGATATGCTTGCCGCGCTCGAGCGCCTCCAAAATATAAGCCTTGGTCTGATCCACGCCGCCCATGACTTCCACAATTACGTCAATCTCCGGATCGCGGATGACCGACCAAGGGTCCTCTGTCAGCTTATGGGGCTCCACATGGATGCTGCGCGCTTTGTCTAAGGTCTTAACGGCAATTTTCTCAATGACGATCGGCGAACCCACCTGACTGCTGAGATCCTCCTGATGTCCTTCCAAGATCCGGACCACACCGGTCCCTACCGTGCCAAGTCCGAGCAGTCCTACTTTCACAGGCTTCACAGCCGTCCCCTCCCGTTATCCAATTACGGTTTTTTTCGTCTCATTTCTCCTCTTACCTTGTTAACCTTGACCAACGATCTGTGTTCTCCTTACGCCCGGAATGCTTTGTAACGAATCCAGCATCTCATCCAGCTCCTCAGTTAAGCGCGAGGTTTCCACGGAGATCACGACATTGGCTTTGCCTTGCAGCGGAATGCTCTGATTTATCGTCAATACGTTGCCGCCAGAACCGGCGATCAGCGCAAGCACCTTCGATAAGATCCCAGACCGGTGCTCCAAATCAAAGGAGATGGTCACAATGCTTTCCCGTTCGAATTGATTGAGTTGATGAATGCCGTCTTTATATTTATAAAAAGCGCTGCGACTTAACCCCACTTGAGCAACAGCCTCATGGACTGTTTTGGCGTCGCCGGAGGCTAAGAGCTGCTTTACCTGCAATGTCTTAACTACCGCTTCTGGCAAAATATCCTCACGAACCAAATAGTAGTGCTCCTTCACGAACGTCCTCTCCTTAGAGACTTTTGTTTTCATATAGTGGACATTATAACGGATATGACGCAGGGTGGCAATGATTTTTTGTCCTGACCCATAGCAAAAAAAGCACCTAAAAGGTGCTCTTTTCCATCCTCAGTAGTAGCTGCTGCCTTCGACGAACTCAAACTCGAAGTCCCCGATGCGGACCAACGTACCATCCTTGGCCCCCCGCTTGCGAAGCTCATCGTCGACCCCCATATGCCGCAGCGTGCGAGCCAGCTTCAGGATGGCGTCATGCGAATTTAGCTGCATCCGTTTCATCATCCGCTCGATCTTCGCACTTTCCACCACGAAGGTCTCGTTCTCGCGGCGGATCGTGAAGCCTTCGTCTTCCTTCTTGTCCAATTTGTAGATTTTACGTTCCGCCAGTTCGGTAACTTCTTCAATCGCAGGCGCCTCCGGAATTTGCTCCAGCAGCTCCGCCACGCGGTAGAGCAACTCTTGGATCCCCTGACGAGTTAAGGAAGATATCGGCATAATCTCCAAATCCCCGCGCACCTTGGCGACTTCCGCTCGGAATTTCTCCAGGTTCGCTTCAGCTTCAGGCATATCCATCTTATTCGCAGCTACGATCTGCGGGCGCTTCTCCAAATCGGCATTGTATAGCCGCAGCTCGTCGTTAATTTTCTGCCAATCGTCAAAAGGATCCCGTCCTTCCGAACCCGCCATATCAACGACGTGGACGATCAATCGCGTCCGCTCAACGTGCCGCAAAAACTCATGACCCAGACCAACCCCTTCATGGGCCCCTTCGATCAAGCCAGGCAAATCCGCCATCACAAAGCTCCGTCCGTCACCTACATCGACAACCCCCAAATTCGGGGTGATCGTGGTGAAATGGTAGGCGCCGATTTTCGGTTTAGCTGCCGATACAACGGACAACAACGTCGACTTCCCGACGCTTGGGAATCCGACCAGGCCAACATCGGCCATCACCTTCAGCTCAAGCACGACCCAGCGCTCTTCGCCCTCTTCGCCATGCTCAGCCAGTTCAGGCGCCGGGTTGTTTGGTGTCGCGAACCGGATATTGCCGCGACCTCCGCGACCTCCGCGGGCAACGACAACCTCCTGCCCATGGCGCGTCAAATCGGCAATGATCTCTTGGGTATCGTCGTCGATGACAACTGTTCCCGGGGGAACCCGGACGATCATATTCTCCGCATTCGCACCGTGCTGGCTCTTATTCCGCCCCTTCTCTCCGCGTTGCGCCTTAAAGTGCCGTTGATAACGGAAATCCATCAGCGTTCTCAAGCCTTCATCCACGCGGAAGATCACGTCGCCGCCTTTGCCGCCATCGCCGCCGGCCGGGCCGCCTTCGGGCACATATTTCTCCCGGCGAAAAGCCACCAGCCCGTCGCCGCCGTCGCCTCCCTTAACATAAATTTTCGCTTTATCTACAAACATGCGTTCACCTCGTTTATTTTTCCACAAGCCACCCGGAGCCGCAGGGAACCGTCTTCCTCCTCACCACGGTCAGCTTTCACCCGCATTCCTGCCATTCCTTCATCAAGAAGACGAACAAGCACCTCCGGATTCCCCTTCGATCCGACCTGTTCAAACCGAACGATGACTTCGCCGTCCTCACGGTACATCGACATCTTTAATTGAAGCGTCTCTCCCCAAGAGGAACGCCCTTTATACTGGAAGATCCGCACCGTTTCCACGATGGCTTCCGTCAGTTCTTCCGCTTGCTCCGCAGTAAGCAATTGATCCAACTGCAGTTCGTCCTCAATCTCAACGTCCAGATGAACTGAACCATTGACCTCGCGGAACGATTGCAAATAGAAAACTAAGGCCGGAATGCCTAACCTGGAAATTTTACTTTCTACGGCCATTCGTTCTTTTATTCTTTCCACGCAATCCGCGAGTTTATCAATTTTCCGTAGTTGGATATACCCATACAAAATCTGCAGATCGTTCATCCAATCGTGGCGATGATGACCCAGCGTCGCAGAGGCCGTTCGTTGGACCGATTCCAGCAAATGCTTCCGCTCGATCTCGGCTCCTTTCCGAAGATGCCGTACATATAGCCCAAACAACACGAAAAGAGCCCCGCACAGGAGGACCTGTCCGATCGGCGACTTCAGAAAATAAGCAAGTGTTAGGCTAACGACCGCGATCAATCCGATCATTGCCCTCACCATGAACCGATGTTTCATATCTTCCCCGTTCCTCTAACAGATTGGGCGGAATGAACTTCCCACCCTGGCATCCCTACCCAGTATAACATACCTCAACCAAGTTGGCTTCCGTTATGTATGTAAAAAAGTAAAGCCCTGACACCAACGTGCCAGGGCTCTTGATTCATAGCTCTTAAGCTTCGACTGTAGCCGCTACAGGAGCGGTTTCCACAGGGTAGACGCTCACTTTTTTGCGATCGCGACCCCAACGTTCGAATTTCACAACGCCGTCGATTTTCGCAAACAGCGTATCGTCCGAACCGATGCCTACGTTTGTACCTGGGTGGATTTTCGTACCGCGTTGGCGAACGAGAATGCTTCCGCCCGTTACCACTTGGCCATCAGCACGTTTCACGCCGAGGCGTTTCGCGATGCTGTCGCGTCCGTTCTTTGTGGAACCTACGCCCTTCTTGGAAGCGAACAACTGGAGATCCAATTTCAACATTGTAGTCTACCTCCTTCTTTAAATAATGACGTCCTGTATCTGAATATACTTCCCGTATGATTCTTCGATACTCTTCAGCATAACGACAAGCGAGGCAAGTAACAATTGCGCTTGCGCTCCAGCTTCTTCCGTATCGACCGTATCAGGAAGATCCGCGCTAAGAAAGCCGTTCTTCATCCTGGAGTCCATCACAATGCCCGTCAACGCCTCGATCGAGTTGACCGTTCCCACGGTCACAGCCGACACGCCCGCACAGACGATGTCCTCACCGGCTTTCGCATAGCCGGCATGGCCTTCCACTTTGAAGCCTGCAATGTCATTATTCTTCCGGCGTAATATTGAGACGATAATCAAGTTATCGCACCTTCTTACGCTTGGATTTTCTCGATCGTTACTTTCGTGTAAGGTTGACGATGACCTTGTTTCTTGTGGTAGTTCTTCTTCGGCTTGTATTTGTATACGATCACTTTTTGGCCTTTGCCATGCTTCTCGACTTTCGCCGTTACGCTAGCGCCGGATACCAATGGAGTTCCCGTTACCAAACCTTCACCTTTCGATACTGCCAACACACGGTCGAACGTTACGCTTGCACCGTCTTCTGCGTTCAATTTCTCGATGTAAAGCACATCGCCTTCTTGAACACGGTATTGTTTACCGCCGGTTTCGATAATTGCGTACATTTGCTTGCACCTCCTCATGTCTCAGACTCGCCTGATTCAGGTGCCGTTAGACGCTTTGGTCCAGCGAACTTGTTAACCCGATCGGAGCGGTTGCAGCATGTGCACAAGCTAACTCATGACACATACCCTAATATACTATCATGCACCTTACAAAAAATCAACTGATTACCGTAATCTCTTCCCGCATTCTTTTGCGTGTCATTTCCAGCAGGCCAAGCTTGGTCCATCCTAAAATATGGTGTTGCGTACGGTCGCCGGCCATCGCCTGCTCCAGCCGCTCCCAAACCGCCGATCGATGCTCGTCGCTGCTCATGTCGATAAAATCCACGATGATAATGCCGCCGGTATCCCGCAGCCGAATCAGTCGAGCCATCTCCTGCGCCGCCTCCAGATTGGTGCGGAAGACCGTATCCTCCAGGCTGTCTCCTCCGGTGAACTTACCGGTATTCACGTCGATCACGGTCAACGCCTCCGTCGTGTCCCACACGAGGTAGCCGCCACCCGGCAGCCAAATTTTTCGCTGAAAATCCTTCTCCAACTGCGGTCTCACTTCATAATAATCGAAGATCGGCACTTCGCTTTCGTGCACAATGATGCGCGGCGTCTCTCCCGGCAGCATCGCCTGCAGAAAAGCAAGCGCCTCCTCTGCCTGCTCCGGACAATCCATGATTAGCTCGTCCGTCTCCGGGCTATACACGTCGCGCATCAAACGTTGGATCATGCTCAAATCCTGGTGCAGCACAACCGGTGCTGACGCCTGCTTCGCCTTCTCCTGGATAGCAGCCCATTGCTTACGCAGCTGTGCGAGATCTTCCGCGATCGCCTTGCCATCCTCTTCCTCGGCAACCGTGCGCAGAATCAATCCTTCTTCCTCACTGCGCAACTCCTCGCCAAGTTGCTTGAGGCGTTGCTTCTCCTCTTCACGTGCGATCTTCTTGGAGACCGCCACATACCCTGCCGTCGGCATGTAGACCAGCCAGCGCCCCGGCAAAGAATAATGCGTCGTCACCCGCGCACCTTTGTTGCCGATCGCTTCTTTCACCACCTGGACAACCAGCTCTTGCCCTGGCTTCAGGAGCTCTGAGATCGACGGTTTTTGCTTCGGCTGCTTCTCCAAATGAGGGTGCAGCACATCGTCGATATAGAGAAACGCATTCTTTTTTTGACCGATATCCACAAAAGCGGCCTGCATCCCCGAAATGACATTCGCCACTTTGCCTTTCACAAAGCTGCCAACCAATCCCCGATGTTGAGAACGCTCCGCCGCATATTCCACCAGTTTGCCGTTTTCGAGAAGCGCAATTTCGGTAGAGCCAGGTCCGCAGTGAACAATCATCCTCTTCATGATCTCACCCTTCATACTTTCGTCATCCATTGATCATGAACTCGCTCATTATCAAGTAACATGCCCGTTCCATTATATCACGTCTGTCGCGCTTCAAGCCCCGGACCCTCCCTGTAAGAAAGAGGAAATCACTCGTTGTTCCGGAACGACCGCCACGATATTCCCCTGTTGGTTCATCACATAGATGAAATGGTATTTTTCTCTCTTAAATAGACGCAAAATATGATCCAAAGGTTTCGTTTTCTCCGCGACGATTGGTTGGGCCAATGTCCCGTTCAGCAGATGTCTGGAAAAGCTGCGATCCCGGTTCACCAGGAAACGGATAAAACGATAGGGAATGTTCCGATAATCCATCAGATTGGAATATAGCAAGAAGAGGCCAATCAGCAGAAGATTCAGCTGCATCCCGCCTAATCCGAGCCATAGCGGTAAGAATGAGTAGGCGACCAGCAAGACGCTGAACAACAGACTGATACGATAAGACCAGAGCAACGTGGCATAATAAGGCATCACCAGGCTGCATAATGCCTGCGAGATTTTCCCGCCATCCAGCGGCAGGATGGGCAGCAGATTAAATAAAGCGATAAGCAAATTACTTTGAATAAAATAGCTCAAAAATGGCCCGTCCCAGATTCCGATAGCATGAAGAAGCAAGGAGGCACTGATCAGCATCAGGTTCTGCAGCGGGCCAGCCAAAGCGATGACGATCTCGCGACCCGCTGTAAGATTCCCGGCATCCTCCATGACCGCTACGCCTCCAAAGGGAAGCATTTGAACGGACAGCACTTTAATGTCGTACATGCGAGCGGCAAACACATGGCCCATCTCATGCACGAACACGATTGTGAACAAGGCAAGCAGCTCCAGAAAGTGGCCGGTCAGTACAGACATCAGCATAATGATGACGAAAAAAGGGTGGAACGAAATCGCGATGCCGCGCCACTTAATCAAACGGAATCACATCCGCCGGGTCGATATACCGGTCATCTTTTTTGATGGCAAAATAAAGCGTCGGCAAAGGCGACTGCGTTCGCGGCGGAAGGCTGCCCAGAACATCGCCCCCTTCCAGCCAGTCCCCTTTTTCCACGGAGATCTGATCCAAATGTCCATACACCGAGAGGTATCCCCCAGCATGTTGTACCGTCACAGTTTGTCCGGTCTCGGCTTCCCGGGCAACGCGAACCACCCGTCCGGTATCGATGGCTTTGACCTGTAAGCTGCCGGTGTCAGGAATAATTTCAACCCCTTTAAGGCTCAAGGCAAATGGACTGGCAAGGCTTCCTTCAATCGGCAAGGAGAAAGCGGCTGTCGCGCCTACTCTCAGCCCATGATCTTCATTGGTTTTAAAAATGGGAATAAAGGATGGCGCCCCGCCGAAATAACGTTCATACCAGGCTTGGGCCGCTTGGAAATCCATCTCCACGGTCAGCGACTTAGCAATAAATGCGCGGATGGGCGTCGCCCAGGCTGGCTCATAGCGGTTCATGCCCCAGATCGCCGCAAACAGCAACGTACTGATCACTAGGCGAACGAACATCGCGGACCAGAACGTCGGACGTCTTCCTGATCCAGGACCCATGAGCTCGTCGTCACCTTTTCCGCCCCCATAGGCGCCTGCATAAGGATCCTGCCAGCGGCCTTGCCCGCGCTTCCATAACAACTCAGGATCGGGATCGCTGTCGTCCTGACCTGAACTCGCAGGCCGTGGCTTGCTTCTTGGAGGCGCAACTGCTCGTCCAGGAGCAGATCCCCAGCCCGGATCCGTCGGCAACGGCCCTACGGCGTCTTCCATCGTCAGTTGCCGGATCCGCTCCGCTCTCCGCTTTTTGACATTTGATTTCACGTCCATGCTCTTAACCCCCCACTCCGCTCCACAATTTCGTGGTTGTCCCATAAGTCATCCGTTCTGCCGCTGCCTGCTCTCTGGCAGGGCCTGTACTTCATACTTATGAGCCACAGGAATGGAATATGAACAAGCTTGGGGTTATCGAATCGCACCTGCGAAATCACCCAGAAGTCGGTAGCCCAGCCCATCAAAAAAACCGGTGCTCCCGGCACCGGTTTATCCTAATCCACCTTATATTTCTCCTGATGCAGCTTAATGCTGAACACCAGTCCGATACATAACATATTGATCAGCAGCGAAGTTCCTCCATAGCTGATGAACGGCAGTGTAATCCCGGTAATCGGCATCAGACCGATCATCATCCCGACGTTCTCGAAAATTTGAAACAGAAACATCGCTACGATCCCCACAATCATGTACGCGCCTCGTTTATCGATACAATGCAGGGCGATTAAGATCATCCTGTAAATGAACAAGAAGTAGAGCAGCAGCAGCACGGAAGCCCCGATGAACCCAAACTCCTCGCCAACGACAACAAAAATCGAGTCCGAATACGGATACGGAACGAATTTCTTGTTCTTTAAGTCGCCTTTCATGTAACCGTCGCCGAGCAGTCCCCCGGAGCCGATAGCGATCTTGGCGTAGTTGGATTGGTGCCGATCGTCGCTCGACGCTTGATCCGGGTTGATAAACGTGTTGATCCGCTGGTACCAGTGAAGCTTCCGATGTTTCTCCAAATAGTCTTGAATCTGCGTATTATAGGCGTTAAACAATGTGACAAACAATATCAATCCCGCGACCGCCGCAGCTAAACCGATCAAAACATGGCTGTATCTGGCATTGCCAATCCACAGCATCCCTACTAACACGACGAGATAAATGATCGCATTTCCCAAGTCCGGTTGAATCAACACCAAAAAAAACGGCAGCAGCGTCACCAGCGTGATCGGAATAATATCGCGCCGGAAGTGAAGCGGTTGCCCCATTTTTTTGCCTAATAAATAGCCTGTCGTCAAAATGAGAATAACTTTAACCAATTCGGCCGGCTGAAATTGTAACCCGCCAATCTTGAACCAGCTGCGCGCCCCGTTGATTTCCGGCGCAAACAGGTAGACGAGCACCAGCAGCACGCAGCCTGCCCCGTACACATACCAGCTGTACCGAAGCAACGTACGGTAATCCACCAAAGCCATACCGAACACGACCACGAACCCTAGCAAGTAAAAGATGATCGTCTTCAGATCATTCCCCTGGAATTCCGTCTCATAGGGAGCAATAGCACTGCGCACCAGGAGGGTACTAAACACCATAAACAATGCGAGTATCCCTACCATCAGCCAGTCCACATGTTTAAGTTTAAAAAACAACGGTTATCCACCCATTCCAAAAAACTTCTTAAAGCGCGTAAATACACCCTTCTTCTGATCCAGCAGCATCAGCGGCACCGTGTCGCCCAAGATCCGCCGCGCGATGTTGCGATAGGCGATCGCCGCCGGAGAATCCGGATTCATCACCGTCGGCTCCCCGCTGTTAGCCGCTTTGATGACCTTCTCATCATCTGGCACGATGCCGATCAGATCGATGTTTAGTACCTGTAAAATGCCTTCAATATCCAACATATCCCCGGATTTCATCATATTGATCTTAATCCGGTTCACCACCAGCTTCGGTGAAGAAATATGCGAGTTCTCCAAGAGCCCGATAATTCGATCCGCATCGCGTACAGCAGCATGCTCCGGTGTCGTGACCACGATCGCCTGGTCCGCCCCGGCAATCGCGTTTTTGAACCCTTGCTCGATCCCGGCCGGGCAGTCGATAATCACGAACTCAAATTCTTTCTTCAGCTCCAGAATAATATCCTTCACCTGGTCTGGCGAAATCGCGTTTTTATCCTTCGTTTGCGCCGCCGGCAGCATATACAGCTCATCGAACCGCTTATCCTTCACCAGCGCTTGATTCAGTCGGCAGCGGCCTTCGGCCACGTCGATCAAATCATAGATGATCCGATTTTCGAGCCCCATGACCACGTCCAAATTCCGCAAACCGATGTCCGTATCCACTAAACATACTTTTTTCCCCAGAAGCGCAAGCGCCGTACCGATATTGGCTGAGGTTGTCGTTTTGCCTACCCCGCCCTTACCGGACGTAATTACGATAGCTTGTCCCATGATTCACACCCCTTTAAACACGTTAAGGTCCGGTCTCACCCGGGTGATATTGATGATTTTGTCGATCTGCATCTTCCCTTCCCGTAGAAAAGCGAACTCCATGCTTGTCTCCCGGTTCTCCCATTCATCCGGGGGGCGGCTGATCGTTTCCGCGATTCGAAGCTGCGTTGGAGACAAGTACGAAGCTGCAATGATCGAGTTCTCATTGCCCTCAAAGCCTGCATGAGCCATCCCGCGCAGAGCGCCGAGAATCAGAATGTCGCCGGTACAGCGAATCGTCCCCCCGGGATTCACATCGCCAATAAACAGCAGATTGCCCTCATGATGCAGCACCTGACCCGAGCGGACAATCCCCGCAATCGTCGTCAGCGCTCCCGGCGCATCTGCCCGAACAACTTCCGGCATCTCAAAGGAGCGGACAAGCAGATTGCCTTTTTGCTTCAATATATCAAGAATCATTTCCTTTTGATCCTCAGTGACGAGTCTCATCCCCAGCTTCACATCAACATGGATGATCGGCCCGGTTAAAATATGTTGATGGCTAAACTCCAATTTATACTTTAATTCCTCTAGAAGACTCGAAAAATCACATTTGTCGTCCAGCAGGAAAACCAGGCCATCTTTTACGCCTTTAATCGTCACGTGGTTGGATTTTACTGTCATGAGCCTGTCCCTCCCCCCTAATCAATTCGCGCCGAAGCAGAAAAGTTCCTGCTTACGGCAAGCAAAATAAGCGGGAAGTCAAGCATTCTCCTCGGGAGAGCGTCTGCGGGTAATGATTTCGAGCTGCCGTCGCAGCGGTACGTAGATCGCCAAAGCAAATCCAAACTGCACGAGTACGTTTGGGATAATGTGATTTTTCAACGCCCATGTATACGGCTGGTGAATCAGTTCAAACAGCGTGTATGTCCCGAACAGAATCGAATCCAGCAACAGGCCGCCCAGCAGCACCACGATCATCATCAGCGGCAACGGTGCCCGCTGGTTGCGGGACAAGAGCCCCAGCAGATACCCGGACAACCCCATCGCGAAGGAGTAGGCTCCGATCAATGCTCCGTAAAAAACGATATCGTGCAACATCCCAAACACCAGGCCAAGGATTAACCCGGAATGCCGATTCTCATAAACCGAGAAATAAAGAATAACGACGAAAACCAGATGCGGGGCAATCCGCGTCTGCCATGCCGCAGGGATTAGCCAAGGAACTAAAGTTCCCTCCAGAATAAACAAGAGGAACAGCAGCAGGAACAAAATCAATTTGCGCTTGTTCACTCGCCTTCACCTTCCGGTTCGAACACGATAAACAGTTCCTTCCAGTCAGTAAAGTTCGCAGCCGGTTCCACTGTAGCCGTATACGTCAGCCCATATTCGCCAACCTGAATGTCCTTCACCGTGCCAATCACCATGCCGCGCGGAAATACGCCGCCAATCCCGGAGGAGACGATCGTATCTCCTGTCTTTAGCGGAGTCGCATCTTCAATGCGTGTCATGAGGAACATTCCCTGCTCGCGATCGAACGTTTCGATCATGCCAAAGACGTCGTTCTCCTTCCCTTGCGCCGTCACGGCAATGCCGTTGGAATTCGGGTCCTTGGCATCCATTGAAGTGGCAAGTCGGACCGTGGACGTAAAGTTGCTGACATGACTGATCACGCCAACCAACCCTTTCTCGGAGGTCACGGCCATCCCCTCTTTCACGCCTTCCCGAGCCCCTAAATTAACCACGATCGTGCGATTGACGGGATCGTCATTCACACTGATGACCTGGGCAATTTTCCAGGTGTAATCATAGAGCCTTTTTTGCGCTTCCGTGAAATCGAGCTTATTCTGCAATCGTTCGTTTTCTTGAGCGATCCAGTTATACGTCGCTTTGTCACGTGTATAGTGAGCTAAAGCAATCTTGAGCTGCTCGTTCTCCTCCTGCAGCGCACGCAGGTTCGAAATATCTTCAAAGAAGCCCGCTACATAGCTAGCGGGCTTGTAAAACACGTATTGCACGAAGCCAACCGTGTCCTTGACGAATTTCTCCGGCCAGGACAAGTTGGTTCTTGGCCCCAGCGTAAACCCCATCACCGCAATAAACAAAATAAGTCCCATCAACAAAATAAATAATCTTTTGTTGCCAAGCAGCTTAAACAGTTTTCGCACCCTCCAACCATACATGATTTCTTGGAAAAACGGCATTGGCCGTCCAATTCAGGACGGCGCCGCTTTGATATCAGGGGTGCCTTCTTCCGTGCGAATTATCGCTTGGAACGAAGGGCTGAACTACTTTTTGATTTGAATAAATGGATATTATCCAAAGCCCGGCCCGTACCGATCGCTACACAGTCGAGCGGATTCTCCGCCACAATCACCGGCATGCCGGTTTCGCTGGCCAGCAGTTTATCCAGATTACGCAGCAATGCGCCGCCGCCAGTCAGCACGATCCCCCGGTCCATAATGTCTGCCGCGAGTTCCGGCGGACATTTCTCCAAGGTGACCTTCACCGCGTCTACGATCGCACCAACTGTATCGCTCAGCGCTTCGGAGATCTCATCGGAAGTGATCGTGATCGTCTTCGGCAGTCCTGTCACAAGATCGCGACCGCGAATCTCCATCGTTTCGACCTTCTCCAAGGCAAGTGCGGAGCCGATATCCATCTTCAGCTGCTCGGCCGTTCGCTCCCCGATCATTAGATTATATTGGCGCTTGATGTATTGAATGATAGCCTCATCCATCTCATCACCTGCTACACGGACGGATTTGCTCGTGACGATCCCGCCCAGCGAGATCACCGCAACTTCCGTCGTCCCGCCGCCGATGTCCACGACCATGCTGCCGGTTGGTTCCCAAACCGGCAAATCCGCACCAATCGCCGCGGCGAACGGCTCCTCAATCGTATAAGCCTCGCGTGCGCCGGCTTGCTTCGTCGCGTCCTCAACTGCCCGTTGCTCAACGGCTGTGATGCCCGACGGTACGCAAACCATGACGTTCGGGTGGCGCTGGAACAACGAACGCTTCTTCTGCGCTTGACCAATAAAATATTTAATCATCGTTGCCGTTGTATCGAAATCCGCGATCACACCATCCTTCATCGGACGGATCGCCCGAATGTTGCCGGGGGTTCTGCCGATCATCTTCTTGGCCGATTCTCCGACGGCCACGATGTTTTTCGTGTCGGTATGGATCGCTACCACCGAAGGCTCGCGGACGATAATGCCCTTGCCTCTCGTATATACCAACGTATTTGCCGTCCCTAAATCAATACCCAAGTCTTTTGTAAAGCCACCCAACATGCTGCTTCTTCCTTTCCTTCTGTATCTAACCTATTATATTAGAGGTTGTTCAAAAAGTCATCTTCCGATCACGGTGTTTCATCTTCGATGCAAGCTCGACGGCGAATCTTGAATTCACTGAAGTTACATCAAGCCCCGTTCTTTCAAACTGACGAACTTGCCGTCCCCGATGACGATGTGATCGAGCACATCGATGCCGATAATTTCCCCCGCCTCACAAAGCCTCCGCGTCATCCGGATATCCTCCGGGCTTGGAGTAGGATCCCCGCTGGGATGATTGTGGGCACATACGACAGAAGCGCTGCTGCATTTGATCGCAGCCCGAAATACCTCACGCGGATGTACAATCGATGCGTTCAGACTTCCGATCGAAAGCGTCTCTTGAGCAATAACATGATTTTTTGTATTCAAAAAAAGACATACAAAATGCTCTTTCTGCAAATAGCGCATTTGCTCCATCAATAGCTCGGCCGCATCGTGCGGACTGCGGATGACTGCTTGATCCGGCAGCCGCGATTTGGCCAGTCGCTGCCCCAACTCAATCCCCGCCTTCAGTTGGATCGCTTTTGCGGGTCCGATGCCTTTCAGCATGGTCATCTCTTCCAGGCTGACATCCACCAGCCCACGCAACCCGCCTAATTCGGCGAGCAATCGCTGGGCCATATGAACTGCCGATTCCTGATGTGTTCCCGTGCGGAGCAGAATCGCCAGCAATTCCGCATGGCTGAGCGCTCCTGCCCCGTATTTGATCATTCGTTCCCTTGGCCGCTCCTCAGAAGGAAGATCACGCAGCATATAGGGAGTTTGTGCTTGCTCCATCGCTATCCCTCGCTTCCGAAATAGTATCAGGCCGCTCCCGGTTATTCCGAGTCCGCCCGTCCTTGGTTTCGGAAGGATATGCTTTATCACTTCCCGATGACCTGCCAAACGCGGCAAGCTCAGTCCCCTGCTTACAGTACCTGAATGTCGAAATCCTTCAACATGTCCACAAGCAGCGAAACCGGCAAGCCCACAACATTAAAATAACATCCTTCAATTCCAGTAACGATCGTAGCGCCAAGGCCTTGAATCGCATACGCTCCAGCCTTGTCCAATCCTTCCCCGCTACGAGCATAGGCTTGAATTTCCGCTTCGGTTAAAGCCTTCATCCTTACGGTCGTCGCCCGGTAATCCACGTGGCGTCGCCCCGTTAAGGCGTCTATGCAGGCTACGCCGGTATACACCACATGCGCGCGTCCCTGCAGGCTTCGCAGCATATCCGCTGCCTCTTGGGTGTCCTTCGGTTTACCCAATACTTCGCGGTCTCGGACCACGATCGTATCGCTTCCAACGATCACTGCATTACGGTCTGCCGAAGAATCAAGCTCCCGGTAAACGGCTTCCGCTTTGCGCCCGGCAAGCTCCATCACGATTTGCTCCGGCGGTAACGACGCTTCGAAGGATTCCTCGGCATGGCTCGGAACTACTTCGAAAGGAATCGCCAAAGACGCGATCAATTCACGCCTGCGAGGTGAAGTGGAAGCAAGAATAATCCGGCGCAATTTTGCGGTATCCATTATGGAACTCTCCTTTGTAGAAAACGAATTGATGTCCTGAATGGTTACATGCATAAGTTGGTAAAAAATAGATAAGAATCGACAGCGGTTTGCTGTCATCCCCGCCATTTTTTGACACTAACCTATTATAAGATTATTATGGCCCCAGGCGCAAACACAAAAAGGACAGGGGAAACTATTTCCAGCCCCTGTCCTTGGTCCTATTTTCCTGCTGCATATTTATGCTCCGGCGTGAACGAGGGATTGCTCGGCCATAATGAAGCGCATCATCTCATTTTGCACTTCCCAGAGCAGCGTTTTCGCCCTGTTTTTCTGATATTCGCTCATGGCCTCGACCGCCCCGTTGATCGCTTTCTCCATTTCCCCGGCTAGGGCGGCTCCCTCCGCGGACCATTTGCCGCGGATCGCCGAAGCCCTTTCTGTCCAAGCTTGGTGCTTGGCACCCAATTGTTCCAATTCCGGATGCTGCTGCGGTTGCGGGTCCGCTTCGGTTAATAGCGCAGCGGATGAAGTGCTAAGCAGATCAACCAGCTCTGCACTTTGCGCCATAAACCCTTCCAAAGCTTCACGTTCGCCGGCAAAAGGAACATTGGCCACTGCTGGTAACGAAATCTCGTGCAAAATCAGCTCCACGCCTGCCGCCTTGAGTTGGCCGGTCAGCAGTTTCGACTGCTCACGATCCGTGGAAACCCCGGCATATACCCGCTTCTCGTCGACCGTATCCCGCGCCGCTGCAATGCCGGACGCCTGCAGCTCTTCTTGTGCCAGCTGTACACCCTGGGCTGTGCTAAACACGCCATATTGCAAAAAGTAGTAGGTCTGTTCCGGCAATGCGACACTAATGAGCGGAGCGTTGTCCTCTTTGGCGGGGTCCTCTCCTTCAATCTCCCCCATGGCCGGCTGGCTTGCGGTGTCTCCCTTTTCCTCCTGCTGCGTCGTGTTCGTATTGATTCCCGGAAGAGGGAGCTCGACCTCCTGATTAAATAAAGATAGCACGACATACCCAAACAGTGCGCCCGTAACAATCGCTCCGGTCAAAGAGCCGGCCACCTTCCACCAGGAGGTTCGGTGTGGACGGGTATAGATAGGAGGGGCATCTTCCTGCCACTCTGTTTGCCAAGGATCATTGCCGTAAATCTCTTCCCACGCCTTATCAGCCGCAGATGCAGTAGAGTAAACAGACATATCCGCCTTCTCCATTGCCCAATCATCCCGATCGGTTACCGTCGGATCTTGGCGTCGTCTCTGGTCTTGACCGCCCGGGAAAACAGTGAGCCCCATCCCGGTATGGTCTGTGAAGGGATCTCCCCATTCCTCCACCGTTTCTACCGCGCGATATTGGGGTGTCGACCTCCGTATTGGCTCCTCCGCAATCTCCCGCTCTGGCCGGATTTCCCGGCCATCCCTGTCAAACCGGAATGTCATTTTGGCTTTGTTCACGGTCCGCACGCTCCTTGTCCATTCTTTTACCCTATCCATATGAGAGCGATCCAACGGTTATGCCAAGCCTGTACAAGGGTGAAGCTTCTATTTGGTCAGGAACGAAAAAACGGTCTTTACCGGGAACCTCATCCCGGTAAAGACCGTTCATATTAAGTGTCAAGCTGGGGATTTAGTTAGACAACCCTTTGGCCAGCTCGTAACCCACTTTGTAAATGTCGCCTGCTCCCATCGTCAGCACGAGATCGCCAGGCTTCAGCCGGTGCTGTAAATCGGCAATCACATCCTGCTTCGTTGGCAAGTAACGGGCACCAGGATTGCTGTTCTGCTTGATCAATTCAACCAGCTTCGAAGAGCTCACGCCTTCGATCGCTTTCTCTCCGGCCGGCGAATAAATGTCGGTGATGATCACCTCATCCGCATCCCCAAACGCCCGGCTGAACGCATCCAGCAAGAAGAAGGTGCGTGTATACCGCTGCGGCTGGAAGACGGCGATAATCCGTTTGCCGGTTGCCTTGGCCGCTGCGATCGTCGCTTGGATTTCCGTCGGATGGTGAGCGTAATCATCGATGATCAGAATGCCGTTCTTCTCTCCAAGCACCTGGAAGCGGCGTTTCGCTCCATGGAAGTGGCGCAACGCTTTGGCAACTTCATCAAACGGAATGCCGGCCTCCATGCAGACGATCACGGTCGCCATCGCATTGTAAACATTATGCCGGCCAGGCACAGACAACTCGATCGTCCCGAGTTCCTGGTCGCCATGATGCATTTTAAAGGTGACACAGCGATCCCCCAGCTCGATCTCCCGGGCCGTATAGTCACAGTTGGTCTCGATACCGTACGTAATCGTCGGGCTTTGAACCCGAGGAAGCAATTCCCGTACGTTCGGGTCGTCTCCGCATACAACAGCCTTGCCGCCCGGTTTTATCTGGTTTAGAAACTGCACGTAGGCTTCCTTCAGGCGATTGAAATCACCTCCGTAGTTCTCCAAATGGTCAGCCTCGATGTTGGTCACTACGCCAAGCAATGGATAGTACTGCAGGAAGGAGCCGTCGCTTTCGTCAGCTTCCGCAACCACGCATTTTCCTTGTCCGGCTTTGGCATTTGTGCCCATATCCATAATTTCCCCGCCGATAATGTAGGTAGGATCGGTACCGCAAAGCTCCATCGCCAGCGCGATCATCGACGAGGTTGTCGTTTTGCCATGAGCTCCGGCAACAGCAACACCGTTACGCTCATTCAAAAGGCGGGCCAGCATCTGAGAGCGATGCAGCACCGGTATGCCTTGCTCTTGCGCTTCCAAACGCTCCACATTATCCTGCGGCAGCGCGGTAGAGTAAACGACCAAATCCGCCCCATGCACGTGTTCGGCGGTATGGCCGATATAGATTTTTGCTCCCTTCGCGGCGAGCTTCTCCGTCAACTCTTGGGAGGCAACGTCCGATCCCGTGACGGTATACCCCATTTCCAGCATCACGCGGGCAATGGCGCTCATGCCATATCCGCCGATACCGATAAAATGTACGTGTTGTTCGGTCGTATTTAACAAAATGGTCACCAGCCTTTTTCAGAATCGGTTTGATGCAAAAGGGCCGCCCGCACGTCCGAGATCAGATACAACGTGCCGGTGACTACCCCAAGATCCTCCCGTTCCGTCCGTGACTCCAAAAGCGAAAGGGCTTTTCTCCAGTCACGTTCCACGATGATTTCCAAATCCGCTTTCGCTTCTGTCCCCTGTAGTTCGGCCACGAGTTCATACAACGCATCGGCGTCCATTTTCCGGCGAAAATCGGGCTCGGTCAGAATTAGCGTATCCACTATTGGTAATATATGCTTCAAGTAGCCCTGATGATGCTTGTTGGCCAGCATCCCCATCATCAAATGCAGCTTACGGTATTGGAACGCTTCAGGCAGGCTTTTCGCCAGCGAAGCAGCCCCCTCCGGATTATGTGCTCCGTCCAATACAAGGCGAGGTTCCTCCCGCACCACTTCCAGCCGTCCAGCCCAGAAGGCGGTACGGAAACCGTCCTGCACCTGTTCATCCTCGAGGATAAAAGCCATATACTGCCGCAACACTTCCAGCACCATCATGACGCCGGCGGCGTTCTTGCATTGATGCTCCCCAAGCATGCGAATTGTAAAATCCATCTCCCGGAATGGACCTTGAAAATGCAACTGCTGCTCCTTGGCATCCACGGCCACCCGCTCGTACCGGAACTGTTCCCCCATCAGATACAGGGTAGCATGTTTGGCTGCCGCCGTTTCCTTCAGTACGGCAACGGCCTCCGGTTGTTCGGCACAGCTGACTACGGGCACTCCCGCCTTGATAATGCCAGCCTTCTCACGGGCGATTTGCTCGATGGTATCGCCAAGGACGTCCATGTGATCCATGCCGATGTTCGTAATCAAAGAGACGATCGGCGTCACAATATTGGTCACATCCATCCTTCCCCCAAGCCCGGTCTCCCATACTACCACATCGGGATAACACACTTCCGCAAAATATAAAATCGCGATCGCTGTGCTCACCTCGAACATGGTTGGGGATCCGAGTTCAGTCTCGGAAATTTCAGCCACCAATGGAGCAATCCGGTTCGCCAGATCGAGCAGCACCGTCTCAGGGATATCTTCCTCATTATATTGGAAACGATTTGTGAACTTAGTGATATAAGGGGACGTAAAAGTCCCCACTTGATAACCGCATTCCCGGAGTGTCCGGGTCAGGAAAGCGCAGGAGGAGCCTTTACCGTTCGTCCCCGCCACATGGATAAATTTCAGCCTCCGTTCGGGATGGCCTAACTTTTCCATCATGAGCTCGATCCGTTCCAAGCCGGGACGGATGCCAAACGGCAACAGCCCGTTGATCCAATCAACCGCTTCAGCGTAGCTCTTGAGCGGCCGTGCTTCTTCCTCTGTACGATCCCCCATGTCAGTCACCTTCACTTAATATTAGTGTAG
>NZ_BILV01000081.1 GCF_004000745.1 Paenibacillus barengoltzii NBRC 101215
AACCTTTCAGTTCCGCAATCCGAGCCAGCACCTTGTCGCGTTTCTCAGAATAATCGGCCATCTTCGCCCGTTCTTCCTCGATTACTTTAACCGGTGCTTTAGACACAAAGCCTTCATTAGCCAGCTTCTTCTCGACACGTTCCACTTCTTTGTTCAAGTGGTCAAGTTCCTTTGTCAAACGCTCAATTTCCTGCGCGATATCAATGAGACCCGATAGCGGCAGGAACAGCTCGGCCCCCGTTACAACGGCGGTCATCGCTTTATCCGGCACATTTGCGTTCAGCGAAGCCTCGTACTCCGAAGTGTTGCAGAACCGGCGAACGTAATGCTCGTTGCGGGACAACACTTCCAGCACTTCCGCGCTGCCCGGCTTGATGACGAGCTCGACCTTTTTGCTCATCGGCACATTCACTTCGGCACGGATATTCCGCACCGCGCGAATGACATCGATCAGAAGGTTCATTTCCTGAACGGCGTCTGGCGCTTCCAGCGCTGGGTCGTATTCCGGCCATGCCGCCAGCATAATCGTTTCGCCAGAATGCGGCAAATGCTGCCATATTTCCTCGGAAATAAACGGCATAAACGGATGAATCATGCGCAGCGTGCGATCGAGTACATAGGCCAGTACAGACTGGGTTTTCTTCTTCGCCGCGGCATCTTCCCCGTAAAGGGACAGCTTGGCGAACTCGATATACCAGTCGCATAGATCGTCCCAGATAAAGTTGTACAGTAATCGACCCGTTTCCCCGAATTCGTAAGAATCGATCAAGCGTGTAATTTCCTTGGCTGTTTCGTTCATCCGGTGCAAAATCCAGCGATCCGCCGTCGACAGTTCACCGCTGATATCGATATCCTCGTACTTCACGCCCTCCAGGTTCATCAAAGCAAAGCGCGAAGCATTCCAAATCTTGTTGGCGAAGTTGCGGGCTTGCTCAACGCGTTCCCAACGGAAACGCAGGTCTTGACCCGGCGTGTTGCTGGTGGACAGCATGTAACGCATGGCGTCAGCGCCGTACTTCTCAATAACTTCAATTGGATCGACGCCGTTGCCCAGCGATTTG
Source organism: Paenibacillus barengoltzii NBRC 101215 (assembly GCF_004000745.1). Taxonomy (GTDB): domain Bacteria; phylum Bacillota; class Bacilli; order Paenibacillales; family Paenibacillaceae; genus Fontibacillus; species Fontibacillus barengoltzii. The sequence goes on from NZ_BILV01000081.1 coordinate 1,062, forward strand.
GACATTTTGCGCCCTTCACTGTCGCGGACGAGGCCGTGGATCAGGACATCCTTGAACGGAACTTGACCGGTGAATTCCAACGAAGTGAAGATCATCCGGGCAACCCAGAAGTAAATGATATCGTAACCAGTGGAAAGAACAGACGTTGGGAAATAGCGTTTGAGGTCCGCGCTGTCCTCATTCGGCCAGCCCAGTGTAGAGAATGGCCAAAGTGCAGAGCTAAACCACGTATCCAGCACGTCCTCGTCTTGTCGGATATCGTCGCGTCCCAGCTTGGCCCGTGCTTCTTCCTCACTGCGGGCAACAACCATTTCACCGGTCTCGTCGCAATACCAAGCCGGAATACGATGACCCCACCACAACTGACGGGAAACACACCAATCGCGAACGTTCTCGATCCAGTTCAAATAGATTTTCTCGAACCGATCCGGTACGAAGTTCACGCCGTTCCCCGATTTTTGCGCTTCAATTGCTTTTTCTGCGAGCGGCTTCATCTTCACGAACCATTGCGTCGACAAATACGGCTCAACCACAACGCCGGTCCGTTCACTATGACCAACTTGATGCACGTGGTCTTCAATTTTGATCAGCACGCCCATCTCTTGCAAATCTTTCACGATCTGCTTGCGGCATTCGAAGCGGTCGAGTCCTTGATACTTGCCGGCTTCCGCGTTCATCTTGCCGGTCTCGTCCATCACGTTAATTTGCGGCAGGTTATGGCGCAAACCAACCTCGAAGTCATTCGGGTCATGTGCCGGGGTGATTTTTACCGCGCCGCTGCCAAACTCTTTCTCAACGTATTCATCGGCAATAATTGGGATTTCACGGTCAACGATCGGCAGGCGAAGCGTCTTGCCAACCAAATGACGATAACGTTCATCCTCAGGATGAACGGCAACCGCAGTATCGCCAAGCATCGTCTCTGGGCGAGTTGTCGCCACGGTAATATATCCGCTGCCATCGCTCAGTGGATACTGAAGATGGTACAGATGACCGTTCACTTCTTTATATTCCACCTCGATATCGGAAAGCGCCGTGCGCGCCGCTGGATCCCAGTTGATAATATACTTGCCGCGATAAATCAAGCCTTTCTCATAGAGCTTCACGAACACTTCGCGAACCGCTTGGGACAAGCCCTCGTCCAAAGTAAACCGCTCGCGCGAATAATCGAGCGATGCGCCCATTTTGGCCCACTGTTCATGAATCGTTTCCGCATATTGGTCCTTCCAGGCCCAGACTTGTTCGAGGAACTTCTCACGGCCCAGGTCGTATCGGGATACGCCTTGCTCTCTAAGCCGCTGCTCCACTCTTGTTTGAGTTGCAATTCCCGCATGGTCCATCCCAGGCAGCCACAACGCATCATAGCCTTGCATCCGCTTGGTCCGGGTCAAAATATCCTGCAGCGTCAAATCGAGCGCATGCCCGATATGCAGCATCCCGGTTACGTTAGGCGGCGGAATCACAATCGTGTAGGGCTTGGCATCCGGCCGTTGTCCGGCTTTAAAGAAGCCGTTCTCCAACCAATAACGGTGCCATTTCTGCTCCGCTGCTTTCGGATCGTACGTCGTTGGCATTTCTACCGACGAAGTTTGTTGACCTTGATTTTCTGTCATCCTATTCAACCTCCGTTACAAATAAGCATAGCCTTGGCAATCCTAAGATAGTCGACTGGCGTTATCGGCTCCACCCGTGTGCATAAGACTTCGGACGGGCTTTCGCGCCTGCTTCATGATGCCTAAGAAAAAACAAAAAGCCCTTCGTCTCAAAGGACGAAAGGCTTTACTTTCGCGGTACCACCTTTGTTTCGCATCAATGGCATCCGGCTCCTTCAGCATCCGGTGCAAGAAATGCGACACTCATGCAGATAACGGCTGCGGCCGGTCCGTTCTAACCCCATATCAGATGCTGCTCAAACGGACAACTCCCGGGCGACTTCGGCGAGCTACATGTCCTGCAGAATCTCTCAGCCGTGGATTCCGCTCTCTGAAGGGTACGCTGCCTACTCTTCCCGTTCCAAGTCTTTGCCATAGATCTTATTACTTTAATCTATATTATCATAACTTGGAAAGGAACGGGAGTCAACAATCCGCG
>NZ_BILV01000082.1 GCF_004000745.1 Paenibacillus barengoltzii NBRC 101215
ATCGTACCGGATTATAATCGATTTTTCATACAGATCACGTAGATTTGGCCTCATGAAGCACAATTATATATAATTTTTCGAATAGATTCCCTGTTCCCACCAATCCGACGCACCATAACTAAACTAGCAAAGCGACAATCAACTCAACCGGTTCATACTCCCCAATTTCCAACGCCCCCTTCCAACGTTACTCTCCCAACAAAAAAAGAACCGCAGCACAACTCAATCCGTTTGCTACGGTTCTTCCGTATCTTGATTATATGTCATATTCTTCCAAAACGCAAGAGCTGCAAAGCAACGAACGAACATTGGAACATTGAGCCCGCTCGTATTGCAAAGCACTCCTGCCCTTCCCCTGATTGATCGGGATAATGCGTAAAAATAAGCCACTATACACTAAGCTGCTGTACAGTGAAAAGCCCACCTTATCTTCCCTGCAAGACCCGCCACAATTGGTAGAACAGCGACTTCACAGCGCGCAGTCGAATGATCTCACGGTTGCCCTTGAGGTTCAGTTCGAAGACGGCAGTATCCGCACCCTCGCGCGCAATCGCAACATACACGAGCCCCACAGGCTTGCGCTCAGAATGAGCAGGCCCTGCCACGCCGGTGATCGACAGCCCAATGTCGGTGCCTACAGTCAGGCGCACCTGCTCCGCCAGGACCTTGGCCGTTTCCGAACTGACTGCGCCTGGCGCATTTTCACCTTCAAGCAGGTCATGCGGCACGTTGAGCAACTTCTCCTTCATCGCATTGGAGTAGCATACGATCCCGCCCGTAAACACGGCTGAACTGCCGGGCAATGCGGTGAACATCTCCATGAGTAGGCCGCCGGTGCAGCTTTCGGCTGCGCTCAACGTAAGACCGCGCGAAGCCATTAAATCGAGGATCGTCTTCTCGATAGGCTCATCCACGTTCGCGTACAAATGCTCCGGCAGCCGCGAGGCAATCTCACGCTCCATCGCATCCAGCTTCACCGCCGCTTCCTGCTCGTTTGCCGCTTTAGTGGAGATGCGAATCGTAACTTCGCCTTCCTTCGCATAGGGCGCTACCGTAGGATCACTTTGCGCCTGAATCAGGTCGAGCAGTTTGGTCTCCAAGGCAGACTCGCCAACCCCCGCAAACTTCAGCATTCGCGAAAAAATCGGCATCTCGCTGGTCAGCACATGCTTCAAAATCCAAGGCTTCGCCTGATGCTCGAACATCGGCTTCATTTCCTTTGGCGGACCAGGCAATACGATATAGAACTTGCCGTTCAACGCAATCGCATTGCCCACCGCCAGACCAGTTTCATTCGGAAGCGGCGTGCCCCCTTCAATGGCGAGCGCCTGACGGCGATTGTTCTCCGTCATTGGGACACCGCGGTCTTGGAAGAATCGCTCGATATTCGCCATCGCTTCCGGATCGATGTATAGCGTCCGACCGAGTACCTCAGCCAGCGCTTCCTTCGTAAGATCGTCCTGGGTTGGACCCAGCCCGCCGGTTAGGATCAGCACATCCGCCCGCTCCGATGCCGTCTTTACCGCTTCCGCCAGTCGATTCATATTATCGCCAACCACCGTTTGGAAATAAACATCGAGCCCAAGCGCGGCTAACTCCTGAGACAAGTACTGTGCATTTGTATTGACGATTTGACCAAGCAGCAGCTCTGTCCCTACCGCAATAATTTCCGCTTTCATTTTCGCATGCCTCCTTCAGTGTTCTGCCTTAACTCCCAAAATCCATTTATACTTTGGAAAAAGAAAGCACGCTCTTATTCTTCACGAAATAATCAATCCCTGAATACAACGTGATGATTGCCGCCAGCCAAATCGCGATATCATCAAACGGGATCGACAACCATTCAAACGGAAAATTGTTCAGGAGCAACGCCGAAATCGCGATGATCTGCGTGATGGTCTTCGCCTTGCCCCACTTGCTGGCCGCAATGACGGAGCCTTCCAGAAGCGCAACTTCACGCAAGCCGGTCACCGCAAACTCACGGGCGATAATGATAACTGCAATCCAGGCATCGCATTTGCCCAAGGCCACAAGACCAATCAGCACCGTTCCTACCAGCAGCTTATCTGCAAGCGGATCAAGCAGTTTACCTAAATTGGTGACCAGATTATATTTACGAGCGATGTAACCATCAATTCCGTCCGTGCTGGCAGCGATAATAAACAGCACTGCCGCTATCAGTTGGTTTACCGGCAACGAGTACTCGCCAAGCGTCAGCTCATAGGCGAGCCATCCGGCATCCAACAGCAAGAAGACCAGCATCACCGGAATCATGAAAATACGAGCTAATGTGATACGGTTGGGCAAATTCACAGGACAGCCTCCCCGGACAAATCATAATCAAAAGCATGCGTAATTCGCACTTTGGTCAGTTCTCCTAGCCCGACCGGGCAATTCGTGACGTAAACTTCGCCATCAATTTCCGGAGCGTCATATTGCGAGCGGCCGACGTAAACGTCGCTACGCCCGTCATAACGTTCGATCAGCACGTCCAGAACCTGACCGATGTACTTACTGCTGTTGGCGTTTGCAACCTCCCGCTGAATCTCCATCAGCGTATTCGCCCGCCATTCTTTGACCTCTTCATCCACTTGATCCGGCAAACGTGATGCCGGCGTATCCTCTTCCTTGGAATAGGTAAATACACCAAGGCGGTCGAACTTGATCTCACGCACAAACTCACATAACCGCTCAAAATCTTCATCCGTTTCCCCTGGAAACCCAACGATCAAAGACGTACGTAAAGAAACGTTCGGTATCCGCGCACGAATCTTTGCAACCAGCTCGCGGATGTCGCGATTCCGGCCAGGCCGACGCATCCGTTTCAAGATGGAGTCTTCGCTGTGTTGTAGCGGCATATCCACGTATTTGCAGATTTTCGGATTGGTCGCCATCATCTCAATCAGCTCGTCCGTAAAGAAGCCGGGATAAGCATAATGCAACCGCACCCACTCCACGCCTTCCACCTGAGTGACGCGATCCATCAGCTCTGCCAACTTAAACTCGCCATACAAGTCGGTACCGTAATTGGTAGAATCCTGCGCAATCAGGCTGATTTCCTTAACGCCCTGGGCCGCCATGCTGCGGACTTCCTCCAAAATCGATTCCATGGAACGGCTGCGGAACTTCCCGCGCATGATCGGAATGCTGCAGAACGTACAGTTGTTATCGCAGCCCTCAGCGATCTTCACGTAGGTCGTGTAGCGGGCTGTAGACAGCTTGCGCGGCAACGCTTGTTCATAATTAAAGACAGGGTTGCCGACCAGCGCCGGCTTCTTGCCTTTCAGCGCTTCGTCAACGATCCGATTGATTTGGTGAAAATCTCCCGTCCCCACAATACCGTCGATCTCCGGCATTTCCTCCATTAAAGCCTGCTTATATCGCTGCGTCAAACACCCGGAAACGATCAGTGCTTTCAATCTTCCGCTTTCCTTCAAATCGGCCAGCTCAAGAATCGTATTTACCGATTCTTCCTTCGCCGCATCGATAAATCCGCAGGTGTTGACGATAATGACGGTTGCATCCTCGCGATTATCCACCAAGGAATAGCCGCGCTGCTCAATTAGACCCGACATGATTTCCGAGTCCACCAAATTTTTCTCGCAGCCCAATGTCACGATTTTTACCTTTTCTGTCATGAACCATTTCCCCCATCGTTGAAAGCCAAAATTCCCGTCAAACTTAAGGATTAAACAACCTCTACAAGTATAATATTCCGGGACCAATGCTGTCAAAAATATGAAAAGGGCCTGCCGCAGCTAGATATTCCCTGCAGGAGACCCTTGTGCACTATTTAAAATTGGTGAACTGCAAATCCACCGACAAGTCGGCTTTACGCAGCATCTGAATAATCTCTTGTAAATCGTCACGGCTCTTGCCTGTTACGCGAATTTGATCGCCTTGAATTTGGCTTTTGACCTTCAACTTGGAATCGCGAATCAGCACATTAATTTTCTTGGCATTTTCCTGGTCGATCCCTTGCTTCAATTTAATTCGCTGACGCACGGTGCCCATGGATGCCGGTTCCACTTTGCCGTAATCCAAGTTCTTGATCGGCAACCCGCGCTTAATCATTTTCGATTGCAGGATGTCGATGACCGCTCCCAGCTTGTATTCATCGTCAGAAACGATAACCAGTTCGTCTTTCTCCAGCTTCAGCTCGCTCTTGCTACCTTTGAAATCGAAGCGGTTTGCAATTTCCCGTTCCGTTTGGTCGATTGCGTTGGTCAATTCCTGCATGTCCATTTTTGAAACGATGTCGAAAGAATTTTCCGAAGCCATAAGTCACATTCCTTTCTCGGTTTCCAATCTTTACATAATTAAATTATATGTAAAAAAAATCGCAAAGTCGAGCCATTCGTCGCCGCCATTACCATACTGCCGAATAAAGCCAAAAAAGCGCTGCTTGACCTGATGGTCCTCACCGCGCTTTTGATTAAGCGAATAAGCGATCAGCTTGTGGCCGGCCTCGCTTATTCGTTGCCTTCTGTGGTTGAATTGTCTCTACCCATACCGGCGTCTTCCGTTCCGGTATCCCCTGTGGTACCGCCGCCTGTTCCGTCATCAAGGTTCAATAGGAACTTGGACGTCGTCTTTCCATCCTCAATTGTTTGTCCGGCGACCGTGATCACGGTTTGAGAGGAATTACCCGATTTGACGAATAACCCTTCCGGTCCGATATCATAGGTTAATACGTCGCCTTCTTTAGTGTTGTCATAAAACAACTTCTCACCCTTAGAGTTGCCTTTGCGTACTTCAACCCAACTTTTTCCGCTAGCTGTAATCACGACTTGCACAGGCCCCGTCCCAGGGTTTTGAATCTTGAACTTCGTAGTGCTACCTTCCGTTCCGTCCGGTACGATCGTCACCGCCTGATTATCGGTATCATTCGTCGGGGATTCGTCTCCCGCGTTCCCCGCATTCCCGGTATTCGTATCGGTACCCTGATTTGATCCCGATTCCGCACCATTGTTTGTCCCATTCTGGGCGCCATTGTTCCCGCCTACGGCATCGCCACTGGCTGTATTACCGGTTTTGTTGCCATTTTGGTTGGTCCCCTGAGTGACCGGCGTAGGATCCGGCTCCTTATTGTTATCCGCTTGATCGTTATTGTTTCCCCATACTGTGAAATACAGATAGATAACAATCAAAATCAGCACAGTAAACGACCACATCAGCGTCGTGGACAGCCATTTCGAGTTGCGCTCGTTGTGCTGCCGGCTGCGGCGCTTTTGAATCACCGGTTCCATCGTAGGTTCCGGAGCTGTAGAAGGCACGTTTTGCCGATGTTCGGCAAGCAGTTCGTCCGCGTCCAAGCCGACGGTCTCCGCATACGTTTTAATAAAAGCCCGAACATAGAAGCTACCAGGCAGAACCTTATAATCCCCCATTTCGATGGCTTCCAAATATCGTTTGCGAATCTTCGTCATTTCCTGTACGTCATCCAGCGACAAACCTCTGGCAAGGCGGGCTTCTCTTAACTGCTGGCCCAAATCCGACACGACCATCACCTCCTGCTTATGATTTCTTTATGCGGCTCATCGTTTAGAGATCGTCCGTATAAATTGTCGTGAACGTATCGTAAACGATTTGCTCATCAGGATTGTTACGCAATTCAATAATTATGTCAAAATTGTCATAACTATATTCAGACTCTTTCACAAACACATCCGGGTGTTCGATAACTTTCGTGGAAGGCATGGACATCAACTCTTGCAAGAGCTGATGGTGCTTTTCATTGGAACGAAGAGTACTTATGATACCGTCAATAATAAATACATTCCTAGGGTCCATTTCATTCTCTGACAATTGGCTGCGTACCGTTTGCCGCAAGAGCGTTGAAGATACAAACGTCCATCGTTTCATCGCGCAGACGCTTCCGGCGATAATCGATTCCGTCTTCCCCACACGAGGCATCCCTCGTAGTCCGATCACCTGATGGCCATCCCGTTTCATGATTTCGCCTAGAAAATCAACTAAGATCCCCAGCTCATCCCGCGTAAATCGGAACGTCTTGCGATCATCGGAATCCCGATCGATATAGCGTCCATGACGGACGGCGAGCAAATCGACTAGACGCGGATTCCGCAAAGCGGTGACCGTAATACTGTCCACCTTGTTCAATAACTGACTGACTTGTTCGATTTTTCCGTCATCATTGGTCTCGAGCAGCAGCCCGCGCGTCTTGCCTTCCACGCCGTTAATCGTTAAGATGTTGATCTCCAACATCCCTAACATGGAGGCGATATCCCCCAAAAGTCCTGGGCGATTTTTATGTATTTTGTATTCTAAGTACCATTGCTTCTCATCCATCCCAGACACCTTCTCCATATCCTCTTGCTCTTTCGACAAAATAGGTCTTAATTCCTGCTAATTCGCAGAAAACAATTTATAAAGAACAAATCTTCCCATTCCTGATAACAGATGTTCATATGTGTTTTATGATATATAAAATAAAATTGAAAGGCAAGCGGGCGGAGAAAATGGGGGAAAAGCTCCCGAAGCGGGAGCTTTTCCAAAGATCGAACTATGCGTTTTTCTTGGCCAACTTCACCATCAGACGAGCGATGGTCTTCCGCTCTTCTTCCGTACCCACATCCCAAATTTCTTTGAGCGCGCGGTTGGATTCGTTTTGCGGATCCACTTTGTCGTCCAGAAAACCGCCGATTTCGTATGCGAGGTTGGTGATTTCCTCTTCGCTGAAGCCGGCATTTTCCGCATGCTTGACGCGATCACCCAGGAATTTCTTCCATGTATCAAAATTTTTGAGTACTGTTGACATGATAAATCCTCCTTCGCTTGGCGATTTAAAATCAACAGTCGTAATATGCGAAAATCCCGGGGATTTTATGCGCGCGCCGAGCTCCAACACTTAATCCAAAACCTGTGAAAACATCGGACTCAGGTAATCCAGCCGCCGTTGGGGCTGATGATTTGCCCGGTGATATAACCGGATTCCGGCAGCGCCAAAAAATAAACTAATGAGGAGATCTCCTGCGGTGAACCCAGCCGTCCTATAGGAATATCCTCCTCCAACTGCCGCAACTCCTCCGCATCAAACCGCTCCATCATCTCGGTCTTCACCGCTCCTGGAGCGACGGCATTCACCGTAACACCGGAGGGGGCCAGTTCCTTGGCCAGCGCTTTGGTAAATGCATTAACTCCGCCTTTGGCTGCCGAATAGGCAACCTCACAAGAGCCACCCGTGATTCCCCAAACGGAAGAAACGTTGATAATACGCCCGAAGCGTTGGCTGATCATATGCGGCATAAACAGCTGGCTGCAGAGAAACACACTTTTCAAATTGACGTTCATAATGTCGTCCCATTCGTCTTCGGTCACATCGGACAAGAGTGCATAATGCGAGATGCCCGCGTTGTTGACCAATATGTCGGGATACAACCCGTAATTGTCGAGCCGTTCCTTCATCCGCAGGATCTGCTCCTTGCTGCGCAGGTCTGCCGCGACCGTGTACGCCTTGGCTCCGAGCTCCAAGCATTTGCGGGCGACCTCATTGGCCGCTTCGTGAGATTTCATATAATGAATGACCACGTTCATGCCCACCGAAGCGAACCGCAGCGCCACCTCGGCGCCGATCCCCCGGCTTGCTCCAGTGATGAGGACGGTCATGTCCGCGATATTTTTTCCTATCCCATGATTGGTCTGCATTTACGGGCTCACCACAATCGAGACGGCAAGCTGCTCCCAATCGATATGCTCGCGCAGCCGCGCGTTAATCTCTTCCAAGGTCAGCGATTCATAAATCGGAAGGACCGTAAACAGATCGCCGCCGCGGAATTTGTAACGGGTGAATTCGTGAGCGATGTTCTCCGGCGAGTTCAACATGCGCAAGTATCCACCGATCTTCTTCTTGCGCGCCCGTTCAAAATCTTCCTGACGGAATCCGGAAGCGAGCACCGCCTCAGTTTCCTCCTTAATTACAGCCAGCATCCGGTCTGGATCCTTCGTATCCCCGCCGATCGCCGAAAACGCGTAATTCGGGTTGCTGTTGTATTCATGGCCAAAGCTGTCAGAGATCAGGTCGAGATCGTACAGCTTTTGGTACAGCTTCGTGCTGGCCCCAAACAGCAGATCCAGTGCCAGCTTCGTAGCCAGATCGCGGCGCAGCAATTCCTCGCCGGCAAAGCCGAGGCGCGTCTCTTTAAAGCCAAATAAGCATTTTGGCTGCGACACCGGCAGGCGGGATTCCCGCCGTTTCTCCGACACTTCACGCGGCTCCGGATCAAACAACCGCTCGATGGATCCTTGCGGTTTGTATTCCTTTTTCGCTTGATTATCCCGGACCAGCTTGAACACTTCCTCCGGATCTACCCCGCCAACGACGAACAACAGCATGTTGCTCGGATGGTAAAACGCATTGTAACACGTATACAACGTTTCCTTGGTAATGGTGCCAATCGATTCTACGGTGCCGGCGATGTCGATGTGAACCGGATGCACCTTATACATCGCTTCGATCAGGCCAAAATAGACCCGCCAATCCGGGTTATCCCGATACATGCCGATCTCTTGGCCGATAATGCCTTTTTCCTTCTCGACGTTCTGGTCGGTAAAGTAAGGATGCTGTACGAAATTAATCAGCGTCTCCAGGTTGGCCGCAATCTTCTCCGTTGCCGAGAACAGGTAGACCGTCTGGTCGAAGCTGGTAAACGCATTCGCGGAAGCGCCTTGGGAAGCAAAGGTGGCAAAAATATCGCCTTCAGGCTCCTCAAACATTTTATGCTCCAGAAAATGGGCAATACCATCTGGAACCGAAATGTCGTCTTGCCCTTCTACCCGGAAATGGTTATCGATTGAGCCGTATTTGGTCGCGAACGTGGCGTACGTTTTCTGGAAGCCCGGTTTTGGGAGTACATACACCTGCAAACCGTTGTCCATCGTTTCGCGATACAGCGTTTCCTGCAAAGCGTCATAACGTATCGTTTCCATCCGCCTACCCCTCCTTCTGGCCTGTCAAAAAGTATATCGTATCAAGCTGGACGGTTTCCGCGGCCGCTACAACATCTTTAGGTTGAACCTGCTCGACTTGATGAAGCAGTTCCTCCGCCGACCGGTCTTTACCAGACAGAACGCGGTTGAAGTCATAGGCGATCATATCAAAAGCGGAATCCTGCATCTCCAGCAAGCTGTTGCGGATCATCGCCTTCGTCTGACTCATCTCCAGCTCGCTGATTTCTCCAGCACGCATGCTGTCCAGCTGCGCTTCGATAATGCGAAGGGCTTTCTCATAATTGGCAATTTCAATGCCGGATTGAATGCTGACGATGCCTTTATGCCCGTCGTAACGAGAGGCGGCATAGTATGCCAAGCTTTCTTTTTCCCGTACATTGAGGAACAGCTTAGAGTGTGGATAGCTGCCCAGAATGCCGTTATAGAGCAGCAAGGAAGCATAGCGATCGTCTCCATAAGTGATCGGTGTACGAAGACCTAAATTCAATTTGCCCTGATTGACGTCGAGCACTTCTTTTACGGTCCGAACTTCCTTCCCTCGAAGATCCACCTGCTCCGGCTTATATGCTGGAGTGGTTGAACGATTCAAGCTAAAATGCTTGGCAACCAGCTCCTCCACCTCGGCCAGCGTCGTGTCGCCCACCACATATAAATCCAGGTGCGCTTGCTGCAGCCAGCTTTGGTAGGAGGCGTATAAGGATTCGGGCGTTATGCCGTCCAGTTCGCTCCGTTCACCCAATGGATGGAGGCGGTACGGATCGTCCTTAAACATCTCTTCTGTACAGCGTTCAGCCGCATAGCGAATTTTATCGTTAATGATCCCTTCCAGCTTCTTACGAACGGACTCCCGTTCGGAGTTCACATAGGCGGTGCGGAACACCCCGTTCTCCTTCGCCGGCTTGGTTACGACTTCCCCTAGAAAAGCAAAGCTTTGTCCCAAGAGGGAATCGTTGCTTTTGACAAAAGAATCATTAATCGTGTCCATACGGAACTGGACCATTTGGTAATTGCCGCGTTTATATACATCAAAGCCGAAGCCCGCTCCGTACATATGCTCCAGCTGCTCGCGGAACTGCGTCGTTTCCGGATATGATTCCGTACCCCGGCGCAGTACGAACGGAGTAAGGGCCGTTGCGGTAACCGTTTGCTCTTGCAACGGCAGTCCCGCATATAGAGAAATGGCAAAAGTTTTGAATCGGTTGGTCGGCAGGACATGCAGACGAATATGGCCTACGGTGCCGCGCTCAAATCGCGTTTTGTTCAAAGCCAAAACTCCTTTACAAGAAAGTCAGTTCCATTCTATACCAATTCAAAGGAAAGAAGCAACCTGACGACAAGCGGCTGCTCCTTCGAAACTTAGCTATTTACATGCAGAAAATATGCTCTCCGATCGTCTTCACCTGCGGACGCGACCAGATCCATTTCGATGTCGCCGTTTTTGGGTTAAAGTAATACAAGCAACCGCCGGTTGGATCCCAGCCGTTTAGCGCTTGCTGCACAGCTTTACGTGCCTGTTCGTTTGGCTCCAGCCAGATTTGACCGTCGGCAACGGCTGTAAATGCGCCTGGCTGAAATATCACGCCGGATACGGTGTTAGGGAAGCTCGGCGACTTCACCCGGTTCAAAATAACCGCAGCTACGGCAACCTGCCCTTCGAAGGGTTCCCCCCGTGCCTCTCCGTATACCGCATTCGCCATAATTTTTAAATCGTTCTCCGACAGCCCCATAGTGTTAGAGGCGGATAGATCTTCGGATTCGGCTTTGACGCTGCCGCCGCCACTGGACTTATTGGCCGCACCGTCTTGGGACTTCTTGCTTCCGCCGGTATTCGCGTACTCCATGCCTGGCTTCCAGTTTTTTGTGGCATTGTACAGCTTCAGTTTCGTTTTGGGACCTGCGAGTCCGTCAACCTTCATGCCAAATTCCGACTGAAACCATTTAAGCGCCTCGAGGGTTTTGGGTCCAAAATAACTGTCCAGCTTCCCATGATAAAAACCGAGATAAGCGAGCCGTCCTTGCAGCTCATACACGTCCTTCCCGAAAGCTCCATAATCGATAACCTGTTCACTGAACGCGGGCTGCGCTTTATAAGTATTGACTTTGCCCTCGGTAAGCGTATGCCGGAGCACGTCGGCCCCGTATCCGATTCCGAACAAGAGCAGCACTAAACCGGAGGCAAACCAGATCTTTGCTTTCTTCATACGTTTAGCTCTACCTCTCTTCTTAGAAGTTGTTCTACAAGGATGGGTAACTTTAGTATGACAACCGTTGTCCCTTCCTATGCACCCATAAGGTTCGAGCTAGACGAATTAAAGAAAAGGGAAGGCCCCTTCGATTCTACAGAATCAAGAAGAGATCCTTCCCATTTTATATTGATCGATGGACATTAACACTTCCCGCGGTTTGCTGCCTTCATATGGCCCAACAATTCCTCGCGCCTCCATGGAGTCAATCAGACGCGCAGCACGAGTATACCCAACCCGCATCCGTCGTTGCAGCAAGGAAACAGAGGCTTGCTTGGCTTCCAGTACGATTTGGACGGCTTGATCAAAGAGCTCGTCCTGTACTTCTTCGGTTTCCTGTACTTCTTCATCCACTTCAGGTACCAGGCTTTCGTCGTATTCGGCTTGGCCTTGCCCCCGCACATAGTTTACAATCGCCTCGACCTCCTGGTCGCTCATAAACGCCCCCTGCACCCGGATCGGCTTAGACGCGCCCATCGGCATATAGAGCATGTCCCCGCGGCCTAGAAGCTTCTCGGCACCAGCCATATCCAGAATCGTTCGGGAATCGACCTGAGACGATACGCCAAACGCGATCCGTGACGGGATGTTGGCTTTGATTACGCCGGTGATGACGTCTACCGAAGGCCGCTGCGTCGCGATGATCAGATGGATCCCCGCCGCCCGGGCCATCTGCGCCAAACGAGCGATGGCATCCTCGACATCGCTGGCTGCAACCATCATGAGGTCCGCTAACTCGTCGACAATCACCACGATATACGGCAACACCGCCTCAGGTTGGTCCGCCATCATTTGGTTGTAGCCTTCAATATTCCGCGCTCCCGATTTGGAGAATAACTCATATCGTTTCTCCATCTCCACCACGATCTTCTTCAGCGCTAGTGAAGCGCGCCGCGGATCGGTCACAACCGGAGTGAGCAGATGCGGAATACCGTTATACACATTAAGTTCGACCATTTTCGGATCGACCATCATAAATTTCACTTCATCCGGCTTCGCTTTGAACAGAATGCTGGTGATAATGCCGTTAATGCACACCGACTTCCCGGAGCCGGTAGCCCCGGCCACCAGCAAGTGAGGCATCTTCGCCAGATTGCCCACGATCGTTTGACCGGAAATATCTCGCCCAAACGCTATGCTTAGCTTAGACTCCGCCTCCATAAACGTTGGCGTCTCCATCACCTCGCGCATCGTCACCAGCGAAACCTCGTTGTTCGGCACCTCGATACCAATCGCAGATTTCCCTGGAATCGGTGCTTCCATCCGGATATCCTTCGCTGCCAGAGCCAAGGCGATATCGTCCGTTAAGTTAACAATTCGGCTGACCTTCACACCGATATCCGGCTGAATTTCGTAACGGGTTACCGCAGGTCCGCGTACGACCTCCAACACCCGGGCCCGCACGCCAAAGCTTTCGAGCGTAGCTTCCAGCTTCCGCGCGGTTTGCATATAATCCGCTTGATCACCGGACTTCCCTGCCCCAGCCGGTTTCGACAGAAGCCGGAACGAAGGCAGCTTGTACGGCTTCGGAGCGGGCTTAGGCGCAGGCGGCGGTGCCGCAGCTTGTCCGTCGCCCTCAGCCTCACCAGCCCCCTCAAGCATATCGGCTGCAGGATTCCCAAGCCCGGATTTATCATTATCCCCGGAGATATCCCCTCCTACTGGATCAAGTACATCCTGTGCTGTTTCCTCGAATGGGACGCTAGGAGAGAGAGCGCTATGCAGCCCAGGCTCGTCCTCATCGGGTTCCTCATCTTGATGGAAGCTTTCCTGCTGAATGTGGTCGAAGAAATCACGGATAATCGGCCCTGTGTCACTGCCAGCAAATCCGTCTGACTTCCTAGACTCGTCCTCATCCCTGCCGATATAGTTGACTTCATTCCAGTTGATTCCTGCATCCACCGATTGCTCAGCAGACTCCGCGACCGCAGGCTTCTCATCTTTGATGGGCGCTGCTTCCACTGGTTCATCCGATCTTCCCTTGAAGTTCAGCAGCTGGAAAAATACCGGCTTCTTACCGCTTGCAGTTGGCACCGCTTCTTCATCGAGAGAAGATTCTTCATCCTCCGAATCATCATAAGTGGTAACCACAGGCTCTGTCTTCTTCACCGCTCGTTTAGCTTTGTTCCGCACGGGGATCGGACGAAGCATGCGCATTTTTTTTCCGAAGTTTTCGGCCAGCACGGCCAATCGGGAATTCAGCATTCGGAATAAATCCACATACGATAATCCGGTCACCAGCATGAAGCTAATCGCCAACAGCACGATCATAATCAGCTTCGCACCGGCCATGCCAAACAAAGAATAAAGCAAAGCAAATTCAAGTGCACCAACATAGCCGCCGCTAATATCCAGGCCCAGCAGGCTGATGCCGGCATCGCTCACCGCAGGCTGGAACAACGCTGTTTGCAGATCGCGGTGAATCTGGCCCAGCACATTACCTGTAGATAAAGGCACGGCTGGCGCCAGCTTATGCTGCATGGCCGAAATGGTGCTCATCAGCGTCAGCGCTAACACTGCCAGCAGCACACCGCTGCGGCGAGCGTTCCAGCGATTCGGCCATTTCCGGTTGATCATGACAGCTAGTCCTATGTAAATGCCAATTAAGGGGATCACAAAATAAAATTTGCCGAGGATCAACGCAGCCATTTTCGATAGCGTCCTTCCTACGGCAGCCTCCCCGCTCAAGGCGATAATCGATAAAGTGATTAGGATGATTCCGTATATTTCGTATTTCAGTATGCTGCCGATCGCAGCTTTCCTCTTCTTCCGTTTCCGTGGCAAAACGAAAACACCCCCTAGATGAATATTATACCATATTCACCGAGGGGGGCCTAGAAAAGATGCCGTCGCCGGCATAGATTCTCACTTTAATAACGTGGGGTAAAATGTAATTTGCCGGCCGGGCGCCAGATCGGGGTTCAAATAATCCTCCAGTCGGCAGCGCAGCAGCCGTACGATGGTCGCCCGATTGCCCTCCTCCATCCGCACCTGCATCAGCACGCCGTTCAGTTCGATTTCACCGTACGCCGCCTGGTTATCGGCATTCTCCCAATAAGCCTCCTCCGGCAAGATCGTATAATGCGTCATTGGGTTATCCCTCCTGCTTGCTTCGCTTGCCGCTTCGATTCAATCATCGAATTCAGCTTGGCTAATCCATCCCCAATCCCGCCGATGGCATCAATTAGCCCGTACTTCACTGCATCGCTGCCGCCAACTGCTGTACCGATATCCCGGTTTAATTCCCCCGTCTTAAACATCAGCTCCTTGAACTTCTCCTCGGATATCTTCGAATGGGTTGTTACAAAACGCACGACCCTTTCTTGCATCTTCTCAATATACTCAAAAGTCTGAGGAACTCCGATCACGAGCCCGGTCATGCGAATCGGATGGATGGTCATCGTGGCGCTTTCGGCGATCAAGGAATAATCGGAGGCCACAGCAATCGGAACACCGATGCTATGCCCGCCGCCGATAACAACCGTGACGGTAGGCTTGGACAGGGAAGATATCATCTCTGCAATGGCAAGCCCCGCCTCCACATCGCCGCCTACGGTATTTAATATAATTAACAGTCCTTCAATCCGCGGATTCTGTTCCGCTGCCACTAATTGAGGAATAACGTGTTCATATTTCGTTGTCTTATTTTGCGGCGGAAGCACTAAATGCCCTTCGATCTGACCAATGATCGTTAAGCAATACACATTCGATTCACCGGGAGTAGGCACCGCCGTTTGCCCGAGCTGCTGAATCATTTCTGGAACTGTGGCTTCTTTTTTCTCCGGTTCGGTCGTTGGCGGAAGTTCAGATTCACTGCGAACGCTTGATTTGCTTAAGTGCTTATTCATGATTAAGCCTTCCTTTCGGTGTCGGCAATCCGACGAAGTCTCGTTGTCTATGCAGCCCTTAGTATGCCGACAACCTTCTTCAATCTATGCAAGAGAGACCTCAAATCAGGAACCTCACGCCATATCGCATGAAAACGACAAAAAGCCCCTTTCCTGCGGAAACCGTCCATAATAACCGGCAGGAAAGGGGCGACTGTGTGCTTAAGTTGGTTAATTCATCATTATACTTCCATGATGATCGGCAAAATCATCGGTCTACGGCGCGTTTGCTCATACAAGAATCGGCCAAGGGCATCCTTCACGTTGGTTTTCAACGAAGCCCATTCGTTTACGTTCTCGCTCATCAGCTTCTCCAGTGTACTGGAGACAATACGGTTCGCTTCTTCCAGCAAGCCTTCCGATTCACGTACATAAACGAAGCCGCGGGAGATAATATCCGGTCCGGATACGATCGTTCCGTCTTGCTTGCTCAGCGTGACAACCACAACCAGGATCCCATCTTGGGATAACAGTTTGCGGTCGCGCAATACGATATTGCCGACATCGCCTACGCCAAGACCGTCGATGAGCACATTACCAGCTGGAACTTTCCCAGCTTTGCGAGCTACACCGTTCTGAATCTCAATCGTATCCCCGATATCAATCAGGAAGATATTGTCTGGATCAATACCAACCGACTCCCCAAGCAAAGCATGCTTCCGCAGCATACGATATTCCCCGTGGATCGGAATAAAATATTTCGGCCGCATCAGGTTCAGCATGAGCTTCAGCTCTTCCTGGCTGCCGTGACCCGAAACGTGAACACCGGAATTCGATCCGCTGTAAATGACTTCTGCTCCGAGGCGGAACAATTCATCAATCGTCCGGCCTACGTACTTCTCATTACCCGGTACCGGTGTTGCCGCGATGATAACCGTGTCGCCTGGAAGAATATCAACCTTGCGATGCGTCGAGCGAGCCATCCGCGTCAAGGCGGACATCGGTTCACCTTGGCTACCAGTGCACAAAATGACAACCCGATCTGCAGCCATCTTGTTAACTTCTTCCGGCTCAATGATGATTCCGTCCGGTACGTTCAGATACCCTAACTCTTCCGCGATTGTCACCACGTTCACCATACTGCGGCCAATGATGGTCAGCTTCCGGTTCGTTGCGTGTGCCGCATCGATGACTTGCTGAATCCGATGAACATTGGAAGCGAAGGTTGCTACAACTACGCGTTGCTTCGCTTTATGGAAAATATCGCTAAGTACGATGCCAACATTCTTCTCCGATGGCGTAAAGCCCGGTCTCTCCGCATTAGTACTGTCGGATAACAGCGCTAGCACGCCATTCTTCCCGATTTCGCCCATTCGGTGCAAATCCGCATATTGATCATTGACTGGGGTATGATCAAATTTGAAGTCACCGGTATGAACGACATTCCCTTCCGGAGTTTCGATGCATACACCCACCGAATCCGGAATACTATGATTCGTCCGGAAGAATGAAGCTTTCATCGTTGTTCCAAGCTCAATCACGGAATCGGCATTGATCAATACGCGTTTCGTTTCGCCGAGCAGTCCCGCTTCCTTCAGTTTGTTCTCAACCAGACCTAAAGTTAATTTCGTCCCGTAAACCGGAACGTTCAAGTTCTTCAGCACGTAAGGCAAACCGCCGATATGGTCTTCATGGCCGTGCGTCAATACGATGCCTCTTACTTTATCGCGGTTCTCCGTCAAGTAAGTGATATCGGGAATGACGATGTCGATGCCGAGCATGTCCTCTTCCGGAAACTTAAGTCCGGAGTCGATGACAACAATGTCATTGGCATATTGAACGACATACATGTTCTTCCCAATCTCTGCGACGCCGCCCAATGCGAAAATCGTCAATTTCTCATTATTTATTTTTTTAGACAAGTGAATCTAACCCTCCTATTATTATGGACGTCGTATCGAAAATTCCTATGGAAATAGCTCCAAACGCTACATCTAAATTCCAAAGCCTGTAAATTGCAGGAATAAACAATCGCCTTGATCAAGACGAACTCGCCGTTTCTCAAAGTCATATCAAATGGTTGTTCAATCAAGTTCTAGTAAAATCCACAGCTTCATCTATACCAAGCGGTCTGGTAAAACGTTCTCCGTACTCGCTTACACTGGCAGAAGCCAACTTCTTGAACAAGCCATTTAATTCATAATTCACCGCACCCAGTCACTTGAACTCATTATACATGATTAAATTGGCAAAAAACAAGTCAGCGCTTTTCCCTACGTCTAACCTTACCTTGTGCCACGACAAAAAAACCGATGCCTGCAAATCAGGCATCGGTTTCTGGGAATACAGCACATATCTGGTTATTCAAAGATAGACAGCCGCTATTTGAGGAAGCTGCGAATCCGCTGCGCTTCTTGTTCACTTGGCGGCACCAGCGGCAAACGAACCGTTCCTACTGGATGGCCGGTTTCATTTAATGCATACTTCACGGCTACTGGATTCGGGCATTCAAACAACACCTTAAATAACGGCAGAAGCTCGCGATGCAACTGGCTTGCCCGCTCTACGTTCCCATTAAAGAATTGTGCAACCATTTCTTTGATGGAGCGGCCTGCGACATGGCTGGCCACGCTAATGACACCGTAAGCTCCGACCGCCATCGCTGGAAGTGCCGAGGCATCATCACCCGAATAAACCTTAAAATGCTCCGGCGCCTGGGCAACGATCATAGCAACCTGATCCAGAGGCGCGCATTCCTTGGTCCCCACGATATTTGGGATTTGCGCCAGCCGCAGCGTCGTTTCCACGCTCAAGCTGACAACTGTACGGCTAGGCACGTTGTACACGATAACCGGCAGGCTGGTTACAGCCGCAATCGCTTCGAAATGGCGGAAAAGGCCTTCCTGATTCGGCTTATTATAATACGGAGCGACCAGCAAAATCCCGTCTACTCCGCATTTTTCAGCTTCACGCGTCAAATGAACGGAATGAGCAGTATCATTGCTTCCTGTGCCAGCAATAATTTTGCAGCGTCCGGCTGCATGTTTTACCGCGAAGGCAAACAGCTCAAGCTTTTCTTCATCCGTTAGTGTAGGGGACTCCCCCGTCGTTCCGCTTACGACCAAACTGTCAGATTGCTGCTCCTCCACCAAATAGTCGATCAGGCTTGCGGTTTGGTCCCAGTCAATTTTTCCTTGATCATTAAAAGGCGTTACCATGGCTGTAATCATTCTTCCGAAATCAATCACGCCATATCCTCCTCCCGTCTCCCGCTTCGCTTATTTATTGCCGTCTTCTCAGTATGCCTTCAATTTCCTTAAGCGATGAATTCACATGCTTGGTTAGCGTCCCAGTTCGAACTTCGCATGCAACGCTCGTAGCGCCTGCACCATATCGTCCTTCCGCACCAAAACCCAAATCGTAGTATTCGAATCAGCCGATTGCAAAATCTGAATGCCCTGCTCGGTCAGAGCCTCAACGATCTTGGCCATAATTCCAGGAACGCCGTTAATGCCGCCGCCGATGACGGACACCTTGGCGCATCCCGTGCATATTTGCGGTGAAAGGTCCAGCGATCTCAACACCGCTTCTGCCTTCGCCGAATCTTTATCAAAGACCGTATAAACGACACCGGTTGGGGTCACATTAATAAAATCAACACTAATGTCGTTCTCTGCCATGGATTTAAAAACTTGCAGCTGTAGATGATGTGGGCCGTTGCCAACGGATTCCACCCGGATTTGCGTCACGTTCGCCACATAGGCAATCCCAGTCACGTAACGATCCACAATCCCCAGTTGTACGTCCTTAAATCCTTCGGGGTTAGCAACCAATGTTCCTTCCCCTTGCGAAAAAGTCGAGCGAACCCGTACCGGAATTCCTGCTTGCATCGCAATTTCTACAGCGCGGGGATGAATAACTTTAGCCCCTTGATGCGCCATGTTGCAGATTTCTGCGTAGCTGACGTATTCCAGCGGCTTCGCATCCTCGACAATCCGGGGATCCGCAGTTAAGATCCCGTTCACATCGGTATAAATATCAACCATTTCGGCGTGTAACGCAGCCCCTAACGCCGTAGCCGAGGTATCGCTACCTCCACGCCCCAGCGTTGTGAAGTCGCCGTCTTGATTTTGACCTTGAAACCCTGTCACAATCACGACATCCTTCTGCTGCAGTTCTTCCAGCACCCGTGTCGGAACGATATCCAGAATTCTCGCATTGCCAAACTGGCTGTCCGTTCGGAATCCAGCTTGAGCTCCAGTCAAGACGACCGAAGAGATGTGCTGCTCAGCTAGCAAGCTGCACAGCTTGGCTGCAGAAATAATTTCGCCGCAAGCCATCAGTAAATCTTGTTCGCGAGGGGGTAAATAGCAATCCCCTTCAGACACCAAATCAAGCAAGGTGTCCGTTGCGTAAGGATCCCCTTTTCGGCCCATAGCCGAAACCACCACGACGAGCCGGAAACCGTTATCCAGTTCCCGGCGTACGTGTGAGATGACATGCTCTCTCGCTTCTTTCGTCGAAAGAGACGTGCCACCGAATTTTTGCACCAAAATGCGCATGGATATTCCTCCAGTTAATAAGTGCGGAGTAAAGCGATGACTTCATTCCGTTAGTAATAGCAAGATTAACGAACCCAGAGCTTCGAAAACATACCCCTTCGCCGCAATGATCTCCGCGATGGTATACGGCATTCCATGCTGCGCCTTTGAGCAATTTGTTCCGATACTTCCCACCTATATTGAGTCCGTCCTGTAAAGATCACGGCGTGAAACAACCCGAACGGTGCTTCATACATGGTATGCCGGCTGCGCAACGTTATCCATGAAAACGTTCGATAATTAACGGTTGCAGCTGTTTGCCTTCAAGCGCGGCATAGCATGTTTCAGGAATCAGTTCCATATTTGCTACGAGCGAATTCGGTTTGCCGGTCGGATTGTCTTGACCAAACGGAACGAAATATACGTTCTTGGCCACAATTAATTTCGCGATATTTGCCAAATTAAAACCTAAACCGTCATTCGTCGACACCGCGATGACAAGCGGTCGCCCGTTTCTCAGCTGGGCTTTTGCGGCCATCAATACGGGACTATCCGTTATCGCATTCGCCAGTTTGCTCGTCGTCGTTCCCGTGCAAGGAGCGATAACCAACACGTCCAGCAGCTTGCTTGGACCCAGCGGTTCGGCTTCGACAATTGAAGAAATAATATCATTCCCGGTAATATCTTTCAACTGTTTGCGCCAATCCTCCGATTTACCGAAACGGGTGTCGGTCGTCAGTACCGACTGGGATATGATCGGCACAACCTTCGCCCCTCCGTCAATAAATCGTTGGATCTGTGGCATTACCTCAGCAAACGTACAATGCGAGCCCGTAATGGCGTAACCTACCGTTTTACCCTGCCAATTCACTGTTCATCCCCCCGTGATTGATACTCATCCATAATCGACTGACAAATCGTGTTCGCCATAATAATACCAGCCGATTTGGGAGCGACGATTCCGGGGAGGCCAGGGGCTAAAATCGCCTTCACTCCGCGCTTCTCAGCGAAACGGAAATCCGTTCCACCAGGCGCCGAAGCCAGGTCGATAATCACCGCCGTACGGGGCAGTTTCGAGATGATTTGCGCTGTGACTATCATAGTCGGAATTGTGTTAAAAATCAAGTCAACATCCCCTGTGTTGGCGGCCAAATCCCTTGTCACAAAAGGCTTCCAGCCCATTTGCACCGCCCTGGCCACATCAGCTTCACGACGTACCCCTACCCTCACATTCGCTCCCAAACCTTGCAGCGTTCTTGCCAGCGTAAACCCTGTCCTCCCGATCCCAAGTACGATACAGTTCGAACCGTGAATCGTGATGTCCGTGTTCTGAATCGCCATCATTACTGCGCCTTCCGCCGTTGGAATCGAGTTATAAATGGCGACGTCATCACGTTCGAGCACCTCAATGATCCGGAAGCCGTGCTCCTCGCCCATTTGCTTTAGGAAGCTCTTGGCAATACCGGTATAGACCAGCGTGCTTGTTCGGACGGAGGCAAACCATTCCCGTTTAATGACCAGTTGTTCTGCAGAGAACGGCGCCGGGACGACACCGTGATCATCGCAACCGATTACCGGAAGGATGATTACGTCCGCGCCGGCCAGCAAGCCGGGGCTTAACGTCTCCTGCGAGACTCCTTTAAGGGGTGTTTCCCATCGGTCGAATCCAACAACCCGTACTGTAGCATCCAGCTCGACACATTTGTTGATGACCTCCACCTGCCGGGCATCCCCACCGAGGAATACAATTGTGATTCCGGTCAGCATTCTTAGACGGCACTCCTTCCAAGCAACACAGTATAGACCATCTTATGCCGCGGCCTACGAAGTGGTGAAAGTCTAGAATGCGTTGCGAAGCTGACGATGTGTATATCGTAATAGCAAACCTTTCCAGCAATTTTATAGGATACATTCCATATTATTGCAGCCGCTGCAGTCTTTTGAACAAGCTAGGAAAACGATCCGGGGTATTTATGAATCGGTGGATGGCATAAGGAGCAACGTAAGAAGTTACGGGATACTATCAGATCGATGGGATAGGGAAGTGGAGTTAGGGTTGATGTTCTTGTGAGCGTCATGCGGATGCACCGTCGTTTCTACTGCAGCGCTGTAAAGCGGCTTAAAGGCAGAGGGCCTGCTTGAATCTAGAGCTGCCGTTATACTGGACCGTGGAAGGACCGATGGTCATTCGCTCGACGCCGCTGTTTCAGGGGGCAATCTTTTATTCGAGTTAGAGCGAGCTAAACCTTAGACGAGCTGTCCGAGCTGACCAATGTAGTGCCAACTGAAAATGAACATTGGTTAAAAATTATGGGATGCTCTTAAGATACAGGAGATGAAGATTCAGTACGCGGCTGTACACTTACGAAACAATACTGTGGGGGAACTCGGTGGTTATAAAAAGTGTGGACGGTCTTTCTTGCCACGGACCTCAGCAAAATTCGGGGACTTTTAAACACGTCATGTGAGCCACTTACGAACGCAAAGAAAGAAAATAAGGGTAAAAAAGTTCGCTATTTCCGGTCAAAACCTTCTCCTAACCGATAATAGGAACCTTATTTACCCTTATCTTTAAGCCGTTCTGGTTGAACGCGCCTCAGCGTCTTACTTCGTGCCCGTATGCCCAAACCCGCCGGCGCCGCGAACCGTCTCCGACAGCTTGTCTACCTGCACGAGGTTCACCTCGGGAACGATCTGGAACACCATCTGAGCAATCCGTTCATTCCGCCGGATCACGAACGGTTCCTGACCAAGATTGATCAGCAGCACCTTGATTTCGCCGCGGTAATCTGCATCGATGGTTCCCGGCGTATTCAGGCACGTAATCCCGTGCTTCAACGCCAGCCCGCTGCGCGGGCGAATTTGCGCCTCTAAGCCGCCGGGCATCGCGATCGCGATCCCGGTCGGTACGAGGGCGCGTTGCCCTGGCTGGAGCGTCAGCTCCTCTGTAACGGCGGCGTAGAGGTCAAAGCCGGAAGCCAGCTCCGACATTTTACGCGGCAGCTCAATATCTTCATTTCCTGCCAAACGATTAATTTGCACTTCAAACGACAAGCTCATCTCTCCTAACTCCCGATATCACACGATCAGACGCCCCCACCATGGCAAGCGAAAATGGATGACTAAACATGCCCTTCAATACTTGGTTGACATCGTCCATCGTCACCGCCTCAATGCGGGCGATCATTTCATCTAAAGAATAATGTTTGCCGATCATCAGCTCATTTTTGCCAAGTCGGTTCATGCGGCTTCCGGTGCTTTCTAAGCTCAAAATCAAGCTGCCCTTCAGCTGTTCCTTCCCCTTGCTTAGCTCGTTTGGAGTAATCCCGTTCACCGACACATCGTGCAGGATCTCCTTGGTCAAATCCAGCACTTCCTTCGTTTGACGCGGCGCGGTTCCCGCGTACACCGTAAACAGTCCACTGTCAGCGTGCGAGCTGTGATACGAGTACACCGAGTAGGCTAACCCGCGTTTCTCACGGATTTCCTGAAAGAGTCGCGAGCTCATGCCGCCGCCAAGCGCATTGTTCAGCAGCACCATCGCATACTGCTTCTCATCCCCGATCGGCAATCCGGGGAAGGACAAGCAAATATGGTTCTGCTCGGTCTTCTTGCGGTGGAACTTCAATCCGCCCAAGAACTCAGGCGCGGCCATTGGGCTGGAGCTTCCCCGATTCGAAAAATCACCGAAATATTGCTCCAGCAGGTCAATCACCTGTTCATCGATGTTCCCTGCCACGCTAATAACCGTATTCTCGATCGTATAGTGCTCGCGCATGTATTCTCGCAGGTGTTCGGATTCCATAGCGCGCAGCTTCTCCTCCGTCCCTAGAATCGGAAGAGCCAGCGGATGGTCCCCGTAGGCTGCCTGCGTTACAAGATCGTGGACCATATCATCCGGCGTATCTTCGTACATGGAGATTTCCTCGACGATGACGTTTTTCTCTTTCCGCAGCTCTTCCGCATCGAACAAAGAACGGAAAAACATGTCGGACAACACGTCAACCGCAATCGGTAAATGCTCATCCAGCACTTTCGCGTAATAGCAGGTATATTCCTTGGACGTAAACGCGTTAACGTTGCCGCCAATCGCATCAAACTGTTCTGCGATGTCCTTGGCGCTGTAGCGTTCCGTCCCTTTAAACAGCATGTGTTCGATAAAATGCGAAATTCCGCCCCGCTCAGGGCGTTCATTGCGGGAGCCAGTTTTGACCCAAATCCCGAACGAGACCGAACGGCACGTTGGGATCTTCTCCATGACTACCCGAAGGCCGTTTTTCAATTGCGTTTTCTTCACGAAAGGCCCTCCTAAATGTTATGCGATGCGTTGGTTAGCGTCGTTAATAAATGCATCCCTATCCTACCAAAAAAAGGCGGAAAGCTCAACTCTACGGCACAGGAACTTCCACTCGGTCCGGCGACAGCGTTTGTTCCACGGTTCCGAGCACCAACCCTTTGCTGCGAATGGCCTGAATCATCCCTTCCAGCGCGTCGCGGCTGGCCGCCGTCGGATGCATCAAGATCAGCGTTCCCGGCCCTACATTATTGCTAATCTTACTCACGATGCTGGTTGCGGGCGGATTTTTCCAATCTACGGTATCCACCGTCCACAAAACCGTCTTCAGCCCCTGTTCTGCTGCCAGCTTGACGGTCTGCATATTATAATCGCCTGAAGGCGGCGCGAACCAGCGATTTTCCACGCCCAGCTTCTCCTTCAGCAGCTCCTTCGTTTTGGAGATCTCCAGCCGTGCCCGCGTTTGTTCCAGCTGGCTCATATTCGGATGCGAGTAGGCGTGGTTTTCGATTTGATGGCCACGCCGTTTGATTTCAGCCGCAAGCTCCCCGTTCTTCTTCAGCCAGCTGCCATCGAGAAAAAAGGTCGCCTTGACCTTCTGCTGATCCAACGTATCCAGCATCGGCACCAGGTATTCATTGCCCCAGGCCACATTGATCATGAGCGCTGCCATCGGCTTGTTCGGGTTCCCCCGGTAAATCGGCTGCGGCCCTAAATCCTCAAGATTTACTTTCGGCCGAAGCTCCCGATACACATACTCGATGTTCGCGCCCTCCGGCAACAATTTGGCTTTCTCATAGGTACGTTCGATATCTACCTCTCGACCGTTATAGCCGGGAATCGCTTTCCAGACCCGGTCGACCACCGCGTCAATTGGCTCGATCCGCTGCTTCTCCGCCTCTTCCCGGATCTTGGCCAGCAACGGATCCGTATCCTTCGCTGTCCCGCCGCTAGCCGGGTCAGGCTGGTCCTGAGCGCCCAAGTCACCGGTCAAGTCATGAATCAGGCGAAAAGCGTAGCTGTCTTCTCCCGAGCTTTTGGCAATAAAAGCCCGAATGCCGGCAAACTGCCCCAATATCATCATCAACGCAATGCAGATCGCGATGACTGCAAACTTGTTCCGCCCCATGCTAACAGCTCATCCCCTTAAACGGTTTTTGTCCCCATCATATGTTGACAAGCCTAGGGATATGCGAAAGCAATAAAAAAGAGCCAGAATTTAATTATTCTGTCTCTTTTCCCGCAAGGGTTGCCTGCGTCGATAGATTATAAATTTATTTGGTTGGAGTTTTGTCCGTTTCGGCGGTTAATACCGCTTTGCGGGAAAGATTAATCCGTCCTTGGTTGTCGATCTCGGTCACTTTCACCGTTACCGTATCACCGATCGCCACAACGTCTTCAACTTTGGCGACGCGTTCCGTTGAGAGTTGCGAAATATGCACTAAGCCGTCTTTACCTGGCAAAATCTCAACGAATGCACCAAATTTCTCGATCCGTTTGACGGTCCCGACGTAAATCTCGCCAACCACCACTTCTTTGACAATCCCTTCAATGATCGAACGCGCTTTGTTGTTCATCTCTTCATTGGTAGAAGCGATGTACACGCGGCCATCTTGCTCGATATCGATCTTCACGCCGGTTTCCTCGATGATCTTGTTGATGATCTTGCCGCCGGCTCCGATAACATCGCGGATTTTGTCCGGATTGATTTGCATGATCGTAATCTTCGGCGCATAAGGGGACAGATGCTCCTTCGGCTTCTGGATCCGTTCCATCATTTTGGACAAGATAAACAGTCGACCTTCTCTTGCTTGCTTCAAAGCATCGGACAAAATTTGCCGGTCAATGCCATCAATTTTGATATCCATTTGGATCGCGGTAACGCCTTCCGCAGTACCAGCCACTTTGAAGTCCATATCGCCAAGATGATCTTCCATCCCTTGGATGTCAGTCAAGATCGACACATGTTCGCCGTCTTTAATCAGACCCATCGCAACCCCGGCAACCGGAGCTTTGATTGGTACGCCTGCATCCATCATCGCCAGCGTACTGGCGCAAATGCTCGCCTGCGAGGTCGAACCGTTAGATTCCAACACTTCCGATACGAGACGAATCGTATAAGGGAATTCGGATTCCGGCGGAATCACCTTCGACAATGCGCGTTCGCCCAATGCGCCGTGACCGATTTCGCGGCGGCCTGGAGCCCGCAATGGACGAGCTTCGCCAACGCTGAACGGCGGGAAATTATAGTGGTGCATGAAGCGTTTCGACTCTTCGAGGTCAATCCCGTCGAGAATTTGCACATCGCCCAATGCTCCAAGGGTACAGATGCTTAGGGCTTGCGTTTGCCCGCGCGTGAACAGACCGGAGCCATGCGTACGCGGCAGCAGGCTGATATCGCATTCAATCGGACGAATCTCGTCCAGTTTACGACCGTCAGGGCGTACTTTTTCATGAGTGATCAACCGGCGCACTTCTTCCTTAACGATGTCGTGAAGTACTTCCTTCACATCGGCGAGCAGCTCCGGCGTTTCTATGTATTTCTCTTCGAAATGAGCTACCGTTTCGTCGTTAATCGCGTCAATCGCATCCTGACGAGCATGCTTCTCAGCGATCTTCACCGCTTCAATCAAGCGATCTTGGGCATAAGCGCGAACCTCACGGTTCACTTCTTCATTTACCGTATGCAACTGAACTTGCATCTTTTCTTTACCAGCGACTTTTACGAGATCTTCAATGACAGCAACGATCCGTTTGATCTCTTCATGGCCAAACATAATGGCTTCCAGCATCACTTCTTCTGGAACTTCGTTCGCTTCCGCTTCTACCATCATGATAGCGTCCTTCGTGCCGGCAACCACGACGTAAATGTCGCTCGCTTCCTGCTGGGCTACGTCCGGGTTAATGACGAATTCCCCGTTTACCCGGCCTACAGCCACGCCTCCGATTGGCCCGTTAAACGGAACATCGGAAATGCTCAGCGCTGCAGAAGTCCCGATCATGGCGGCAATTTCCGGTTCGCAGTCCTGATCCACACTCATGACCAGGTTTACGATTTGCACATCATTACGGAAGCCTTCCGGGAAGAGCGGACGAATTGGACGGTCGGTCAAACGGCTGGCCAGAATCGCTTTTTCACTTGGACGTCCTTCCCGTTTAATAAAGCCGCCGGGAATTTTACCGACTGCATACAGTTTCTCTTCATAATTGACGGTTAACGGGAAAAAGTCCAAATCCTTAGGTTCGGAAGAAGCCGTAACCGTACAAAGCACCGCCGTATCGCCGTAGCGGACCATGACCGCCGCATTCGCTTGCTTCGCTAATCGGCCGGTTTCCAGAATGAGAGGTCTTCCTCCCAAATCCATTCTCACTTCAGTCTGCATGAAATCCCTCCTTATCACCAATACAAGTTCGGTACTGAGTTCATTATTTCCTGCTTTTCACCAATTCATAATGAGAAGCGGCGTTGACAAGAGAAGAATGTCCTCATAACAAAAGCTCCTGACGGAGCTCTTCATGGAAGCTTATCGCAACAAAGCCTAATTTGCAAAAAGCAACCCGGCTGCACACCACACGCTTCGCCAGCGTCCGCCATGCAACTAGGCTGCTTTTGTACAAACTTGTTTAATTAACGACGCAATCCAAGTTTCTCAATCAAAGCGGAGTAACGATTTACGTCTTTGTTCTTCAAGTAAGCCAACAACTTACGACGTTGACCAACCATCTTCAGAAGACCGCGACGGGAATGATGGTCCTTCTTGTGTGTACGCAAGTGGTCCGTCAAATTCACAATGTTCTCCGTAAGGATAGCAATTTGCACCTCAGGGGATCCGGTATCGGACTCATGAGTTCTGTGCTCTTGGATCAATTGTTGTTTACGTTCTTGAGTCAATGCCATCCTGTTCACCTCCTTTATCTCAAATCGCCGTTAGCCTCGTCGCCGGCGGTGAAACCGTGCAACCAAGCCAAGGTTCTCGCTGCCGATTGGAAAAAACATGTTCTTCCGCATGACAACGTTACATAGTATACCACAGCCGATGGGCAAAGTAAATGCCGCGCG
>NZ_BILV01000083.1 GCF_004000745.1 Paenibacillus barengoltzii NBRC 101215
CGCGCGTGATTGCTGCTTGCCCCTTCAACTGCTATAATAAATTGATTGCATTACTTCGATGATTTGTGGTGGGGGTAAGGATGACAGATATCAAGGCTAGACAAGCGAAAATTCGCAATTTCTGTATTATTGCACATATAGACCATGGCAAATCGACTTTGGCTGACCGGATTCTGGAGTATACCGGGGCGTTGACTTCCCGGGAAATGCAGGATCAGGTTCTTGACCAGATGGACTTGGAACGGGAGCGCGGAATTACGATCAAGCTTCAAGCCGTTCGTCTGAGCTACCGCGCCGACGACGGTGAGGAGTATATACTGAACCTCATCGATACTCCAGGGCACGTCGACTTCACCTACGAGGTTTCCCGCAGCTTGGCGGCTTGTGAAGGCGCTTTGCTGGTGGTGGATGCCGCTCAGGGGATTGAAGCACAGACATTGGCTAACGTGTATCTTGCGCTGGATAACAACCTGGAGATTTTGCCGGTCATCAACAAAATTGACTTGCCGAGCGCAGATCCTGATCGGGTGAAACAGGAGATTGAAGATGTCATCGGCCTGGATGCCAGCGAAGCGGTACATGCTTCGGCCAAGGCTGGAATTGGGATTAAGGAAATTTTGGAACAGGTCGTTCAGAAGGTGCCAGCACCGACGGGAGATCCGGATAAACCGCTGAAGGCGCTCATCTTCGACTCCCACTATGACCCATACAAAGGCGTTATCGTTTATGTGCGCGTCATTGACGGCAAGATCAAAGCCGGTTCGAAAATAAAAATGATGGCGACGGACAAAACGTTTGAAGTCATCGAGGTCGGCGCGTTCAAACCGCGGATGACGATTGTGGACGAGCTTAACGTCGGCGATGTTGGCTTTATCGTGGCCGGGATCAAGACGGTTGGCGATACCCGTGTCGGGGATACCGTGACGGATGCGAAGAATCCGACACCAGAGCCGCTGCCGGGTTATCGGAAGATCAATCCGATGGTGTACTGCGGCTTGTACCCGATCGAAACGTCGGATTACAATGACCTGCGTGAAGCGCTGGAGAAGCTGCAGTTGAACGACGCTTCGCTAAGTTTCGAACCGGAAACTTCCAGCGCGCTGGGCTTTGGCTTCCGCTGCGGCTTCTTGGGGTTGCTGCACATGGACGTCATTCAGGAGCGGATTGAACGGGAATTTAACATTCCGCTGATTACGACGGCACCAAGCGTTATCTACAATGTAACGCTGACGAACGGTGAGACGATTTCCATTGACAACCCGTCGAACTATCCGGAAGTCGGCAAAATCGACTACGTTGAGGAGCCTTACGTCAAAGCCTCCATCATCGTGCCTAACGATTATGTCGGTACCGTGATGGAGCTGTGCCAAAGCAAACGCGGCGAGTTCGTGAATATGGAATACCTTGATACGACGCGCGTTACGATTACGTACCAGGTTCCGTTGTCGGAGATCGTGTACGACTTCTTTGATCAGTTAAAATCGAGCACCAAAGGCTATGCTTCGTTTGACTACGAGTTGTCCGGTTACCGCAGATCCAATCTCGTGAAGATGGATATCTTGCTGAACGGAGAGCAGGTGGACGCCTTGTCCTTTATCGTGCACCGTGACCGTGCATACCATCGCGGCCGGATTATCTGCGAGAAGCTGCGCGAGCTGATTCCGCGCCAAATGTTCGAGGTACCGATTCAGGCTTCGATCGGAACGAAGGTCATCGCCCGCGAAACCGTAAAAGCGATGCGCAAGAACGTCCTCGCCAAATGTTACGGCGGTGACATCTCGCGGAAGCGGAAATTGCTGGAGAAGCAAAAGGAAGGCAAGAAGCGGATGAAGCAGGTCGGCAGCGTCGAGGTGCCGCAGGAAGCGTTCATGGCGGTGCTGAAGATCGACGACAATTAAGAAGCAGGTGAGTTGACGAAGGAAAGCCGTCGGGCTTTCCTTTCTACTATTATTTAAGAGAAACTTGGAGGAGGGCATGACCATGGACCAAACAATGAAGCATCCGGGGCAGGGAATGCCGATCTCAAATCTTGCGGCAGGCGGCGCAGCCTCATCCGGACCATCCGGCGCACCGCATGCGGTATATATTCATATCCCATTTTGCACGAACAAGTGCTTCTATTGTGATTTCAACTCTTACGTATTAAAAGATCAACCGGTAATGGACTATCTGCGCGCCTTGGATCGGGAGATGGAGCTGACGGTCCAGCAAACCCCGCCAGGTGAAATCCGCAGCATCTTTGTGGGCGGCGGGACGCCTACCGTGCTGACTCCGCAGGAGATGGAGTTCTTCTTGGCATCGGTCAGACGTCATTTTCCACATTGGGCGAGTGATATCGAATTTACAATGGAGGCAAACCCGGGCACGACAGACCGAGACAAGCTGACCGTTATGAAAGACGGCGGAGTTAACCGAGTCAGCTTCGGCGTCCAGGCGTTCCAAAATGAGCTGCTTAGCGGTATTGGGCGGATCCATAACACTGACGATGTCTACCGGAGCCTGGAGAATGCTAGAGCTGTTGGCCTAGATAATCTGTCCATCGATTTGATGTTTGGCCTGCCTAACCAAACGGTTGAGATGCTGGACTATAGTGTCTCACGGGCATTGGAGCTTGGGCTGCCGCATTATTCGATCTACAGCCTGAAGGTTGAGGAGAACACGTTGTTCCATACGCTGTACCACAAGAACCAGCTGCCGCTTCCTAGCGAGGAGGAAGAGCTGAATATGTACTTGCTATTAATGGAACGAATGGACAAAGCCGGGTACAAGCAATACGAGATCAGTAATTTTGCCAAACCCGGTTTCGCCAGCCGGCACAACATCACGTATTGGAAGAACGAGGATTACTACGGGTTGGGTGCCGGTGCTCACGGGTATGTCGGCCGCACGCGTCACGTGAACATTAAGGGTGTGAACCCTTATGTGGAAGCAGCGAAGACAGGACTGCCTCGTTTGGAGCAATTTGGCGTGTCCCGGGAAGAGGCAATGGAGGACTTCGTGATGGTTGGACTTCGGATGCTGGACGGCATTCGTAAAGCGGATTTCCGAGGTCAATTTGGCGAAGATCTGGATGACGTATTTAACCGACAGCTTACGAAGATGTTAAGCGCTGGTCTACTGGAGCCTCACAGCGACGGGGAAGGCTATCGGCTCAGCAAGCAAGGCGTGCTGTTCGGAAACGAAGTGTTTGCCGAATTTATCGGCGTTTTAACCGAATAAAGACTGAACTGATAAGCAGCTTGCGCTTCTTGATTTGAAGTGGCAAAGCTGCTTTTTTGCATTCCGCGGAATATCCTGGGAAGATGACATAACCATGAAACATTTCTCTTGAAGTTTTATACCGTATATTGTATATTTATTCATATTATTTGTGAACGAGGGGGAAGTCAGCATGCCAGCGGTAGCCGTTTGCAGACAGGCGAATTTAGCGGACGTCGAGCCATTATATAACATCATTGAGGGGTATGCCCGGCGTGGCATTATGCTGCCGCGTTCACGGAAGATACTGGAGCGTCAGATCCAGGATTTCGTCGTGGCGGAAGTGGATGGTGAAGTCGTCGGCTGTGGTTCGCTGTGCAAGCTGGGGGAGGAACTTGTTGAAATCCGTTCCCTTGGGATCGCCGAAGGCCATAAGGGAAAGGGACTTGGTTCCATGCTGGTGGAGCAGCTGGTGGAAGAGGCCCGGAGACAAGCGATCCCTAAAGTAATGGCGCTCACCTATGAGGTTTCCTTCTTCCTTAAAAATGGGTTTGCAGTTGTAGAGAAAGAAATCTTTCCGGAGAAAGTTTGGACCGACTGCGTCAATTGTGCAAAGCAGCATTGCTGCGATGAAATCGCCGTTCTTAAGATACTGGACTGACTTGACAATCGTCAGGTCGGTTTGGTATTTTTGTATTAGTGATTAGCACTCTATGACATTGAGTGCTAACGATTCGGAAAAATCGAGTTAATCCGGGAGGGATTGCCATGTTGACGGAACGCCAAAGAATGATATTGACCGCTATTGTTGATGACTATATTCGCTCGGCGGAGCCTGTGGGATCCCGAAGCATTTCGAAACGGGGCGATGTCGGGTACAGTCCGGCAACGATCCGGAATGAAATGGCCGACTTGGAGGAGCTCGGTTTTTTGGAGCAGCCGCATACGTCAGCGGGGCGGATTCCTTCTCATAAGGGCTACCGTTACTATGTGGATCACCTAACGCCGTTGAACTTACTTTCGAATGAAGAAGTTACGACGTTAAAAGCATTTTTCGCAGAAAAATTAAACGAAACTGAACAAGTGATTCAACATGCCGGGACCATTCTTTCCCAAATGACCAATTACACTTCCATCCTGTTGGGGCCGGAAGTTTTTCATACGTCTTTGCGTCACTTCCAGCTATTGCCGCTAAACGAAACGAAGGCGGTGGCGATCGTCGTGACGAACACAGGACAAGTGGAGAACAAGACCGTCGTGATTCCGCCGGACGTATCCGTATCCGAAATGGAACGGGTGGTCAACTTGTTGAACCGCAAGCTTGCTGGGGTGCCGATCTATAAGCTCAAGACTGCCTTGTATAATGAGATTGCACAAGAGATGCAGCGGCATATTGAGCATTTTGAAGATCTAATGAAGGTATTGGATCAAGCGCTTGACTCAGGCACAGAGGGGCAACGCCTCTTCCTGAGTGGAGCGACGAACATGTTGACGCAACCGGAATTCCGCGATGTCGAGAAGGTCAAAGGGATTCTTGATGTCCTAGAAGAGACTCCAACCTTAACGAAAATGATCTCTTCCGCATCTGGGTCTGGCATTCAAGTGCGTATTGGCACTGAAAATGGGCATGAAGCCTTCGCCAACTGCAGCCTCATCACGGCTACCTATCAAGTCGAGGGTGAAGCGGTTGGTACGATCGGCATTTTGGGACCTACACGGATGGAATATGCCCGGGTGATCCGGATTTTGGAAATTTTATCGAAGGATTTAAGCCATTTCCTGAGCCGGATGCAATAACATGCATGATCTACGAGGCTAGCTGCATGTTAAGGAGGTGAGCATCTTGAAGGAATCACAGCCGATTCAGGACAACAATCACACTGTAGAGGAAGAAATGAATATGAACGATAACGTAAAAGAGGACTTGCAAAACACCCCTGGACCCGAAGTGAGGCAAGATGAAGTAACGTCTCAAGAACCGCAAGATACTCAGAACGCTGCCGGTGCAGAGGGTGCTGCTGAAGCTGTCAACGAATCGAACAACGTGGATGTGACTGCTGAGCTGGAGAAGCTGCGTGCGGAGAACGAGGAATATCAGCAGCGATTGCTGCGTGCTCAGGCGGATTTCGATAACTACCGGCGCCGTACGGTGAAGGAGAAGGAAGAATTGGGCAAGTATGCATCCGCCAAGCTGATTACCGAGTTGCTTCCAGTGATCGACAACTTTGAACGTGCGCTACAAACATCCGGAGACGTCACGGATGCTGCCTCATATGTTAAAGGGGTGGAAATGATCTTCCGCCAACTGGAAGGCGTGTTGAAGGCGGAAGGCCTTACTGCGATGGAAGCGGAGGGCCAGCCGTTTAATCCTGAATTCCATCAGGCGATTATGCAGGTGGAATCCGAGGAGCATGAAGAGGGCATCGTCGTGGAAGTTGTGCAGAAAGGCTATATGCTGAAAGATAAGGTGCTGCGCCCGGCGATGGTCAAAGTCAGCGGCTAATCCAGCAGCTAACCACGAATCCCTAAGACGATTCAACCTATTAAGGAGGACATAACGTAATGAGCAAAGTAATCGGTATTGACCTTGGTACAACAAACTCCTGCGTTGCGGTAATGGAGGGCGGCGAAGCGGTCGTCATTCCTAACCCGGAAGGTGCGCGCACAACCCCTTCTGTCGTAGGTTTTAAGAAAGACGGTGAACGGATCGTCGGTGAGACGGCGAAACGTCAAGCGATCACCAATCCGGATCGGACGATCATTTCGATCAAACGTCATATGGGGACGAACCATAAAGAAGTGATCGATGGCAAAGAATATACGCCGCAAGAAATTTCCGCTATCATTTTGCAGAAGCTGAAAGCTGACGCAGAAGCGTATTTGGGACAACCGGTCACCCAAGCCGTAATCACGGTTCCGGCTTATTTTAACGACAGCCAACGTCAAGCGACGAAGGATGCCGGGAAAATCGCTGGTTTGGAAGTGCTGCGGATCGTCAACGAACCAACGGCTGCTGCACTGGCTTACGGTTTGGAGAAAGCTGAAGATCAAACGATTCTCGTATATGACCTGGGCGGCGGTACCTTTGACGTATCGATCCTCGAACTGGGCGATGGCTTCTTTGAAGTTAAAGCGACCAGCGGGGACAACCATCTGGGCGGTGACGACTTCGACCAGAAGATCATCGATTACCTCGTAGCCGAGTTCAAGAAGGATCAAGGCGTTGACTTGAGCAAGGACAAAGCAGCGGTACAACGTTTGAAAGATGCTGCAGAAAAAGCGAAAAAAGAACTGTCCGGCGTGTTGACGACAACGATTTCTCTGCCATTCATCACGGTTGTTGACGGCGTGCCGCAACACCTTGAAGTGAACCTGACTCGCGCGAAATTCGAAGAGTTGACTGCGGATCTCGTTGAACGCACCCTTGGACCAACTCGCCGGGCTTTGAGCGATGCTGGTTTGACTCCAGCCGACATCGACAAAGTCGTGCTTGTTGGTGGTTCTACACGGATTCCTGCCGTACAAGAAGCCATCAAGAAACTGACGGGCAAAGAGCCGCATAAAGGCGTCAACCCGGACGAAGTCGTTGCGCTTGGCGCTGCGGTGCAAGCCGGCGTATTGACCGGCGATGTCAAAGACGTAGTCCTGCTTGACGTTACTCCGCTGTCGCTGGGGATCGAAACGGCTGGCGGCGTATTCACAAAGATGATCGAACGGAATACAACGATTCCGACGAGCAAGTCGCAAATCTTCTCGACCTTTGCCGACAATCAGCCAAGCGTAGAAATCCACGTCCTGCAAGGGGAACGGGAAATGGCAGCCGGCAACAAAACGCTGGGCCGCTTTATCTTGGGCGATATTCCACCAGCACCACGCGGCGTACCGCAAATCGAAGTTACCTTCGACATTGACGCGAACGGGATCGTTAACGTATCGGCAACCGATAAAGGGACCGGTAAAAGCCAAAAAATTACGATTACTTCCTCCAGCGGCTTGAGCGACGAAGAAATCGAACGGATGATGAAGGACGCCGAGCTGCATGCGGAAGAAGATAAAAAACGCAAAGAGCTGGTTGAAGCGAAAAACAATGCTGACCAACTGATCTACACCGTTGACAAAACGTTGAAGGATCTGGGCGACAAAGTTGACGCTGCTGAAGTTGAGAAAGCAAACGCTGCGAAAGAAGAGCTGAAGAAAGTGCTGGAAAGCGACAATCTGGAGCAAATCAAAGCGGCATCGGAGAAATTGACCGAGGTTGTTCAGCAGTTGTCCGTGAAGCTGTATGAGCAAGCTTCGCAAGCAGCAGGCGCGCAAGACAACGCTGAAGCTTCCGGCGGCCAGAACCGCGAGAATGTCGTTGACGCTGACTACGAAGTGGTTGACGAAGATAAGAAATAAAGCTAAGATGGCTCACAGAGCAGTTTGAGTCTGGTGAATAGACTTTGGCAACCGGGAAGGTCAAAGTGCGGGCTGCTACCGCGCTTTGACTTTCCTTTTGCTGATAAGGGATATTAAATAGGTTACTTCGTGATGAAAAGATATGTCAGGTTTTAAGCACCGAGAAGGTTGGATGAAGCTGGGACTGAGTAGCGGAGCGTACATGAGGGTACGTGAGCAACGGAAGGCCCAGCTGAATTCAAGATTCGATGTCGAATCAGCTTCTTGGGTTACTTCGTGATGAAAAGTTGACCGATGGGGGTGGAAGGATGGCAGAGAAGCGCGATTACTACGAGGTGCTGGGCCTCAGTAAAAATGCGTCCGAAGATGAAATCAAAAAAGCGTACCGCAAGCTGGCCCGGCAATATCACCCGGACGTCAATAAAGCGGCGGATGCGGAAGCGAAGTTTAAAGAAGTCAAGGAAGCCTATGACGTCTTAAGTGATCCTGCAAAACGGTCGCGTTATGACCAGTATGGCCATATCGATCCGAATCAGGGCATGGGCGGCGGCTTCTCTGGCGCGGATTTTGGCGGCTTCGGGGATATTTTCGATATGTTCTTCGGCGGCGGCAGCCGGCGTGATCCGAATGCGCCGCAGCGCGGTAATGATTTGCAATACACGATGACGATCGAATTTAAGGAAGCGGTGTTCGGGAAAGAAACGGACATCACCATTCCGCGTACGGAAAACTGCGACACCTGCTTTGGGACTGGAGCCAAACCTGGTACCAAACCGGTGACCTGTTCGGTGTGTCACGGCACCGGGCAGCAGGAAGTCGTTCAAAATACACCATTTGGCCGTATGGTAAACCGGCGTTCTTGTACGAACTGCGGCGGCAGAGGGCAAATTATCAAGGAGAAATGTCCAACTTGCGCCGGCAGCGGCAAGGTAAAGAAACAGCGTAAAATTCATGTGCGCATTCCAGCAGGGGTTGACGATGGAGCGCAACTGCGGATGTCCGGTGAAGGTGAAGGCGGGTTGCGCGGCGGCCCAGCTGGCGATTTGTACATCGTAATCCGCGTCAAACCGCATGATTTCTTCGACCGTGAAGGCGACGATATCTATTGCGAAGTTCCGTTGACGTTCGCCCAAGCTGCATTGGGTGATGAGATTGAAATTCCTACACTGACGGAGAAAGTGAAGCTGAAAATTCCGGCAGGCACGCAAACCGGAACCTATTTCCGCTTAAAAGGCAAAGGGGTGCCGCGCCTGCGCGGAATCGGCCAAGGCGACCAGCATGTGAAAGTGGTTGTCGTGACGCCAAGCAAGCTCAGTGATGAGCAGAAGGAGCTGCTGCGTCAATTTGCTGCGTTGGACGGCGAGCATACCCATGAGCATGAACAGTCGTTTTTTGACCGAATGAAACGGGCGTTTCGCGGAGACTAATCGCTCCAACATAAAAGCGCGAGCTAAGGAGAAGTAATTCCCTAGTTCGCGCTTTTGTTTTTTGGCATTGAGTATTAACCTTCCGTTTGGATTTCCGCTAAAATTTCATCCTCCAGCATCAGCCGGATATCTTCCCGGAAGACCCGCATGCCGTATTCCCGATGTACGTACACCATGATCGCTTCCATGATGTTCGATTCAACGATGTACCAGCTGCGGCCGCCAACCCATACTTCACCGGTATAGCCAGTATCTTCATCCCAGCTGAGCTCAACCGTCACATCGGGGGGGCGGACGCCTCTCCGTTCAGCGGTATGCAGGCAAATCGCGTTAATGATTTCGTCCATCCCGAGGATCATGGCTTAATAACGGCCTCCATTGCGATAATCGTCGTGGCGCGGCTGTTTTTTGAATCGGCGGTACAGGGCCGCAACCGCAACAACAATTACATAGATCGCTAACAGGTTCACAGCTAATCCGAGCAGATTGCCGAAGAAGCCCATACTGCTAAATAAGCCGCCGAACAGCAAACCTGCAAGACCGCCGATCATCATGCCGCGCATAAAGCTGCCGCCGCTGAAGAATCCGCGGTTTGTCGTCGGAGTCCCTGCTTGGGTTTTATTGCGATTCCCCGTCGTATTCTGATATTCGCTTTGTGACGGCTTCTTCGGGGTTGGATTGTACGACCGCGGGCCGGACTTGAATCCGCCGCCGCGTCTTGCGTCGGCAAAGTCAGGGGCAGTGAAGGTGAAGAAGACGGTGAAGACCATCATCAGAAGCATCATTTTTTTTAACATCGTCTATAAACTCCTCCTATGATTGTAAGTAAAGTATGTTCGCTTCCCCAACGAGTAATACGGACAAGCCAAGGAAACGTTTCAAATTTAAATTGAATCAAGTCGGGAATCGGACAAATTTGTATAAAGCCATGACCAAAATTACATCCTACCGAATAATGGGCTGTGCGCGTGCAGCTTCATTGAAGCCTAAAACGAAAGGCAGGGAGGAAGGATGGCTGAAAAGAACATTTTGGCCTATTTCAAAAGCCCGGAACAGGCCGAAGGAGTTGCCCGTAAATTAAGTGCACTGCGGGTGGAAGATATATCGATTGATCGCTTCAGCCGTTATGCTGGTGAGGGATACAATCCGATGAATCCGGTGTCGGGCAGCATCTCCAGCCTGGCGGCGGTCACCCAGGATGCGTCGATTACGAACCCGTCGGCGGGGATCTTGGCAGCAGCAGATCCGGCAGCCAGCGGACTTAGCCATGGGGGGCAAGGCGGGCCGACCGGTCATGACATTTTACTAACCGCTGTCGTTGACGAATCAATTCACCATCAGGCGTTGCGCATCATTGAAGAGGCGGGCGGCTTGATTTAATCCTTAAAGAAGAATGATTTCATCATGCCAATTGGAGAGTACATGGAAAGGAGCTGAAGCAGAAAATGAGTCAAAGTCAGGAGGATCGGCGAACTAAGCGGATCTCTGCCAAAGGAAAAAATCTGCCGATCGGACACTATACGGATGTAGAGTTTTCCGAAGAGATGGCTGATCAAGAGGATTGGGAAGCGCTGGAGCGCAGCGAACGGGCGGATGCACGCCAGCAGGGGCAATACAAGCTGTAAACCATCAACAGCAACGGGGGACCCAAGGGTTCCCTGTTTTGTTTTGTCACGTTCCAGAATCTATAGTACAATAAATCTTATGCATGTAAGTCAAGGAGGAAATCATACGATGATTTGGAAAGAATTAACTATACATACGACGGAAGAAGCGGTGGAGATGGTTTCCAACTTCCTGCACGAGGCAGGCGCAGGCGGAGTAACCATTGAAGAGCACGTCGATAACGATAAACCTCGGGATACCTCCCTGGGACAATGGTTTGAAATTCCACCTAACGACATTCCTGAAGGAGAAGCGAAGATCAGCGGGTATTTTCCAGAAGGGCTGGATATCGATGATGTGATTGCGGAAGTTCGCGCACGCATCGAGGAGCTGAAGAGCTTTGATATTGATCCTGGGGCGGCGGAGATCTCCGTGCGGGATGTCAGCGAGGACGATTGGGCGAACAATTGGAAGCAATATTTCAAGCCGCTAAGGGTGTCCGAGAGACTGACGATCAAACCGACGTGGGAGGAATATGTACCGGTTGCGCCGAATGAGCAAATTATTGAGCTGGACCCGGGCATGGCGTTTGGTACAGGTACGCATCCTACCACCTCTCTTTGCTTACGCACACTAGAGAGTATAATCCAAGATGGGGACGAAGTGATTGATGTCGGCACGGGCTCAGGGATTCTCGCCATCGGTGCGTGTCGGCTTGGCGCCTCTAAAGTGCTGGCGCTGGATCTGGATCCGGTCGCTGTATCTAGTGCGAAAGAGAACACGCGTCTGAATGGCTTGGAAGACCGGATCCAAGTCGTGGAAAGCGACCTGTTATCCGTTCTGAAGGGCGAGGGCAGCACGAATGTTGAGATCAAGCTGCCAGTACGGGTGGTCGTGGCGAACATTTTGGCAGAGATCATTTTGCTGTTTATCGAGGATGTCTATCAAGCATTGACGCCTGGCGGTTATTATATCGCCTCGGGAATTTATAAGAATAAAGAACAAGCCGTACAAGAAGCGCTGATTGCCGCGGGTTTCGAACTGGAACGGACGGCCCGGGAAGAAGATTGGGTCGCTTTTGTGGCGAGAAAGAGGTAATTAAATATGGATTTTCTAGACCGAATATTGCGGGTTCCGTTGGACCAGCTCCCCTTTTATTTGATCACGCTGGTGATCGCCTTTACGCTGCATGAATTTTCGCATGCCTATTTTGCTAACAAATTCGGGGACCCGACGGCCAAGCTGCTGGGGCGCGTGACGTTGAATCCGGCAGTTCATTTTGATCTATTGGGGATTATCCTGCTCCTGCTTGCCGGGTTCGGTTGGGCCCGGCCGGTTCCGGTGAACCGTGACAATTTCAGCAAACCGCGCCTGATGGGTGTGATCGTATCGGTTGCCGGACCGCTCAGCAACTTGCTGCTGGGTGTCCTGGGGACGCTGATTTACGTGATGCTGGCCCGTTTTGGCGTGCTGGATGCAATTACGAACGAGAAGTTATTTCAAGCCGTTCTTATTTTCTTTAATCTATTTACAGTCATGAACTTCTTCTTATTTTTATTTAACCTGATTCCTTTACCGCCGCTTGACGGCTATCGAATTTTGGAGGATGTGGTGCCGCGCCGCATGTTAGGCAAATTGCAGCAATATGAGCAGTGGTCGGTGCTGATCTTCTTAGTGATCCTGATCGTCCCGGGCATGCAGAAGTATACGATCATGCCGCTATATAATGCAGCCGAAACGATCTATTACCAGTTTGCCCATCTTTTCCTAGCTTTGTTTGGCGTATAGGCTGGAGAAGAGGACTGGAAACAGAAGTTCAAAAGTTGTATGATGTAGTTTGGTGATTTTTGACCTTATGGAACGGTGAGGATGATGGCATGCAGCGATATTTTGTGGATCCCGCGCAATTTGGCGATCGGGAAGTGACGATTGCCGGTGAGGATGCCCGTCATATCGGCAGGGTGATGCGTTCCAAACCCGGCGATAAGCTGATCGTGAGCGACGGGATATCCCGGGAAGTCCTCGCGGAGATTACAATCATCGAGCCGCAGCAAGTGACCGCGGCTATTATAGAGGAGCTGGCGGCGTCGGGCGAACCGTGGCTTCAAGTGACGGTAGCCCAAAGCTTGCCCAAAGGCGACAAAATGGAAACCGTCATTCAGAAGTGTACGGAGATTGGTGCAGCTTCTTTCCTTCCTTATTTATCTGAGCGTACGGTGGTACAGTATGACAGCAAGAAGGAGGAGAAGCGGCTCACCCGCTGGCAGAAAATCGCCAAGGAAGCCGCCGAGCAAGCGCATCGCAGCAAAATTCCGACGGTTGAGCTTCCCGTCAAATGGGACAAGCTTCTTGTAGAGCTGAAGAACTACGATTTGGTATGTTTATGTTATGAAAAAGAGGACGGCCGGCAGCTGCGAGACGTGCTGAAGCCTTTCGTTATCGGGTTGACACCTGAAAGAACGGTGAAAGTCGCTGTGGTCGTTGGACCGGAAGGCGGCTTTACCGAAGCGGAAGTAGAGGAAGCCGAAGCTGCGGGAGCGGTATCCGTTGGTTTAGGCCGGCGCATTTTGCGTACCGAGACCGCTGCCATGGCCGCCCTGACTTGCATCATGTATGAATCCGGAGAAATGGGGGGGAAATGAGCGATGCCTACTGTCGCCTTTTACACCTTGGGCTGTAAAGTGAATTTCTATGATACTGAAGCCATTTGGCAACTCTTTAAAAACGAAGGCTATGAACAGGTTGATTTCGAGGAATCAGCTGCCGACGTTTATTTGATTAATACTTGTACGGTGACGAATACCGGTGACAAGAAGAGCCGTCAGATTATTCGGCGGGCGGTGCG
The DNA here is from genome assembly GCF_004000745.1 of Paenibacillus barengoltzii NBRC 101215. GTDB lineage: Bacteria > Bacillota > Bacilli > Paenibacillales > Paenibacillaceae > Fontibacillus > Fontibacillus barengoltzii. Next base: position 13,474 of record NZ_BILV01000083.1, read on the forward strand.
CCGTAACCCCGACGCGATCATTGCGGTAACTGGCTGCTACGCGCAGACATCACCTGCGGAGATTCTGGATATTCCGGGCGTAGATCTCGTCATCGGTACACAGGACCGGGACAAAATTATCCCTTACGTGAAGCAGCTCCAAGAGCAACGTAAGCCGATTAACGCTGTGCGCAACATTATGAAGACCCGGGAGTTCGAAGAGCTGGACGTACCAAGCTTTGCCGATCATACCCGCGCTTTTCTGAAAATCCAAGAGGGCTGCAACAACTTCTGCACCTTCTGTATTATCCCTTGGTCGCGTGGTTTGTCGCGCAGCCGCGACCCGCAAAGCGTCATTCAGCAAGCGCGTCAACTGGTCGCTGCAGGATATAAGGAAATTGTTCTGACTGGCATCCATACGGGCGGCTATGGGGATGATTTGGAGAACTACCGTTTGTCCGATCTGCTGTGGGACTTGGATAAAGTCGAAGGGCTGGGACGTATCCGGATCAGCTCGATTGAAGCAAGCCAGATCGATGAACGGATGCTGGATGTGTTGAAGAACTCCTCGAAGATGTGCCGTCACTTCCATATCCCGCTGCAAGCAGGCAGCAATGAAGTGCTGAAGCGGATGAGGAGAAAGTACACGATCGAAGAATTCGAGCATAAAATCAAAATGATCCGCGATTTCATGCCGGACGTTGCGATTACAACTGACATCATTGTCGGCTTCCCTGGGGAAACTGACGAGCTGTTCCGTGAAGGCTTCGAAGCGATCAAACGCATCGGCTTCTCGGAAATGCACGTGTTCCCGTATTCCAAGCGGAGCGGTACGCCGGCAGCGCGGATGGAGGACCAGGTCGACGAAGAAGTGAAGCATGCTCGCGTGCATGAACTGATCGACTTGTCCGAGCAAATGCAGCTGGCTTATGCGGAGAAATTCGTGGGTCAGGTGCTGGATGTCATTCCAGAGAAGGATGAGAAGGGCACTGCCGGAGACGGCTTCGTGACGGGCTTCAGCGACAACTACCTGCAAATTCGCTTCCCGGGCACACCGGACTTGACCGGCAAAATCTGCCGCGTGAAGCTGACCAAAGCGGATGCGAACACCTGCGAAGGACAGTTAGTTCGAGTTCTGGACGATGCCACTCAAGCCTTAGCTTAATAAGGTCGCCCGCCATCGGGCATAGGTCAAGGATTTCACCCTGATTGGGGTTGAAATCCTTGTTGTTACATACGGGTAATTTGGAAGTATGAGTGCGATGCACCTATAATTAACAAATAACAACGGGCGTCAACAATTTCTCGCCCAGCGCCGAAGACGGCATATCCTGAAGGGAACAGCGAACAGAAGCGCCTCAGTCCATTGGGAGGCTTGGGTAAAATAAAGGAGGTACAGCCAGAATGCCATTCAAAGAAATCTCTGCTGGAGGCGTCGTTTATCGCATCCAAGACGGACGGCTGCAAGTGCAACTGATTACCGATCGTTATGGCAAGATATCGTTTCCGAAAGGGAAGAGGGAACCAGGCGAAACCGTGGAACAAACGGCGCTGCGCGAAATTTTGGAAGAAACCGGCATTGTGGGCCGGATTAATAAATTGATTGATATCATCGCATATACTTACCATCATCCCAAACTCGGCTCCGTGGAAAAAGAAGTCCATTATTACCTGGTAGAATGGCAAAGCGGTGCCCTCCGTCCTCAGCTTGAGGAGATCCGCAGCGTGTCCTGGTACGAGCCGCAGGAGGCTTGGCGTCAGCAACGCAAGGCGGGATATGACAATAACGACTTCATCTTAGAGAAGGCCTTGCAAATGCTGGGGATCGAGCCGGAGAACTAATACGGTGCAGTTGTTTTCTGCGATATTGAAGAGATGGGAGAATATCGGGGAAAATAACTGCATTTTTGCGGCTATTTAGATGCCTTCGCATTCGGAAGGAGGGGGCCGGCGTGATGATCCAGGTCTTCAGGCGGGTCCAGCTTGGACCAGATTGGCAAATAGCAGAACGGCAGCGCCAGCAAGGAGCAGACCACATTAAAAATCGTCTGCGTGTGAGCGATTTGCGCTGAAAGATCGCTGGTTAACCAGGCTGCCGCCCCTTGCAGCAGCGGAACTAGCGGCAAGAACAAGACTGCTCCCAATACGTTGAGCGTTACATGCGACCATGCGACGAAGCGGCCAGCTCGGGTGCCGCTGATGGCGGCGATGACCGCCGTGACACAGGTGCCTACGTTGGAGCCGATAACCATGGCGATGCCAAATTCGACCGGCAAGGCACCACTAGCGGCGAGTCCCATCGTCATGGCGACGACGGCAGCACTGCTATGAATGATCGCTGTCAGGATAGCGCCGGCAAAGGCGCCCCACAACAGGCTGCCGGTGGCATGCTCCAGCAGCCAGGAGATCACGCCGCGCTCTTCCAGCGCCGGACCAATCGACTGCATAAAACGGATGGCGATCATAACGAGGCTGAAGCCGGCGATAGCCAGGGCAGCATACTGCAAGGGCAGCAACCAGGGGATGCGGCGTTGGATATAGTTTGGCAACATTTCGCCTGCCAGCACGGCGGCGGCCCATAACGTGAACGAAACGATCAGCATGGGGGCTCCCAGCTTGGCTATATTAAGGGCAAGCAGTTCTGTGGTCAGGCAGGTTCCGATATTCCCTCCCAGAATAATGCCGAGCGTCCGTGCATAGGACAACAGGCGGGCGTTAACCAGGCCAATTGTCATGACGGTTACAGCGGTGCTGCTCTGTAAGACAGCCGTGATAAAGGTGCTCGACACAAGGCCGGTCCAAGGTGTCCGCGTCGTCCGGTGAAGAACACCAATCAGTCGTGGACCTGCCCATGCGTGCAGGGCCGCCTCCATGACCTTCATGCCGAACAGGAACAGGGCGAAGCCAAACGTCACAGGAAACAAAATCTCATGAAACATGCTGGCAACCTCCCTCCCCGGATGATCTGTCAAATGCAGACAAGCGATAATCGTACAAGTTACATATATGACGGTCGGACAACTTCCATGCCAGTCAGGCTGACGAACCGTCCCGGTCGCAGCGGTGCTTTAGGCGTCGTGAGTCATATTTAAAATGAGGAGTGAAGGATTAAGTGGCAAGGGTCATATTGCAACGCAGCCGCAAGAAACGGGTGGAAAAAGGACATCCTTGGATCTTCAAAAATGAAATCGAACGATTGGAAGGAGAGGTGGAACCGGGCGATTTGGTTGAGGTGGTTGATCACCGGAACCGTTATCTGGCCACCGGGTATTACAACCCGGCTTCACAAATTACTGTCCGCATCGTGTCGTATACACCGTTGGAGGCGATGGACAAGGCCTTTTTTGTCCGTAGGTTTCAGGAATGCTTGAAGCATCGGGAACGGTTCGTGAAGGAGGACGCTTACCGTTTCGTATACGGAGAGGCCGACTTTTTGCCGGGGCTGATTGTGGACAAGTTTGGTGACGTGTTGGTAGTACAACTGCTTACACTGGGGATGGACCGCTGTCGGGAGCAGATCGTAGAGGCGTTGTCCGAAGTGATGCACCCCGTTGGCATCTATGAACGCAGTGATGTAGGTGTCCGGGAAATGGAAGGCTTGGAGCAGGTGAAAGGGTCGATCTTTGGCCAGCCGCCGCGCCATGTGATCGTTTCAGAGAACGGGCTTAAGATCGAGGTGGATATCGAGCAGGGGCAAAAAACCGGGTATTTCTTCGACCAGCGGGAAAACCGGGCGTCCATCAAGCCGTTGATGACCGGCTGGGGTGGCCGCAGCGGCATTTCGCTGCAAGAGCTGCCCACGGAAGACGGCGGTGTGCGTCTCGCACCGGTTAACCGGAACGGTAAAGAAGTCACCTTCCCGTACTGGGATGGAGCTACCGTGCTGGAATGCTTCTCGCATACCGGAAGCTTCACCTTGCATGCTTGCAAATATGGAGCCAAAAAGGTCACTTGCCTTGACATCTCCGAGCATGCGATAGAAAGTGCGAAGCGGAACGTGGAACTGAATGGGTTCACCGATCGCGTCGAATTTGTGGTGGCTGATGCGTTTGACTATCTGCGCAGCCAGGTAAAGGGCTTGGAGGAACGGGCACGGCGGGCTGCCCAGGACGCTAAGGTCGATACTTCCGTGCCTTTGACCGCCGGCGGCGGGCGGACGTGGGACGTCGTGATCCTCGATCCACCGGCGTTCGCCAAGACGAAAGCGGCGGTCAAAGGCGCCGTTCGCGGCTATAAAGACATTAACCTGCACGGCATGAAGCTGGTAAATGAAGGCGGCTATTTGGTCACGGCCAGCTGCTCTTACCATATGCGTCCGGATCTGTTCCTGGAGACGATTCTTGAGGCAGCGGAGGATGCGGGCAAAGTACTGCGTCTTGTGGAATGGCGGGCAGCCGGTAAGGACCACCCGCAAATTCTTGGGGTGGACGAAGGACATTACCTGAAATTTGCCATTTTCGAAGTGCGCAGCAAACACGCGTTATAAAATTGAATATAATTGAATTACAGCCTCGTTTCGCGAGCTTTCGCGGTGCGAGGCTGTTTTTGTGACGGAAGAAGATGCGAATGTTTGATCGTATTTATGCTATACTGGAACTTAACGAATTGTCCGTCGTAGGAGGGATTTCCATGTCTTTACAGTTTATACTCGGCCGCTCCGGCAGCGGCAAAACGAGCCTCATTCTTGACCGGGTGACCTCCAAGCTGCGGGAGCAACCGATGGGTCCGCCGCTCATTATTTTAACCCCGGAGCAAGGCACGTTTCAGATCGAGCAACGGATCGCTACGGCCCCGGGACTGCACGGTACAGTACGCACTCAGGTGTTAGGATTTCGTCGATTGGCGCTGCGCGTCATGCAGGAAACCGGAGGTGCGGCATTGGTGCCGATCGATGATGAAGGCAAGAAAATGCTGCTGTACAAGCTCATGCGCCGCCGCAAAGACGAGTTGAAGCTGTTTGGACACGGCGGAGACCAGCTCGGATTAATTGACCGGATCGCCGGGCTGTATACGGAAATGAAGAAATATAATGTGGATTTCTCCACTTTGCAGGAGCATTATCATCTTCTGGAGCAGATCGAAGGGGAGTCTCCTTTATTAAAAGATAAAATGCACGATTTGAGCCTCCTGTTCGCGGAGTATGACGAAGAACTGTCCCGCTTGTACATCGACAACGAGGACCATGTCGTCAAGCTGGCGCAGGGGGCCAGCGAGTCGGCTTATTTGCGCGGGGCGGAAATTTGGATTGACGGGTTTCATACGTTTACCCCTCAGGAATATACTGCGATTCTCGCGCTGCTGAAATCGGCGGCTTCGGTTACGGTCTCACTGACATTAGACCGAGTATACAACGATGGAAATCAGCCGCATGAACTTAACCTGTTCTATACCCCTGCATCTGCCTTCGTGAAGCTGAGCCGACTGGCTGCAGAAGAGGGGATTGAGGTGCTGCCGCCGGAGCTGCTGGAAGCTCGCCCGTTCCCGCGGTTTCGGGAGAGCGAGACGCTTTCATACTTGGAGTCGGCTTACGAGCGACGTTCGCCATGGCCGAAGTCTGAGCCGCCTAAAGATTTAGAGAAGGCCTTGTCTCTGCACCGGGCGGCCAGCCGGCGAGCCGAGGTCGAAGGGGCGGCACGTGAGATGGTGCGTCTCGCCCGGGAAGAAGGTGTGCGCTGGCGGGACATGGCGCTCTTGGTGCGCAACTTAGGGGATTATGAAGAACTGCTTGCTCCAACGATGGAAGCATACGGGATCCCTTATTTCCTTGACCAGAAAACAAGCATGCTGTATCACCCCATGATCGAGTTTATTCGGGCGGCGCTGGACGTTGTGCTTGGGTTTTGGAGATACGAAGACGTATTTCGCTGCGTGAAAAGCGAATTTCTTCTGCCGCTGGACGGCAGTCTGACGCGTGAACATATGGATGTGCTGGAGAATTATGCTCTGGCGAGCGGAATCCAAGGTTATCGATGGTTTGACGGCCGTCCTTGGAAATCGGCGCCCAGCCTGTCGCTGGAGCAGGAGGATCAAACGTCGGCATCCACGAAAGCCATGGAGCAGCTGCAGCTGTTGGAGCGGTGCCGCGCTGCGGTCGCCGGCCCTTTGACCGCTTTTGAAAAAGAAATCCGTAAGGCGAAGAACGCAGAAAATATGTGTGCGGCAGTGTACCATTTGCTGGAGCGGGTGGAAGCCGCCCAGCGCCTGGATGTGTTGGCACACCAAATGGTTCGCGAAGGTAAGCCGCGTCAGGCGATGGAGCATCGCCAATTATGGGGCGCGGTATTGGACGTGCTTGACCAGATCGTAGAGATGATGGGGGACGAGCCGTTGGAGCTGGAGCTCTTTGCCGGCGTGCTGGAGACCGGGCTCAAGGAGCTGAAGGTGTCGCTGGTGCCGCCTTCGCTCGACCAGGTGCTGATCGGGAGTACGGAGCGGACGCGTTCGGGGCAGGTCAAGCATCTGTTCTTGCTTGGCATTAATGAAGGAATCATGCCAGCCAATCTGCAGGAGGAGGGGGTGCTCAGCGAGCAGGAGCGGGAGCGACTGGCGGAGCTTGGCTTGGAGCTGGCTCCGGGGCTGGCCCGCAAGCTGTTGGATGAACGTTTCCTCATCTACGAAGCGTTGTCCGGGGCAAGCCGTTCGCTCTGGCTAAGCTACCCCGCTGCCGATGGTGAGGGGGGTGCACTTTTACCATCGGAGGTGATCCGGCATGTGAAGCGGATCTTCCCGGGACTAAAGGAGCAGCCGCTGCTATTAGCGCCGGGGTCTGTCAGCAGCTCCACCGATCCGTTCGCTTCTCAGCTTGAATACGTCTCTCATCCGGGTCCGACGCTAAACGCCTTAATCGGTCAGCTGCGACTGTGGAAGACGGGAGAGTCCATTTCGCCGCTGTGGTGGCGTGTGCTGGAATGGTACAAGTCCCGACCGGAATGGGAAAGCAAAACGGCTCGCCTGCTGACCTCGCTGGATTATCGTAACCGGGTGCGCGGTTTGACGCCGGCAACGAGCCGACGGCTTTACGGCAAACGGCTGCGGACAAGCGTATCGCGGATGGAACAGTTCTCGGCTTGTCCGTTCGCGCACTTCGCTTCACATGGGCTGAAGCTGAAGGAACGCCAGCTTTACCGACTGCAAGCGCCGGATATCGGACAGCTGTTCCATGCGGCGCTCAGTCAGATGGCGATCACCTTCAAGTCGCAAAACCGCAGCTGGGGCAGCCTTACGCCAGAGGAAGCGATTCAGGCCGCCAATTCGGCTGTTGATGAGTTGGCACCTAAGCTGCAGGGCGAAATCCTGCTTAGCTCCAAGCGCTACGGTTATATTTCCCGCAAGCTGAAAGCGATCGTTGGTCGGGCTTCGTTAATCCTTGGCGAGCAAGCGCGTCGCGGCAGCTTCGAGCCGGTTGGCCTGGAGCTGGATTTTGGACCAGGGCGGCCCTTGCCTCCGCTGACGTTTGAGCTGCCCAACGGCTGCGTGATGGAAATCGTCGGCCGGATTGACCGTGTGGATATGGCGGAAGGCGAACAAGGCCTGCTCTTGCGGGTCATCGACTACAAGTCGAGTCAGACCGACCTAAAGCTGCACGAAGTGTATTACGGCTTATCTCTACAAATGCTCACCTATCTGGACGTTCTGCTGTCCTCGGCGGAAGCCTGGCTGGGGCAGCCCGCCCTTCCTGCCGGCACGTTGTATTTCCATGTGCATAACCCGCTGCTGCAAAGCAGCAACGGCATGAGTGCGGAGCAGGCGCAGCAGGAGCTGCTAAAGCGATTCAAGATGAAGGGCTTGCTGCTCGCAGACCGGGATGTGATCGCGAAGATGGATGCCCAACTGGAAAAAGGCTATTCCGATATCATTCCGGTGGCCATTAAGGCGGATGGCGGCTTCTACAGCAGCGCCTCGGTTGCAACGCCGGAACAGTGGGATACGCTGCTGGGTTCTGTACGGAGGACGATTACGGAAATCGGCACGCGCATCACCGACGGTGACGTGCAGATTGCCCCATATCGACTTGGCCTGGAGACGGCTTGTACGTTCTGTCCCTACAAACCGGTGTGCCGCTTTGAGGAAGCATTGGACGGCAATGCATATCACGTCCTCGGCAAACCGGGCAAAAACGAAATTTGGCAGCTCCTTGGACAGGAGCGCGGAAAGGAGGCAAATCCTTCATGACCATCCCGATGAAACCAAAACCAGCTGGCAGTTACTGGAGTGATGACCAATGGCGGGCGATCGCCTTGTCCGGCGGTGACATGCTGGTGGCCGCAGCCGCTGGGTCCGGCAAGACAGCGGTGCTCGTCGAGCGGATTATCCGCAAGCTGACGGACCGCGAACAGCCGCTGAGCGTGGAGCGGCTGCTGGTGGCTACGTTTACCAAAGCCGCCGCTGCGGAGATGCGGGGTCGGATCACGGAAGCGCTGGAGAAGGAATTAGCCAAGGACCCGGGCAACGAGTACTTGAACCATCAGCTGGCCATGTTAGGGCGCGCTTCGATCACGACGCTCCACTCGTTTTGTATGGAAGTTATTCAACGCTATTACACGCTGATCCCGCTCGATCCAGGCTTTCGGATTGCCTCGGAAAGTGAGACAGCGCTGCTGCGTCAAGAGGTGCTGGAGGAACTGCTTGAGGATAAATACGGAAGTGAACCGGCGGACAGCCCGTTCTTGAAGCTGGTGGATCTGTTTGGCGGAGAGCGCACCGATGCGGCGGTCTTTACGCTGGTGCAGCGGCTTTATGACTTCTCGCGCAGCCATCCTTGGCCAGATCACTGGCTTCAGGAAGCGTCTTCCTCTTTTATGGCTCCAGATCTCGCTGCCCTAGAGAAGAGCGCATGGGTCCAAAGCCTATTGGCCGATACGAAGTTGGCGCTGGGAGGCGCGATCAGCTTGCTGACGCAAGCAAAGGCGCTGGCGTTATCTCCGGGAGGGCCGGAGCCGTATGCCGTCACGCTGGAGGATGATCTGAACGTGGTCCGCTCGCTGCAGGAAGCGGTGGCAGGCGGAGCTTGGGCTTCGTTGTATGACGCGTTTCAAGGGGTGAACTTCGGCAAGCTGAAGCCGGTCAAGAAAGACCAGACCGATCCGGAGGTACAGGAGCGGGTAAAAGCGCTGCGAGAAGAAGCGAAGAAGACAGTCACCGATTTGCGGACGCAGCTGTATGGTCGACCGGCGGAGGCGTTTTTGCGGGAGATGCATGACATGGCTCCACTGCTTGGTGCATTATCGGAGCTCGTGAGTGAATTTGGAGAACGTTACCGGCTGCAAAAAGTGTCCAAGGGCTGGCTCGACTTCTCCGACCTGGAGCATTATTGCCTGCAAATTCTGCGGCATCCGGATTCGGAGCCGGGCGAGCTGCGACCGTCTGATGCGGCCATGGAATACCGCCGGCAATTCGATGAGGTGCTGCTGGACGAGTATCAGGACACCAATACGGTGCAGGAGACGATTGTACGCTTAATTTCCCGGGAGAACCCGGGCAATCGGTTTATGGTTGGCGATGTGAAGCAGAGCATCTATCGTTTCCGCTTGGCGGAACCCGGGCTGTTCCTGGAGAAATATCGAACCTATGGCGACGATTTTGACGGAGCCGGGCTGCGCATCGATTTGGCGCGGAACTTCCGCAGCCGGCGCGAGGTCGTTGACGCGGTGAATTTACTGTTCCGACAGATCATGAACGAGAGTGTAGCGGAAATATCGTACGATACACGGGCCGAGCTGGTGTATGGGGAAGGCTTTCCACCGCAGGGAACCGAGGATTATCGCCCAGAGCTCTTGCTGATTGATCGCGACAACGGATCAAGCAGCGGTTCAGACTCGTTCGATAGCAGAGACAGCGAACCCTTGGACGGCGAAGGCGGGGACGAGGAAGATGAGGCTGCGTTGATTGAGGCGGTGCGGCTGGAAGCCCGCGCCATTGCAGCTCGTATTCGCGGGATGTTGGGCGAAGGCGGTGAACCGCTGCGCATCTACGACAAGCAGCTGCAGACGATGCGTCCGGTCGCTTTCCGAGATATGGTGATTTTGCTGCGGTCGACGTTGACCTGGGCGCCGGCAATGATCGAGGAGCTTCGAGTGGAAGGAATTCCGGCGTACGGGGAGTTAAGCCAAGGTTATTTTCAGGCGTCCGAGGTTGAAACGATGCTGTCGCTTCTGCAGGTGATCGACAATCCGCTGCAGGATATTCCGCTGGCAGCGGTGTTACGTTCGCCGCTGTACGATTTTTCTGAGGAGGAGCTGGCGGACATACGCCTAGCTTCCCCAAGCGGCCGTTACTATGAGGCGGTTCTGGCACGAGCAGCTGTTGGGAATGCGGAGTTGGCGCGAAGCGACAGCAGAGAGGGAGGCAATGGAGAAGCCTCCGTGTACCAGCCGGAGACGGACCCGGTTGAAACGGCTAACGATGCATTAGCGCTGAAGCTGCAGGAGTTCTTGCGGCAACTGGAAGCGTGGCGAAGCATGGCACGGATTGGACAGCTGAGCGACCTGATCCGCGAGATTTACCGGGAAACCGGTTATCTGGAATGGGTTGGCGGCTTGCCGGGCGGAACCCAGCGTCAGAGCAACCTGCAGGCGCTGCTGGATCGGGCGAGACAATACGAGGTATCGTCTTCGGCGCCCGGGTTGTTCCGCTTCTTGCGTTACGTTACTCGACTGCGCGAGAACGGCGGCGACCTTGGGGCTCCGGGCGATGCCGGGGAACAGGGCGACGGCGTGCGCATCATGACGATTCACAAAAGTAAAGGCTTGGAGTTTCCGGTTGTGTTCGTCGCCGGATTGTCCAAGCAATTTAACCGTCAGGATCTGAACGCACCGTTTCTGATGCACAAGGAGCTTGGCTTTGGTCCGAAGTACGTTGACGCGAACACACGCGTCAGCTACCCGACGTTGCCGAATCTGGCGATCCGGCGGCGGGCGCAGATGGAGCTGTTGGCGGAGGAGATGCGCGTTCTGTACGTGGCGCTTACCCGCCCGAAGGACAAGCTTGTACTCGTCTCTTCGGTCAAAAATCTTACCAAGTCCGTTGAAGCTTGGGGCGGTGCGCTGGAGGCGAGTGAGCAGCAGCTGCCGGATTATTTGCTGGCGCGGGGACGCTGCTATCTCGACTGGATTGGCCCAGCGCTGATCCGCCATCCAAGTGCACGGGAGCTGCGACAGTTTGCCGGGCTGCCGGAGGTTGGTCCTGCCGTGTTGGCGGACAGCCCTTCCGACTGGCACATCGCGTTTCTTTCCGCCCGCACGGCGGGACAGAACGGAGCGGTGGCAGAAGCGGCTGTCACTGCGGAGACTGTGGCAGTGGATTCGGCGCAAATCAAGGCGTTGCTGTCTGTTCAGCCGACAGCGGTCCTGCCGGAAGAGGCGGAAGACGTCGAGGCGGCTGAGATGAGAGCCTTAGTAGAGTCCCGACTCAGTTGGACGTATCCTTATGCGGCAGCAAGCCGAGTCGCGGCCAAAACCTCAGTGACGGAGATGAAGGCGCTGATGTCGCTGCAGGAGGAACCGGCTCGCGATGTCTTCGTCGAAGCAGAATTATTGCGTGAGCGGAAGCAGGCGGAAGCGGAAGAGCAGCCGGAATTCACGCTGCATCTGCGCCGTCCGCGGTTCATGGAGCAGCGTAAGCTGACTCCAACCGAACGCGGGGTCGCCTACCATACGCTGATGCAGCACCTGCCGTTTAACGCTGAGCCGGGGATCGCAGTCGTTCAAGCGACGCTGGACCGATTGATCGAGCGGAAGATGATGAGCGCGGAGCAGGCGGCGGCCATTGAGGTGGATAGCATCGCAAGATTGCTGCAGAGTCCGCTTGGCGAACTGCTGCGGCAGGCGGACTGGGTGAAACGCGAGATGCCGTTCAGCTACGGGTTGCCTGCAGCGGAAGCCTCACCGCAGCTGAGTGGATTGGAAACGATGCAAGATGGATCGCCGGGCGCTGCGATCCAGGAGCTGGACGGGGAAACGGTTCTGATCCAGGGGATTGTGGACTGCCTGTTCGCAGTAGGCGGCAAGGTGTATCTACTCGATTACAAAAGCGACCGAGTACTGGAGCATCGCGGGGGGGCGGAAGCGCTGGCGGAATCGTACCGATTCCAGCTGGAGCTGTACGCCCAAGCGGTTGAGGATATCACCGGTTCGACCGTGGATGAGAAATGGTTGTATTTCTTTGACGGCGGCCAAGCGGTGAGATTGTAATCTCCATGGATGCGGGCAGCCAATAAAGGCTGCCCGCCATCTATCCGAAATAGAGCGAGTGCTAGAATGCCGGCGTACTTGGCCGGGATCAAGGGGGAGAAACGGATGCGCATTTTACATACGGGAGATTGGCATTTAGGGCGCACGCTGGAGGGACGCAGTCGGCTCATAGAGCAGGAGGCGTTTCTGGACGAGCTGGTGCAGATAGTCAAGGATCAGCAAGTGGATCTCGTCTTGATGGCGGGCGACGTGTATGACAGTGTGAATCCGCCGGCTGCGGCGGAAGCGATGTTCTACGATGCGGCGGCGCGGCTGACGGAGACCGGCTGCCATCTGGCGGTGATCGCCGGGAACCATGACCAGCCGGAGCGGGTGGCTGCGGTATCGCCGCTGGTGGCGCGCCGGGGCATTTCGTTGGTGGGGCTGCCGGTGCCGGAGGCGATCACCGTTCCTGTGCCGCGCACCGGGGAGACCGCGGTCATTGCTGCGTTGCCGTATCCTTCCGAAGCCCGGCTGTCCGAACTGCTGGCCGGTGACGCGGATGAATCTGAACTGCGGTTGGCTTACAGCGCCAAGGTGGGGATATTGATGCGCCAGCTGGCCGGAGCGTTTCGCCCGAACACCGTGAACCTTGCGATGAGCCATATCTATGTGCTTGGCGGCGTGGAATCGGACTCTGAACGGCCGATTCAGGTTGGCGGCGCTTATACCGTGGACCCGTCGGCGCTGGACATCGGCGCGCAATACACGGCCCTGGGGCATCTGCACCGGCCGCAAGCGGTAAAGGGAGCCGGATTAACCCGGTATAGCGGGTCGCCGCTGGCGTATTCTTTTTCCGAGGCAGGACAAGCCAAATCAGTGATGCTCCTGGATGTGGTACCTGGGAAGGAGCCGATCTTGGAGGAGCTGTACTTGAGCAGCGGGCGGCCGCTGGTACGCTGGAGCTGCCGGGGCGGGCTGGCAGAGGCGTACCGTTGGTTGGAAGAGGGAAGGGACGCGAACGCGTTTATCGACCTCGAAATCAGCCTAACCGAAGCGATGGCGCTCAGCGACATCCAGGCGCTGCGCAAGGCTCATGATGGAATCGTCCATATTCGTCCGGTCTATCCGGGACGGGAGCTGCAGGAGGAACTTGTCTCCCGGGAGAGCGTACCGGTGCATGAGCTGTTCCGCAAGTTTTACCAGCGGCAAACCGGCGGAGCTGAGCCGGAGGAAGAGTTGGTCGAGCTGTTTATGTCCCTCGTCTCCGAACAAGAGGATGAATGCGCGGCTGCGGATGGTGCTGTGGAGGGAGGAAGCCGATGAAGCCGATTACGCTAAAATTAGCCGGGCTGCAAAGCTACCGGGAAATGCAGACGATCGATTTTACCGAGCTGTGCGAGACAGGGTTGTTTGGCATTTTTGGGCCGACGGGCAGCGGGAAGTCGACGATTCTGGATGCGATCACGTTGGCCCTTTACGGCAAAGTCGGCCGTGCATCCGGCGGAACCCAAGGGATTATGAACCATTTGGAGGACGCGCTGTTTGTGGCGTTTACGTTCGAGCTGACTTCTGCGGCCGGGACGGAGCGTTACCGGGTGGAGCGGCGGTTTAAGCGCCAGGGCGAGTTGTCGGTCAGCAATACGATCAGTCGGTTTATCGAAATTTTGCCGGATGATGAGGAAAAAGTCATCGCCGACAAGCTGGCTGATGTGACACGTTGCGTGGAGCAGAAGCTCGGTCTCAAAATGGATGATTTCACCCGTGCGGTTGTTTTGCCTCAGGGAAAATTCGCCGAGTTCCTGTCCCTGAAGGGGGCGGACCGACGGGCGATGCTGCAGCGGCTGTTCCACTTGGAAAAATACGGTGACCTGCTAGGGCAGAAGCTGACCCGCAAGGTCAGAGCAAACGAGCAGCGCCGCGCCGAGGTGGCCGCCGAGCAGCAAGGGCTCGGGAATGCCTCCGCCGAGGCGCTGGAGCAAGCGGCGGCAGCGGTGCAAGAGGCGGCGGCGCTCGCCGCCGAGCGGCGCCGCGAGCTGCTGCACGCGCAGCAGCGCTATGACCAGCTCGCCAAAGTGCGCGAGCTGGCGGTCGAGCGCGCCGAGCGAGCGGCGCAGCTGGAGGCGCTG
>NZ_BILV01000084.1 GCF_004000745.1 Paenibacillus barengoltzii NBRC 101215
GCCGGGGAAATATACGGGAAATGAGTAAATAACGTCACTGAGGTCCATTAGAGAATGGACATGGGGTACTCTGAGGTAGGTCTTCTGTGCATTATCCCTTTGGATCAGAGGGGCAGGAGCTTGGGAGACAAGAAGACCCTCAACGAGCGAGACAGCAAGGAAATTAGACAGGAATGCCAGAAAGCAAGCTTAAAGCATGAAGGAAAGTTGGAAGGCAAGCATAAGCACGAAGGCAAGTTAGAAGGCAAGTTAGAAGGCAAGCTTAAAGGTTAGCTTTAAGGCAAGCTTGAAGCCAAGCTTGAAGGCAAGAAATGCCCCAAGCGAGAGCACATGCATTTATCAAATTTAATTATCATTTCCATCCAGATACCAAGCGGCTGCGCCGCACAAGTCCAAACTTAGGAGGAACACGAGGAACATGATTAAAGCGAGCGTTTATGTCACGATCAAGCAAAGCGTACTTGACCCGCAGGGGGTTGCCGTTCAAGGGGCACTCCATTCGATGGGGTTCAGAGAGGTGGACAGCGTCCGCATCGGTAAATATATGGAGCTGACGCTCGATACGAACGATCGCTTCGAAGCGGAAGCTCGAGTGAAAGCGATGTGCGAGAAGCTGTTGGCCAATACGGTGGTAGAAGACTACCGCTTTGAATTGGAGGCTTAAACTATGAAATTCGCGGTACTCGTATTCCCCGGTTCCAACTGCGATATCGACTGTTACAAAGCGGTGGAAGAGACGTTAGGCGAACCGGTTGACTATGTGTGGCATACAGCCACCGATTTGTCTGCTTACGATTGCATCTTAGTTCCCGGCGGGTTCTCCTACGGCGACTATCTGCGGTGCGGGGCGATTTCCCGTTTTGCGCCGGTTATGGCGGAAGTGGCCAAAGCCGCGGAGCAAGGGAAATACGTGCTGGGGATCTGCAACGGATTCCAAATCCTTACGGAAGCTGGACTGCTGCCAGGCACGTTGCGCCGCAACATGTCGCTGAAGTTCCGTTGCCACGACACCGAGCTGCGCGTGGAGAACAACGAAAATCCGTTTACATCGCATTATGCGAAGGGCGAAGTCATTACGATTCCGATCGCGCATGGCGAAGGCAACTATTATTGCGATGAAGCAACGTTGGAGCAGTTGAAGCGGAATAACCAAATTATTTTCCGGTATGTTCAAAATCCGAACGGCTCGGTGGACGACATCGCCGGCATTTCCAACGAACGCGGAAACGTCGTCGGCATGATGCCGCACCCGGAGCGGGCGGCCAGCGATTTGCTGGGTTCGACGGACGGCAAGAAGATGTTTACATCCATTTTGAAAGCTTGGAGGGATCGGCATGAGTCAGCAAGTGTCCGCTAAGGAACCAAATGCAGAACAAATTGCAGAGCAGAAAATTTACAAACAAATGGGCGTTTCCGACAGCGAATACGAACTGATTTGCGGATTCCTTGGACGGAAGCCGAATTATACAGAAATCGGCGTATTTAGCGTCATGTGGTCCGAGCACTGCGCCTACAAAAATTCAAAGCCGCTGTTGCGTCGTTTCCCGACCAGCGGACCGCGCGTGCTGATGGGCCCGGGCGAAGGCGCCGGGATCGTGGATATTGGCGACAACCAAGCGGTTGTCTTTAAAATCGAAAGTCATAATCACCCTTCGGCCGTGGAGCCGTATCAAGGCGCGGCAACCGGCGTGGGCGGGATTATTCGCGATATTTTTTCCATGGGGGCAAGACCTGTTGCGTTGCTGAACTCCTTGCGATTTGGCAAGCTGGAAAGCGAGCGCGTGAAATATTTGTTCGAGCATGTTGTATCCGGGATCGCGGGCTACGGCAACTGCATCGGGATTCCGACGGTTGGCGGAGAAGTGGTGTTCGACGAGAGCTACGAAGGCAATCCGCTCGTGAACGCGATGTGCGTCGGGCTGATCGACCATGACAAAATCCAACGCGGCGTTGCGAAAGGCGTCGGCAACCCGGTGTTTTATGTCGGGCCGCCAACGGGCCGGGACGGTATCCATGGCGCGACGTTTGCTTCGGAGGAACTGACAGAGGAATCCGAAGCGAAGCGGACAGCGGTGCAAGTAGGTGACCCGTTCATGGAGAAGCTGGTTATGGAAGCTTGTCTGGAGTTGATCGACAGCGGCATCGTGCTGGGGATCCAGGACATGGGCGCGGCAGGCTTGACCTGCTCCAGCGCGGAAATGGCCAGCAAAGCCGGCAACGGTCTGGAGCTGTACCTGGATGAGGTGCCGCAGCGCGAGGAAGGCATGACGGCATATGAAATGATGCTGTCCGAATCGCAGGAGCGGATGCTGTTCGTCGTGGAGCCGAAGGATGAGGCGAAGGCGCGGGAGATTTTTGAGCGTTGGGGCGTCATCTGTGCGAAGGTCGGTAAAGTGACGGACGACGGTCGTCTGAAGCTGTTCCATCATGGCGAGCTGGTCGGCGACATGCCGGTGAAGGCGCTGGTGGACGAATGTCCAATCTATGAGAAGCCTTCGGCAGTTCCTGCTTATTATGTGGAAAATGAATCGGTCGACACCACGCGTTACGAGGAAGTTCAAGATCTGGGCGCAGCGCTGGAGAAAGTGCTGTCCTCGCCTTCGGTAGCTAGCAAAGCGTGGGTGTACAACCAATACGATTATATGGTTCGCACGAGCACGGCGGTTCGTCCGGGTTCGGACGCAGCCGTAGTTACCGTTCATGGCACGCGCAAGGCGCTGGCGATGACCACCGACTGCAACGGGCGGTTCGTGTATCTGGATCCGGAAGTTGGCGGACGGATCGCGGTCAGTGAAGCGGCGCGCAACATCGTTTGCTCCGGTGCAGAGCCGCTGGCAATCACCGACAACCTGAACTTTGGCAGCCCGGAGAAACCGGATATTTTCTGGCAGATGGAACGGGCGGTGGACGGAATGGCGGAAGCTTGCCGTGTGCTGGACACCCCAGTCATCGGCGGGAACGTCAGCTTGTACAACGAGAACGCCAAAGGCGCAATTTACCCAACGCCGGTAGTAGGGATGGTTGGTCTGGTGCACGATACGGATCACATCACGACGCAAGGCTTTAAATCGGCTGGGGATATCGTGTTCCTGTTGGGCGAGACGAAGGCCGAGCTCGGTGGCAGTGAGTTCCAGGCGGTTGTTCATGGTGTTGTCGAAGGCCGTCCGCCGCAGCTTGATTTAGAAGTAGAGAAAAAATTGCTCGGCACCGTACTGGAAGCCATCCAAGGCGGGCTGGTGCGTTCGGCGCACGACTTGTCCGAAGGCGGTCTGGCTGTGGCGCTGGCTGAATCGTGCATCAGCGGCGGGGTTGGTGCCAAGGTGGATATTACAAGCGAGCTGCGCCCCGACTTCATGTTGTTTAGCGAATCCCAATCTCGCATCCTGTTGTCGGCTTCGCCGGAGAAGGCGGAGGCGCTGGAGAAGCTGCTCGCGGAACGCGGCGTGCCAGCAGCACGAATTGGGGTTGTGGAAGGTTCTGAACTGAACGTTGCTGTGAATGGAACGGAGGTTCTGAGCAAGCCGGTGGACCAGCTGAGACGCGTCTGGGAGGATGTCATTCCATGTCTGATGCAATAAGACCCGTGCAGAGACTTTGGACCGGAGACTACTATAACGAAGGGGCGGGGCATGCGGATCCGTTTGATACGTTACGCGAGGAATGCGGCGTGTTTGGCGTATTTGGTCATGCCGAAGCCGCCTCTCTATCCTACTACGGGTTGCACGCCTTGCAGCACCGGGGGGAAGAAAGCGCGGGGATCTGCGCTACGAATGGGGAGGACTTCCATTACCACCGCGGCATGGGGCTGGTGAAGGAAGTGTTCGACCGCGACAAGCTGGCTTCGTTGCGCGGGGACCGTTCAATCGGGCATGTCCGCTATTCGACAAGCGGAGACAGCAAGCTGACGAACGCCCAGCCCTTGATCTTCAAATACCGTGACGGTGATCTGGCGGTGGCTACGAACGGCAACATCGTCAATGCACCGAAAATCCGCCGCCAGCTTGAGCAAAGCGGCTCGATCTTTCAAACGACCAGCGATACGGAAGTGATCGCGCATCTGATCGCCCGCTCGTCGAAGGATTTCGTTGAGGCGGCAAAGGACGCGCTTCGTCAATTGGTTGGGGGCTTCGCGTTCCTGCTGCTGACGAACGACAAGCTGATTGCCGCCAGCGATCCGAACGGCTTGCGCCCGCTGGTGATGGGCCGGCTTGGCAATGCGTACCTGTTCTCGTCTGAGACATGCGCGTTCGAGGTCGTTGGTGCGGAGACGATTCGCGAAATCCAGCCGGGCGAAATGCTGGTGCTGGATAAGGACGGACTCCGCGAGGAGCGTTATGCCGAGCCGCAGCGGAAGGCGCTGTGTGCGATGGAGTACATTTACTTCGCGCGTCCGGACAGTGACATGAATGGCTCGAACCTGCATGCCAGCCGCAAGCGGATGGGGCAGGTGATGGCCCAGGAGTCTTTTGTGGACGCCGATGTGGTTACTGGGGTTCCGGACTCCAGTATTTCCGCCGCGATTGGCTATGCGGAGCAGACCGGCATTCCTTACGAGCTGGGGCTGATCAAAAATAAATACACCGGCCGCACGTTCATTCAACCGAGCCAAGAGCTGCGCGAGCAAGGGGTCAAAATGAAGCTGAGCGCGGTGCGACGTGTCGTGGAAGGCAAACGCGTCGTAATGATCGACGATTCGATCGTTCGCGGCACGACCTCGCGGCGGATTGTAAACTTGCTGCGCGAAGCCGGCGCGACGGAGGTGCATGTCCGCATCACCTCGCCGCCGTTCAAAAATCCTTGCTTCTATGGCATCGATACGCCCGACCGCGGGGAGCTGATCGCCTCCTACAAAACGGTAGAAGAAATCTGCAAGGAGATCAATGCCGACTCGCTCGAGTTTCTCAGCCCGCAGGGGTTGATCCAGGCGGTAGGCGGAGATAACGCGACGGACTACAAAGGCGGCCTCTGCATGGCCTGCTTCGACAACGATTATCCAACCCGGACGGATTTTGACGGGGAAGAGAAGTTTGGCTGCACTTGCTAAATTCGTTAGCGTAGATTCGACTTATTTCACATGATGAATTGATTTCGTGATAAATGGGTTTTCCGTGTTCATTAAGTTAAAGGAGTGGGTCCCTCTCGTGTCTGAAGCATATAAGAAAGCCGGCGTTGATATCGCAGCCGGGAATGAAGCGGTAGAGCGCATGAAAAAACACGTCAAACGGACGTTCCGGCCGGAAGTGATGACCGATCTGGGCGGATTTGGCGCTTTGTTCGGTTTGAACAAAGACAAATACGCAGAACCGGTGCTCGTGTCGGGAACAGACGGTGTGGGCACGAAGCTGAAAATTGCCTTTGCGATGGATAAGCACGATACGATCGGCATCGACGCAGTGGCAATGTGCGTGAATGATATCGTCGTACAGGGGGCAGAGCCGCTCTTCTTCCTCGATTATTTGGCTTGCGACAAGGTCGTGCCTGAAAAAATCGAGGCCATTGTCGCCGGTATCGCTGAAGGGTGCAGCCAATCGGGATGCGCCTTGATCGGCGGCGAGACTGCGGAAATGCCGGGCATGTACAGCGAAGGCGAATACGACATCGCCGGGTTTACGGTAGGTGTCGTTGATAAGAGCAAGATCGTCAACGGCAGCCGCATCGCCCCTGGCGACACGGTGATTGGCCTGGCCTCCAGCGGTGTGCACAGCAACGGGTTCTCGCTGGTACGCAAGCTCTTGCTGGAAGAAGCGGGCTACGCTTTAATCGACAAGCTGCCGGAATTAGGCGGAGCATCGTTGGGTGACGTGCTGCTTACGCCAACCAAGCTGTATGTGAAGCCGGTATTATCCCTGTTGGAGAAAGTCGATGTCAAGGGAATGGCTCATATTACGGGCGGCGGCTTCATCGAGAACATCCCGCGTGTTCTGCCGGAAGGCGTAAACGTGGAGATCAACTACGGTTCTTGGCCGATTTTGCCGATCTTCGACTTGCTGCAGAAGAAAGGGAACGTGAGCAACCGCGATATGTTCACGACGTTTAACATGGGCATCGGGCTTGTAATTGTAGTGGCGGAGGAACAGGCTGAGGCTGCGGTCGCTGCATTGAAGCAAGCCGGGGAAACGCCTTATGTCATCGGTAAAGTGACGGAAGGACAACGGGTTGTGACTTTTGCAGGAGCGGATGTCTAATGGGAGCGAAATACCGGATTGCTGTATTTGCCTCGGGAAACGGCAGTAATTTTCAAAATTTGCTTGACGCAACGCGGTCGGGCGAGCTGGATGCTGAGATTGTGCTGCTCGTTTGTGATAAGCCGAAGGCTTTTGTCGTCGAACGGGCCCGTCAAGCCGGCGTGGAATGCTATCTTTTTGACCCGAAGGCTTACGCGCGCCGAGAGGATTATGAGGCGGAAATTGCCGCCGAGCTGGACAAGCGGCAAATCGATTTAGTCGTGTTGGCCGGTTACATGCGGTTACTCACGTCGGTGTTGGTTGAGCCGTACGCCGGGCGCATGATTAATATTCACCCATCGTTACTGCCGGCTTTTCCGGGCAAAAATGCGATTGGGCAGGCTTGGGACTACGGTGTGAAAATGACGGGAGTTACGGTTCATTTGGTTGATGGCGGGATGGACACCGGCGCAGTGGTTGCCCAAGCGGCGGTAGAGATTACGGCGGACGATACGCTGGAAACACTCGAAGCCAAGATCCATGCGGCAGAAGGGCGCTTATATCCGCAGGTCGTGTCGTGGTTCGCGAGCAACCGCGTGCGCGTGGAAGGCCGAAAAGTGACGATTCTGTCGGAATAGGAAGCATCGAAAGAACGCTTGGTTACAGGTTTTTTTTGGATGATTGGATAGGTTTAGAACAGATGCTGGGTTTCGATATTTCCCGAGAAATATCGGGGGCATGATTCGCCAAAATAAAGGAGGAGCCGATTGTGAGTATGAAAAGAGCGCTCGTGAGCGTGTCGGATAAAACGGGTATCGTGGATTTTTGCCGCGAGCTGTCGCAGCTGGGTGTGGAAATCATTTCGACAGGGGGCACAAAAAACTTGCTGGCGAAGGAAGGCGTTCCGGTCATCGGAATATCTGACGTCACCGGATTCCCTGAAATCCTTGATGGACGCGTTAAAACGCTGCATCCTGCCGTACACAGCGGCCTGCTGGCGGTGCGCGACAGCGAGGAACACCAAGCACAGATGAAGGAACTGGGATTGGACTATATCGATCTGGTGGTCGTTAACCTGTACCCGTTCCAAGAAACGATTGCGAAGCCGGATGTTACCTATGAGGACGCCATCGAAAATATCGACATCGGCGGACCTACGATGCTTCGTTCGGCTGCGAAAAACCATGCGTTTGTCACCGTTGTTGTCGATGCGGCTGACTATGGAACCGTGCTCGAGGAAGTACGTACGGGCGGCGATACGACATTGGAAACGCGTAAACGGCTTGCGGCCAAAGTTTTCCGCCATACGGCGGCATACGATGCCTTGATCTCCGATTATTTGTCGAAGGTGACGGGCGATCCGTTGCCAGAGCGTTTTACGGTCACCTACGAGAAAATCCAAGATTTGCGTTATGGCGAAAATCCGCATCAAAAAGCGGCGTTTTACCGCAAGCCGTTGGCAGCAGCGGACACGCTGACGAATGCAGAACAACTCCACGGCAAGGAACTCTCCTACAATAACATTAACGATGCGAACGCGGCGCTGCAAATCGTGAAGGAATTTGATGAGCCGGCGGTTGTCGCGGTCAAGCATATGAATCCTTGCGGCGTTGGCGTCGGGGCCAGCGTGCTGGAAGCTTACAAAAAAGCGTACGAGGCCGACCCTGTGTCGATCTTCGGCGGGATCGTTGCTGCCAACCGCATCATTGATGCGGACACGGCGATGCTGATGAAGGAGATTTTCTTGGAGATTATTTTAGCACCAGGTTTCACGGAAGAAGCGCTGGAGATTCTCACGAAGAAGAAAAACCTCCGTTTGCTGAAGCTTGGCGGTCTGGAGCTGGGCGCAAGCCGCAGCAGCCAGTTTGTCGTCACCTCGATTGACGGCGGGATGGTCGTGCAAGAAAGCGATGTGCATACGCTGAAAGAGTCCGACTTGACGGTGGTTACCGACCGCAAGCCAACCGAAGAAGAGCTGAAACAGCTGCTGTTTGGCTGGAAAGTCGTTAAACATGTGAAGTCGAACGCGATTGTTCTGGCGAAGGACGATATGACCGTTGGCGTCGGCGCGGGGCAGATGAACCGCGTTGGTGCCGCGAAGATCGCGATCGAGCAAGCAGGCGAGAAAGCGAAAGGCAGCGTCTTGGCGTCCGACGCGTTCTTCCCGATGGGCGATACGGTCGAAGCGGCGGCCCAAGCCGGGATTACGGCGATTATCCAACCGGGCGGCTCCGTGAAGGACGAGGAGTCCATCAAAGCGGCCAACGAGCATGGCATCGCGATGGTCTTCACCGGCGTGCGCCATTTCAAGCACTAAGATTGAGCTTAACGGCAGGACCGCTGCGGCAGCCTGCCGTCTTTTCGCAGATGCGCTAACCTGCATGGGACAATTAACTGTAAAACCTATCGTTATTTCAGCTGAAACACTGGATTTTGACGAATTAGCTGTAAAACCTGCCGTTAATTTGAGCAAAAATGATTGGATTGATGCTTTGGGCTTAAATTAGCGGTACATTTTCCAGTTATTTTCGTTTGAAATCGGGTTGAGTGGAAAATTAACAGTAGAATTTCCAGTTCGTTTCGAAAAAGACTAGTTTGTAGACCAAACGGTAATCGGCATATTTCATTTCATTAACGAATTTGTGCGGAAACAGGCGAGACTGGACAACTTCTAAATTTTGAGCTCAGAAGTGAGGAGGAGACTATGGACATTTTGGTGATTGGCGCCGGAGGGCGCGAGCACGCGATTTGCTGGAGCCTGGCGAAAAGCCCGAAGGCCGATAAAATTTATTGCGCTCCGGGGAATGCGGGAATCGGACAAATCGCCGAGCTGGTGCCGATTCAGGTGAACGAATTCGAGAAGCTGGCGGCTTTTGCGGAGGAGAAGCGCGTAGGTTTGGTTGTCGTAGGTCCGGACGATCCGCTGGCTGAGGGCATCGTAGATGTGTTCGAAGCGAAGAACATCCCGGTATTTGGACCGCGTAAGAATGCTGCGCATATCGAGGGCAGCAAGACCTTCATGAAGGATCTGTTGAAAAAATACAACATTCCAACGGCAGCCTATGAGAAATTTGATAACTACGAGCAGGCGCTTCAGTATCTCCAAAGCCGTCCGGTTCCAATCGTAATTAAGGCGGATGGGCTTGCGGCAGGCAAAGGCGTTACGGTCGCCTTCACTCGCGAAGAGGCGGAAACGGCGCTCAAGAACATTATGATTGACAAAGTGTTCGGCGAATCCGGAAGTCAGGTTGTGATTGAGGAGTTTCTGGAAGGCCAAGAAATGTCGATCCTGTCGTTCGTCGACGGGGAAACAGTCCGTCCCATGGTTGCGGCGCAAGACCACAAGCAGGTGTATGACGGCGACAAAGGCCCGAACACCGGCGGTATGGGAACCTACTCCCCGTTGCCGCATATCGCAGATTCGATTATCGAAGAGGCCATTGAAACGATTATCAAACCAACGGCAAAAGCGATGGTTGCCGAAGGCCGGCCATTCCGCGGCGTGTTGTTTGCCGGCTTGATGATCACGCCGGACGGCAAACCGAAGACGATCGAATTTAACGCCCGCTTTGGCGATCCAGAAACCCAGGTGGTTCTGCCGCGCTTGAAAAGTGATCTGCTGGAGATTTTCTTGGCAGCGGTGAATGGGACGCTGGACCAAGTCGATATCGAGTGGAGCGAGGAAGCGGCGGTTTGCGTTGTATTGGCTTCCGGCGGATATCCAGCCTCCTATCCAAAGGGACTGCCAATTCAAGGGCTGGAAGAAGCCCAATCTGCAGGGGCTTTGGTGTTCCATGCCGGCACGGGCAAGAACGAAGCAGGCGAGTGGGTCACGAACGGCGGCCGTGTACTTGGCGTGGTTGGCCGTGGAAGCTCGATTGCCGAAGCCCGGGACAACGCCTACGAGGCGGCGAACCTCATTATGTTTGAGGGCAAGCATCAACGGGCGGATATTGCCGCTAAGGCGCTTGTATAGGGAGATCATCCGGCTAGGATAATCCGTTGCCGATTCGAGCATGTTAAGGGATATTGGGGATTCTCTTTACGAAAGTCCCTGGAATACTCGAATGGGAGGCGGCATCATCATGAGCGACAAAATGAAGGAAATGCTTCCGGTCTCGCGCGAAGAAGTGGAAGTCGACGGCGTATACCGGGATGAGCTGGGACGGGAAGTCTATTTGCAAAAAGGCGAGGAGTTCCCTTCCGACCCCGTGTACGGCACGATGGAATGGGAGCTGACCGAGCTGGCCCAAGAGACGAACTCGAAAGGTCATACCGATGACCGTCTAATACCAAAGAAACGATAAGCTATAGGTTTGAACGTGAAACGCCCTTCCGAGCTCGGGAATATTTGCCCGTCCGGAGGGGCGTTTCCCTGACTGGACAAAATAACTTGAACCGGAGGCGGTTTCAGGTGTAACTTTATAAGAATGAGAGAACTCAGTTAAAGCGAGGAGAAATAGATGAACCAGGCGGAACGACAAACGGTAGGCATGGAAGACATCGTCAAAGCGCATCACGTGCTGAAGGAAGTAGTTATTCGAACTCCGTTGCAGCTCGACGCAACGTTATCGGCTAGATATGAATGCAATGTCTATTTAAAAAGAGAGGATCTGCAGGTCGTACGCTCCTTCAAGATACGCGGGGCATACAACATGATCCGCAGCCTGCAGCCGGAGGATTTGAAGCGAGGCATTGTGTGCGCGAGCGCCGGCAACCATGCGCAGGGGGTAGCCTTCTCCTGCAATGCGCTAGGCATTCAGGGGAAAATCTATATGCCCAGCACGACGCCCAACCAGAAAATCAAACAGGTTAAAAGATTTGGCGGCGAGCACGTGGAGGTTGTTCTGATCGGCGACACTTACGATGATGCTTATGCGGAGGCGATGAAAGCTTGCCAGGAAGGCGGGATGACATTCATTCACCCGTTTGACGATCCGAAGATTGTGGCCGGAAACGGGACGATTGGCATGGAAATCATGGAAAGCTTGACCGTACCTGCAGATTACGTTTTCGTCACCATTGGCGGCGGCGGGTTGGTGTCGGGCATTAGTACTTATTTGAAAACAGTAAGCCCGGATACGAAGATCATCGGCGTTGAGCCATCCGGTGCGGCGTCTATGACGGAAGCGTTAAGACAGAAGCAGGTTGTCACGCTGGAATCGATCGATAAATTTGTGGACGGTGCGGCGGTGAAACGGGTTGGCGACTTGAACTATGAAATTTGCGCGAACCTTCTGGACGACATCGTTCAAGTTCCGGAGGGCAAGGCATGTACGACGATTTTGGAGCTGTACAATGATAGTGCCATCGTCGTCGAACCAGCGGGGGCGCTGCCTGTCTCGGCGTTGGACATGTACCGCGACCAGATTCGCGGGAAGACCGTCGTCTGCGTGATCAGCGGCGGCAACAACGACATCGACCGGATGCAGGAAATGAAGGAACGGTCGTTGATCTATGAAGGGCTGAAGCACTACTTCTTGATAAACTTCCCTCAGCGGGCCGGAGCGCTTCGCGAATTCCTGGAAGAGGTGCTTGGGCCAAACGATGACATCACGCGGTTCGAGTATACGAAGAAGCACAATAAGGAGAACGGTCCGGCTTTGGTTGGCATTGAGCTGAGTGATAAAGCTGATTACGAACCGTTGATCGGACGTATGACTGCGAAAGGCATCGTATATACCGAGCTGAATCGGGATTTGAATTTGTTTAATTTGCTGATTTAAGCTTAAATAGCGAAAAAAAGATAGGTGAGCAGCCCTCTTCGACATTGGTCGGGGAGGGCTTTTTGGCATGTATAGAAGTTTGGAGCGGGAAGGAAAGAAGTATTGATCGGGGACGAAACAGGTTGTTCCTGGGTTCGGGAAGGAATCAGGTTGGGCCAGAGGTCGGGAATGGGTCAGGTTGGAGACTGGCAAGGAGGCAGGGTTCGGAGCGGGTGCGCTTCCGGTCAGTTTCCGGGTCGTTTCCGGTTCGTGTCTGGCCTGTTTGCGGCCCAGATCCGGGCTGGTGTCCGAGTTGGTTGCCTGTGCCGGATCGAGCTGGGTTCGAGTCGGGACCTGCGTCGTAACGGAATGTACGGATCTTATTCGTAGATTACAAGGCTCTTCTGAATTCTAACGGAACTCAGAGGCGTTATTTGGACGGATCATCGTTAATTAGGGCTCTTTTTCACTTCATAAGGTCTCTACGTTCCGTTAGCTCGGGAAATGGCGCGGGAAATTGCAAATAACGTCGCTACGTTCCGTTAGACTTGCACGTTGAAAAAATTGATTCGATCCTTGTTGACAATACTAATATCCTAGTGTACTATTTAACTATCACACCGATACAATGTAATCGAAACCATGGAATCGAACACGTCGAACACGTTACTCATCATCAGATTCAAACACAAGCAAGGGAAATTTCAGTATCGCATTTACGAGCATCGATCAAATAAAGGAGTGAATGAGTGTGCAACAACAATCTATTGAAAATGCTGCCCAGGGCTTGGGAGCAGCTGCGACGAAATCGTTAGGACAACAGCAGGGGAAAGGGCAAATGCAAGTGCAAGGGCATGAGCCCGTCGTCTTGTCGGTACAAAAAGTGACGAAAGCGATTGGTAACAAACGGCTGGTCGATAAGCTGTCTTTCGAAATTCGGCGGGGAGAGATCGTAGGTCTGCTCGGACCTAACGGTGCCGGGAAGACGACCACGATTCGGATGATCGTGGGTCTAATCGGAATGACTGAAGGCGATGTGAAGATCAAAGGTTATAGCATCCGAAATCATTTCATGCAAGCGATCGCCCATGTCGGCGCGATTATTGAGAATCCGGAGTTTTACCCGTACATGACGGGATATGACAATCTGAAGCAGTACGCACGAATGAGTGAAGGGATTACGGAGGAGCGGATTCAAGAAGTCACCCGATTGGTAGGCTTGGAGAAGGCGATGAAAAAACGTGTCAAAGCGTACTCGCTAGGTATGCGTCAGCGCTTGGGCATCGCACAAGCTTTGTTACATCGGCCATCGATTCTGATTCTCGATGAGCCAACCAACGGGCTAGATCCGGCGGGGATTCGGGAAATGCGTGACTATCTGAAGCGTATTGCGGCTGAAGAAGGGATTGCCGTTCTGGTCTCCAGCCACTTGTTGGCCGAAATGGAGCTGATGTGCAGCCGCGTGGTCGTCATTCAGGAAGGGAAGTTCGTGACCGAACGCGCCTTGGGTGAGCCGGTTGAGAAAACCGAGGAACGGGTGAATGTGACGTTCCGGGTCGGCGATGTCGAAGCGGCCAAAACTCGGCTCATCCGGATGGAAGAAATCCGCCTGCTGGGAATGTCCCCAGAACGGAACGAAGTGACGGTCGCCGTGCGCGACAGCTATATCCCACGCGTCGTGAGCGCGCTGGGCAGCGAAGGCATCGCCATCTACCGGATTGAAGAAGTGAAGCAATCCCTGGAAGACGAATTCTTGAAATGGACGGGAGGAAATCAAATTGCGTAAATTTACTCCACTTGTTGTGAACGAATGGTTGAAGATGTCTAAGAAAAAAAGCTTTATCGTTCCCTATACCTTGATCGCCGCGGCGATTGCCGGGATGCTATACATGATGTACGCTTTCTCGCAGGAGAAGTTAGGGTTCCTTGATTTCGCATCCATGGCCATTGCCCGAAACGGCTTGGGTCAAATGACGACGTTGCTGGTCATTATTTGCACCGCGGGGATTGTGGCGAAGGAACACAGTCTTGGTACGATCAAGCTGTTGCTGATCCGCTCGCAGAGCCGCAGCCGGATCTTGGCCTCGAAATACGTGGCTGTGCTGCTGTTTACGCTGTCGCTCTTCGTCTTTTCCCTGGCGGTTGCCCTGTTGGGCGGAGGGTTGGTCTACGGGTTCGGATCTGCCAGCGTACAGGGAATCAGCTGGAGCGAAGTGCTAACCAACACCTTGTATTCGTTCATCTATACCGTGGTTTACGTTACGATCACTTTCCTAGCAAGCATTCTTACTCGTTCCACCGGAGCGACGATCGGAATCGGCATGTTCCTTGTTGTGCTGGAGGAGCTGGTGGTGGCCTTGCTTTCGAGATACGCCTTCGCCAAGTACCTCATCTTCGCCAACGCTGATTTGTCGGTATATCTCAACGGTAATCCGCCGATGCCGGGCATGACATTAACCTTCTCCTCCGTGGTGATCGCCGCCTATTTGGTCTTGTTTCTTGCAGTAAGCTTTGTTACGTTTAAAAAACGGGATGTCGCTTGACCGGTAGAATCATGAACGGCGGCACGGCGGAAAGGAGCCAAGGGAACGTGAGCATCGAATTTGATAATAATCTGCCGATCTATCTGCAAATTATGAATTATTTAAAGAGAGAGATCGTCACCGGCCGACTGAAGGCCGGTGACAAAATTCCGTCGGTCCGCGAGCTTGCGGCCGAGCTGCAAATTAATCCGAATACCGTGCAGCGGACTTTTCAGGAATTGGAGCGTGAAGCCATCGTGGAAACGAAACGCGGACTCGGAAGATACGTGACAAGCGAGGAATCGAAAATTATGACCATCAAAAAAGAAATGGCCGGCGAGCTGCTGGATCGCTTTATCGGAGGCATGCAGGAGCTGGGCTTCAGTAACGAGGATATTGCGGCGCTGGTCGCCGACGCTATGAAGGCTAATGAGCGACGTTAAAGGAGGGCAACCATCAATGAAACCGCTACTGGAAGTACAAGGTGTATCCAAATCGTACGGCAGCAAGAAAGCATTGCATGGGGTGTCTCTCAGCGTCGATAAAGGAAAAATCGTTGGCCTGCTTGGTACGAATGGCAGCGGCAAAAGCACGCTGATGAAAATCGCCGCCGGCCTGATTCATCCTTCGGCAGGCAAGGTGTCGGTGGACGGAACACCGGTGGGACTGGCGACAAGATCGTTAGTTTCCTTCATGCCCGATCGACCATTAACAGAATCGTGGATGAAGGTACGGGATGCGATTGGATTTTACCGCGATTTCTACCCGGATTTCGACGAGGAGAAGGCACGCACGATGCTCGACTTCATGAATCTGAATGAGAAGGATAAAATCAGCTCCCTGTCGAAGGGCATGAACGAACGGCTTCAGCTGACGTTAACGTTATCGAGAAATGCCAAGCTGTATCTGCTCGATGAGCCGATCGGCGGGGTGGACCCGGTGGCCCGGACCAAAATTTTGGACGCGATTGTGGAATTTTACAATGAAGATAGCAGCCTCATCATCTCTACCCATCTGGTTTCGGATATTGAGCGGATTTTCGATGAGGTCATCTTTATCCGCAGCGGCGAGGTTGTCATGCAGGAGGAAGTAGAGAATTTGCGGATTCGCTATGGCAAGAGCGTCGACGACATGTTCAGAGAGGTGTTCGCATAAATGATGAAGCTGCTGAAGTACGATATCAAACAAAATGCCAATACCGTGCTGGGACTATTCGCCGTCTTGGTGATCTTGCAAGTCCTTCTGTCGATCACCGGCAACCTTCGCCAGTGGGATGCAGAAACCATCTTTGGCTTATCCCTTATTCTGTATTTTACGGCTGTCATTTTCATGCTCGTGCAGTCCTGTAAAACATTCGCCTACAATATTAAAGCCTATCATCGCCGTCTGCTCCCCTTGCATCCGGTATGGACGATTCTCTCCTCGCTGGTGTTCAGTTGGCTTGTGGCGCTGATCATCGGGGCCATTGTCTTGATTCATGCGGCGATCTATTATCGGGTGGCTCAAGTACAGATCGATTTCGTTCAGATCGGGACCACGGGGTTCGGGAACACGGTGCTCATTATTTTGAGTATCGTTTGGA
Source organism: Paenibacillus barengoltzii NBRC 101215 (assembly GCF_004000745.1). Taxonomy (GTDB): domain Bacteria; phylum Bacillota; class Bacilli; order Paenibacillales; family Paenibacillaceae; genus Fontibacillus; species Fontibacillus barengoltzii. The sequence continues at coordinate 15,974 of NZ_BILV01000084.1, forward strand.
TATATACTATGCTGGTGTTAACGATCTTTACGGCGATCACGATTGGTGCCAGCGTCAGTATCCGGGGCAAAGCCGGGACATGGGTCGGCATCATTTCCTTCTTCGTCATTCAGAACGGAATGTCTTGGGTGGAAGGTTTGCTCTTTAAAGGCACCAATAGTTCCTTTGCCAATTTCGGGATCATTCAGATTGGGATGGTCGAGGAGAACGGCGCAGTGACGAGGGAATCGGTAAATCTGCTCCCGCTCGGGCCTTTCCTGCTTGAAGTGGTTGTAGCAGTATTGATGTTTTACGCGATCACGTATTTACTCAAGAAACGGATTGAGATTTGATCTCCCTAGGATAAAGCAAAAGCCGCATCTTCCTCATTGTTGGGGGATGCGGCTTCTGCTATTTTTGTTTAATTTTTCGAGCGGCGACCAAAAAAGAAAATTTGCCCAGCCAGTCCCACGGCAAACAAGATCAGGCTGTCCCAAGGTGAAACGGTAAACGACGGCATGATTCGATTTAATACGGTGCCCACAACGATCAACACGGCCGCAACGGCAATGTAAGTGCCGAACGCACGAAGGTTAAAGCCGCGCGGCCCCGCGTTGGGCGGCATGCCTGGTCTCGCTCCGGGCCCTGCTGGTTTTGCTTCTCCGGCAGGCTCTTGACCTTCGCTGGCTTTGGAGCTTTGCCCAAGGAAGCGAGTGACCAGCTCAACCAATACAATGGACAGAACGGCGATAATCAACAGCGAGGAGGTGCTGATCAGGGTATACTCGAGCTCCCCGCCAAACCATTTGCTGAAGAAACCGGTGATCATATAAATAAAGAAGACCCAGGTCAAAGCTACCCAGGGGATCATCGTATAATATTTGATTTTGTCCTTCAGCGTTCGGGGCTTCCGTGCCTTTACGTCCTCCGCCAGCTCTGCGCAATAAGCCTTTGGATCGGGGCCGAAGCGTTCTGCCGCCGAAATGCCTTTGGCTTGGCTCTTGATGATTTGCCGGGCAATGTCTAGCAGGAGCTCTTCCCCCTTGGCCTCACTAAGCGAGCTGGAGCCGGAACGGAAGTACAAGACCATTTCCCCGAAATACGCTTCGTTCTCCGGCGTCATTTGCTGTCGCAGCCGTTTGGTTTCGCCGATCATTTCGTGGATGTACATGGTAGTATCTCTCCTCCCAGTTTCTTCCGTAGTATACTGCATAGATTGTCTCATTCGCAAGGGACCAAGGCACGGCAGAAGTGGAAGGGAAACAGAACTAATGGATTATGAACATTCCTTGAACCAGGAATAAAAAGCGTCCTTCCCACCAAAAACTAGTTCCTAAGCAAAACGGCAGGCGTCGGCCTCAGCCTAAATTTGGATTTGATGCCTGACAGGCCGGTCTGCACATCATCATACTAAAGTTGCGGGAGGCAGAGCCATGGGAAAATATGAATCGGAGCTGACCCGGAGGTATTTGCTGAACAGCAACTCTCGGGGAAGCCTGGAAGAAGTCGTAACCAATGAGAGCGATGAAGAAATCGCCATGTTATGCGGGGATGACGAGGCATGTGACGAAGGGGATCTGGGGAATCACCGGTTTATGAAAGAATGGGAGGGCCGGGTTACGACCCATGCGTACTTCCGCCAATCCTACGAGTAAGTGAGTTTCTTGCGATTCTTCAGCGATCCGATTGACACCTCGGCTCGGGTAATGATAAGATAAGTTTAAATCATATTAAACTTATCGGATTTAAAGTATATATCATTTTCGAAGTACGGGGGAGGAGACGGGTTATGGAAAGACAGATCGTCATCAATCATGGAGAAGAACAGCTTGCGGCCAGCATACATTACCCGGCCGAGAACAAACAAGGGGGGCGCTGCCATCGCGCTCCCTTGGTCGTCATCTGTCACGGATTTGTAGGCAGCCGTATCGGCGTCGACCGTCTATTCGTCAAGACTGCAAGGGAGCTTGCAGCCGACGGCTTCCTCGTGCTTCGCTTCGACTATCTCGGATGCGGCGAGAGCACCGGTTCTTACGGCGACCATGGCGTAGAGTCGATGATCGCCCAGACCCGTTCAGTGCTGGATTATGGCTTAAGCGCATTTGACGTTGATCCGACGCGGGTATCTTTGCTTGGACATAGCCTTGGCGGGTTGATCGCTCTCTTAACCGCAATTCGCGATCGGCGTGTGAAGAACCTTGTCCTATGGTCGGCGGTGGGCTATCCGTTCAGCGATATTGTGAAAATCACCGGACGCGATCTCTATGACCGGGCGGTCAAGCAAGGAAGCGCCGATTATTTGGGTTATGGACTAACGCCGAAATTTTTTGATTCGCTGGGCGAATATCAACCGTTCCAGGAAGCCGTTAAATTTGCCGGTGACGTCTTGGTCGTGCATGGAACCTCAGACGATATTATTCCGGCGGATTATGCTTTCTTATATCAGAAGGTATTCTGGCTGCGCCCCGAAGGGCGCTGCGATAAGGAGATTATTTTCCAAGGCAATCACACGTTTTCATCCGGCGATCATCAGCAACAGGTCATCCGGAAGACCAAGGAATGGCTTGGAGGTTTGGAAGCTCTGCAGTCGGAGTGGCAGCATTGGATGATCTGAGATCATTACAGGAGAACAACGTCAAACCCACGCGTACAAAAACTGGTAAAATCCTTCGGGGATGGATACAATGAAGGTGTAACCATTTTTTGGCGTAGGGAGGTTTGGGAGATGTCTCAGCCTGCATTGTTTATTGCACATGGATCGCCTACATTAGCGATTGAGAAGAACGCGTATACGGATTTTCTTCACCGTCTAGGTCAGGAAATGCTGGAGCCGCCCGATGCCATTGTGGTCTTCTCGGCGCACTGGGATGCTCCGGATCAATGGGTCTCAACGGATGCGAAGCATACGACGATGCACGATTTCTACGGCTTCCCGGAAGAGATGTATGAAATCGAGTACCCTGCCCCGGGCAGCCCTGAGCTTAGTGAAGAGATCGAGGCGATTTTTCGAGCACACAATCTGCCTTACAAAGCATCAACCGGCAGAGGCCTGGACCATGGAGCCTGGGTAGTGCTGCGGCTGATGTATCCGTCTGCCAATATCCCTGTCGTAGCCTTGTCGGTGGACGCCAAACGCGAGCCGGAAGAGCAGTATGCCATCGGCAAAATGCTCACAGAGCTGCGGCAACGGAACGTTCTGGTCATCGGCAGCGGCGGACTTGTTCATAATCTTCGTTTGCTCGACTGGGAAGGCCGAGAACCGGCAGCGTGGGCCGTGGAGTTTGACGATTGGATTGGCCAGCAGCTGGAGAACTGGGACTTGCGGCAGCTCTTTGATTATGACCGCAAAGCCCCGCATGTCCGAATGGCGATCCCTTCGTATGGACGGGAGCATTTTGTTCCGCTCTTCTACGCCATGGGATCGGCAGACGATGAACGGCATGCTGTGAAGTTGTTTCAGGATTATCAATACGGCAGCCTTAGCTTAAACTGCTGGAAGTTCGGCGGTCGTTGACGGGCAATTAACCTGGTTCGGAACGACCGATCCATATAAATAAGCGCAGAACCTCAAGGGTTGGGGTCTGCGCTTTTCTTTTTTTGAAGTTGTGACCGGTTAACGCCGCCGTCCATAGCGGTTGCGGAAGTGAGGCTGGATGAAGTAGTCCAAGCCGATCCGCCCGGCGTTCGTGCCGGCGACGACGATAAAGATTTGGAGCAGCAGCAGCTGCGGGTTCGTACTTACGGTGCCGGAGAACAGGAAGGCAAAGTTCATGACCATGCCAAAGAAGGCTGCCAGCCAAGTAAAACCGCCCAGAATTAAGCCCAGCCCGACGAGCACCTCGCCGTAAGGGACAAGGATATTAAACAAACTGACATTTGGCAAAGCAACATGCTCGAGAAAAGATGCCCACCAGCCTTGCACCGCGGGATGGTCGCCGCCGCTCTTGGCCAATGCGCCTGTTAGAAATCCAGCGGAATCAAATCCGCCGGTAATTTTGCTCCAACCGGAAGTAAGCCACTCATAACCTACATATAGTCTGAACAGCAAGAGGAGCCAAGAGGCAACAAGGCTCTCCCTTAACCATTTTACGATCATCTCTTCATCTCTCCTTTCCTGTAGTATGCAGATGAAGAGCTCGATTTTAAACCCCCAAATCAAGAATTAAGGTGAAATAGAGGAGTTTGCGAGGAAGTTTGCTTTGTTTCCGGCTTCCCCCAGTAGAGGAATTCAACGTATAATGTAAAAAACTTAAGAATTTTGACGGAGGACATGCCTTTGAAATCATTGAAGTTAAGTTGGCTGCTGCTCTTATTCTTGCTTATCATGATGCTCGCCGCGTGCGGGAAGGTCGGGGAGACGGCCTCGCCTGAGGAAACCCAAGTGCCGCCGCAACAGACGGAGACCCCGGAGGACACTCCTGAACCGGCGCCGCCCGCCTATACGGCTCCGCTGACGGGATTGCCGCTGGAGGAGCCGCTGACCCGCAGACCGCTGGCGATCATGATTAACAATGCGCCAGCCGCTCGCCCGCAATCCGGATTAATCGACGCGGATGTTGTATACGAGGTATTGGCGGAAGGCGGAGTCACGCGTCTTGTCTCGATTTTCCACAGTCATGCGGACAACGCCAAGATCGGCCCGATTCGCAGCATTCGCCCGTACATGATCGATTTGGGCGAGAGCTACCACGGGGTGTTGGTGCATGCCGGGGCGAGCAACGAAGCGTTTGCGATCCTGCAAAGACAGCATAAAGAGGATTTGGACGAGATCACCAATGCCGGTGCTTACTTCTGGCGGGACAAGTCCCGGAAGGCGCCGCACAATTTGTATTCCAACGTAGAGAAGCTGCTGGAAGGCGCCGCGAAGCGCGGGTTTGCTACGGAAGATACAGCGGTGCCGGGGTATCTTTTTTATAAGGAAAATGAACAGCCTGATTCGCTGGAGACCGCCACTCACGTAGAGATTAAGTTCCAACTGGACAGCTACCGGGTTGGTTACGATTATGATGCTTCGTCCGGGCTTTACAAGCGGTTTATGAATGGGGAGCCTCACAAGGACTTGGAAACCGGTGATCCAGTGACCGCTGCGAATGTTGTTGTCATGGGAGCAGACCACCGGGTACTGGACGATGTCGGTCGTCTGGAAGTCGGACTGCAACTGGGCGGGGACGCGATATTGTTCCAGCAAGGCAAAGTCATTCGGGCCAATTGGATCCGCAAGGAGGGCGATATCATCCGGTTCATTCAGGATAACGCGGAGATTCCGATGGTGCCGGGACAGACCTTTATTCACGTCGTTCCCAATTCGCCGAGTTTCGACAGTCATGTAAAGGCAGAGTAAAGGCGAAAAAAGGCGAATTATGTATTTTTATGGTGATTAGAGGATAACTTTGGGAGAATCAGGGGAAATATAAGCGAATGATGGTGAAATGTTTGCGACAATATTTCCTATCTATGATGCAGTTGTGATAAGATATTCAGGGTTGTGTAAAACATCAACCCAAGAACTACCTTATGGAGAGAAAAGGGGATACTGATGCGACTGAAGAAGAAAGATATCTTTTTCCAGACGTTAGAGGATATGGCAGATACGATCGTGCACTCGGCGGACTATTTCGCCCAGCAGGTCGCGGACTTCAAGGACGTTGAAGCCTTCGCCAAGAAGATGAAGGAGTTCGAATCCCAATGTGATGGTTACACCCATAAAATCATCGTGGAATTGAACAAAACGTTTATTACGCCCATCGAGCGTGACGACATTATGCATCTGATTACCGCCCTCGACGATGTGATCGACGGTTTGGAAGCTACGACATCCCGTTTTTTTATGTACAATTTGAACGGGCCGGACGAATATATTGCGCGCTTTGCCGAAATTTTACGCAACTCGGCCTATGAGATCCAAAAGGCGATTCATTTGCTGTCCCAGAAAAAATTGCTCGCAATCCGCGAATACACGATTCGTCTTAACGACCTGGAGAATCAAGGCGATGAACTGCTGCGGATTTGCATCAAGGAGCTGTTCATGAAGGTTACCGATCCAATCGAATTGATCAAGAAGAAAGAGATCTATGAGCGGCTGGAGACGACAACCGATGCTGCCGAGAAGGTTGCCAACATGCTGGAATCCATCATCATGCGTAATTCTTAAGAAACTTCACTATATATTTGATTTTCGGGAGGTTGGAATTGCGCGGATTTATATAGAGAGATAGCCATCTGTGCAAAAATGCTATGGATACGAGTTTAATGATTATGCTTATCGTTATCATACTGGCGTTGGCGTTCGACTTCATTAACGGGTTTCATGATACAGCCAATGCGATTGCGACCTCGGTATCAACACGCGCGATGAAGCCGCGTACTGCGATCATGATGGCAGCGGTCATGAACTTCTTAGGTGCTATCATGTTTACGGGCGTCGCGAAAACAATTGGGGGTAGTGTCGCCGATCCGGCGAAGCTGGATAACGGTCTGGAAGTGCTGGTCGCCACACTATTGTCGGCAATTATTTGGAACCTCATTACCTGGTGGTTTGGCATCCCATCCTCTTCTTCTCATGCGCTGATCGGTTCCTTAGCTGGGGCGGTCTACGTTGGAGCTGGGGCGGACAAGCTGAACTGGAGCGGATTTACAACGATTGTGGAAGGGCTGGTGTTCTCCCCAATCATCGCTTTTGTGATTGGTTATATCATCATGACCATCTTGCGATGGATCTTTGCGCGGCGTAGTCCGCATACGGTGAACAAAGGCTTCCGGTCGATGCAAATCGTAACCGCAGCGATCCAAAGCTTCACGCACGGCACCAATGATGCCCAGAAAGCGATGGGGATTATTACGTTCGCCTTGGTGACGGCAGACTTCCAAGATCATATGGAAGTGCCGCTGTGGGTTAAACTGGCCGCAGCGACGGCGATGGCGCTCGGGACATCGGTTGGCGGTTATAAAATCATCAAGACGATGGGTACGAAGATCTTCAAAATCGAGCCGATCAACGGTTTCGCCGCGGATCTTTCCGCTGCATCGGTTATTTTCGGGGCCACATTGTTTCATTTGCCCGTCAGCACGACGCATGCGATCACCTCGTCTATCCTTGGTGTAGGTGCTGCTAAACGGTTCTCTGCCGTACGTTGGTCGATGGCTGGGCGCATCGTGATTGCCTGGGTAATTACGATTCCGATTGTGTTTGTCATGGCGGGGTTAATCTATAAATTGTTGTTCTAAATGGAGTTAAGCCAATCTGTTGAGGATTGGCTTTTTTTGGGGTTAGATTTGGTGCTGGGTAGCCAAGTAAAAATAAAGCCGCCGCCGGGTTAACGGCGGCGTTTTCCCGATTTAACCGACTTGCTGGATTTGCCGGTTGCGGAGCGTTTACCACTGCGGCCAGATCCGGTACGGCTGCCGCTTTTCTTGCGATTGGATTTGCGGCGGCGGGGCGGGTAATCGTCCCGGCCGAGGCTGCCAGGTCTGCTTTTGCCGCCGGGCAAGAGCGAGGTAAGCAGCTTCGCCATCGGGGCGAATTGTTGTACGGTCTGCATAACTTTCTGCACCTGGCCCATCGTTGCCAAGATGCCGTCGATCCCGCCCATGCGGTCGACGATGCCTTTCAAGTCGCTTAAGCTGGGCAAGGACAGACCGCCGGCTTTTGGCGTGGTTGTAGCAGCCGGGGTAGGTGTTGGCGCCTGGGTCGGTGTGGGTGTCGGCGGAGAATAAGGAACCAGCGAGGAAGCCTCCGCTTTAATTTCGTACGGATTCACCCCCGGGTAAAAATGGGTGTACGGATGGAACGGGGGCACCGGACCCTGGCGGGAATCATAGTTATGAGGCATGGGTATCACTTTCCTTTTCGGATATTTTGCCCGGGCAGGCTGACCGTAAGGCCCGTTTCCTTCTTGTCCGCCCTCCCGAGACAAGACCTAGGAGCGAAATGACATCCGCCGAAGGGGACACGCGCGGATGGTGAGATCGGCGTGATGATCCCTGGCTAGGCGTTTGTATTACTATACTGTATGTGCCCGCCCTGCCTTGCGTATGGACGAATGTCCCGGTTCTGGTGGGCGTTCGCGGAATTTGGGCGTTCTTTCTGTGATGCGTGAAATCGTTAATGCTTGAAAAGGAGTACGCCCCTCGGGTACAATGGGGGTGTGGTACAGTAACGGTAGGGGATGATAATTCAGTGCAACTGAAGAAATTAAATGACAAAACGATTGATCAATTATTTGAAGCCATTTTAACGTTAAAGAACATCGAGGAATGCTACATCTTTTTTGATGACCTGTGCACCGTTAACGAAATTCAGTCTTTGTCGCAACGTCTGGAAGTCGCCCGAATGTTGGGCAAAGGCAACACATACAACCAGATTGAAGCAGAAACCGGAGCCAGCACGGCGACCATATCCCGGGTAAAGCGCTGCCTAAATTACGGCAACGACGGCTACAAAATGGCGCTTGACCGTTTAGGTCGCTAAGCTTATGACAGACGAAATTCAAGCAAGGTCGATGAGGGTGGCGGACGATGGCCGGGAGATGCTCCCAATGGAGAACGCCAAGAAACCGGGTGTGCTTGTCATCAGCCACGGCTCCCCAGATGAGCACTGGGTAGCTCTTGTGGAGGCGGCGGTAGCGGAAGCGGCGGACGATTTGCCCGCCGGGCTTCCGCTCGCCTGTGCTTTCCTCGAAACGGTGGAAGGCCGCCTGATTCAGGACGGCATCGATCAGCTGGAAGGTCAGGGAGTGACGGACATGATCGTCATTCCCTTATTCGTGTCCTCAGGAAGTACCCATATCGATGAAATCGCTTATGCCTTTGGGGTGAAAGATGCACCGGAGAAGGAAACCGACCTGGAACGTTTTCGGGTTTCCGCTCGGGTGTTTTTTGGCGATCCTATCGATGATGGTCCGCTGGTCGCTGAGATGGTGTGGGACAAAGTGAAGGGGCTGTCCGTACGGCCGGAGCGTGAAGTGCTGCTTCTCGTGGGACACGGCAGCAATCATCCTGGCTTCTTGCAGCGGTGGGAGCGCGGAATTGCCTCGCTGGCGGCGCAATGTGCGGAGCTGGCCGGCCTCGCAGGCGGGGCCGATTATGCGCTTCTGAATCCGGACAGCGTATCGGCCAAAGTCCGTGATTGGTCAGAACGGGGAATGGACGTGATTGTGGCTCCGCTTTTCCTGAGCGCCGGATATTTTACGAAGGTCACGATTCCTGAGCGGCTGAAGGGGCTGGCTCATCGTTATTCGGGAGAGGCGCTGCTGCCCCACCCTTTGATGGCTCGCTGGATGTCGCAACAAATATTGAATATAATGGGATCAGTGATAGGTTGACATTATGAGTTCAGGTGGCGTTAGGAAGATGAAAAGAGCTAGGTTGATTTATAATCCAACCTCGGGAAGAGAAGAGATGCGCCGCCTCCTGCCGGACGTGCTGGAGCGTCTGGATCAGGGCGGCATCGAGACGTCGTGTCATGCGACGACCGGGGAAGGCGATGCGACGCGCGAGGCGGCTTTGGCGGTCGAACGTGGATACGACATCATTATTGCGGCCGGCGGTGACGGGACGCTGAATGAGGTTGTGAACGGCATGGCTGGGAAGAGTGATTTGCCTCCGCTGGGGGTGTTCCCGCTGGGCACGACAAATGATTTCGCCCGCGCCATGGGAATTCCTCGGCGTTGGGAGGATTATTGCGACTTGGTCATTGAGAATAAAACCAGACCGATCGATATCGGCAAAGTGAACGGCCGACATTTCATAAATATCGCCGGCGGCGGCAAGTTGACCGAGCTGACATATGAGGTGCCGAGTCGGCTCAAGACGCTGATTGGGCAGCTGGCCTATTATATGAAGGGTATTGAGAAAATGGCCAGCCTGTCGCCAACCAGGTTGATCATCGATGCGGAAGGGCACGAGATTATAGAGGGTGAGTTCATGCTGTTCTTGATCGCCAACAGCAACTCCGTTGGCGGCTTCGAGAAGCTGGCGCCGGACGCGCGCATCGACGACGGGCTGCTGGACGTGATCGCGCTCAAGAAATGCAACCTGGCGGAATTTATCCGTCTGGTGACGATGGCGCTGCGCGGCGATCATTTAGGCGACTCGCACGTCATTCATTTCAAGACGCGGCGTATGGAAGTCACCTCACCCGGCCGTGTGCTGCTCAATCTCGACGGCGAACTGGGCGGCGAATTGCCCGGCGTGTTCGAGATTTTGCCGCAGCATTTGCGGATTTTTGCTTGATTTCTCGATATCCGTCCGTGATTCATAGGCTTAGACAGTAATTTACAGGGTTGCCTGAGGCACGCCATCAGGAAGCTTAGGTTATGAGGATCCCCCGTCGGGCTGGCGGGGGATTTGGTTTGGTTGGGCGAGTCGTTAGTACCTTAAGGCTGCTTCCGTCCAGGGGCTGCAACTATCTGTGGCTTAAGGGACTCCTTGCCTTGGTACGTTTAAGCTGCCACAATGGTACGAATGGAGTTTGGATGGCGTATAGCGGTCAACGTTCGAAGTGGTGGCGATGCGAAATAAGTGGAAATTCTACCGTTATTTTTGGAGTAACTGTGGGTTTGGCGTGGATTAGCTGGAAAAAGTACCGTTAATTCCGCAGGCTTTGCTGAAAACAGGGGAAATGGGCCAAATTAGCGGTACGATTTCCCGTTATTTTTGCGAAAATGGCCCAAACGGGGTAAATTAGATGGAGGATTTACCGTTAGTTGTTTGATGGGTGGGCTGAAACAGGTGTGTTAACGTCGAACGGATGGTTTTACCTTATGCGAGGATTTAGAGTACTGGATTAAAGTATATCGAGAGTTTTGAATTACAGTAGATCACGTGAACTGGATGAGATGATGCCAAGTTGGAGTAACCGGTTCAGTTGAACATAGAAGGAGTCCATGATGAAGAAGCAACGGAATAACCATCGTCGTCCGGAAGCGGGGCGGGTAGGGAGCCCTCGGGGACAAGGACACAAAGCAGCTGGCGGCGGGAAAAGCAACCGCGGCGGGAGAGGAGAAGCTTCCTCAGCGACTCTTCCATCGCGGGGGCGTGCGGCTGTGGCTGCGGAACGGCCTTTCAGCGCGCAGCCTGCAGGGCGTGCTGGAAGCAGCGCGTCTGAAGCCGCGCTGGCGGGTCTTCCCGTCGTGAAAAATGATGAGGTCGTGATCGACATCATCGGGATGAACCACGACGGGGAAGGCGTGGGCCGGGTGGAAGGCTACACGCTGTTTGTCGCCGGCGCCTTGCCGGGTGAGAAAGCCCGGGTCAAGGTGCTCAAAACGAAAAAGCAGTATGGCTATGCCAAACTGCTTGACGTGGTTGAGGCGAGCCCGGACAGGGTGGCCGCGCCCTGTCCGATCTACGACAAGTGCGGCGGCTGCCAGCTGCAGCACTTGAGCTATGACGCGCAGCTCGCGTGGAAGCGTCAGCACGTCGTCGACGTGCTGGAGCGCATCGGCAAGCTGCGCGTGGCAGAGGGCGCGCCGGGTACGGGCGCGCCAGCGGCCGGCGGCAGCGGCGACGCCGGC
>NZ_BILV01000085.1 GCF_004000745.1 Paenibacillus barengoltzii NBRC 101215
GCTTAGCTGGGCACGCCATGCAAAAAAGCCGCTCCGTAGAGGGAGCGGCTGGATGAACCCTAGGCATACCAATATACTCATGGCAGCCTAAGCGCATGTCACTTGGGGCCGGCTCCACTTTCCTACGCTAGTATGAACTAGATCAGGTTCAAAGGGTCCAAGATGATCTCTTGTCTCAGCCGATGACGGCGCCCCTAGTGGATTTCCTATGCAATTCAATTATTACTCTACCGGTCTCTGCCTGGATTGTCAATCCCGTCCAGAAGGTCGAATCGGTGGATCGTTTGCGTCTCCCGTCTACACCAACCCCGTTCGGTTGCATAGCATAAATAACAGGGGATTCCTAGGAATCGAGGTAGGATCGGTTCAGGATCAGTTCGTTTGAATTGTTCCCCGTGACAATTAACTGGACTCCATCAAGTTAAGGAAGGTAAAGCCATGAACTCAGCCGGAAAGAACAAGTCCTCGTCTTCCAGCAAGAAAAACGGCAAAAAAGGCGGATTCCGGCCCAAAACCCCGGAATACACCGTAGCTGCGTTGCTGCTCTCCGGCAAACTTCGCGTGGATTCCGTCCAGTTATACCGTAACGCGACCATGTTCGTCTCCTTGGTTGGCGAGTACAAAACGATCAGCAGCGACGCGAACGCCGACAAACTGCTGAATTTCCTCAATGAAAATGGGGATCTCACCATCAATGACATCATTAATGCCATGAAGAAAAAAGCGAACGGTTCCTCCTAATGTGGGTCCGGCGTTCGTTATCGTAAACCGAAGACGCTCCAGTGCTAGTTCTTTGTCAGCCGACACAAAAGGAAATTGTGCGCTTTGATCTTTATATTTTAATTATGGGGGTTTGCCACATGGGTCAATTTGACGGCGAAGGTTTTTCCGAATTAATTGTGATCATTATTCTGGTGGTCTTATTTTTCTATGGTTCCAACAATATTGAAACGCTAACAGGCGCCCCCACTTCCGATAACTGAGGAGGCGCCCGTGTTGCTCATTTTTTATTTCAACTGAAGACGAACCGTCTTGATTTCATAAGGCGTTACGGTCAGCTCTATCGCATCTGCGGAAGACTCACCGACAGGACGTTCCATCAGGTCGGTTTCCTGCCAAGACTTAACGGGCACTCCGACGTGTAACCGGACGCGGCCCCGGCCGCCCTTATATTCATGGAAACGGACGATTACGCTATCGTCGTCTTCCGCTTTTTTCACCGCATCGATCACGACGTCCGCGCTGCCACTTGTTTGAAGCAGGGAGAACGACGACGCAGGAGCCGCTCCTGGCGTTATATATACCGGTTGATTCAGGAGCGCTGCCGCTTGCACGGTACCGCCTTCGGACCAATCCCCCTCATGCGGATACAGCGCATACGTAAATTCATGCTCGCCGCGATCTGCCTGCGGGTCTGGGTACGTTGCCGACTTCAGCAGCGACAGGCGGATTACATGATCCTTAATGTCATGCCCGTACTTGCAATCATTCAGTAGACTAACCCCATAGCCGCGCTCCGACAAATCCACCCATTGATGCCCCACGGTTTCGAAGCGAGCGAAATCCCACGACGTGTTCCAGTGCGTTGGACGCTTCACGTTGCCATATTGAATGTCGTAAGTTGCTTCCGTCGCCCGAATATCCACTGGAAAAGCAACCTTCAGCAGCTGCTGACGTTCCTGCCAATCCACCCAGGTGCGGAAATCGATCCGCCGATTGTCGGCATACAGAATCATCTGCTGGCGAATCGTTGAGCTCATGTACGTCCAAGTGAAATGAACGACAGCCCGCAGCGAACCGGTATCCACCTTGCATTCCTGAAGCTGCTCGACCTCGCGCTGCTTCTCTTGGTAGAATACATCGATGTCCCAAGCCTCAAACATTTTAGGCTTATCCTCAAACACCTGCAGCACATTGCCGCGTTCACCGGATGCCAGCACCTCACGGTCGGCGATGCGGTCGAAGATTGAGATCAGTTGCCCGCGGTCGTTCCACTCGATGCGATAAATCGGAGTTTCGATCCCGTTTGGCCGAACTTTAAACGGTTCACTTGTCACCGCGGCAACGTGATCCGCTTGTACCTCCTTCTTACGTTGAATCGTGACAAAACCTAGCGGCGGCACGTTCTCCACGCGTACCCACACCGTCGTCCCGTCGAATTCGGATTGCAGCACTTGCCCCTCCGCTTGGATCCACGGTGTTCCCATGTCTGTGTCTTGATCTTCCAAGGCAACCAGACCGGTAAACGGCCAAGAAGACGGGTTCCACACGGTATATGTATCCCCCGCATCGCTCGTCAAAGCTTGAATGGCCTGTTCCCGGCACGACTCTAGCAGCGATTGGGCTTCGGCATACTCCTCCTTGGAGTCCCGGTATACTTCCGGAATGGACGAGCCCGGAATAATGTCGTGGAATTGATTGCGTAGGATCGTTTTCCAACTTTCATCCAGCTTGGCTTTCGGATAAGTGTCCCACTTTCCGCCGCCCGCAAGCAACGCCTGCAAGCTAAGCAACCATTCGGTATCCCGGGACAGCAGTTCCAGCTTCCGGTTCATTTTCTTATTGTACGCCTGGCTGGTATAAGTTCCCCGGTGGTACTCCAGGTACAATTCGCCGTCCCACGTATGGACGTAACGGTCTGCCGACTCCACCGTCTCATGCAGCTTCGCAAAATAATCATCCGCTCTTCCGGTCGTCACACGCGGCAGACCCGGCATCTCGTCGAGACGCCGACGCAGCTCCAGGTGTTCGCGGTTTACACCCCCGCCGCCATCGCCGTAACCGTATGAGAGCAGGAGCTCCTTGTTCACCTCTTTATCGCGGTAGGACTCCCAGATGCCCTGCACGCTGGAGGCCTCAATCTGCCCGTTATAGGTGTACCACCAGAAATTGCCGTCCTGGGGCGTGGTGATAAAATGGGTCAGCACTTCGCTGCCATCGATGCCGCGCCACCAAAACGTATCATGCGGCATGCGGTTGTATTGATTCCAGCTGATCTTGGTGGTCATAAACGTGTCAATGCCTGACTTGCGCAAAATTTGCGGCAAGGCCCAGCTGTAGCCAAATACGTCCGGCAGCCACAAATAGGTGCACTCCTGACCAAATTCCTCTCGCAAAAACCGCGTCCCATACAGCAGCTGCCGCACCAGCGATTCCCCGCTTGTCAAGTTGCAGTCGGCCTCCAGCCACATGCCGCCGGCGGCTTCCCAACGACCTTCTTTGACCCGTTCCTTGATCTGTTCATAGAGCTCCGGGTAATCCTGTTTCAGATATTCGTAGAGCTGCGGCTGTGTTTGCAGGAACACGTACTCTGGGAACATCTCCATCAAGCGCAGCACAGTGCTGAAGCTGCGGGCTGCTTTTTCCCTCGTATGCTTCAGCCGCCATAACCAGGCGACGTCAATATGCGTATGCCCGATGCATTGCACCGTCACCGGCGACGTTTTCTTCATTCCTGCCACCGCCTGGGTTAATTGCTCCTCCGCTTCCGTCAGCGAAGCATAAAACGCCTCCGATCCCGGATAGGACCAATCGATCCGCAGGAAAGCGCGATCCAGCGCTGTCAACAGGTCAGTCCGCTCTGGCGCATTCGCCGGCAGGACCTCCACCGTCTGCATGACCGCGCGCGCCGTATAGTACAAACGGTCCACCGTTCCGTCCAGCCACGCAATCTCTGCCCGCTTGATTCGGTGTTCCTGGATTTGCGGCTTCCCGCCGCCTTCCAATCCGGACCATAGGCGGAACTGCAGCTTCACCTTCGTCCCGGTGGCCTCATCTGGGAAAAACACCTCCTGGTGATTCATATCCACACCTTGGAACGGTTCGCCGTTGACATACAGGAGCGATTCAAACCCGGAGTTGTTACCGCCTCCCGTTTTGCCGAAGTCGAACACGCCAACGACCCTACGCCCCTTCCATTCGACGGGAAGCTCGACGTCCGTCTCCAACCATAAATAAAGATCACGGCCTTCCCAGCGTTCCCCCGTCTGCATCGTGGACCACGGCCCCTCCTTGGGCGGTTTGGCGCCGATGCGCCCTTCCTCATCCACTTGCGCGCGAAACGCCTCAATCGGGCGGGCATCGCGGTATCGATACCCCTCCAGCTCGCGAATCCGTGCGTTTAATTTCTCCTCCGTCCAGAACATCGTATCGGGTACCTCCCATAAATATGAGTTAGCCTTCCCCCTCATTTTCCGGTTCTGCTAAGGCGAAGTAAATTACTTATCCTCATCAATTTTTGTCCTATTATGATATGATGAAGTCAAATCAAACAAAGGAGCAGCAGCTCATGGATCTGAGGAAATGGCGCAACGAACTGGCGCCTCAATTGAACAAAATCTGTGGTGAAATCGCGGTTGGCGATGCTGTAGTGGACTGGGTCGATATCGTGATAGAACAAACCGGCGGTTCCGGCAAATGCCCTCCCCACGCCCATACTTGGTATGAATTCAACTACGTCCTGTCCGGCCGTATGCAAACCCGATTTATTGATCAGGATGTGATGGTGTATGCGGATGAATTTTTTTTGATCCCGCCGGGGATGACCCATGCGCACGATTACTCTCGGGAAGATCCGCATGAAGGCATTTGCTTGCGCTGGCGGTTCCGGACAATGGCAGGTACGTTGGACGAAGAAACTGCAGGAGAGACGGCAAACAATTGGGCTCAAAATAAAGCGGCAAAACCGGAAAACGACAGCTTCTTCCGGCGGTTGAACCGGTTAAAGGATTGGCCTCCCGGAGCTTACCGAGACGATTACGGCATTCGGTCGCTGCTCATCCAGTTGTTTACCGAGGCGGAAAAGGGGCGGTCACCTTTTTATCTCCGGTTGCTGCTCGTTCAACTGCTGGAGGTCTTGTCCGGGGTAACCGCTATACATGAGGCTAGTGTGTTTGCCTCCGAGCCTGCACAAGCCCGGGACGCTTTGCTTCGTAAGGTGGAGGTATACCTGGAGGATTTTCGCGGGGAACGTTTGAATGTAGAGGCATTAGCCGCATCCCTCCATATGAGCTACGGCCATCTATCCCGCGTCTACAAGCAAAAAACCGGTCGAACCCTCATCGAAGAAATGAACCGAATCCGGCTGGCCAAAGCCTGTGAGTTGCTGCAGCAGCCCTCCTTGCTGATAAAAGAAGTCGCCGAGCAAGCCGGTTTCCCTGACATTTACTACTTCAGCAAGGCGTTTAAGAAGAAATACGGCGTCAGCCCGCTTGCCTATCGCAAGCAGCAAATCAACCGATCGAGCTAACGCGAGAGAAGTTAGTGAGCCAAATCTTGTCCTAATCAATACTGCGGTAAGCCTGATCACGGTGAAGTAACTGATGGAGAAGAACCGAACTGGCGATGGAGAACAGAGCTGACAGTTGAGAACAGAACTGGTGGTGGAGAACCGACTAGTACCATTTGTTGTTATAATATTCCCCCAGTTGAGCCGAAAGGTGTAAAGTATGTTTTTTTGAATACGGCACGTCATTTTGTTGTCTGGCGACCGATTCGTAAGACGTTAAGAAGTAACCTGTGATGGTGCTGAGTAACTTGTCCTGGGACGGAGTTGAAGGTTCGGTGAGAGTACTAGAGGGGAAATAACTTACTATAGACACGGGCAAAGTAACTGGATTTTTATTGCGGTAATCAAGGATTCTGAGCAAGAAACTGGACTTGATAACGTGTTTGGGGAGTTTAATTTGTATTGGAGTTGGATTAACTTGTCTTGGAACTCGTTAAAGGTGACTAAGTATGGTGGGGAGGTAACTTAGAAAAGCGCCCCCTCTTGGATGCGAATGCAATGTACTTGATTTTTCGCATACATTTTTGCCGCGATGGCCCAAACATCCGAAATGTACTCGAAATTTCATATACATTTTAGCCGATACCGGCAATTTCGACCCATTGTACTCGAAATTTCATGCACATTTGCCCCTTCTCCCCTTCTGACGCCTCAATAAACACGAAATTTCATGTACATTTCAGCTGATACTGGCGGATTCGGCCCATTATACTCGAATTTTCATGTACAATTCCGCTGATCCCAGCATTACGAGCAAATGGTACTCGATTTATCGTACTTATTACTCGCGCCATCTGCCAGATCACGCAAAAAAGACAAAAAAAAAGACCGCTTCCTCGGAAGCGGTCCTTGCTCACCTGGAGCAAGAAGTTATTGGATAGGAGTGGAGAGAAACCATACTGTACTTTTATTATATGTATACGTTTTCATTCTGTCAACAACTTTTTTTAGCGCTTACATTTGCGATCACTATAGGTTTTTGGCTAACGGAACGTATGGACCTTATCCCCCCATTTCCCGGCGATTTCCCGTTGGAACGGAACCCTAAGTCCTTATTGGCGATCACGACTACGTTATCCCAGCAATTAAGCCAAATAAGGTCTCCTCGTTCCCTTAAAACTGGAAAAGGCACGCTCCTACACTAATAACGTCCCTATGTTCCGTTAATCCCCGCAAGCAGCCAACCATTTACAGCCCCAGCTTTGATAAGATTCAGCCTAGGGAAGCAATAGCCCCCGTAGCTCGGCAGCCCGAAAAGTCATGATCCCTGTGAAGTAACAAACAGGAAAGTCACTGTCTCTTTGAAGTAACAAACAGGAAAGTCAGTATCCCCGTGAATCAACAGACAGGAAAGACACCATCCCTGCGAGGCAGCCCCCAGTAAGGTCATTACCCCGTAGACTAATGCGTTGCAAAGGAATGGCGTAAGCCAACCTCCAGAAATGCAAAAGACCCGGCATTGAATTCAAAATTCAACGCCGAGCCGAAACTTTCCCATAACAATAGCCAACTTACACATACACAACATAGCCCAAGGATTGGAGGTGAGCTTTCGCCCGCTCCATCTCCCCTTCCTGGCGGAAAGAGAGGCGCAGCACGCCCGGAACGTCCTCGCGGCTTTCGATAATTTGCATGTTGCTCAGGTTAATTTGACGCAGACCAAGTTCGGTCGCAATTTGCCCAATAATCCCTGGCGTATCCGGCACATCAATATAAATGTCGAACAACGAGGTGATGGCTCCTTTGCGGCGCTCCGGCAGTTCGCTGCGGAACTGGTTCGCCTTTTGGAACTCGGCCTCAATCCCTTCACCGTTCTGTGCCTCCAATAAATTGATAAATCCTTCAATCTCGCGGTTCCAGTCCTTCAACAAGTGAAGCAACACGTTCCTGTTACTAAGCAGGATATCCCGCCAAATCACCGGGTCGCTTGATGCGATCCGCGTGATGTCACGGAACCCCCCTGCTGCCAACATCCGGTATAACCCGTTGCTATCGTTGTAATGACGCACCTGATTCACCAAGGCCACCGCGATAATATGCGGCAGATGGCTGATCGCCCCTACGATTTCATCATGCAGAACAGGGTCCACACGCACAATTTGCGCTTTGGTGTACGCCAGCAGTTGCTCCAGGCGATGATAAGCCTCCTCCGGCACACCAGAAGACGGCGTCAGCACATAAAAAGCATTCTCGAACAAAAGCGTCGAAGCCGCCTCCACGCCGGAACGCTCCGATCCAGCCATCGGATGGCCGCCGATGAAATGCACGCCCGGACGGGCAATTTGGGCCGCGCAAGCGGCAACCGACGCCTTAGTACTGCCAACGTCGGTTATAATGCAGCCCGGCTTCAACGGCAACTCGGTCAGCTTCCGTAGGTAATCTTCCAGCAACCCGACCGGCACGCACAAAAAAATAAAGTCGGCATCCGCCGCCGCCTCTTCCATGGACAGAGTCGCGGCGTCAACGACACCGCGCTCCTCAATGCGTTTCAAAGATTCCGGGCGATGGGCGTGGCCAACGACCGTAATTCCCGGCTTGCCTTTGAAGCACAACGCCAGCGAACCGCCGATCAAACCCACGCCAAAAATGGCAATTTTCGTTGTCATCGTATCTCACTCATTTTCTGCGAATAGATTGGGGTCAGACCCGAGTCGCCGATTTGCCAAGCACCTGCTCCAAGGCAGTGATAAATTTCGCGTTTTGTTCCGCCGATCCGACGGTCACCCGCACATAGGTAGGATATTTATGGAAACCTCCACGCACAATAATCCCCAGCTTCAATAGCGACTCAAACATTTCACTTGCCGGACGCTGTACGTCCACCATGATGAAATTACCATGCGCTGGGAAGTACTTCAGGCCCAGTCGATCGAATTCCTTATACAGATAGGCGATCCCTTCGCGGTTCTTCGCGCGGCATTCTGACACGAATTCCTGATCGGCCAATGCCGCTTTGGCCGCCGCTTGCCCAATCCGCGAAGTATTAAACGGCTCACGAACCTGATTGATCAGTTTAATAACCGCCGGTTGCCCCACGCCATAACCGATCCGCAGCGCTGCAAGACCGTAAATTTTTGAAAAAGTACGTAACACAACGAGATTAGGATACTGGTTCAGCAAAGCAATCCCGTTTGTATACTCCGAATCCGTTACATATTCAGCATACGCTTCATCCAAAACGACCAGCACGTTCCCCGGAACTCGATCCAGAAAAGCAACCAGCTTCGCATGCGGCACGATCGTTCCCGTTGGATTGTTCGGGTTGCAAATCCAAACTACTTTCGTTTTGTCCCCGATGCGTTCAAGCATTCCCTCCAAATCGTGGGTCCCTTCCTTCAGCGGCACCTCGATGCTGACGGCCCCTTCAATGTCGGCATTGCTCTTATACACACTGAACGTCTGATCTGCCATCACCGTCTCGCCACCCGGCAGGAAGAAAGCGCGGGCAATCAGCGCGATGATTTCATCCGAACCGCAGCCGAAAATTATTTGCTCCTTCCCCACGCCAAGCTGGCTAGCCAGCGCTTCAGTCAATTCGGCGGCACTGCCATCAGGATACAAGCTTAAGTTCGCCAGCTCCTGTTCAATGGCGGCGCGGACACGCGGCGAGCAACCAAACGGATTTTCGTTAGAGGCCAGCTTAATGACGTCCTCAAGTCCGAGCTCTTTCTTCACTTCTTCAATCGGCTTTCCCGGTTGATATACCGGCAAATTGACGATCTGGGGTTTCGGCAACATATATAGGTTCCTCCTCAAATGACTTTGTGATGATACAGCAAAAAAACTATAATCTCAATTTTGCCACAAAGTCGCGAATTTGCAACAACCCTTGATCCCGAGTCGAAGCATGGGACAAGAGCGGCAAGTTTTCCTCGATCTTACGCACGATGGCGCTGCCCACGACCGCTCCGTCACAGATCGCAGCAAACCGCTCGACCTGTTCCCGGCTGGAAATACCGAAGCCAACAGCAACGGGCAAATCCGTTTGTGCTTTAACCGAGGAGATAAACTCGTCGACACTGGCATGGAACGAGCTCCGTTCTCCAGTTACGCCCAGCGAAGAGACGCAGTATACGAATCCGCGGGCACGCTCCAAAATTCGTGCAATCCGGCCGCTGGAGGTGGGCGCGACAAGCGGGATCAGCCTGACGCCGGCGGCATCCGCCAAGTTCAGGACCTCCTCCGCCTCTTCATACGGCAAATCCGGGATGATCAAGCCGCTGATTCCCGCCTTCTGCAGCTCAGCAAACAAGCGTTCCGTCCCCATTTGCAGCACAGGATTGTAATAAGTAAACAAGACAAACGGCATACGAATGCCGCGTTCTCTAGCTTTAGATGCCGTCTCGATACAGGAAGCCACCGTGATCCCGTGGACAAGGGCACGTTCCGATGCCCGCTGAATCACCGGGCCATCCGCCAAGGGATCGGAATAAGGTACACCCAGCTCCACCACATCAGCCCCAGCTTCCTCCAGAACGGTCAAAATGTCGAGCGTCGTCTCCGGATCCGGATCACCGACGGTGATAAACGGAACCAGCGCAGTTTTTCCCGCCGCTTTCAGCTTCGCAAACGTATCGTCCAGCAATTGACCTGCCTGTTGGCTCATAACGTCTCCCCGCCTTCCGTATACGCCATAATCGACTCCACGTCCTTATCCCCGCGGCCGGACAAGCAGATGACGATAATTTCGTCCCGACTCATCGCTGGGGCCATTTTCACCACTTGCGCCACCGCATGCGCCGACTCCAGCGCCGGAATAATCCCTTCGGTCCGGCTTAGCAGCTGAAGGGCATCCAGTGCCTCACGGTCCGTGATCGGATAATACTTCGCACGTTTGATATCCTTCAGATACGAATGCTCAGGGCCAATGCCCGGGTAATCGAGACCGGCAGAGATCGAGTGAGCCGGGAGAACTTGGCCATACGCGTCCTGAAGCAAATAGCTCATCGAGCCCTGGAAGACGCCTTTGGTACCTTTGGTCATCGTGGCGGCATGGAACTCCGTGTCAATGCCTTTGCCTGCGGCTTCCACACCAACCAAGCGAACCTCCTGATCCTCGATAAACGGATAAAACATCCCGATCGCGTTGCTGCCGCCGCCAACCGCAGCGACGAGCATATCCGGCAGCCGGCCTTCCGCCTCTAAAATCTGCTTCCGCGTTTCATCGCCGATAATCCGCTGGAAGTTCCGCACCATCATCGGGTAAGGATGCGGTCCGGTAGCCGATCCGAGAATATAGAAAGTATCATGCACATTGCTTACCCAATAGCGCAGCGCTTCGTTGCAAGCATCTTTTAGCGTACGTGTGCCGGACGTAACCGGGACCACTTCCGCACCCAACAGCTTCATTCGAAACACGTTCAGCTGCTGCCGTTTCGTATCTTCTTCACCCATGAACACCTTGCATTCCAGACCCAGCAAGGCTGCAACTGTAGCCGTAGCAACGCCGTGTTGGCCAGCGCCGGTTTCGGCGATTACTTTCTGCTTGCCCATCCGCTTCGCCAAAATCCCTTGCCCAATCGCGTTGTTAATTTTATGAGCACCGGTATGGTTCAAATCCTCGCGTTTCAAATAGATCTTCGCTCCGCCCAAGTGCTCCGTCAGGCGCTCTGCATAATAAAGCGGCGTCTCCCGTCCGGAATACTGCTTCAGCAGATAAGCGATCTCCGCTTGAAACTCGGGATCATCTTTAAATTTCAAATAGGATTCTTCCAGTTCGATCAAAGCGTTCATCAGCGTTTCGGGCACGTAGCGGCCGCCAAAAGGACCAAATCGCCCATGCTCATCCGGTACCTGCTTCATCATCCCTTCACCCTCTCTACAAATGCTGTTATTTTCGTGATATCCTTCACGCCGTCGGTTTCCACGCCACTTGAGACGTCTACGCCATCCGGCTGCAACGTATCAATCAACGTTCTCACATTGCCGGGATGCAAACCGCCGGCCGCAAAGAACGGGATTCCTCGCTCCTTGGCCCATTGACGAAAAGGCTCTGCTGCTTCCCAATTAAAGGTAACGCCGGAGCCTCCGCCATACTTCGGATCGTACGTGTCGAGCAACAGCCCGTCCAGCACGCCGTCATACTCTGCCAAGGCTGCGCCAGCATGGACCGATCCGTCCGTTTTGACCGAAAATGCCTTGAAAATCTTGACGCCATAAGCGTCCTTCACTTTCCGGCAATAATCCGGGCTTTCCGTCCCGTGGAGCTGCAGGATGTCCAGCGGTGCCTGCCGCAAAACCTCGTCCAGCTCCTCCAAGGTCGGATTGACGAACACCCCAACGCTCTGCGGAACTGCTCCTGTGCTCCACGTTTGCAGTACAGGAAGCAGCTCCGCTGCATGGCTTCCGCTAATTTGGCGCTTACTTCGGGCAAACACGAATCCAACATAATCTACGGGTAAGTTCACCATAGATTTTAGCACTTCAACGCTTTGAAGTCCACAAATTTTTACGGCTACTTCACCCATGCAACGTCGTCCCTTCAGCATCCATTTCGCGGGAATCCGTTTGAGCTAACGGTCCCATTAAGTCAACTACGGCTTCTCCCACATGTTCTCGACGCATAAACGTTTCTCCGATCAGCACGCCTTGTGCGCCGGTCTGTTGCAGGAATTTGACATCCTGCCGGGTTTGAATCCCGCTCTCGCTGATCAACGTGGCACTGGACGGTACCAACTCCGCCAACGCGGCCGTCGTCTCCAGAGATACCTCAAACGTCCGCAAATTCCGGTTGTTGATGCCAATCAGTTTCGCTGCTGGCAGCAGCAGAACGCGCTCCAGCTCCTCGCGATCATGCACTTCGATCAGTGCATCGAGTCCCAGCGCCGTAGCGATCGACAGATAGTCGCGAAGCTGTGTATCGCTCAGGATTGCGGCGATCAGCAAGACGGCGTCAGCGCCAAGCAGCCTTGCTTCGTAAATCTGCCGCTCGTCAATCACAAAATCCTTGCGCAGCAGCGGCACATTTACCGCCTCGCGAATTGCACTTAAATAGGCGCCGCTGCCCTGAAAATACGTCTCATCCGTCAGCACAGAAATGCAATCCGTTCCCGCCGCTTCATAAGCTGCAGCCAGCTGTACCGGATGGAAATCTGGGCGAATCAAGCCTTTGGAAGGGGACGCCTTTTTCACCTCAGCGATTAACCCCATATCCCGCTTCCGTCCGGTTGTAAGTGCGGCGTGGAACCCCCGCGTTGGTTCCATCGCCGCAATGCGACGCTCTGCATCTGCAAGGGAGAAGGTTTCTGCCAAACGTGCGACTTCTGCTTTTTTCGTCTCTACAATTCGATCAAGATACATAACTTAACTCCCCCGTTGTCTGAATCAGTTGTTGCAGCTTGGCATAAGCCTGCCCGGAATCGATCGCATTCGCCGCGATCGTTACTCCCTCCCGAATCGTATTCGCCAAACCAGCCACATATACACAAGCGCCTGCATTAGCCAGTACTACGTCACGGTAAGCCCCACGCTCCCCTTGCAGCACGCGCCGAACGATCTCGGCATTCGTCTGGGGGTCGCCGCCAATCATCGCTTCCAGCGGGTAGGTGCGAAGACCCAGATCTTCCGGCTGCAGCTCGTAAGTTGTGATCTCTCCGTTTTTCAACTCAGATACCCGTGTTGGCGACGAAATGCTGATTTCATCCAGCCCTTCTTGGCTGCTGACCACCAGTGCCCGTTTGGAACCAAGCTCACGCAGCACTTCTGCTATGGTTGACGTTTTGCTGCCGTCATAAATGCCCAGCACCTGGCGGTCCGCTCCTGCCGGATTCGTTAATGGCCCCAGCATATTGAAGACCGTCCGAATCCCCAACTCTTTGCGAGGGGCTGCCGCGTGCTTCATCGATGGATGATAGAGCTGTGAAAACATAAAGCAGATGCCGATATCATCCAGACAACGTTTCGCTTGACCGGCGTCCAGTTGAATATTCACGCCCAGCGCTTCGAGAACATCGGCACTTCCCGAACGACCAGATGCCGAACGGTTGCCGTGTTTAGCCACCCGCACCGACACCGAGGCTGCCACGATCGCCGCCGTCGTGGATACGTTGATTTTGTGGATGCCGGATCCGCCCGTTCCGCAGGTATCCAGTAGCTTTTGTGTTTCTGTATGAATTCGGCTGGATGCCCCGCGCATCGCCTCGGCGAAGCCGGTGATTTCCTCAACGGTCTCTCCTTTGATCCGCAGCGCAGTCAACAAACTGCCGATTTGAGCCGGCGTGGATTCGCCGTTCATGATCGCTTGCATCACACCACGCGCTTCATCCCGCGACAAATGCTGTCCTTCAATCAAGCGGCTAATGCCTGCCTGCACGGTTTGCTGTCCTATCATCTCGATTCGCTCCTTTCTTTAGTTCCCTGGAGTATATTCGTAAAGGTAATCCTGATTAATCACATCATCGTTTCGAGTAGCTGGCGGAAACATCTGCTCCGCTGTACGGATAGCCGTCAACAAAGCCTTCGCTTTATTGACTGACTCCTGATATTCGTTCTCCGGGATGGAATCCCATACGATACCTCCGCCCGCCTGCACATATGCCTTTCCTTGCTTAAACACGATGGTGCGGATCGTTATACAGGAATCCATATTGCCCGAAAATCCGAGGTACCCAATGGCCCCGGCATATGTGCCGCGCGCCTCGCGCTCCAGCTCTGCAATAATCTCCATCGCCCGCAGCTTAGGTGCCCCGGAGACGGTCCCGGCAGGCAAACAGGACAGGAAGGCATCGAAGAAGTCCTTATCCTCCCGCAGCTTGCCGGACACTTTGGAAACCATGTGCATGACGTGGGAATACCGTTCGATCTCCATATAGGAGTCGCAAGTGACGGTGCCGAACTCGGATACCCGGCCTAAATCGTTGCGTCCAAGGTCAACCAGCATCAGGTGCTCCGCCCGTTCTTTTTCATCCTGCAGCAGCTCAGCTTCTAATGCTAAATCAGCTTCTTCCGTCGCTCCCCGTGGTCTCGTGCCAGCGATCGGACGCGTCTCCACTCGTCCGTTCTCTACCTTGACTAGGGCCTCCGGCGATGTCCCGACGATAATCTCTTCGTCCAGCTTGAGGTAATACATGTACGGCGACGGATTTAACGTCCGCAGAACACGGTAGACATGAAGCGGATCAACCTCGGTTTCGATATGGAACCGCTGCGACAGCACCACTTGGAAAATATCGCCTGCGCGAATATATTCCTTCGCTTTTTCAACGTTCGCAATGAACTGCTCCTTGGTCAGGTTGGATCTGACGTCCCCGAGATCCGTCACGGCCGGCATTGGCCGGCGGTTAAAGCTTTCACCCGGCCCCTCCTGCTGCAGCAGATCGGCCGCCAAATCCAGCTTCAACTCGGCTTCTGCATAAGCCCGGCGAATATCTTCGTCACGGTCGCCCGGCTTTACGTGCACATTGGCCACCAGCATGATCCGCTGTTTCACATGGTCGAACACGATCACTTGGTCGCAGAACATAAACTGCATATCGTTCAGGTTCAAGTCATCCACCTGATGCGCCGGCAGCTTTTCATAGTACTGAAGCAGATCATATCCAAAGAAACCAATCGCTCCCCCCGTAAACGGCGGCATTTCCGGAAGCTTCGGACTACGGTACCCCCTCAGGATCGCCTTCAGCTCATCGACGGGACGGGACGAGCTTAGCTGCTCTACGCCGCCATCCCGTTTAATCGTGATCTCACCCTTCTTTGCGGAAATCATCAAGAACGGGTCGGTGCCGATGAAAGAATACCGTGCCCACTGACTGCCACCTTCCACGCTCTCCAGCAAAAATGCCTGCTCCCGCTGAGCAATACGTCGGAAGATCCGGATGGGGGTCTCCATATCGGCAAGCAGCGTTCGAGCAATCGGGATCAGATTATATTCGTTCGCCAAAGCAATGACCTGTTCTACATGCGGGGTTGCCATGTCTCTCACTTCCTTTTCGAATTGGTTTCAGAGCCAAATAAAAAAACCTCTACCGAAGTAGAGGTTGTAGGATTTGCGGTTTATGGGAAAGCACAGCTCCTAAAGACGCAACTTGCCCGTCATTCTCCCACAATTAAGGAAACGACGAAATACGCACTAAGGAACAGGCTATTCACTCAGCTAAACTCAGCTCATCTCAACTGATCTCTACTCAGCTCTAAAAATGGGTTTACTCTAAACTCTTCTAACTTAGAACTTACTCTCAACTAACTGACTCAACTAACTAGCTCTCATCTAAAATCTAAATTAACTATACCCTAACAGCGGCCCGTTTGGCAACCCAAACCTGCAGCTTGATATTTACTAACCTATAATAGCTTCAGCTACTTGCAGCCCTTAGGAATTGGTGCTGAGATCCGGACGGAGGCTCCGCGCTTCGTTCAAATAGACGTGCTTCATTTCCCGCTGCCCTTTGGTGGTGTTCACCTGAATCAGCAGCCGGATACACTTCGGCAAGGCACCTTGAACCGGGATTTCCGTGGAGCACATCAAAGGCACCATATCCCAACCTTTTAACACGCGTATGGCGCGGGCCGGGAAAGTTGCTGTCAAGTCTGGCGTAACCGTAATCCAAACGCTGCAAATATCCTCAGGTTCGATTTCATTACGCTCCACAATCTCTTTTAACAACGCGGCAGTTGCGTCCAGAATTTCCTGTTCATCGTTGCGAGTTACCGTCGTTGCTCCGCGAATACCTCTGTTATACATGTTGTCCCTCCTCTTTCAATTCAGCAATCACCCGGCGGACTTCATCCATTGTCACGTCCGATACAATTTCCACCTTGCCGATTTCTACAGGCAAAATAAACACCATGGTCTGTTCCTTAAACTTCTTATCGTGCATCATGGCACCAATCAAATCCTGCTCGTTCAAATGTGCCGGCATCGCTGTTGGCAACCCAAAACCGCTTAGCAAGGACACCGTGTACTCGTAAATTTGCGGGTCCCGGCCCCGGTTCACTGCAAGCTTTGCCGCCGCAGCCATCCCGATCGAGATCGCTTCACCGTGCAAAAATTCACCATACCCGCCGATCGCTTCGATGGCATGGCCCAATGTATGCCCCAGATTCAGAATCGCACGAAGCCCGTTCTCCCGCTCATCTACGGAAACAACTTGGGCTTTCACCGAACACCCCTGGGTTAATCCGTATCCCAGTGCATCCGGATCCAGCGCCAACAACTCCGCTGTGTGCTCGCGGCACCAGTCCGCAAAAGCCGCATTCCAGATCAGGCCGTGCTTAACCATTTCTGACAAGCCCGCCCGAACATCGCGCGGCGGCAGGGTTTGCAGGCTGTCCACATCATATAACACCATTTCCGGTTGATGAAAAGCGCCGATCATATTTTTAGCCAGTCGATGGTTAACGGCTACCTTGCCTCCGACACTGCTGTCGTGAGCAAGGATCGTGGTAGGCATTTGCACAAATGCTACGCCCCGCATATACGTTGCCGCCACAAAGCCGGCTAAATCGCCAACGACGCCGCCGCCCAGCGCTACGACCACAGAGCGGCGGTCCAATCCGCCTTCAATCGCTGTCGTCATGACGTCCTCATAAACCTCCAGCGATTTGGATTTTTCACCGGCTTTCACGACTTTGCTGACGGTACGGTAGCCTTTGGCCTGCAGCGAGGCTTCCACATCCGGCAGATATTTCGGCGCGACATGGTCATCGGTGACGATTAAGACAGGGCTCTTCACCGACAGCTTATGCTGCTCGAAGAATTCCCCGGCCTTTCCCAACAAGCCGCCGCCGATATAAATCGGGTAAGAACGTTCGCACAAATCGACCTGCAGCGTTCGCATCAATATTCCTCCAGTTGAGCCAAATATCCCCTATAGTTACGTTCGATCTCCTCGATCGAATCGCCGCCGAATTTCTCCAGGAAAGCTTTGGCCACTTCCCAAGCGACCACGTGCTCAAGCACAACGCTTGCGGCTGGCACTGCACAAGCATCCGAACGCTCCACCTGAGCGGCAAACGCCTCGCGGGTGTCGATGTCAACGCTTTGCAGCGGTTTGTATAACGTTGGGATCGGCTTCATGACGCCGCGTACGACGATCGGCATACCGTTGGTCATCCCGCCTTCGAAACCGCCAAGCCGGTTAGTCGCCCGGTAATAGCCGCGCTCCTCGCTGTACAAAATTTCATCGTGAACCTTAGAACCCGGCAGCTTCCCAGCTTCAAAACCGATGCCGATTTCCACGCCCTTAAAGGCGTTAATGGACATGACCGCTTGCGCAATACGACCGTCCAATTTACGGTCATACTGCACATGGCTGCCAAGCCCGACCGGCACACCTTCAACGATACACTCCACGATGCCGCCGATGGAGTCGCCTTCCTGCTTGATTTTATCGATGTAAGCTTCCATCTTCTTCTCCGTTTCCGGATCGGCAACCCGCACCGAAGAAGCTTCGGTCACACGAGCCAACTCGTCCAGCGGCAGGTTATGCGGCGGCGCTTCAATCTCGCCGATGCGGATGACATGCCCCGCGATTCGGATGCCAAAGCGTTCGAGGAGCTGCTTGGCTACCGCACCAACCGCAACGCGAATAGCGGTTTCGCGTGCGCTTGAACGTTCCAGCACGTTCCGCAAGTCTTTATGGTTATATTTCAAGCCTCCGTTTAAATCGGCATGCCCTGGACGAGGACGATGTACTCTTCGTTTCTCCTCATCCGTGCCTTCGATCGGCTCAATGTTCATGATTTTCTGCCAATGCTTCCAGTCGTTATTCTCTACAACCAGTGCTACTGGCGCCCCTGTGGTATACCCGTGCCGGACGCCTCCGACGATCTTCGCGGTATCTTTCTCAATTTGCATCCGTCGGCCGCGGCCATACCCTTTCTGACGACGAGCCAACTCAAAATTCAACGCTTCAAAATCCAGCTGCAAATGGCTGGGCAAGCCTTCAATAATCGCAGTCAACTGGGGTCCATGCGTCTCCCCGGCTGTTAAATATCGCAAACTCATGATGCTGCGTTCCCCCTTTAAACTGTTAAACTGTAAAGAACTAAAAGCCGAAGATGTCTTTGCTCATTATAATATTGTTTGATGCATTCTGTCACGTGGTGATTCACTGATTCTGTTCATATACTCTCCGATTTCGCCCCTACACGCGGCAAGAGGCCAAGCCTGGCCCGGATTTTCGCCCCTCACTTTTCGAGGTTCACCAAAATCCGGGGGCCTCTAAAACATCCTTATGAATCTGTGGACACAGGATGAACTGCATATGCTTGCTCTGGGTCAGTCCGTCGGGTAGCTAAAAGCTTGCGAATGCGATGCTGGCCCACTTCACGAACAGCGAAGACATAACCTTCGTATTCAAATTCCGGTCGTTCATTCACCGTCGGTATCCGCTTTAACTGTCCGATCATAAACCCGCTTAACGTATCATAGTGTTCGATCGGAAGCTTTATATCCAAGATCTCCTGGGCGTCGTCGAGGGACATCGTACCGCTGAACAGATAACTGCCTTCACCAACCTGCTCGTATTCCCGTTCCTCATCGTCGTGTTCGTCGTAGATGTTGCCGACGATTTCCTCCAGCAAATCCTCCATCGTTACGATACCGGCGGTTCCCCCGTATTCGTCAACGACAATTGCCATGTGAATGCGGTTTTGCTGCATTTCCTCGAACAGTTCATTTGTTTTTTTGGAGATCGGGATAAAATAAGGCGGCGTCACCAGCTCCCGCAAATTCCAACTCTCCTTATCCCCCGTACGCAAAAAGCGGATCAAATCCTTGCTATGCAATATCCCGATCAGATTGTCAACCGTATCCTCATACACTGGGAAGCGGGTATATTGCTCCTTGTCGGCGATCTCAGCCACGGTTTGTTGGTCGGCATCAACCGGGATCGCCACGACGTCGATCCGGTGTGTCATAATATCAGACACCGTCAAGTTGTCGAAGTCAAAAATGTTGTTGATCATCAGACGCTCGCTAGGCTGGATCGTCCCCATTTCCTCACCGGTATCCAGCATCATACGGATCTCCTCCTCGGAGACTTCCTCCTCCTTGGCGTTCGGATCGATGCCAAACAACCGCACCAGCAAGTTCGTGGACGTGGTCAGCAGCTTCACGAACGGCGAGGTTACCTTGGATAACACTGACAACGTCGTCGCCGCAAACATCGCCATCGCTTCAGCCTTGTTCATCGCGACCCGCTTCGGCACTAACTCGCCCAGTACCAACTGGAAGTAGGAGAGCAGCAAGGTGATCACGATCAGCGATAGTGTGCTCAGCACGTTTTCGGGGATCGGCAGCCCCATACGGATTAAATAAGCCGCCAGGTCGCCGGCAAAGCTCTCCCCAGCGAAAGCACTGGCAAAAAAGCCCGCAAGAGTGATGCCAATTTGAATCGTCGCCAGGAATTTGCTAGGCTCGCCAAGCAAACCCACGATAACCTTTGCTTTCCGATGGCCTTGCCCTGCCATCGCTTTAATTTTATTATCATTCAGGGAGATCAAGGCGATTTCCGATGCAGCAAAAAAGGCATTAATCAAAATCAAGATGAAGACAACTAAAAGTTCCAACAATCCAATGCACCTCCACAAGTTTCCCACGCCGCTCAAGCGGGTAACAAACGCAAAAAGGCATAACCTGCCGTCACTGAATTGACGCAGGCTATGCCTGAAATTCTCCTACAAATAGGTTATTAATCAATTGGAATACGTTGCTACTCTCCGGGTCGTCCGAATCGTTCATGAATGAAATCTCTCCTGACCTGAATTTATAACTATTATAGAAAGTCCCCTTGGCGGCTGTCAAGAACACCTCTACCAAGAATGACCAAGAACGCAAAAAGCGCCGTTCTCCGCCCTGCTTGGCGATGTCGGCGCTAAGTAACGGGTTCGGGCGCTCGCTGCTTATCTGAGGCCTGAAGCGGGTTGATTTTCTAATGCGATGGAACGCCGGGGATCCATCGGAAAATCCTCAAGCATTCGCTTGAGGTGCGAGCCTTCAACACCCAGCACCTGCGCGCATTCCTGCGGCGTTAAGAATCCGCGCCGATAAGCTTCGATCACTTTTCGCTTGTCCATGATCTGACCTCCATTGGCTATATGATCCAAGTATAGGAAAGATCACCCCATTCTATACCCACTGGTTATAATCAAGAAGTAGCTCAGAGAAGTTAAAACGACTTCGAGTTAGTCCCTACACAAACAAACGTCCAGATCAACCCTAAACGGGTCAAACTGAACGTTTTTTCTATTTACCCCTTCTTACGATAAAAGAACGTCTCCGCCGCTTCCAAATCGTATTGGCCGGGGGAGAAGATTTGCTCCGTGCTGCCAACGAACAGAACGCCGCCGGGACGCAGCGCACGAGAAAACTTATGATAAAGACCTTGTTTGGCTTCCTCAGTAAAATAAATCATGACATTGCGGCAAACGATCAGATCAAAGCCCTCTTCGAACGTATCCAGCAGCAGGTTTTGCTTCTTGAACGTGACAGCCTTCTTCAGCTTCGGATCAAAGCGAAACATTGGGCCTTCCGGCGTAAAATAACGCTCAACTACTGCCTTCGGCACATCCTTCAGCGAACGATCGAGATACAACCCTTCCTGGGCTTTCCCCAGCGCTCCTTCATCGATGTCCGTCGCCAGCAGATAAGTGTTGGCAAGAAGCCCCAAATCCGCGAGAATCATCGCCAGCGTGTACGGCTCCTCACCCGTCGAGCAGGCCGCGCTCCACACCTTCAGCCTTGATCGCCCAGCCGCCAGCCCTGGCAGCACCGAATCCCTCAGCACTTCCCAGCGATTGGGGTTACGCCAAAACTCGGATACGTTAATCGTCATCTTGTCCAAAAATTCATAAAATAACTGCTTGTTACTCAGCATCGCCGAGTAAAAATCCGCAAACGAAGAATAGCCGTTCTTATTACGCAGCGTAGTCAGACGCCGCTTCATTTGTGCTTCCTTGTATTGGGCTAAATCGATGCCCGTGCTTTTTTTGATGTTTTGGATAAAGCCGTAATAGTCCGGATCCGGTGCCGTCTCTGTGTTGTCTGCCCGAGGGATGTCGGGAAAAATCCGGTTCAAATCCATGGGCTCACGCTTCTCGTATACTGTAGTAGCTCATGAGGCTCAAAGAAGTTGGCGATTTCTCGCTCCGCACTCTCTACGCCGTCGGAACCATGAATTAGATTAAATGGGGTATGGGCGGCAAAATCCCCCCGAATCGTACCGGGCAGCGCCTCGGTAACTTTCGTCTTGCCGATAACCATACGGGACAAGTTGATAATGTCGTCCCCTTCCCATACCATGGCAAATACCGGCCCGGAAGTAATAAAGCCCACCAGTTCGTCAAAGAAAGGCTTGCCCACATGCTCCGCATAATGTCTCTTCGCCTGCTCCTCTGTCACTTGAACCAGCTTGCCAGCGACGAGCTGAAATCCTTTATCCTCGAACCGGCTGATAATTCTGCCAATCAATCCGCGCTGCACGCCGTCCGGCTTAACCATTAAAAACGTTCTTTCCATGGTTCCCCTCCCGAAATTAACAGCATCATTTGCATTTCAAACCTTATTGCGCCTTCCAGGAAGGCGGTTTCACCTGCATTTTACCAGAAACTATCCAAACAGGTAAAGCGATAAGATCAATAGGAGCGTTTGTTCACAAATTCAGCAATGTCATGTAAATGGGAGCGTGCAGATGTATCCGGCAGCTGCTGCAATGCTGCCAGCGCTTTGGCAATATAACGGTCGGCAAGCGCCTCCGCCTTGCCAATCCCCGGGCTTGTCCGAATCATTTCAATCGCACGGGACACATCTCCGCTGCCGTCACCGGCTTGAATGCCACGAATTTCCCGAAGCAGAGGCTCTCTTAAATCAGGCTCCTGCAGAGCGAAAAGCACAGGAAGCGTAATGTTCCCCTGGCGCATATCGCTGCCCGGCGGTTTACCGATCGTCTTCTCCGTACCGAATAAATCAAGCAGATCATCGCGGATCTGAAAGGCCATGCCCACGTTGTACCCGTACCGATACAGCAGTGCACTCACTTTGGCTGGAGCATCTGCCGCCATGGCTCCCAGCTGACAGCTGATGGCGATCAGCAGAGCCGTTTTCCGCCGGATGCGCAGCAAATAGTTGCGTACGCTTTGCTCTGTATTGAAAAAATCACGGATCTGCTCCATTTCCCCAATCGACATCTGCACCATCGCTTTGGCCAGAATACGGTGTATGTATGGATTTTCGAGCTCGGATACTTGCATCAGGGCCTTGGCGTAGATGTAATCGCCGGTATACATGGCGATCCGATTATCCCATTTCGACTTTACCGTCGCTTTGCCCCGCCGCGTATCGGCATCGTCGATCACGTCATCGTGAACGAGCGACGCCGAGTGGATAAGCTCCAGCGGCACAGCGATATACTGCAATCTTTGCAGGTCATAGTTTCCGAATTTCCCGGCAAGCAATACGAAGACCGGCCGCAGCCGCTTTCCGCCTGCCTTCAACAAGTGCAGGGACGTCTCGCTGAGCAGATCGTCATCGCCGTCAATGCTGCGGTACAGCTGGCGCTCGATAAAATCCATATCTTTTTTTAACGAACCGAAAATATCCAGTAGTTTCATTCTTTCACCCGTGTCAGCAATTTGTCACTCCATATCTCCAGCTCTACTCGATGATCCAGCAGTCCCATTTCATAGGCATAGTCGAAATACAACGATAATCCTTGGCGGTGTGATTCGTTAAAATCATAACGGATGTTTTGCGTAAAATAATGCCGCCAATATTCCGCAGTGCCGCCAATTTCGGCGCAAGCCTTGGCTACGAGCGGGGAGACATCGCTTAAGCTCATTCGTTTGCTTTCCACGAAAGCTTCTGCCACTTCAGCCAAAAAGTCGCCATGGGCTTCGGCAAACGCCTTCTGAACGGCCCAGACCGCAAAAGTCATCCCATAGCCGGTCCATGACTTCCAAACTTCACCCAAATCAGTAACGATATAACCATGATCCCGCCAGGAGGCCTGAATCGCGTGATCGCCAATCAACAGCGCGCCGTCGCTTTCGGCCATCATCAGCTCCAAATCAGGCTCACTGTCCCAATACTCAGGTTTGCCACCGTACGCTTTTTCCATAATAATCTTCAGCAAGTTGACCGATGTTGCCGATGTATTCGTTAATGCGATTTTCCCGTTTGCGATTTCCTCTGGCGGCTTCCGTGAAAACAGCAAAATCGAAGCCACCGGGCCATCGGAGCTGACGGACAGATCCGGCAGCAGCAGGAAACGCTCCGAGCCATACCCGTAGGCAAAAGAAGACACCGGGGAAATATCCAGCGTCCCGCCTAGCATCCGGCGGTTTAGCTTCGATGGAACCTCGGTGATAAGTTGGCTCGCTCGCGAAAGTCGCGTCTCGTCAAAATAATGAAAAACGGGCCAGACGTTGCTGTATTTGATTTTGCCGATGAGGACTTCTTCATTCTCCTTGTTGTTCATTTTGCTCCCCCCATCTCTTAAATAAGGCATGCTCAATACCTAAATTATCGAGCACTTTACCTACCAAAAACTTAACCAGATCATCAATGGTCTGCGGTCCGAAATAAAATGCCGGCATCGCCGGGATGATGCGCACGCCAAGTCGAGCCAGCTTCAGCATGTTCTCCAAATGGATTGCATGCAGCGGCGTTTCGCGCGGCACCAGCACAAGCGGCCGGCCTTCCTTCAGCATGACATCGGCTGCCCGAGCCATCAGATTGTCTGACGTTCCATTTGCGATCGAAGACAGAGTTCCCATCGAGCAGGGCATCACAATCATCCCGTGCGTGAGGAAAGATCCGCTGGCGATGGAAGCCCCAATGTCTGCGATCGGATGGTATACCAGCTTCCCGGGAAGCTGACCGAAATGTTCCTTCAGCGTCGCCTCCCGATCACTCGTGTTCCAGCCGAGCTCCTCCTTGATCACTCGCCAACCCGCATTGGATACGACGAGATGCACGAGGAAGTTCATGCCCAGCAACGTTTCAATCAGCTTCACACCATAGATCGAACCGCTGGCCCCTGTAATGCCGACAACAATCGATTTCGCTTTATCCATTAGAAATGTCGCACCACCAAATCAATCAATGTGAAGGAAAACACAACGATGCTCAGCACACCGTTCATGGTGAAGAATGCAGTCTGTAGACGGCTAAGATCGCTTGGCGACACAATATGGTGCTCGTAGAACAAAATGGCATACGCTATAATCATGCCCACGATATACCACCAGCCCAAATCCGTCATCAGCAGCAAGGCGATAAAGCCCAACGCCGTGATGATATGAAACGCTTGAGCAATCTTCAGCGATTTAGCGACTCCAAACCGAACAGGAATAGAGTATAGACCTTCCTTCGTATCGAATTCAACGTCTTGGCAGGCGTAAATGATATCGAAGCCGGCAATCCAAAAAGTAATTGTGAAATAAAATACCATTGCTGTCCAATCAACTTGTCCAGTTACAGCCGCCCAGCCGCCAAGAGGAGCTAAGCCAATCGTCAGACCGAGGATCACGTGGCAGAGCCAGGTAAAACGTTTCGTGTAGGAGTACAAGACCAACATGATGACAGCGATCGGCAACAGCTTTAAAGCTAAGGGGTCGAGCTCGGCAGCGGCCCAGAACAATAAAGCAAAGGAGAGAATGATGAACAACACCACTTCGCCGATTTTTAAAAGTCCCGCCGGGATGGCCCGGTTTGCGGTACGAGGGTTCTTTGCATCGATGACACGGTCAATGAGACGATTCAGCCCCATCGCGGCACTGCGTGCGCCAAACATCGCCAACAGCACCCACCCAATTTGCGCCCAGGACGGCAGCTCATGGTTGATCATTTCAGACCCGAGCAACGCACCCATGAAAGCAAACGGTAAAGCGAATACGGTATGTTCAAACTTGATCATTTGCAGGAAAATTACCATTTTCTTAAACATGTTGCGTCTCCTTCGTTCCGATGTGCAAGGCGGCAATTCCGCCGGTTAAAGGATACGCTTCAACCCGGGCAAGTCCCGTCTCCCGGAAAATCTCCGCCAGCTCCAAACGACCGGGAAACTGGACGAGGGAATCGGGCAGCCATTTGTACTGCTCATACCGTTTGGCCACCAGTTTGCCAAGCATCGGAAGCACATTTTGAAAGTAAAAATAATAAAGTCCTTTGAACGGCTGCCAGGTTGGCTTGGACAATTCCAGGCAAACCACCTTACCTCCCGGCTTGACTACGCGCTGCATTTCTCGCAGCACCTGGCGAAGATCTGGCACATTACGCAGACCAAAACCGATCGTGACATAATCAAACCGGTTGTCTTCAAACGGCAACTCCATCGCATTCCCTTGAACCAAGGTGATTTGCGAGTCCAGCCCTCGTTCCTGTACCTTAAGACGTCCGTATTCCAGCATTTTTGCACTAAAATCCAGGCCGACGATCGGCCCCCCGCTGGCTTCCGCCATGCTGATGGTCCAATCGCAGGTACCGCAGCACAGATCAAGTGCGGTCTGCCCGGGGGACATGTTCATTTTAGCCATCGTGAACTTCCGCCACGCTTTGTGACGTCTAAAGCTGAGCAAGTCGTTCATCATGTCGTATTTCGGAGCAATGCTCTCGAATACGGAATGCACGAACTGCTCTTTGGTCTCGGATGAAGATGTTTGACTCATTTGCTATTCTCCCTACCCTTCTTGCACGGAACGGCGTGATGGCGAAAGCGCGGCGATAAACGGCTCAAGAATCGATTTGAGCTCCGTACGCGCAGTTTCCTTCTTGCACTCATGCAACAGCGATTGAACATGATCCACCGATTGGTGCAGCATGGACAGCAGCTGTTCCTTGATATTGTATTTTACAAGCATCAGCGACCAGTCCCGCTCGCCAACTTTGCGGGTGGAGAGCGCAGCTTTATCCTCGGAGGATCCGGTTTCCATGATGCGCAAATAGGCATAACCTTTGCGTTCGTGCGGCAACTCAGAGGCGGACCGAATTTCTTCCAGCATCACTTCGCATCGGCTTAACTCAGCCAGCAGCTTCCGCCATAAGCTTTGGACCGACTTGTCCAACACTTCCGTAAAAGACAGAAAAAGCCCCATTTTGACATGGACGCATTCCTTCAGATAGTCTTCTGCAGGCAATAACATCTGCTTCAACTTGCTGTACAACTGCACCTTCAAGCGGTTCACCTCACAAATGGCAGAGCTCATCAACGGAACCATACGGATCTCCCCGGCTCCAGCCAACAGATGATAAAACACGCCGCTGAAATAGTCACCCGCCAGCACCTTGAGCTGGCGCGAACGCATGGCGCGGGTTGCTTCCCCAAGCCCGGACTCCAGATCGATGCGATCATGGGTATCCATACCAAGCTGCACGAGGAACGCAGCCAGCGCGCAGGTCTCTGCGGACTCCGGCGACAGCCCCTCCCGCTCGGTTAAAAACGTATAAAGCAAACGAACACGGGGCACCGGAAACTCCGGAAGCGCCGTGTATGCGGTGATCATGTCGTAACTGACATATTTATTTGCCAATTCTGTTATGCGATAAGGTTTCATCCTTTGCCTCCGAGCCGCTGATCTTTCAGTCATACTGATCTTTCAGTAATAAAGATGTCACAATCTTGTCTATTATAGCATATGTTATTTCACTGCGCACAGAGGTCGCG
>NZ_BILV01000086.1 GCF_004000745.1 Paenibacillus barengoltzii NBRC 101215
AATAAAAAGGGCGCGATCCCCGCGCCCCTTGCATTCTCTTCCTAAAACTTGATCACTCCGGTAGTATGCAGCAGCACGAGTACGACGAGTACCGGTGCGATATACCGAACCATAAACAGCCATAACCGGAACCAACCGGACTTAAGCCCCGCGGCTTCCGCAGCCTTTTTCCAAAAGTACCCTACAAAGAGGGTCGTAATCAAGCCGCCGATTGGCAGCAAAATGTTCGAGGTAATGAAATCAAGCCAGTCGAAGAAGTTCTTCCCGCCCATGTCCGACAAAGCCGGTACGATCCCAAAGGACAAGACGGAAGGCAGCCCGATCAACAGAACCAACACGCTGATGATCGTTACGGATTTTCCGCGGCCCCATCCCCAACGGTCCATCACGTAAGTCACCGGCACTTCCAGCAAGGATACCGAGGAAGTCAAGGCTGCAATCGCCAGCAGGACGAAGAACAACCCGCCGAAGAAGGCGCCAAACGGCATCGCCGAGAATGCAGCCGGCAGCGCGATGAAGACCAAAGACGGCCCGGCATTCGACTCTAAGCCAAAAGATGCGGTTGTTGGGAAGATGATCAAGCCTGCAATAAACGCATAGATCAAGTCCCCAGCCCCGATCGCCAGCGTAGCCGTGCCCAGGGATTGGCGCTTGTCCACGTAAGCCCCGTAAGTGAGCAAAATCCCCATCCCCAGCGATAACGAGAAGAAGGCATGTCCCAGCGCAACCAAAGCCGCCTCCGGACTCAGCTTCGAGAAATCCGGTTGAAGGAAGAAGGAAACGCCCTCCCCGGCTCCCGGCAAGGTTAATGCTCGAATCATCAAAATGATCAGAAGGACGACGAGCCCCGGGATCAGCACCTTGTTGAATTTTTCAATC
The DNA here is from genome assembly GCF_004000745.1 of Paenibacillus barengoltzii NBRC 101215. Taxonomy (GTDB): domain Bacteria; phylum Bacillota; class Bacilli; order Paenibacillales; family Paenibacillaceae; genus Fontibacillus; species Fontibacillus barengoltzii. The sequence continues at coordinate 880 of NZ_BILV01000086.1, forward strand.
CCGCCGGAGATCCCTTTCCCTACCACGATGGCGGTAATCAGCACAGCCGCCACCTGCCATACGAGCGGCATGAAGCCTTGGATGAACGAACCAAATTTCCCGCTATAGTCCGAATCGACATACAAACCTCCGCTGAAGGATTGAACCGCATAATGGAGCGTCCAGCCCGCAACGATGACATAGAAGCTCAAAATAAGAAAGGGAGCGATAACTTGCAGCAGCCCAAGACGGCCAAACACTTTAGGACCGCCGGCTTTTACAAAGGACGTGGATGCACTTCCGCGCCCTGAGCGCCCAATGGCCAGCTCCGCTAACAACAGAGGCAAGCCGATCAGGATCAAACAGATAATGAAGATCAGGAAGAAGGCAGCTCCCCCGTTTTGGCCTGTAATGTAAGGGAACTTCCACATGTTGCCGAGACCAACGGAACTGCCGATCGCGGCCAAAATAAATCCGGCAGAAGAGAATCGATCACTCCGCCCCTCGCCGAGCTGAGTTTGCTTAGTATTCATAACAACCCCCATATATTTTTATATTTCTCTATTATAATGAAAAAGGCTGTGGGTAGGGATATGAAATTTTTCCTTTATTTCATAACTTTCTCTCGATATTGTCCCGGTGTAATCTGTTCAAACCTCTTAAACAGCCGAATAAAATAGGACGGTTGTAACCCCACCTGCTCCGCAATTTCATTCACTTTCATATCGGAGTCACTGAGCAGCTCCTTCGCCTTCTCAATCCGGAGAGCCGTTACATAATCGATGAAATTCATGCCGGTTACCTGTTTGAACAAGCGGCTCAGCGTATAAGGCGTTGTATTAAAATGATGCGCGCACGCTTCGAGCGAAATCCCTTCGGCGAACTGATCCTTGAGCATCGCTGTCACCTGTTCGATGAGCGGCTTCGCCCGGGCCGTCTGATCCTCGCTTAATTTCTGGGCATACGGAAGGATAATTTTTTGCTGAAAAAAACGGACGATCTGCTCCGGCTCCCGAATTTGACTCAATTGCTCAAAGAGATTATCTCCTTCGTACAACTGATGAGGTTGGTAGCCGGTCTCCAATAACGTATGCATGATGCTTCCCAGCACCTGCATGACGCCTTCCTTCAATAGCTTCTCTTTGCGCGAACGCACGACCAACTCAGAGATAATGGCCTCGATCCGCTGCATCGCCTGCTCGCATTGTCCCATCCGCAACGCTTGAAGCAGCTCCTTCTCCAAAGCGAAGGGATAATGAACCTCTTGCGGCGTATAGGGCAGAATCTCCTCCAGATCAAGCACCTGGCATTGTTCCTTCAGGTCCCGATACAGAATCGCGTTCTGAAGAAACGGCAGCATATCCGGAATATCCTTGATCTCGGTGGTTAACCGCCCAATGCAGATCGTCGTTTGCATCTTTAGCAGCGAACTGATCGTGCGGACTAAATCCTCGGCCAGGCTGAACAGCTCTTCTTTGACATGCATTTTTCTGGTTTCGGACGGATAGGAAAGCAGGATTCCCACGGTGAGGTCATGGAAATTGATGATTTCCGCTTGAATCCCCCGGATTCGCACCATTTCTTGCGCGATATTGGCTGCAGCAAAGGAGATCAGGTATTCATCGTTCTCCATAAATCGGTTATCGGCCTTGGACACCCCCGTAACCCGCGCCAGCATAAGTCCAAACCATTGCGATTCCGAGGACCAGCCAAAGGTCTGTAACCTTGCGCGGATCTCCGGCTCCTTCAGCGAGTACACATGCCCTTGCACCAACTGCATCATAAAGGCGGCCCGCAGCGAAGGATACGCTTGCTTCAGCTTCGTCTCCAAGGCTTTGCGTTCTTCGCTCAAATGGGTCCACTGATTGGCGATATAGTCCAATTCATCCCCTACTTCCGGCCCGGGGTCCGGCTTCTGCATTTTGACCAAACGAACCAACCGGCGGATCGGACGGTAGAGCCGATGCGAAGCCATCCAGGAGAGCAGGCAAGCCACGATCAGCCCGACGGCTCCCATCCCCAATATAATTCGGGAGATAATCACAATCGGCGCGGTGAGTTGCGACAGTTGCATCGTGGTGACGTATCTCCAAGGTTCACCTAAGCGGGAATACTCCCCGTACGAAATTAAATAGGATTTATCCTTCCATTGAAAAAGATAAGAGCCGGTCTCCTCCTTCCGCTGCATGACGCTCTCCTGCACGGCAAGCTCCAACTCCGCATTTTTCCGGTTCAGGGACGACGGGGAGACCAGCAGCGAGCCATCCTTGCCCATCAAAAAGGAAGCGCCTTCATTATCAACCGACATGCCTTCCACCATTTGCACCAGCTTCGACTGATCCAAATAAAAAATCAATGCCCCGTAAGGTTTACCGATACTTGGCAGCTTGTGGACAAGCGCCACATAAGGACCTGTCCCTTTCCCATTGACCTTCGTTAAGTCGAACTGCCAAAACTCCGATCTGCCTTGCTGCAGCAGACCGTGAAATTGCTTCTGTTGCTGGATATCGGTCAGCGGAACGATCCCCTCGATATCCGATACGATCACCGGCTGCTGCCGGTCTAAATATAAATAGACTTGGTCGATTAAAGGATAGGCTCCTTTCATAACCCCCAAAAAACGATACAGACTATGCGTTACGTTAAATTCGTCTACTAAATCAATCTCTCCAAGCCTTCCGTCCAGTCGGCTGTCCAAGGACCACTGGGTCGCAGCCAGCTCCAGTTGAGCTAAACTGTCATTCATTCGATCAATCGTCTTCACTAGTAAGGCATCATGATGGCGCGTGATTTCATTCTCCATATAGGCCCGGCCGGCGATATAGAATGTAATCCCAATAATCACGGTGGGCAGGCTGGTGACACATAACACCAAAAATAAGCTTCTGCGAAAAAAATGGCTCTTCTTCATACATCCCCGCCTTTCCGTAGTTTCCATTGGTCTTCCCTATCTTACTATAGATGGAAACGAGGAAAATCCCCCGAAAACCATATTTTTGCTCTCGGGGGCTGGGTCATTATTCACTTTTTGTTCGTTGCTGATAAGCTTCGTTCATCTCTTCGGTAATTTTGAGCAAATCCGGATCTGCCTTCAATTTCTCCACGTAGTCATCCCAAGCGCTGATCGGTTCTTTCCCCATAATGACTTTGGTCTTCATATCTTGAATTTTCTTGCGCAGCTCCGTCCCGACTAAGGTGCTGGTCTCCGAGTACAGTCCGACTGCCGGATCGCCCATGCTGATTTTCGCTTTCTCATCGATAATTTTCTTGTTCCGTTCCAGAACATCCAGCGGCATTCCTGTTCGGTAAGCCCGGAGGTAGGGATCATACTTCAAGAAAATTTGTCCCAGCGCCTGCTGAGCGACAATATCCTTCTGGGCTTGCGGCGTTGCTAATTTAATCCCGTTCTCCTCGGTATAGTGTACATCCTTGAAGCCGAAGTTCGCCAAGTCGCTGCCTTCCTGACTAGCTCCATAATCCATCAGCTTCAGCAACTGCTTCATTTTGTCTTCAGGGACGGTTTTGGGGATCGCAAACATCCCGAAAAATCCGCTGTCTTTATTGGAGTACCCGTTCAACGAAACCAAAGGCAGGAAATCGGCTTCGGGAATCGTTTTGCGCAGCTCTTCCGTGGGCTCCCAAGCGGCCTCCACCGTATCCTGGAACCCGCCGCCGCGATTGGATTTGAGCAAGTCCTTGGACTGCGTATTCTTTAACACGGCAAAATCTTCCGGAATCAGCTTCTCAACATAAGCCCGATTCAGCCAAACCAGACTCTCTCTGACTTCAGGCAACAGATTCACGTTTACCAGCTTGCCGTCGATCAGCTTCCAGTCGCCATTCACTTTCGTAAAGCTGTTCTGCAGCTGACCAAAGTTGGCCATCCCGTTCTGATCCACAAATCCGATATACCCGATCGTATCCTTCTTCCCATTGCCGTCCGGGTCTTGCTCAACGAAGGCTTTCAGCACTTCATAGAGCTCGTCGGTCGTCGTTGGAACGTCCAGCTTCAGCTTATCCAGCCAGTCCTTGCGCAGGTAAGTGAATCCTCCGCCATCGGTCGGACGCGGACGCGGGATGCCGTAGTTCTTTCCATCGGCCTGCTTCGTGTTCTCCCAGGACTCCTTGGGGTACAGCATTAAGTTCGGGTAATCCTGAAGATACGGGGTGAGATCCCAGAAGGCCCCTTGCGCCACCATCCCCCGCACCTGCGCATTAAACGGGTCATCCAGCAGGATGAGATCCGGAATATCGCCGGAAGCCAGCGTGACGTTCACTTTATCCCCGTAGTTATTGGGAGAGACCCAAGTGATATTTAACCTGGTATTGGTCCGCTTCTCGAATTCTTTGACAACCACGTTTTCCGGTCCCGGAGGCTCCGGCGTGTAATACATGGTCATAATGCTGACCTCCAGCGGCTTGGTCAAGCCCTCGGAACCGCTGGATCCCGACTTCGTGCCGGATGAACAAGCGGATAGCAGCAGACTCACGAGCAAGGTGACGCTTAGCAAGACGAAACTCTTTTTCTTCATGACGTTATTGACCTCCCTATTCGAATAAATAGATAAGACTATTCTTTGACCGAACCTACCATAGCTCCCTTGGCAAAATGCTTCTGCAGGAAGGGATACACGAGCAGAATCGGAACGGTCGCAATCACCACGGCAGCCATTTTCAGCGTCTCCGGCGGTATTCGTTGCTCGGACATCATTTCGGCAGCAACAGAACCCCCGGCAGCGGTTGACGCATCGATGAGCATGTTTTGCAGCAACACTTGGAGCGGCTGCTTGGAGAATTCGTTAATATAAAGAAGCGCGGTAAAGAAGGTGTTCCAGTAGGCCACGGCATAAAACAAGCCAAATGCAGCCAGCGAAGGCAGTGACAAGGGGAGAATGACGCGATACCACACGCTGACATCATTGCAGCCGTCAATTCGGGCCGCCTCCTCCAGACTGGTTGGGATGCTGTCAAAAAATCCTTTCATCAAGAGGACATACCACCCATTGGTCAGCACCGGGAGAATCAGGGACCAAATACTATTGATCAGGTGCAGGTCGCGGACCAGCAAATACGGCGGTATGATACCGGGATTAAACAACGTGGTCAGCAAGATCAGCAGCATGATGATTTTTCGCCCCAGCAAGCGCTTACGAGAAATCGCATAAGCCAAGCAAGAAGTAATGAGCAGGCTTAACGCCGTGCCAACCAGTGCGAGAAAAACGCTGTTCCCGGTAGCGTTGAGGAAGGCATTAGTGGACATGAGATACTTATAAGAATCCAGACTCCACGCTTTGGGAAACAGTTGAAGTTCGCTGGATCGGTATGCGGACGGTTCCGTAAACGAAACGACAAACACATAGTACAACGGAAAAAATGTGATCAGGCTGATGATGCCAAGCAGGATCGCATTGACGGCTTGGAATATCCGATCACGGCTGCGATAACTCATCTCGTTAGTACACCCCTTCCTCGCCAAACTTCTTAGCCAATTTGTTCGTGCCGATCACAAGAATTAATCCAACCATCGACTTAAATAAACCAACGGCGGTACTGTAGCTAAATTGTCCCTGCTTCACACCTAAACGGTATACGTACGTATCGAAGACGTCAGCCACCTCTGAGACAGCCCCATTCATCATGAGGAACACTTGCTCGAAGCCGACATCCATAATGTGACCCATTCGCAGAATCAGCAAAATGACAATAACCGAGCGAATGCCAGGCAGCGTAACGTTCCACATTTGCCGGAATCGGCCTGCCCCATCGATTTTGGCCGCCTCATAGAGCTGCGGATCAATGCTGGCCATCGCCGCTAAGAAGATAATCGTGCCCCACCCGGCATCCTTCCAAATGGATTGAGCGGTAAGCATGGCCCAGAAATAATTTTTATTGGTCAGAAAATCGATCTTCTCAAAGCCTAAACTCACCAACATCTGATTCACCGCTCCGTCTCCCGTTGAGAACAAGATGAAGGTAATCCCTACAATAATGACCCAGGATAAGAAATGCGGCAGATACACGATGGATTGCACAATTTTCTTGTATGCCTGTTGCCTCACTTCATTAAGCATTAAGGAGAGCAGGATGGGCAGCGGAAAAAAGAAGATCAGCGACAACGTATTAATCGCGAGCGTATTTCGAAACAACATAAAGAAATCAGGATTGGAGAAAAAGCGTCGGAAATGCTCCAGTCCCACCCAAGGACTGGCCAGCACTCCCTGATAAGGCGAATAGTTCTGAAATGAGATGATGATTCCCCACATCGGAACGTATTTGAAGATCAGAAAGTACAGCAGGCCCGGTAAGGCTAATACATACAGGAATTTATCCCGCATCAGGATTTTTCCCATTTGTCGCAGCCGATGACTGCGGGCCCTGGTTACAGACGTTGTCTGTTTTGTAATCGGTTCCAAGGAGGAAGCCATGTTTCCCTCTCCTTTCCCTTTGAAGTTCGATGTAATCACTCTAAGATGCCCGTGGATTTCCAGCAATCGCTTATTTTTGCAGGCAGGCAGAATAAAGGAAATTCGGAAGGGGCCGCACATTTCCTGGAATTGATTTTTCTTGCAAGGCGGTTGATCAAAAAAAAGACGCTGAACTGATCAGCGTCAAGTAGTTATTTATTTCAAGTTATGTTTACTTCCTAGCCGTATATTTGCATCGCTTAGCTAGGATGCATCCTCCGCCCGTTCCAATAAGCCCATTTGGAGACAGGTGGTCGTTGATAAGGCTTTTTCCCCGGTCTCAAACCGGATATGAACCCGTTCCCCGTTCACTTGAACGATCATACCTTTTCCGAAAGCCCGATGGACAATGGATTCCCCTTCCCTTAGCTCAGCCAGCCTTCGGATGGCATTGGGGTTGTCCTGCGCTGGAACAGGGATGGAGGGCGAAGTCGCAGACGAAGGCGCGCCCGCTTGGGGTGGAAGTTGGATGTACCTCACGTAGGCCACGAACCTCGACTCCGTCACCTCTGCCCCATCCCGTTTCTTGTAAGTCAGAAGCTCCAGATGTTTCTTCGCCCGGGTCATCCCCACATAAAATAGCCGGGTCGCCTCCTCCATCATGTCCGTGTTCTCCTTATCCGCCTTAGACGGAATGATCCCTTCCACTAGGTCGATCATATACACGCGCTCGAACTCTAAGCCCTTGGAGCTGTGCATCGTCGAGAACGTGACCGCATTTTGCCCTCGCTTGGTTCTCGCCGTTCGCAAGATCGACTCCAAGTATTTCAATCTGGCGGCGAATTCCTCCATGGTCGCCAATTCCGCCGCGATTTCCTCCAGCGTGTTCAAGATCCCCAAGAGATATTCCATACGGAATCCCTTCCACTCGCAAATCTTCTCCAGGGCTTTCTCATAACCCAGTCGATCGCGGATCACCCGAATCGCATGCAGCGGCGGCATCCCTTTCATTTCCTGAAACGTCTCCTTGCACATCTGCAGCTGCTTCACCTGATAATCCTTAAGCGGGACCCGGTTCAACAGATTATCAAAGACGGATTCCTCATTTCGAATCTTGAGCAGCGCCGCCATCTGCTCCTTGCTGATATATCCATTAAATTTCAGATGGATCTTCTCCAGAATATCGGGACGTTTATCCGTGAACGTCATCCGCATGAAATTCAAGATATCCTCGACAACCCAATGGGAGAAAAAGCGGTTATCCGCATCCTTCATATAAAAAGGAATGCCCGCACGATCAAACTCGTTCATTAACGCGATGGATGAGGAATTGTTCCGATACAGGATCGCCACCTCGGCAAAGTTCTTGATCTGCTGAATCTCGTTCACCAGATATTTAACCTGATCGCTGTAATCATCCAGATGGCGTATCTCAATTGGCTTGTGCGGGGGATTTTCGGTGAACATCTTTTTCGGATATCGGTCTTGATTGCGCTGAATCAATGTGTTGGCGACGTTCACGATCTCTGGGGTAGAGCGATAATTTTGCTCCATAAACAAGATCAACGCCTCCGGATAGACCTGCTTGAAGTTCAGCAAATATGCAGGATCGGCCCCTCGCCAGCTATACAAGCTTTGATCATCGTCGGCAACGACGCATAGGTTACGATGCTGTTGCACCAGCTTCTCGATAATCGCATGCTGCACCCTGGACGTATCCTGGCTTTCATCTGTGAGGACATAATCATAACGCCTCTGGTACCTGCGGAGCACCCCTTCATTCTCCGCCAGGATGCGTTCGCAAACCACCAGCATGTCGTCATAATCAAGCAGCAATGAATGGGTGCCGGATTGCTTGAAGTGCTCGTACTCCCGCAACATCTGCTCGGCATGGGGCACCTCCACTTTAACCGCGGACCATTGCTCGGAGGGGATCATTTTATTTTTGATATAGCTAATGTAGGTCGTCAGCTCGTCCAGCTGGTCATCTGTGATATTCTCTCCGGTGATCGCTTTATAGAGATTCCGCAATATGATCTTCTTATGTAACGGAAGTTGCTCCGAACCGCTGGCTTCTTGCTGAGCGGCGTCGACATCGCCTTCGATGATCTGGAACGACGTCTGGGTCGCACGAAAATGCTCCCGCACCACCTCGAAGGCCAAGCTATGAATCGTGGAGAAATCAACCGGTGTCAGCTCTGGGAAGAAGGTGTTAAACCGCTCCTTCATATCGTGCGCTGAAGCGCGGCTAAACGTTACTGCCTTGATCCTTCTGGGAGAAACTCCCCTCTCCTCGATCAGATACCCGATCCGCATAATGATCGTTGTGGTCTTCCCCGATCCTGGTGAAGCTAACAATAGCAAGGGTCCCTCTGTTTGAAGGACCGCTTGCTTCTGGATTTCATTTAATTCAACACCTAATTCTTCTTTCTTGCGAAGGAAGAAGGAACTTGTTTTATTCATGATGACTGCCCTTTCGAATGTTCCGATTGCATTACCTACTATAACGCAATTTTGCTAGAATGGCACCACCTAGTCATCTTGATTAAGATGCATGTGCGGTTGATGGTTCACTCAGGGATACGATGGTATTTTCCAAGGTTCGCGGTGTAGAGCTATCAAAAAACAGCTGTTCGAATCCCTCACTTGGGCTTTGCGAACAGCTGTTTAGTATTCTCTTCCTCAAGGGATTCCCCTCAAGAAAGACTATTTCAAACCCGTTTTACCTCATCAGTTGATGCTGGGTTTAAGAACAGTATTCTTTTTCTTATGAGGCAAGAAGATGATAAACACAAGCGATACAATCGTGAAGACAACGGACCACATAAAGGTATGGTTAAACGCGGTGTTCAGCGCTGAGACATCGTGAACGGGTTGGCTGTTGATTTGATTCTGCAAGATGACGGCAAAGACCGAAGCCCCAAACGCACCCCCAATTTGCTGAAGAATCCGGGTTGCGCTGCTGGCATGCGGTACCAATTCCTTCGATAACCCCTCATAGGCGGTGGCCATGATCGGAAGCATCAAGCCCCCAAGTCCTCCGCCGCGGACAACCAGGGATATGGCCAGCATCAGTTCACTGGTATCTACTGAACTCATGGCAAAAGGTAAAGTTCCGAGCAGCGTCAGAATAGTACCGCCGAGAACCACCCATCGGGAGCCGATGGTATCCGTCAGCTTCCCTGCCAAGGAGCGGGTCATTAACATCCCAAGGCCTTGAGGAATCAACAGCAACCCTGAAGCAAGCACGCTGTGACCGCGAACCTGTTGATAATACAGCGGCAATAACAACATGCCGGCATAGGAAGAAAGCCCTGAGATAAACAACAGACAGGCAGATGCAGAGAACGTTGTGCTCTTAAAGATTCGCAGATCGACGATCGGATGATCGGTTTTTCTGAGTACATACCAGCAGAAGACGATCATAAACAACAGTCCAATCGCGATGGGGACAAGAACCGGACTTTTAAAGAAACCATGCTCCGAGCTGACTTTCGTAAGTCCATAAATCATCAGCACGAGCGCCGGAGACACCAGAGTTAAACCTAGTAAGTCCAGCTTCTGCGGACGATTTGCGACATCATCTTTGGGCAATCCCTTTAGAGATAAGAACAGGGCAATCAAGCAGACCGGAATATTGACATAGAAAATCCAACGCCAATCTAGATTATGGATAATCACCCCGCCCAATACGGGACCAAGAATCGGCCCGATCAGAACCGGCAACCCCACAATCGCCATAACCCGGCCTAAGTTCTGTCCGCCCGCTGCGCGGACAATCATCGTCTGCATGATCGGCATCATCAAACCGCCGCCCAAGCCTTGAATGACGCGAAACGCGATAAGGCTTCCCACATTCCAAGATAAACCGCACAATACAGAACCGACAAGAAACAAACTTAAAGCCAAATTCCACATATTTTTACCGCCATAACGATCAACCAACCAGCCGGAAATGGGAATAACCAAGCTAATCGCGAGCAAATAACTCGTCATCACCCACTGGATCGATGTAACCGGAGCATGCAGTACATTGCCTAGGGTATCGATGGCGACGTTCATTATGGTAGTATCGAATAAAGGGGCAAGCATCCCCACTAACAGAATCCATGCCACTTTCATGACAGCTGGATCGATTTTCATTTTTGATGGTGATGCTGCAAGTTCGCCTGGTTTACTCACGTGTATCACTCCTTATCCATTTAGAAACCAAACGTTTCTTATTCGGATTCATCATACTACAATCGAATAAGAAACGCAACGTATTTTATTGGAGGTTTGTATTATGAATAAAATCAATGAAGGAGAAGGATCAACGCGAAGACGAGGAGCTGAATTGGAGGGGGCGATTCTTCAAGCCGCGTGGGACGAATTGATGGAAATTGGCTTTCATCACCTTACGATTGAAGGAGTTGCCGCTCGAGCTCAAACCAGCAAACCTGTCATTTATCGTCGTTGGCCGAATCGGGAAGAGCTTGTCTTAGCGGCGATTCTGAACCATTTGCCGACGGTTTCAGTCCCGGATACCGGGAATTTGCGCAGCGATGTCCTCCTCTTGCTGAATGAGTTAAATGAGATGCTGCAGCAAATTGGCCCCAAAACGATTCACGGCCTGATGTCCGTAGTATCTGACATTCCTTTCTCCGATATTCTCAATTTTCGAAGAACGAATACGATGACCGTTATTTTGGACCGAGCCATAGAAAGAGGGGAAATTCGTCCGGAGAAGGTTACGCCGCGCATTACCAGGCTGCCTGTAGATCTTGTGAGACATGAACTGCTAATTACGTTGGAACCCGTTTCTATGAAGACCATTGAGGAGATCGTGGATGAGATTTTTTTGCCGCTGCTGAAATGAGAAGTGAACAGACGAAGACGCCCCTTCACCCTGAATTCGACTAGTGATGTGGGGCGTCATTTTTTATTGACCTTTAGTTTGGAGAACCATGCCCAGCGGCAGCCGAACCGTAAAAATCGAACCCACTCCAAGCTCACTGTCCACCTCAATCGTCCCCTCGCACAAATCGATAATGCGCTTGACAATGGTTAATCCCAATCCGTTGCCTGTCATGGAGCGGGACGAATCGCCTTGGTAAAACTTATCAAACATGCGCCGCATCGTCTCTTCATCCATCCCGCGGCCATTATCTTCAAGCCGGAAGATCGCTTGCTGCCCCCTCCGCTGAAGCGTAATTTTCAGCTTTCCGCCACTTTCCGTAAATTTGATCGCATTGTCGAGAAGGTTGATCCACACTTGCTGAAGCAGGTTTTTATTGCCGTGAATCGTGACATCGTCCAATGTGATATCCAGCTGAAGCGATTTCGCGTTCCACTTTGGCTCCAGCATCAGAACGGCAAGTCGGATCTGTTCATCCAGCCGATAGCTCGTCTTTTCGCTCAAAATTTCAATGTTCTCCACCTTCGACAAGTTGAGAATGCTGGTAGACAGCTCCACGAGTCGTTCGGATTCCTGAATGATGCGATCCAGATAATCCTGCTTGTCTTCTTCGCTGAGATTTCCCTGCTTCAGCAATTTGGCGAAGCCGCTGATGGAGACGATCGGCGTTTTAAACTCATGGGAGAAATTCCGCACGAAGTCGCTTCGCAGCGTTTCGATTCCTTTTAACTCCTGCACCATCTTGTTAAAACTGACGGCAAGCTCGTCTAGTTCAAAAACGACGCTCCCCTTCACCGTCGCATGGGCTGAAAAATCCCCTTTGGCCACCTTCGCGGTAGCCTCCATCATATCGCGAATCGGCTTGACGGATCGTCTGCTTAACAACGCGGCAATGACAACGCCCATAAAAATGCTGATGTAGATCAGGACGTAAATGCCGCGATAGGAATTCGGCTGATTCAGGTCAATCCAGCCTGCGCGGTTCAGCAAGAAGGCAAGCAAGCCAGCAGATGTAATCGACAGCACCATGACGAGAAAGACCCAGGCGACTAATGTCACGGCTAGGGTGATTTTTTTCGGCAAAAACTGTTGGATCAAGTTCATCCCCTCTTCACCGCTTTGTATCCCAAACCGCGCACCGTCACGATCTCAAAATCGGGACTGTCTCTAAATTTGTCGCGCAGCCGGTTGATATGAACGTTCAGTGTATGATCATCCGTTTCCGTATCTGGCCCCCAAATCTCCTCAAGCAGCTGCAATCGCGTAAAAATTTTATTCGGATAACTAAGCAGCTTAAACAGAAGGTAAAATTCTTTCTGCGGCAAAGAGATTTGTTGATCTCCCCTTGTCACCGTGAGTGCGTTGTAATCCAATATCGTTTCCCCAACAACTAGCCTGCGCTCGTTCGCGATCTGTGCGCGACGCAACAGCGCTTTGATTCGGAACAGCAGTTCCTGCTCGTCGAAGGGCTTAGTCATATAATCATCGGTTCCGACAAGGAAGCCATTGTGCTTAAACTTGATATCATGGGCCGCAGTCACCATCAGGATCGGAATGTTGTCCCCCGCACTACGTAAATCCTCACATAATTGGTATCCGTCCATCTCCGGCATCATCAAGTCTAGTACAACCAAATCGAAGTGACGTTCCTCCATCAGGTTAAGTGCCTCGATCCCATTTCCGGCCACATGCGAGTTGTAGCCCCCGCGTTGAAGCACGGCGCAGATCAGTCGCTGCGTATTGACGTCATCTTCGACCACCAAGATATCAAACACAGGATCTCCCCCTTTTTTCTACTGAATATACTCCCCAAAAATAAACCGAAAATCAACAACTCGGCGCCCTGGGTTGAGGTTCAGTTGAGATTCGTCGTTTAAAGTACAAGCTGTGCTCAGGTGAAACACCAAATCGTGTTTTCTCTAAATTTTAAAGTAAAGGGTGGTTAGAGAGATGAGTAATGGAAGAAGAGGCGGCACCAACGCCATCCAATTGGATAATGTCAGCAAGAGCTTCGGCGATTTTCATGCGGTTCGCAACCTTTCGCTTGAAGTACACAGAGGGGAAATTATGGGCTTCCTCGGTTTGAATGGAGCTGGCAAAACAACAACAATTAAGATGCTCCTGTCGCTGCTCAAGCCTACCTCCGGCAGCATCTATATGTTGGGCAGCAAGGTGGACTCCGGTAACTATAAGCTTTGGAGCCACGTTGGTTACTTGGAGGAAGCTTCTTATTATCCGGATCTTACCGTGGTGGAAAATCTGGAGATCGCCCGAAGAATGCACCGGATCTCCGACCGAGGGGCCGTTGACCGCGTCATTAAGAAGCTGGATTTAGAAATTCACCGTAAGAAGAAAGCCAAAAACCTGTCTCTAGGGAACAGACAACGCCTAGGGTTAGCAAAAGCGATTATTCATAACCCAGAGGTTTTGATATTGGACGAGCCGGTCAACGGGCTGGATCCAGCCAGTGTCGTGGAAATCCGGGAGCTGTTACTTGACCTTTCCCGTAACGAGGGCGTCACGATCTTCCTCTCCAGCCATCTCTTGGAGGAGCTGTCTAAGCTGGTTGACAGTGTGGCGATCATGCACAAAGGGCAACTTGTCCAGAACATGAATATCGATCAACTGGAGCGTTCGGTGGAGAAGAAACTGGTTGTGGGCGGACGAGATATCGATGCCATTCGACATATTCTCGCCGAGAATGGGTACACGTTCAAAGATACTGAGGATGAACGGCTGGAGCTGACTGAAGAGCGTGCCTTGGGGAATCCAGAACAACTGGCAGACCTGTTAGTACGTGCAAGCCAACCGCCAACCCATCTCAGCGTAGTCACTGAAAATCTGGAAAGTTACTTTTTACGGACCATTCGTACAGCAGGGGGGAACGCTTGATGTTACTTTCTTTTATTCATAACGAGCTGCTTAAAGTATGGAAGTCTATCGTATTTTGGGTCGTAGCTGTCGTCTTTATCGCCATGCCTTTATTGATTGGGCTCTTCAAGGAGCCCGGCGTTTCTTGGGACATGTACTATACGGATATCTTTGACTCCATCGCCTCGCTGCTGGTGGTTGGGTTCTCCTTCACCTCAGCATGGGTGTTTGGACGAGAATACACCGATAAAACCATTAAAGATTTGATCGTAAAGCCTATTCCCAAATCGTATAGCGTGCTGTCGAAATTCATCGTGATTACGATCTGGAATATATTGATCGCCCTTTTCACTTTTGCCCTAATTACGATCGCCGGATCTTTCATTGGGGTGAATGGTGGTTCCGGTTCCTCCATCCTTCAGTTCTTCGGGACGTTCATGCTTACATCCGTGCTTATTATGGCTGTCAGCTCAATCAGTGCTTTAATCGCCAATATCACGAAAGGGTATCTTGCCCCAATCGGGGTGATCTTCGTGATCATCATCGCCTCCAATGCGGTTGTTCAGCTCGGCCTCGGCCCGTACTTCCCATGGACTATTCCGGTTCTTCTGACGAAGGGTGTAGATATCGGCTTCATCAGCTACAGCATTCTCGTCCTCACCGCGATCGTGGGCTTCGCCGGAACCGTGGCTTGGTGGAGATTTGCAGAGCATAAGTAAATCAGGGAAATACACAGTTATACAAAAACAGGTCGACTATGGTGGCGTTCTGCCCATAGTTGACCTGTTTTGCTTATGTTTACTTTATTCGCTGGCCATTTGCTGAGTAAACTCGTCCAGCATCTTCCGCACTTCATCGGTTGATGAGGTGCTCATCAGTTGATTTCTTAGTTCACTTGCCCCGCGGAATCCTTTGACGTACACCTTGAAGAAACGTTGCAGCGCCTTAAACGGACGCGCCTCCAATTGATTGGAATACTGATCATGGAGATCCAAATGCAACCGCAGCAGATCCAGATATTCGGTCGTGCTGTGCTCTCTTGGCTCTTTTTCAAAGGCAAACGGGTTCTTAAAGATCCCTCTCCCAATCATAATCCCGTCTACCCCATACTGCTCAGCCAGCTTCAAGCCGGTTTGCCGGTCGGGAATATCGCCATTAATCGTGAGCAGGGTCTGTGGTGCGATTTGATCGCGCAGCGCCTTAATTTCCGGGATCAGCTCCCAGTGGGCTGCAACTTGGCTCATTTCTTCTCGGGTGCGCAGGTGGATCGACAGATTAACAATGTCTTGCTTCAGAATATGGGTTAACCACTCCCGCCATTCCTCCACCTCGTTGAAACCCAGTCGCGTCTTCACACTTACTGGCAAGCCCCCGGCTTTGGCGGCCTGGATCACTTCAGCGGCCACCGAGGGTCGGAGAATTAAGCCGCTCCCCTTCCCATTCGTCGCCACATTCGGCACCGGGCATCCCATATTGATATCGATCCCCTGGAAGCCTTGCTCCGCCATGCCCATACTCATCTTGGCAAAAAACTCCGGCTTATCGCCCCAAATATGCGCCACCATCGGCTGCTCGTCCTCCGTAAAAAGCAACCGTCCGCGGACGCTATGGTTCCCTTCCGGGTGACAATAGCTCTCCGTATTGGCAAACTCCGTGAAGAAGACATCCGGTCTGCCCGCCTGACTCACGACATGACGAAACACCACATGCGTCACATCTTCCATCGGTGCAAGTATAAAAAAAGGTCGCGGTAAATCACGCCAAAAATTCCGGTTCACTTCAACCTCAAATCCTCTCGTTATAATACCTAATCTATTATAAAGGCTGCCTCGCTCTTAAGCATCCCCATTTTCTTCAAGTGATCATGCATGCGAAGTCCAGATACCGGGCGCATGAGGTTGAGATTTCTCGTTCATATTAAGATCGTTATAACATTCACAAATCCCAGAGGAGTAGATACACAATGAAAAGATGGTTACCGGTTCATCGCGGATATCCTGACAGAAGGCATTGTGAAGCAGTTTCCGGAGAAGTTCTAAAGGTTACATCTAAAAATCGCGGGATTGAAGCTGGATCAGCTTGGATCCCGCGATTTTTTGTCACAATAGAATGCTCCCCCCTTTCGCATCCACTCGATATGGATTAAAATATAATTAATGAAACCTTGTTTTATCTGGTGAAACAATGATGATGAGAGGTGAAACGAAATGCCTATCGATTTTCATGACCCGAACAACCGACTGACTTATACGACAAGAGAGGCAGATGCATCTTGGAGTTCTTTCCTCAGCTCGATTGTTGATGTATCCAACAAACGGGTTGCCGACATAGGATGCGGCGGCGGAATTTATACGAAGGCGCTCATTCAAATGGGAGCTTCCCATGTCGTAGGTGTAGATTTCTCGGAGGAAATGCTGAAGGCTGCGGCAAATCACTGTAAGGACCTCCCCCATGCCGCGTTTCATCAAGGTGAGGCTTCTCAAACAGGTCTTCCCTCCAACGCGTTCGACGTCGTTTTGGAAAGAGCCCTAATTCACCACCTAGACGATTTGGAACCATGCTTTAGAGAAGCCGTTCGCCTGCTAGATGACGGCGGCATGCTGATCGTTCAGGATCGAACGCCTGAAGATTGCCTGCTGCCTGGGGATGAACATCATCTTCGAGGATTTTTTTTCGAGCGTTTCCCTTCGTTGAAGGAGAAAGAAGTCGGCCGCAGACATGAGGATGGTCAGGTGCGTAAGGCACTGGAAGCGGCAGGCCTCCAGCTCGTTCATAGTACTAGACTTTGGGAAACCCGGCGCAAGTATACGCATTTGGAAGAGTTAAGTGAGGACTTGATGCAAAGAACCGGACGCTCGATTTTGCATGAACTTACGGATGAAGAATTGCAAGCATTGGTTTCTTTTATCACGGGTAAGCTCGAAGCTGCCCCGCTTCCCATTCAAGAAAAGGATGCTTGGACGGTCTGGATCGCGAAGAAGGCGTGATTCGTTCGGAATCCCTTAGCTCGTGTCCCTCCACGACAATTTTAAAGATTTCTTTAACTTTCGAAATTTGTCGAATGAATCATGATAAAGTAGGAAGATCAATAACATTTATCACACTTCCTAGGAGGGACAAACGATGGGCAATAAGGTTGCCGGATTCTTGATGGGAGTACTGCTGTGCTTAGGTTCTGTCATTTACTCTGCCGATAGCGTAACAGCTGCCGAGAAGACTTCAGCCGATTTTTCGGACCTGAAAGATCTGGATGATGCCACAAAAGCCAAATTTGACGAACTCATCTCCGCTGGTATTTTCGACGGCGTGGGTGAAGGCACATTTGGTCTCAAAGATGAGATGAACCGTGCGCAATTTGCTAAGGTTGCCGCGTTGATTTTCAATTTGAAAGTAGATAAGGATCTTAAGACATCCTCATTTTCTGACGTCAATGCGGATGATCCTGCAAATGGATATGCAGTACCATTTATAGAGGCAGTAAAAGCCGCAGGGATTACGGATGGTGTTGCAGATGGTGTCTACGATCCGGCAGGTAAGGTTACCAAGGAACAGTTAGCTACTTTCCTGATTCGCGGGCTGGGTAAGGACGCCGATGCCAGGGCAACACCTGGTGTGGATGATCATACCGTTTCCGAATGGGCAAAGGGGTATGTCGCCAAAGCGCTTGAACTTAAATTAATGTCTAATGGTGCCGACGGGAAGTTCGGTGGGCAATCTCATGCGACACGCGATCTGCTCGTGTTAGGCGCATACGAAGCCCAGCAGCAATATACAGAGGCAAAAAGACAAGAGGAAGAGCAGAAGAAGAAGGAAGAAGAAGAGAAGAAAAAGGAAGAGGAACTAAAGAAACAGGAAGAAGAAAAGAAACAACAACAAACCGTGCCGTCTTCGCCTTCTGGTCCACAACCGGATTCCTCTTCCCCTCCAGTTATTCAGCCGCCAGTACAATCTACCGTTGCGACTCCAACGGCATCTCCATCCGGCGGCGAGGTGACTTCGGGAACGCAAGTTACTTTGACTTCAGCAACGGCTACTGCTGCAGTGTACTATACGTTGGATGGGAGTGAACCAACGACATCCAGCATGCTGTATGTAGGGCCAATTACGATTACAAACAACACAACGATCAAGGCGATCGCTGTGAAGTCGGGATTGAAAAACAGTTCGGTTGCGAGTTTCGTATACACGGTCACTGTTTCTAGCAAATCATCGCTAGACTTGATTAATGAAGCAGCAGCATCCGGGGATTGGACCGGAATTGATGAGTCGACCTTTGCGGATGCGGGGATTACGGGAGTTACATCTGAGAATGTATATGGCATCCAAGGGATATTGCAAGACTATGATTACCCTTCAAGTGCACTTCCGAAAACATTAAATGAGATTCAAACAATTGTTACAGAAACGATAAAAATCAATGCCATCAATAATTACTTCGCATACGGCACCGGAAATGAACCTGACAAGCAAACTTTTGAAAATGCTGGTTTAAAAGGAGTAACCGATCAGAACTTGGCGGGGATCATAAGCTACCTTCAATCGAAATATCTAGGAGCAGGCGGTGGGTCTGGAGGCGGTGCTGGTGATATTGGCGGCGGTTACCCAGGCGGCGGCTTCCCTGGAGGCGACCCTGGTGATATTGGCGGCGGCTTCCCTGGTGGTGGATTCCCAGGCGGCGACCCTGGCGATATTGGCGGCGGCTTCCCTGGCGGTGGATCCCCAGGCGGCGGTTCCAGTGCACCATTATACTCTGGCTCCTCTAAACAAGATATCCAAGCTGCAATTGACGAATATTTGGATAGCCTATAAACTCAAAAGCGGCGCAAGGGAATATCCCTTCGCCGCTGTTTTTACTACGCCCCCCGGGCAACCAGCATATACCCGATCCCACGAACCGTCACAATGCGCTCCGGATTGGCGGGGTCAGCCTCAATTTTTTTGCGTAAGTTACTGATGTGTACAGCGACCGTCCGCGTATCCTCCAGGCTATCCGTTCCCCAGATCACCTGAAACAGCGCATCCACACTGACGGCGCGATTCACGTTTTGCGCCATGAAGGATAGCAAACCAAACTCTTTTTTCGATAAAAAGATGGTTTCCCTCCCCAGAATGACGGACTGAGCGTAGAAATCAAGCGTCAATCCTGGCAGCTCCAGCAGTTGTTCCTTTCTCCCTGTCGACGCCCTGCGAAGATGAGCCTTGACTTTAGCCATAAGGACTCCGGGGCTAAACGGTTTGGTGACATAATCGTCGCCTCCATAGGACAAGGCATCAATTTTCACCTCGTCATCCTCACGGCTGCTCAGAAACACAATCGGTGCATTCGTGTAGTTACGTGCGTTTATACACCAAGCGATGCCACTTTCATTCGCCAACAGGACATCCAGTAGGATCAAATCCGGCTCGAACGTCACCAATAACTTCATCGCTTCCGTCCCGCTATAGCTGCAGGCACATCGAAAACCTTCCCGTTCGCAATAGACCTGTACAATCTCGCAGATGTTGGGATCATCATCAACGACCATAATTTTATGCGTATGAACCATGCCCTCACCCCTCTTCTCGACGAATACAAGGAATGGATATGTAAAATGCCGCTCCCGTCTTCCCGTCGCTCTCCGCCCTTACCGTCCCGACATGCGCTTGTACAATTTCCCGGCAAATCGCCAGCCCAAGCCCGCTGCCCTCTACCCTCTTCTCGGCACCAGGTTGTTCATACCGGTAATGGCGTTCAAAGATATGTTCGAGGTGTTCCGGTGGTATCCCGGTTCCCGTATCTTCTACGCAAATATTGGCATAACGGCGATCCTTCACTTCGTTCACAGCTAACGCAATCCGCACGGCCCCGCCGCTCGCAGTAAATTTCATGGCATTCGACACGATATTAAATAACGCCTGATCCAATCTTTGCATATCTATCTCGGCCACTAACGACTCGCTCCCCGGATCTTCCGAATCCCCTAGATCCAATACGAACTCCAACCCTGTGTCGCGTACAACCAGCTCATATTGATCATAGAACTGGCGCAGGAATTGAGCCACAGGAATTGGCTCCATTTGGAACATCACTTGTCCCGTCTCCAAATGCGATAAATAGGACAATTCCTCAATCATCCGGTTCACCCGAATCGTGTTATCCCGGATATACCTCAAATACTGTTCGTTGCGTTCCGGCTTAACCCCATCCTGCACCGCTTCGACATATCCTAGCATGCTGGACAGCGGTAACCGCAGATCATGGGTAATATAAGACAGCAACTTCTTCCTTCCCTGCTCGGAGAGAAGCAGCCGATCATAGGAAATTCGCAGATTATCATGAGCTACAGATAAGGCATGGGTTCGTTCCTGGACTGTCTGTTCCAAGTTCATATTCATTTCCGTCAGCTTGTCGTTCGCCTCCTGTAATTCCCGGGCAATTCTTTCTTCGTTCGTGGCTGTTTTCGTAAATCTCGAGGAGAGCAAAAACATCTGTGCGACCGTAAAGATCAAGAGACCCAGCGGAGAAGTATTCCCGATGGAGGACCATTCGTTAAAATATAAAAAATCATTGATGACCGTAACCAGAGTAACCATCGAAGCCAGCAGGAAGATCAGCGCTCCCTCCTTGCGCTGCACTGCCGATTGGACAAGTCCAACCATCAGATACAGCATATGCAGAACAACGACCACACCGATTACCGACAATAAATGGGTATAAATTATCGCAGGAGCTGCCACAACAATCAGGCAGAGCAGACCCGTTACGATCCGCGAGCCAAGACGAAACCAACGCGACACATAATTTGCAAAAATGCTAATATAGTACCGCGTAATGATATACCCGCTGCTGCAGAGCGTCAGGTACTCGATTTTGAACTGGATCTCCCATGGAAAATTCGGCCATAATTGAGTAAGCAAGAGCTCACCGACCAACAAGGAACGGATGCCTAACAACAAGGCAAACAGCCCGAAAAACAGAGGCGCCCTGTCTTTGCGTCGCAAGATGAATAACAACAAATGATAAAGTCCGATGACCATCAGGCTTGCGGTGATAAAGATCTCCCCCGCGATTTTCAGGTGAGTCCTAACCGTAAGCACATCACTGCCGCCCAACTCGATAAACTTGGTGATGCCGCCCCGCTTATGATGGAAGTTGGAAACTTGGATCACCAGTTCTACGGTGTTATTTTCCGGATGGAAGTACACAAACTTCGTTGCCAGACGCGGTGTCATGCTGCTCTTGTCCTGACCGACGACCCCCACCTCGGCCAGCGGTTCTCCGTTCACCCACAATTTATACGCGTGAAATATCGAGGGCATCTTTAGTGCAAGCCGCTCATGACGATCCTGCTCGCTAAGCTGGATCATCACCCGAAAGGTTGCAAAGCCTGTACCGCTTAACTGCTGACCATCTAGCCGATAACCTAGCCATGAGTTCGGGAGGTTGATCCAGCGGTTCGGATTTCCATCGCTTGCTATGCGATCATGTATGTCATTAGGCGACAGCAGCTCATGCCAATAAAACTCCCATTCCCCTTGTAGCTTTATCGGACGCTCACTCACTTGAACTTGGGATAAATCCAATGTCCCCTTGTCACTTTGGATTTCTGTGGAGTTCGAGGCGGAGATGACGGCATAGCATGTCACCAAACCAACCATAATGGCCGCAGCGATATACAGGATAATTTTACGTGAACTGAATCGGAGCATCCCTCTCATGAACAAAACCGACTCCAATCTACAAATTACGACAAAAAATATTTGATTAAATCAATAATAACATCATCCTAGGAAAATGTACCTGAAAATCTCGATGGGGAATAAAAAAAGCAAGACCCACCCAAACCTAACGTTTAGGTGGATCTTGCAATCTTGCTGATCCTCTACTCCTTAATATCTGCCGCCATAGCTCTTATACTGAGCATAAACGGTATTAGCGTATTGGTCGGCCAGAATCGGGCGGCCATAGGAATCTGTAGCTCCTGGATACCAATAATCTCCTCCGTTATAATGCAGTAAGCCGCTGTAGATGCTGCCGAATCGAACAATCTTCTCATTCAAAATCAGTGCACCCATATATACCTGATCCTGCTCACTGCTGTGATTATAGGCATGCCCATATTTTGCACTAAATTGAGACAAATACGCATTCCGCGTGTTAGGTTCAACCTGCATCAATCCGTCACCGGCTGAAGGGCTGCCCGACAATCCATCCCCAAAGTAGCTTTCCTTCTTGATGACGGCACTGAGCAATAAGGCAAAATCCCCGCCTTTACCATAGGCATTGTCTGCATTCATGACATAGGTCCAGATGCGGCTTGGAACCTCCGCTGGCTTAGTTACTGTAGTAGGCGGGTTAGTTGGTGGATCGGATGGTGTAGTTCCTCCGCCGCCACCGCCGCCGCTGCTTAACGACCATAGAGCAGGAACAACTGGCGGTTCCCAACCAACAAGGGAAGTATGCGCTTGAATACAAGTATAAGTACTTCCGTTATAAGTTACAGTATCGTTGACGGCATAGGAAGTATTAGGAGCCCATGCTCCTCTGGAGGCTGCACTCGCTGGAAGAACTGCGAGAAATGTAGATAGGAATACGGCTAAAGCAACTAGAAGTGAAGCAGCTTTAATAGACACCTTTCTACGAATCATTTGGATACCTCCTAGTATTATAATTTGCGACTCACTCCGGATATGAGCCACAAACTTGTAACCGCTTTATATTCTATTTTTACATATATTAATTAATAAAAGAAATATATTACATTTCGATCATACAAAAGGATACAAATAATTCCAATAGTACTTAATGACTAAATAACTGATAAAAAACGATTCATAAAAACGCAACGTTAACTATACTTATTTCTTCTCAACTGGTAGTTGAATCTGTGAAAAATTCAAATAGGAAGTTATTGTTCATTCCAAGGCGCGCCCCCTACAATGGGGATACATGAAGGAGCGTGAATACAAGCATGAAGGAACAATTGGCGAGAAACATAAGTATCTACCGCAAAGAAAAGAGGCTGACGCAAGAAGAACTGGCGCAAATCCTCGGGGTTTCTTTTCAAGCCATATCCAAATGGGAAAATGCCCAGACAATGCCGGACATATCTTTGAAAACTATAAGCAATTTACGAACGAAAACGGCCTGCACGTCTTGAACGTGTTTGTCCATAAACCGTTTATCGCCCCGCCCCCTGAGAAAGAGCCCAACGCCTACAAGTGGTACTCGGGTGAACTGCTCTCCCACTACCACAATTGGCTGATCAAAGACAGCTCAGAAGTTGTATTCGACTGCCATTCCTCAGGGATTCCCCACAAACATGCCATGACGAAATTAATTGCCCAGAAGATGGGTTCCCTAGACTAGCGAAAAAGAGGGGCTTGCGGCCCCTCTTAACTGTGCTTATTTTACCCTTAAAGCTTGTTGCAGCAAAGTTGCAATCCCTCCAGCGACGAGCCCCCACAATGCATTTGTTAAGAGTACACTCACGATCGCAAACGGATTGGTGATTGGCCCTTGAAGCTGCCCTTCCAGAATGGGAGAGAGAATCGCACTAAGCAATATGGCATAGACTCCGTAGGTGATTCCTGTATACAGAAGCGTTTTGACAGGGTGTGCAACACGGGACAGAACGACGATCCCAATCCATAGGATCGAAATAAATACAGTAACCGAAATGCTCCCAAAAGGTTGCCCGATAGCTTCAAGTAAACCCAACATACTCATTAAAGGTCGAACCAGCGCCAACGAGGCTAGGGCAAGGACAAAAGGTATATTCACGTTCTTCATGATGGTTCAGCTCCTTTAGAATAACTCATGCTCCTCCTTACCGAAGGGCTGAACCCATCTTAACAATAAAATGTTGTGAACTTATTGCGATGATTTACAGGTTATATGAAATTGGTTTCTATAAAATATTCGGGAGCGGCTTCTGAATCAGTACTTCCTCCGCAAAACGTTGGATCGCTAAAGTGTGCTTTCCTTCAAGTTCAACATTTCGTCGCGCTTCCGCCGTCACCTTTTTCACCCGTTGGTATAGCTTTTCCAAACAGCTCTCCGCCATATGATCATGCTGGATTTTCATAGGGAGCAAGATCGCGCCTACTACCCCCAATAGATTAAATACCTTTTTCCCCTTCTCTTGTTTCAGTCTTTTTTTCATTGCCGCAGAGATTTCCAAAGCTAAGTCCAGATTCTCTTTAAAGATCTGTTGCGTGGTTGCCGATTTTTCTTTAAATCGATTCACCAAAGCGGTTAACCCTACGACCAAACGATTGAATTCGGTTTGGAAAAGAGTAAATTCCTTATAGGATGTAGTAAAGTCCACATAGGTGTTTAAGCTTTTGAATTGCTTAATCACGGGGAGCTTTTTCATATAGAGTTCATATAATTGGGTGTAGTGTTCATGGAATTCCCCTACGAGACGATTATACGAATAAGGGATACGCTTCCCTTCAACTCCGCCAACATAAACAAAACGATATTGCTTAAAGTCCGGATGCAAATGCTTGTACCTATAATCGATGATGGAATTATCAAAACCGTTGTATTCCAATTCCCCCTCCGACCACTTGGAGTGAGTATACCGGTGAAATTGAACGGCTTCCATTTGGGAGATCGCTTGATTGAGTTTCGATTCTAATGCGGTTTTGAGGGAGGTCAGCAGCTTCTCACGCTCTCGGTGGTACGGATGAAAGGCGCTGTCCATCAAGGAAATGGTAAAATACATTGGATTGAGTTCAATGGTCTTTTTCAATTCGGACATGGCTGAAGCCACATCTTGTAATAGCGCATAATATCTTGCTTTTACATATGTATAATCGGATTGATGGCTGTGATGAAGGGCCTGGTTCATAGCGTGCAGCGCTGCTGGGTAGTCGTTCACTTTCTCATAAGCTTGGGCGACTAAAGAATAGCTATAGGCCAGAACTTCAGGGTGATCCGGCGCGAAGTTAAGGCTCTCTTGGGCATAATGAACGGCTTCTGGATAGTTTTTGACTTTCCATAAATTCAGGGTTAATTGAACGTAAGAGCGGTAATGT
>NZ_BILV01000087.1 GCF_004000745.1 Paenibacillus barengoltzii NBRC 101215
GCTTGTTGCTCGGCGCCCGTTCCGGCGGCGCCGCTCTTCTCGTATCGCTGCCGCTCTAACTTGCGGCCGATGCCCCGCTCGATCAGACGCAGCGCCTCCATATCCTTCGGCGCTGCGAAGGTCACGGCCACGCCCTTCTCCCCGGCGCGGCCGGTCCGCCCGATGCGGTGGATGTAGCTGTCCACATCGTGCGGAATGTCGTAATTGAAGACGTGGGTGACCCCTTCCACGTCGATGCCGCGCGCGGCAACGTCCGTCGCGACCAGCAGCTCCAGCTTCGCGCTGCGGAACGCGCGCATGACCTGCTCGCGCTTCGCCTGCGACAGATCGCCGTGCAGCTCGTCCGACTGGAAGCCCGCGGCTTGCAATGCTTCATTCAACGTACTCGCCCGGCGCTTCGTGCGGCAGAAGATCACGGCCAGATACGGACGCTGGCTGCGGATCGATTCGATCAGCGCGCTCTGCTTGGTGCGGTCCGTGCATTCCACCAGGATCTGTCGGATGCTGTCCAGCGTCACGCGCGAGGTTTCGGCGACCTGGATGTCGCGCGGCTTGTCCATATACGTTTTCGCCAAGCGCTTCACATTGCCCGGCATCGTTGCCGAGAACAACATCGTTTGGCGGCTGCGCGGCACGAGCGACAGAATCTCCTCCACCTCCGCCAGGAAGCCCATATGCAGCATTTGATCCGCTTCATCGAGCACCAAGTAGCGAACGGCTCCCAGCGTCAGCGAGCCCCGCCGCAAATGATCCAGCAGCCGGCCCGGCGTGCCGATGACCAGCTGCGCGCCGTTCTTCAGCTTGCGCAGCTGCCGCTCCACGTCCTGACCGCCGTAAGCAGCCAGGACGGAGAGACCTTCAATGGCCTCCGCAAGCTTGCGAGCCTCCGCCGTAATTTGAATCGCCAGCTCCCGCGTCGGGGTAATGATCAGCGCCTGCGCCTCAGGACGTTCCGGGCGAATCTTTTCCAAAATCGGCAGCAGAAACGCCAGCGTCTTGCCTGTACCGGTCTGCGCCTGCACGATTGCGTCCTCGCCCGATTGCAGCACAGGGATCGCTGCCGCCTGCACCGGCGTTGGATTCACGATACCTTGTCCCTGCAGCTTGCGGACCAGGAGGGGCGATACATTTAAACTTTCAAAAGTTGTCAACAGGTTTCACCTCATCTTCTTCAGCTTCCCTATTGTAACACATCCTCAAAACCTGCCCGACCGGAAGATGGAGTAAAGCAGCCACAGGAACATCAGCGTCGCGACCACAAAGCCGATTTCGATGGCTGGAATGTTCCAAAGTAAAGTCGGCATCCGCGCAAGGGAAGAGCCGATGATGAGGCCCACCATAATGATGCTGAAAGCGAGCAATACGATGCTAAACGACAAACGGTTGCTGATTTGGTCCAGCTTACGAAGCAGCTGCTCCATCTCCGGAACGTTCATGTCCATCTTCAGCTTGCCGCGAGCTAGCGCGCTCGACAGTTTGCGGACCTGCTGCGGAAGATCCACGATCGAATCCGTCAGCTCGGCAGCTTCGTCAATCAGCTTCTTGCCAATTCGTCGCGCGGCATATTTTTCACGCATCAGCTTGCGTCCAAAGGGCTCCGCTAAATCCAAAATGCGGAGGTCCGGATCGAGTGCCAGCGCCACCCCTTCAACAGTGAGCAGCGCTTTGCCTAACAGCAAAAGGTCAGCGGGCAACACGACTTGATGCTTCTGGGCCGTTGCAAATAGATCCTGTAATGCCTGACCGATTTGGATTTCCGCAAACGGGATATCGTAGTACCGTTCACGCAGCCGATCCAGATCCATGCGCAGTCCGGTCGTATCCGCATCGTCTCCGATGAGGCCCATGCGCAGGATCGCTCGCACCATCCCCTCCGTACTGCGCCGCATTAAGGCGATCACCAGCGAGGACAGGTGATCTTTCATCTCCTGGCTGAGCCGCCCAATCATACCGAAGTCGATGAAAGCGAGCTCTCCTTTGTTCGTCACCAGCAGGTTGCCAGGATGGGGATCTGCATGGAAAACCCCCCCCTCAAAAATTTGCTTCAGCAGCGCATTCACCAACCGCTCCGCTAACTCCTTACGGTTGTACCCCAGCGCATCAATCGCCAGCAAGCGGTTGAGGTGCTCCCCCTCTATGAATTCCATGGTTAACACGCGGGAGGTCGTGAGCGGCCAATGGACTTCCGGAATATAGATCCCCTCATCCGCCGTGAATTGCCGGCGAATTCGTTCCATATTCCGGCCTTCGAAGCCGTAATCCAGCTCCGCACGAATCGAGCGGGCGAATTCCTCAACCATTTGGGGGATTTGATATCGGGATACCCAGGACCAGCGTTTGTTCGCCAGCGTCGTCAGATGCTGCAGGATGTCGAGATCCGTCTCGATGACCGGGGCGATGCCGGGCCGTTGGATTTTGATCGCAACCGGTTCTCCTGTAATTAGGCAGGCCCGGTGCACCTGGCCAATCGAAGCTGCTGCGAGAGGTGTCTCGTCGAAGCTCTGGAACAGTCCCGCCAACGGCTGGTCCAGCTCCGCCTCCAAAATAGCGCGAGCCTCCGCCGCCGGAAACGGCGCCACCTGGTCCTGGAGCTTAATGAGCTCTTGAATGATCGCCTCCGGCAGCAAATCCGAGCGTGTGCTGGCCAACTGTCCGACCTTTACGAAGGTCGGACCCAGCTCCTCCAGCACGAGCCGAATTCGCTCGGCCAAGGTCCGCGAACTCCGCTCGCTGGTGTGCCGCCGCCGCGAGGGCAAGCGGATCAGCCGAGCCAAACCGATCTCCTCGGCCAAATAGCCAAAGCCATGGCGCCCAAGCGCCATGGCGATTTCACGATAACGGCCGGTATGTCGAACGAAGCTGCTCATTGCTTTAAGGCTGCTGCAGCTCGGCGAGCTGAATTTCCAGCTCCGCTACCCGCCGTGTCAACTCCTCTACCTCTTTTGCCGTGGCCAAGCCCATGTTCTGCAACGCGGACCGAACCTGCTCATTCACCAACTCCTTGAACTTGCTTTGTTCCTCGGAACCACGTTCAATCAGCTTCTCCACCAGCTGTTTGGATTCGGAAGGGGCCAGCTCTCCGCGTTTCACCAAATCATCGACGATACTTTCGACCTTCTCCTTACTCATGATCGTCAAACCCCAACCCAGCGAAATCGCTTTTTTCAGTAAATCGCTCATTGCCCATCATCCTTTCATTTTGAGGTTTGTAGTACCTATACCTATCATTACCCAATTTAAGCGCGTTGTTCATCCCCGCCGCTGGGAGTTGCAAAGAGCGGTTCGGCTTCCCCCGCATAATAGCGGGCTAATTCCACCATCATGCTGCCCATCCGTTCTTCCTTGGGGGCCAGCACCCGGGGCACCCCTGCCTCGTACAGTCCGGCTGCCGTCACTTTGCCCACTGCCACCGCGAGTACTGGACCTTTCAGCGCCTCCAGCAAAGCGTCAAGTTGTCCTTGGCGCGCTGCGTGCTCCATCAGAAAGCGCACCTGCGGTCCGCTTGTAAACGTCACTGCATCAATTTCTCCAGCCAAAATATCGCTTAACAACTTCTCTAACTCCGCTTCAGGAGGTGCAATATGCTTGTAGGGCAGCAACTGGCGGCAACTCGCCCCTTGCTCCTCTAACCATGCGACCAATCGGGGCGCTGGGTCGCCGTGCAGCTGCAACAGCACGCTCGCTCCGCGCAATTCATGTTGCGCTAACCCGCGAATAAGGCCCTCTGTGCTGCCGTCATCGTCGCGGACGATCGGGGTCAATCCCCGTTTTTTTAACGCATTCACCGTCTTGTAGCCCCGAGCGGCAATGTTCTCTTCTTGAAGGCGCTCCAGCAATTGATCGGCAACCCCCATCTCCTGAGCCATATCGAACAGCGCATCCAACCCCATGCCCGTCGTAAAAATCGACCAATCTGGCGGATGCTCCACCCAATCGACAATGCCGCTTCGTAACGCCTGATCGTCGAGCAACACGGTCCCCTGTGCCGGACGGTACAGCGGGATGCCTCCCATATTCTCTACCAGCTTGCCTAGTTCCTCTGCCCGACGGGGTCCAGTTAATGCAACTCTTTTCCCTTCCAGTCTCCGTGCCATCGTATACCTCCCAGGTTTATCCTATTAACTACCTTCAGCTTATACGACGGAGAAAGTGAAGTAAATTGCCATTTCGGCGATCGGCCGTTATCCTGCCTTCGGTTCCGGTTTATTTCCGCGTGGTCGCAGCATAACAAAGAACAGGATCGGAATGACAAGGTAGAAGGTAATGGCGATCAGAGGAAGCACGAAGTTAAAGTGAAACAGCTGCAGTGCATTTTTAAAGAACCAGATGGAGCAAGCAAAAGCCAGTGCGCCAGCGGGAGCCGTCATGAGCCGACCCGACAGCTTGGGGACGACAATTTGCAAGGTGTAGCACAGCACATAAAGATCGAACGCAATTTTGCTTAAGGCCATGGGGTACCAGAAAGCCAGGAGCAGCAAATCGAAGCGGTCGATAAAATCGGTGATCTGAATTTGACGGATCAGCTCGTAACCAGGATGAATCAATCTTTCGACCAAAGGAATCCCCAACACCATCTGCGTTAACAGCAACAGCACCATCATCAAGACAGTCCCTATGGCCAAGCTGACGTAGCCTGCAATAGCCTTGTAGTATTTACCCGAAATCACGAGCGGAAGCACCAGAACTTCCGCCTGATAGGGGAAGACAAACCAAGCTCCCTCTGTAATCCCTGTCCAATCCATTGAAAAATAAGGTATCAGGTATGTGGGGTGTAGATCCCGCAGTAATACCAAAACCACAAAAAGCATAGAGGCGATAAAAATCGGTGCGTAAATTTCGCTGAGACCCAGAAAAGCCCGAATGCCCCCCTGACTGATGTAAACTGCCGTTGCGGTTACCATCAATCCGAGAATCGGGACCGGTGTCCGATTAAGCAACACCGTATTGGTAAAATCCGAGATAATTCGGATATCTCTTGCGCAAATAAACAGGAGAAACAAGAGGTAGATGACCAGCAGAACTCTTCCAAAAATCGGAAACCTCCCAGCCAACGCCTGCAGCAAATTGCGGTCTGAGAATCGCTTCAGCGTCGTGGCGACCAACCACAACGACAGAAGGCAAATCAGCCCGCTGATGATATAGCTGATAACAGCGTGCTGGTGAGCCGCTTGAGTCGCTAACGTGTACGTGTGCAGATACGAAATCGATCCGATGTACAGGACACCAAGCAGAGTGATTTGCCGTTTGGTTATTTTCATGACAGGCACACTCCTCCATATTCGGTAGGGTATCAATGATGATGATCAAAGGGGAGCAACGACTGTAACACCCGTCCCAGCCACTCTGTGGGATAGAACACTTGAGAGGACCAGGTCACATAGATCAGAATTCCGAAAGCAACGACCATCACTGAACCAAACGCCCATCGGCTCAGTACTCCTCCTTCCCGAAGTGACCCCCAGTCCCGCCAGCAGCTGAAAACAATCAACAGCAGCAATCCTATGTAGGAACTAATCATTCTTAAGCAGCCCCTCCTTAATCCCTAACGAGTCGATTAATTCGCCGCTATTCTCCAGATGAACCTTTGTACGGACGCGAACCTCGACCTCCGGCAGCAGATCACGCCAGCGATACTTAATTTTGTTCCATTCCTCAGGGTACTTTCTGATCAGAGCGGTGCTAAATCCATAAATATCCGCTCGGTGCTTTTGAAACGTTTCTTGAATCACAGCCTGGATCTCCTTATCCAGTAACGCATTGGCATGCTTCTCCAGCGAGATCATCATCGTATGTTCGAAACTTTGCCGGGTCGTATTTTCCAAGATTAATCCGGTCGCCTCGATCTCCAAGTCGAAGGAGATGCGCTCATCCTTCAGATGAGGCTGAACTTTCCTATGGATTTGGTTTAATACGATCGTCGCCGATTCTTGGGGTTGATGTTCGCCTAGCACAATCGTGACTTTAGGATTCAAAGCTTGCCCCATCGCGATCAGCGCCATAGTCGCTTGCCTATCCGTCAAATAACCTGAGAGCTTGTCACCATGAAAAACACCTAATCCATCCAGTTTAACTAAGCTTTGCCCATTCGCGACCTTTTCGGGAACACTGAGCGTTGTCACCATCACTGGAAGTGCAATATCACTTCCTTCGGTGAGCAGGGCATTGGCCAGGCTTTGGATGGAGATCGGCTCTTGCATCGCCGACTTGGCCAACTCGCGAATCATTTCCGAAGGGGATTGCTCAATCGGGGCATCAATATCCAACAATTTATACCCTGGCCCTCGGCTAAGCACAATGTAAGTCGTTAGCCGATTTTGCGGAAACCGAGCCCAGATGTCAATCGACTCGGATATCCCCGATTTGGCGAACTCTTCCCCAATAATCGTGACCCTTCGGTGTGAGAAGTTGATCACCCGCGACAAACTGTCTTGTACCTTTTTGTTGGCCAGATATGCCGTAGGCGCTGTTTGGGAAACCAGCAGGTAAGTTTTGTTCCCGGACGTACCCCCGCCGCCCCCTTGGCTGCCTGCGCCCCCAAGCGAGCTTGGCAAAGCGATTTGTGTAGTTGACCGAATTTGTCCCTGATCTATATCCGTCGCAGACGCCAAAACAAAGGCGACATCATTCACTTCAATGCGATCCCAGCAGCCCGTCAGCAGGCAGGAAAGCAAGACGACCACGCTAATCGTTCGAACTAGGGCTGGACTTGCTTTCACGAACGTCACCATCCTTCATTGGAATCACTCCCCAATGGGCGGGATTTTCCGATTCGACGAACGTTCCCTCGGGTTGCGTCCGAAGGCCGGTTCTTCATCTTCCAGATCGGCACCCTGCTGAAAATATCCTTCATATCTCTTGGCTCATACGGGGCTACACCCTTCATGTAAGGCACGCCAAACGATTTTAACTGCGTCAGGTGGACGACGATCCAAATGGCGCCGATGACGATGCCAAATAATCCGAAGGCGCTAGCCAGGAGCATAATCGGAAAACGCAGCATCCGAACCGTCACCGCAAGACTAAAACGTGGAATCGTAAAAGAGGCGATCCCGGTCAGTGAAACGACGATAACCATCGGCGCGGACACGATACCAGCCTGGACGGCAGCTTGCCCAATGACCAGCGCCCCCAGAATGCTGACCGCTTGCCCAACCGTTTTGGGCAGGCGAATGCCGGCCTCCCGCAGCGCTTCAAAAGAAATTTCCATAATAAACGCCTCCACCAAAGCGGGGAATGGAATGGCTTCCCGGGAGGCAGCGATACTTAAGATTAAAGTCGAAGGCAGCATATCCTGATGAAATGTCGTGACCGCGATGTACAAGCTAGGCAGAAACAGGGCCAGAAACAAGAAAAAAATCCGAATCCAGCGAATCATATTACTGATGAAAAAGCGTTCGTAATAATCCTCGCTGGCCTGCAGAAGCTGCCACAACGTCACAGGAGCGATCAGCACAAACGGCGTGCCGTCCACAAAGATGGCGATCCTTCCCTCCAACAGCTGCGCTGCAACGGAGTCTGGCCGTTCAGAATATTGCATCTGCGGAAACGGGGACGAAGGATTATCCTCAATCCATTCCTCGATGTATCCAGATTCCAGAATCCCATCGATATCGATGCTTTCGAGGCGGTCTTTTACGTCGGCAATCAGCGAATCCTCGGCTACGCCCTCGAGATAGGCAATCGCGACGTCCGTCTTGGTCATCGTACCGATCACCATGTCGATTAGCTTCAGCTTCTCCGATTTGATTTTGAATCGGATCAAGGCGGTGTTAATCCGCAGCGACTCCGTGAAGCCTTCACGCGGACCGCGGATCACCGCTTCGGTCTGCGGCTCCTGAACGCTCCGCCGCGAGCCGCCCTTGACGCTGAACAGCAACACCTCGTTCATGCCCTCAACGAAAATAGCCACGTTTGCTGTTAATACTCCATTTATCACCGTTGGCCAGTCGGTAGCAGCCTCTGCTTGGCTTAATGATATTCTCGTAAGCGATAATGGATAGATGTCCCCATTCGCGTGCGGGTACTTGGCTAGTCCCTCGATCAATGGACGAAGGATATGCTGCTGAACGTCCTCAACTTTAGCGATTCCTTCAATGTATACCAACAAACCGCGGATATCTTCGGTGAGTTGAAGCTCGCGGTAGATGACGTCGGAACAGTCCTGGAATACGTTTTTTACTTGCTTGATATTTTCCGTTAAATCTCGGCTGATTCGATTCTCTTGTTTTCGTTCCTTGGTCTTCATGGGAACAACTCCTTGCTGGTCCGCCGATTCATGGTGATATGATGTAGAATGTACCATTTTGGAAAATGTATGTAGACAAAAAAAGCCCTCCGGACCAATACCGGAGAGCAATGCAGTTGATGAATCAGATTTTACGATCCATCTGGAACTTGTCCACTTTGGCTTTTAATTGTTCAGCAATTTGAGCCAGCTGGGCAGCAGAAGAGGTAATTTCCTCAACGGAAGCAAGCTGCTCCTCCGCAGCGGCGGAAATTGTTTGGGTTTTGCTGGCGAGTTCCTGGGATATCTGACGATCCCCTTGAATGGCATCTTTGGCAAATGCCGTACCGGAAGCCACCTCTTTAACACTTGTAACGAGGCCTTCCATCTTGTCTGCAGCACTGCGAACCGCTTTACGAATCCGCGAGAACGAGCGGCCCGAGGTATCAACAGCGAGAATTCCTTCATGAACGCCCTGCTTGGCCTCCTCCATGGAGACGACCGCGCGTTCGACTTCCGCCTGTACGCTGCTGATCAGCTCCGCGATTTGCTTGGCCGATTGCTCGGAACCTTCCGCCAGTTTGCGCACCTCTGAAGCCACCACGGCAAACCCGCGGCCTTCCTCACCAGCCCGCGCCGCTTCGATTGAAGCGTTTAGCGCCAGCAGGTTCGTCTGCTGGGCAATACCTGTAATCACTTCGATAATCCCGCCGATATTGGCCGTATGCTCGCCTAACGTTTGGATGACCTCACCCAATTCATCGACGGTTTGCTGAATTCGTTCCATCTTCTCCACAACGCTCAGCACAGAGGTGTTCCCTTCCTCTGCTGCGGCAGTCGTCTTCTCCATCGTCTCCGTAAGGTTAACGATTTGCTCCGACATTTGGCTCGCCTGACGGGACATCTCTCCCATATTTTGGGCACCGGCTTCCAACTCAAACAACTGCCGTTCGCTGCCGGCTGCAATCTCCTGAAGGGCACCATTAACTTGTCCTATCGTGTCCGCCGTTTGCTTCGCACCGGTAGACAGTCGTTCGGACGTAGTCACGACTTGGTTCGTTATATCGCGGATGCCGGTGATGATCCCCCGAAGATGGTCGACCATCCGTTGATACTGGTTCGCCATAGCGCCAATCTCATCCGTCCGGTTTAAATAGTCCAAGCGCCGGGTCAAATCCCCTTCACTAATCCGCTTGGCTGTTTCCGTCAAACGTTCCAGCGGGACAGCAATCATGCGGATGAGTACGATGGCTGCTACGACCGCAAGCACAATAGAGATGCCCGTAATGAGATACCAGGTTGATCCGACCTCGCCGTTGATAACCAGCGCTAGAATGCAAGGAACCACTGCCAACAGAAGGGGTATCAATAATAGTGCTAACCTAACGCGTTTTTGCATTCATGACCTTCCTTTTCTTACATATTAAATAAGCTATTATACTAGATTATACTCGTTGAACCATGTCTTGAATATAGATGCAAAAAAAGCAAAATATATTCTGACAGCTGCTGCCCGTTGCTCACCGTGTTTTGCCGACTGTCTGCTCCCCGCCCAAATGCCTCAATCCCCCATGATCTCTGTTAACTCACCGCCCCGTATGGTCTTTCGCGCACTTCTTTTCATGATTATCCCTTTCGTTCAGAAATAGAGAGATCGAGTTTTTCAACGTCTCTTTCAACGTCTTTTTCCACATCTCTGTTCGAATCTATTTCCGCACCTCTTTTACACGATTATCCCCTTTACTCAGAACTGTGGAGATTTGGATAGGGATTTCTGGATCTTCTGGATCTTCTGGATCTTCTGGAGCTTCTGGATCTTCTGGAGCTTCTGGATCTTCTAGATCTCTAAATTTTCTAGAACTTCTAAATTTCTAAACCTCCTGATTCTCTTAGTTTTTTTGTTTTCTGCTTCTTTTGCCACCTCTTTGCACCATTATCCCTTTTGTTCAGTCTAGAGGAACTCAATAGACGGCGTTGTAGGTTACTGGAATCTGATCATTTCTATTATTTATGGAATTTTTTTCTTGATATCAGAACGCGTGTTTGGTATAATGTAGAAAAGAGAACATATGTACGTATCCTTTGGCTTTAGGAAAATGAAATTGGAGGGATCGGACATGGAGTTTGGTATGAATACGGAGCTGTTTCAAACTGTCAGCAGTCGCTTTCAAAGCGAGGAAGATTGCATAGAGGCGATTATTGCGATGAAGTGGCCAAATGGCTTCGTCTGCCCGCGCTGCGCTTATACCGAGTACACTCGTCTATCCTCTCGTCGTCTACCTTTGTTTGAATGTGGAAAATGCGGCTATCAAGCTTCTCCTTTGGTCGGTACGATTTTTGAAAGAACGCATCTGCCCCTGGTGAAGTGGTTTCGTGCCCTCGAGTTGTTCCTGCTTCCCGATGGCATCTCAGCGCTGCGGTTGAGCCAGGTCATTGAAGTGACCTACAAGACCGCCTGGCTCATGCTGCACAAAATCCGTCATACCCTCGGCGAATGCGATGCCCGGGAACTGCTCTCTGGAGATGTGAAGGTCAACTGCGATCAATATGCTTTTGATTCGTTACGCTATCATCCGGCGGCTCAGCCTTATGCCACCCCGGTTGTCGCCGGATGCACCGTCAAGGAGTCTGGCGAGCCGGAGCGAGTAAAGATCCAATTGATATCGCACAGAAGAGGAGACGGACAACGAGCCAACAAGCACGATGTCGCCGCGTTCATCCATAAGCATGTCGATGTCCCTACCTCCACCGTTCAGTCATACCCTTTGGCTTTTCGGCTGTATTTGCCTTTGCGCAAAGAAGTCAGAGCGGCGTGGACTTCGCTGAAGCGCACGTATGTTGCCTTGGGGCTAACCCATCTGCAAGCCTATTTGAATGAATACACCGTCCGCCGTTACCTACGCATGTCCTTTTCCGAGGAAGAAATGCGCCAAAACTTGCTGCAGATGTGCGTATCCATTCCAGCGATCCCTTACCGCCAGTTAATCAAACGCCATCTGAACGCACATCATCAGAAGCCATTCTTTGCCGCAGCGGCGTAAAATTAATATGCTATCGAGATACGAGTGAGGATAATGAAGTGGCAATGAGACACTAGTGAGATGCTGGCTCAGGTGCTAGTGTGGTGCTGTAATGCTCGTGGACGGTTATACGATTGTGATCGTAGGGGCTAATGGGATACTTAATAGAAATTATTTTGAAGTTTATTAGACATTACTAGTGTTTGCTAGTACTTACTAGTGCTTGTTCGATGTTTATTCGATGCTTATTCGATGTTTATTCGATGCTTGTTCGATGCTTGTTCTTCTATTCTGATACTTAAATACTTATACTTGTTCTATATGATACATATTCAATACTCATTAGATACGAGTGGGTTGCTAATGGTATTTATAGAAGTCCTGACATGTTTATTGCCCTCTCTTCTCTTTCTTCCACACCACTAGCTGACTCAACGGGATAATCATCAAAAGAGGGGGGCGAAGAGAGAAGAGGCCAGGACCCCTGTCGAAACGTTCTCAACTCATAGTGATCCAACGGGATAATCATCAAAAGAAGAGGCGGGAAGATAGTCCGCTCCCCTATTCCCTTTCAACTAGAACACTGGGGACTAAAAAACCGTTTGTCGTCGGACAAACGGTTTTTTATAAATTGAGTGTGATTAATCCGCTAGACGGTAACCAACGCCGCGGACGGTGGTGATATAGGTCGGACGCGAGGCGTTGTCGCCGAGCTTCTTGCGTAGACTCTTGATATGCACGTCAACGACGTTGCTGCCGCCAAGAAATGTTGTTCCCCATACTTCGGACAGCAACTCTTCGCGGGACAGCACGGTACCTTCATGTTCCAGGAGCTTGATTAACAGCTCGAACTCCGTCTTAGTCAACTCAATTTTGATGCCGCCCCGGTACACTGTCATTTTCTTGCGATCGATCCACAAATCCTTGAAGATCGCCGGTGACGTGCCAGTAAGCAGCCGAGATGACAACGGACGAGGGCCGCTATTGCGAATAATTCGCTGGGCATGGTACACGATTTCGACCGGGCGGGCTGGCCAAACCAGAAGCTCTTGGTTTCTTAAGGCCGGATCGAGGTATTCGAGCATTGATTCTCTCACGAGCAACAAGGATGGGGTGCCCCCGGTTTCCTGTCCGACCAATGAACGGATTACCGCCGCGTCTTTATCCTCCTGATAGGAGGTCAGATCAAAGATCAGCAGATCTGCCGCCAAAGCGTTACGAATGCCCTGCTCCAAATGATGAAATACAAGGACATCAAAGCAGCTCTCCGACAACTCACGCACTAGTTCATGAACATCGCTCGGAAATGGGCTAATTAGAATGACCCGCTGTGTAACCGGGCAAGCTACTTTGCCTAATTCCAAACCCTCCGGCTCGGCCATTTCAACACTGGATGGGCTGCGAAAGGGGACGGTATGACCTGAAATTCCGTTTTGCATCACTTCTTCTGCTGACACTGTGGACACACCCCCCCAAATACGACATGTGCATGATGGACATCATATCCTGTTTCCTTAGCCACCGTACGGTACCATTCCTCCGGCACATTCGACATCACTTCATCCACGCGCCCGCAAACCTCGCACAAGATATGCTGATGATCGTCCAGCTTCGCATCATACCGGCTGGCTGCTTCGCCTAGTTTCAGTTCGCGAATCAATTCCTTCTCGGTTAAATACCGAAGTGAGTTATACACCGTACCATATGCAAAATTATACCCTTGCTCAACCAGACGGTTCATGACTTCCGCTGCTGTCGGATGGTCCTTGGCATTACGAACCACATCATATACCGCTTGGCGTTGGGTCGTTAAGTTTAAGGCTTTCATTTATCATCAATCCCTGCAGTTATTTTTAGAATTAGTATAAGTCTTGTTTTATGAAACGTCAATTCCTTTCCCCACTTCCTGTATGTTCCAACACGCTTTTACCCAATACTAAAGGATAGGTTACACTCATCATTTTACCGGGAGGAGCTGCATCTTATGCTGATACGAAAATATCTGACTGTCGTTGTCGTTGCGGCTTTCTCAATGGGTTATATCATATATACGGATATCCTTGTTGGACTGCCATGGAATAACTTTTTAATTAACTGGGGCTACACCCTACCCGATCCTGCTGAACGGATTTGTGCTTATATACTGGTTCTGTTCCTGATTGTTCCGGACATCCTTCATTTCGTAGCCAGCAAACGAAAAGGAAACGAGCAAAACGCTGGCCATGTGCTTAGCTCGCAGCAAAACGAAGAGTCTTCGTCCACCTCAGCGGACAAAGACTCTTCGAAAACATCAGGAGATTCGGGTTCCGGATTTGCGACGGGTTCGGAATCGGTAAATCAAGGCGGCTATAACCAAACCGGCGGGCAAAATAACATAAAATAATGGGTCCATGATATAGAGGACATCGCCACCTTTCTTGACATGTTCACTGTACGTTCGAGAGATCGTTATCGAAGTAAACAACACGATCAGGGCTAGTGGATAAAGGATCTTCCGATAAGGAATCTTGAACAGATCGGAAGCTCCGATCACTGCAGCATAGAAATAGATCGCGATTTTGAAAAAATCGCCGATAATCAGCACCATGACCACTAAAATATCCAGTCGTTGAATAAAGTCAGCAATGGAGGCTTTACCAACCATCGTTAGGAGCGGAAAGATGGATCTCTCGGCAATGTCCACGCCAAGGATAGAGATCGTAATCACTGCCGTTCCCGACAAAATCATCCCCGATAGCAACACAGACATCAATCCTGCCCGAACTCCCGCTTTTTTATTATTCAAATACGGCATCACCATAGTGATACAAATAATCTCCGCAAACGGGAATTGGTAGTTTTGTCGATAAACAGATTTCAGTACTGGTTTAAACCCATCGCTAAGCACTGGGAGAATCCGAGTGAAATCAATGATTCCCGAGAACAGCAGCATAAACAAGATGATGATCCCAATCACAAATACAATCCAAAGCAAAATAAACGCCGTGCGAGCTAACACCTCAATGCCCTTGTGCAGCACATAAACGACTGCCAGCATCATCACTGTATTAATGATGAAGAGCGGAGTCTCTTTCAACGTAGAGACAAAAACCAATAGCCCGCCATCCAACAAATCGCGGCTAGATTTGTTCATGTAAAACAAGATATAGGCCAGGCCGATGATCCCGCCCAAGTATTTTCCGAGCAGCAAACGCATGTATTGGGTAGGCAGCTTGTCCGGAAATGTGATGTAGAGATACGCATACCCCATATAGAGCAGACACCCGATCAACATACCGCATAACACGGCAATCCAGGCATCCTCGCGGGCTCCCATGCCCAAATTCACAACCAGGGCCGTCCCGAGTTGAAACAAAACAAGCAGGGCGAAAAGTTGTAGAGGACTTAGCTTCGTATTTTCCAAAGCGAATCCTGCCTCCTATTCTTTCTTCAAATTATATTTGAAGGAACGATCTCTCATCTGGGAATTGCGAATGATCGAATCAACCTGATATTCGACAGCGACCTTTGGAAAGATTTCGGACCATTGACCCTTCAATTGCTTCCATACTTTTGGGTGCTGGAGTTCGAGCGTCCGTCCGAAACATATAATGTCACTGTTCAGAGACTGAGCCTTTTGAACGGCAGCCTTGATGTTCTTCACGATTTCTTC
The DNA here is from genome assembly GCF_004000745.1 of Paenibacillus barengoltzii NBRC 101215. Taxonomy (GTDB): domain Bacteria; phylum Bacillota; class Bacilli; order Paenibacillales; family Paenibacillaceae; genus Fontibacillus; species Fontibacillus barengoltzii. Next base: position 14,897 of record NZ_BILV01000087.1, read on the forward strand.
GTTTACATCCTTCTCCATCTCATTCAGAGCTGCCGGGTCGCGCAAATCGACGATGCCATCCATCTCCCGAACCGAGAGCTGGCTCATCACCTTCACAATAAAGGCAGGTTCCTCCCGGTCCTTCAGGACTGCCTGAATCGAAGTTTTACCTCTGCGGACATCCAGCGTAATCACGCCCTGATCGCCCGGCGTGATCACAATCGAAGTGTTCTGAAGCAAATTTCTGAGCCAGACAAACCCCTTGCTTTCCTGCTCATTAAGCCATCCCTTCATCTGATCCCCTTTAAACACTGCCAAATTGGACATGACCAGAAGACCAAGGTTATCTGTTGCTTCTAGGTTGCTTTTTTTCCGTACTTCTTCGACACTTCCTTCGATATCTACGCCGTTAATGACCGGCCCTGAGTTGGGCACGAGAACATCACGTATCAAATCGTCCACCTCAACAGGATAATTGGCACCGAACTCTCGGGAGGATACTTCTGCTTTTTGAGCAAGCGTATACGCCGTGATTTTCCCCATGGGGGACAGCCCGGCAATCACGTCGAGTGCTCGGATTCCTTTTTTCGCCACAAAAACTTTAGAAGTGAGGCGAATATCTGAATCCCGGTCAAGAAAATCAAGGATATCCGATATTCCCTCGCGTGCCAGTTCCTCCGAGATCACCACAATGCGAACATGTGCGGTCGACATCAGCCGCGGTACCTGAATGGAAGCCTTGCGAATCGCCTCTATAATGGATCGTCCTTCGGCGGAATAAACTGTCGTTGGAGTACCACCTCTGCCGATTTTTCCGGAAATCTCATCGGCAATAATCACTTGAAAAGACACCTCATAATTGTTATTTCCGGGGCCGCGATCGATGCCAATCCCGGATACCACCGCACGTTGGTTTAACTCTTCCGCATCCCAGCACCCGGACAGGGGCAACATGACACACAGGATAACAAGCAACCCTATCCCTCTAATTCTCATATTGGTCCTCCTGCTTCCTTGATTCCGTTTTGTGTCCATTATGCTGTGAGTTCCCTTCATCTTGCTGCGCACGGCCTCCATCTTGCTGCGGATGGTTTTCATCCTTCTCTTTCTGTGAATGACTTCTATTTAGTGGTGAGTCGCCTTGACTCTCCTGTCCAGTATTCGACGACCCGCTGGAGTCGCCTGAAGACATCGGTTTGATTTCCCCGGTCTTCTTCACATCTTGCTGGCTTGAAGACATTAACGGTTTCCAGCCGTGCATCCAGATCGGCAGCCGCAGGATGGCATCCTTCTGAGCCTGTGGCACAAACGGGCTGAACGGCGACAAATAAGGTACACCAAACGACCGGATGCTGTTCATATGGGCGATTAGCATAATCAACCCCAATGTGATTCCGTAAAACCCAAATAAGCCGGCCAGCACGAGAAAATAAAACCGAAACAGCCGACCCGCAATGGACAAGTTATAGGAGGGCAAGGCGAAGCTTGCGATCCCTGTCAGTGCGACGACAATAACCATGATCGGCGTGATGATCCCTGCCTCTACAACAGCCTGCCCGAGGATCAGTGCACCTACGATCGACACCGTTTGCCCGATCGCCCGCGGCATCCGTACCCCTGCCTCACGTAAGATCTCAAATACAACCTCCATGAAGATCGCCTCTACGAAAGCAGGAAACGGCACTCCCTCGCGCTGAGCCATTAAGCTGACCAGCAGCAGCGTAGGGATCATCTCATAATGGAAGGTTGTTAAGGCAATATAAACCGCCGGACCCAGCAGCAAAATCACGAAGCAGATATAGCGAATGACACGCATCAGGATGCTGATGTCAAAACGCTGTGCGTAATCCTCCGGCGATTGCATGAACTGGGCAAACACGGTAGGCAGGATCAGGGTATACGGCGTACCATCGACGATAATAACCACTCGTCCTTCAAGCAAATTGCCTGCGGCAACATCCGGACGTTCCGTATTAAAAACCGTCGGAAATGGGGTAATGGTCTTATCCTGAATAAACTCCTCGATATATGCGGATTCCAGGATACCATCGATTTGAATCTGTTGGAGCCGCCGGCGAACTTCAGCGACTAAATTGGGGTCGGCACTGTTTTTCATATACATCATGGCTACGTGGGTATGGGTAACGGAACCGATTTTCATCGACTCCAGCCAAAGATCTGGTGATTTAATGCGCCGCCGGATCAAGGAGATGTTAGTCGCAATCGATTCCACGAAGCTGTCTTTCGGCCCGCGCACAACTAATTGCGAGGTTGGCTCGTTCACCGCTCTCCATTCCCCACCCGCTGTGCCGGAAATGATCGCCTGGTCACTGCCATCCACCAGCAGCACGGTGTCTCCCGATAGAGCAGCCAGCATGATATCGTTCCATTCTTGCACGACCTTGGTCTCGCCTAAGGACAAAGCATCTTCGAGGATATATTGGATCAGTCGGTCGGGAGGATAAACGTTAACCTTCTCAGGATCCATCTCCATTAAAGGCTTGATCACGAAATTATTAATCGCTTGTTGGTCGCTGAGGGCATTCAAATATACGATGGCCGCCTTCACCGGTGCCGGAACAGGGCCGCCAAGCTTAAGCTGACGGATGACAATATCCGGGCTGTTTCCGGATTCCTCCATAATGCGGTCCAGCATTTGCTGCAAATCCCCAGTAATTCGTAGTTGTCTGTTGCTTTTGGTCTGCTGGCCGGAACGGCCGCGGGATAAATGGCGCAGCATGATCAGCAACTCCTATTCTGTCTGCATCTCTCCTCTCCATTATTTGCTTTTCATTCCTTTTTCATGCGACATCGATCGACAGGAACTTCGGAGAATCCCCGGCGGTTTTTCTGCATCCAAGCGGGAAATAATGTATCCGAAACGGCTCCCAATTTACAGGAAAATCAGAAGACAGGAGGAAGCCTCAATGGAGGATATCCCATTTATGTCCGGCGGACTTCCGCGATTCCCCGAATCGCTGTGGCGCAAAACAACGCCGCTGCCGGACTTTAACAAGCTAACCGAAGACATCGAAACCGACGTTGCCGTGGTTGGCGCCGGGATCACCGGAATCACCACCGCCTATTTGTTGGTGCAAGCCGGTGTAAAGGTCGCGATTCTGGAAGCCGGCAAGGTACTGGATGGCACCACCGGGTACACTACTGCAAAGATCACGGCACAGCACGGCCTGATTTATGACAAGCTGATCCAACATTTTGGTGAGGAGGGCGCACGGCTGTATTTTGAGGCGAATGAAGAGGCGCTGCGTTGGATCGGCGAGACCGTCAAGGAGCGGAAGATCGAGTGTCAACTTCGTCAAGAGGATGCTTATCTGTATGCGGATTCGGACGAGCAGCTCCACCAGCTGGAAGCGGAGTGGCGGGCTTATGAACGTTTAGGTCTGCCGGGAGAATGGCGGGATACGATAGAATTGCCGCTGCAAGCCAGAGGGGCCGTCGTGATGAAAAATCAGGCCCAGTTCCATCCGCTTCAATACTTGAAGGAATTGCTGGCGTACGTCACTTCCCATGGAGGCGTAGTATATGAGAATACAACGCTAGAAGACGTTGCTGAACCGCAGCCAGATGGTCGGCTTCGCCTGACCACGGAAAACGGCCGTCACATCGTTTGCCGCCACGCGGTATCAGCCTCTCATTATCCGTTTTTTGACGGAAAAGGATGGTACTTCACCCGGCTGCATGCCGAACGCTCCTATGTTGTGGCCATTGAACCGGAGAAAGCCTATCCTGGCGGCATGTACATTAATTGCGGCTCCCCTACGCGCTCGCTCCGGTCCGCAGAGCTAAACGGTAAGCCGGTGGTTCTCGTCGGCGGTGAGTCACATAAGACGGGTAAAAACGACTGTACGATTCAGTCCTACGAAGCCCTGGAGAAATTCGGGCAGCAAACGCTCGGAATCAAATCGATCCCTTTCCGCTGGTCGGCGCAGGATCTAGTAACTCTCGATGGCGTCCCTTATATCGGGCGGATCACATCGAATCATCCGAATATTTACGTCGCTACCGGCTTCTATAAATGGGGAATGACCACCAGCACGCTGTCTGCGATGCTGATCCGCGACCTTATTCTGGAGAAAGAGAACCGTTATGCCGAGTTGTTTACGCCATCCCGGTTCAAGGCCGATCCTTCAATTAAGCATTTCATCACCCAAAATGCGGACGTAGCTAAAGAGTTCGTCACAGGTAAAATCGAACTCGTCCACCTGAAGCCAGAGGATCTCGTTCCGGGGCAAGGCGGCGTCGTGAAGCACCATGGCAAACGTGCCGGAGCCTACCGCGACCAGGACGGCTTGCTCTATCTGGTGGATACGACCTGCACCCATATGGGCTGCGAGGTTAAATGGAACGAGGCGGAACGTTCCTGGGACTGCCCTTGCCACGGCTCCAGGTTCGATTACAAAGGCGAAGTAATTGAAGGGCCGGCAACCGAGGCGCTCCCTCTGCTTCACCGCCAACCCGAACAAGCCAAGAGCTGACTGCTTCTGACACTCTGCAATCTGACTTTGGGGAAATCGCACAAATCAAAGCGCATCTGTTCGTCCTATTCCCTTGAAAACCAAGGGCAAAAGGAACAGATGCCTTTTTTCATTCACTACCTTGCTTTAATCAGTACTGTGTGATATTATACTTTTCGTTAATACTAATCAATGTTCAGTACTAATGAAATTTCAACACATAACGTAATCCAATTCAGAGGAAACGAGGCGAAGCAGGTTTGGATATCAGCGTCCAATTCAAGAAAGGCGCCTTGGAGTTATGCGTGCTGGTATTAATCCAAGGCCGCGACCGGTACGGTTACGAGCTCGCCCAATCGGTATCCAAGCATATTGAGGTAGCCGAAGGGGCCTTGTACCCCCTGCTGCGCAGACTGGTCAATGAAGGTTATTGCACCACATACCTTAAAGAATCCACAGGCGGCCCCCCGCGCAAATACTACAAACTAACTCCTGAGGGCGAAGCATACACCCAGAAGCTGGTCGTTGAGTGGAGACAGTTCGTACACAATGTTTCAACCTTAATTGAGAAAGGAAGCCGTTTATGAATAAAAGCGAATTTTTGGCGAATCTCCGGGCGCATTTATCGGTTCTCCCGCCGGAGGAACAAAACGAATTGCTGGAGGATTATGAGGCCCACTTCGCTTTTGGTTTGCAAAGCGGACGGACGGAGCAAGAGATCGTGCTGGAGCTGGGGGACCCGGCGGAGCTAGCCAAAGAGGCTATTGACAACCGCTTCGTGCCCCAGGAGCATGTGTATTGGTTTGGCGGAGCAGAACCCGCTGCCGCACCAGGCGCAGCGATACCACCAACCGGCGGTTATCCTAACAAGGCCGGTGTTCAGCACCGCAGCGCTTTTGCCAGTGTGATGGTTTACATCGGGCTATTCTTTATCAATCTCATCGCTGTTCCGCTGCTGCTCTCCTTCTGGGCTGTCGTCGTCAGCTTCGCTGTGAGTGCGGCCGCCGGAATTTTAAGCCCCTTGCTCCTTGGGCTGGAGTATTTATGGCATGGGGACATTTTAAAAGCCAAAATATTTGCATCCATCGCTTACGTCGGGTTAGGCATCCTGCTTATCGTTGTCACTCGATATGCTTATAAGGGCATGCTCTGGCTCAGCATCGCTTACTTGCGTTGGAATGTTCGGATCGCGAAAGGGGATCAACAGGCATGAATACAAAGAAATGGTCACTCCTAGGGTTGTTGCTGATTTTGATCGGCTTGGCCGGCATGGCTTACCAGCATTTCGATTTCGGCGATGAACTGCCGTCCTACCAGCAGAAGTGGACGTTTGAACAGGGCGGGTTACAGAATCTGCTCATCGACAGTGATTATGACGTGGAATTGGAGTTTATCGATAGTCCTGACGGGACGAACTACGTGGAAATCAACGGCAAAATGAATCAGAAGACGATCGATGCGGTGAAAACGGCTCAAATCTCAGCAGGGACACTGAAGCTGGATCTAGAAGATAAGTTCGAATGGACCTTCTTCTCAATCAATTTCCAGTCCACCAAACAACGAATTACCGTTGCACTGAACGACAAAGATGAATTGGATCGGATCGACTTCGAGTCAGACTCAAGCAATGGGACGTTCCGCGGTCTTCGCGCTGGTGAAATCGATTTGTCGATTGACTCAGGGAATCTCCGTGTGGAGAACCTCAAGGGGAATGAGATTCATCTCGAATCCTCCTCGGGGAACGTTACGGCCGAAAACATCCAAGGGAATACGGAAATTCAATTAGACTCCGGGAATATTCGTGTAGAACAATTGGAGGGGAATTTGACCGCGAAGTCGAGCTCCGGCAACATCACCGCCAACCAGGTTAAGGGGACCGTCAAAGTATCGTCCAGCTCTGGAGATATCCGGTTTCATCGTTTTACAGGTGATGGCAGCTTCAAGGCAAGTTCGGGGAACATCACCTTGTCGGAGCAACGCTCAGACAATTTGGACATCTCTGTAGACTCAGGGAATGCAACACTGTCCGTCGATGCGGAATTTAAAGGATTTTATGACCTGCAATCACGCTCCGGCAATACTAGCGCGCCGGATTCACCGCGGCAGACGCAAGACTTGATCAAGATCCGGGCGGAATCCGGGAATATTCGCATTCGCTAGAAATACAGAAGAGCGGTCAGAGTTCATAGCAACTCCGGCCGCTCTTCTGTTTATTCGATTTCCCGTTGGGTAATTCGGTTTAGGAAAGAACGGGCCCGATCACTGGACGGATGATTCAGCACCTGGTCCGGCGTTCCCGATTCGATGATGTTCCCCTCGTCCATGAGCACGACCCGGTCGGCAACCTCGGCGGCGAACTTCATTTCATGGGTCACGACCACCATCGTCCGGCCCTCCTGGGCCAGCTCCTTCATCACCTTCAGCACCTCACCGACCAGCTCGGGGTCCAGCGCGGAGGTCGGCTCGTCAAAGAGCAGCACGTCCGGGCTCATGGCCATCGCCCGGGCAATCCCGACTCGCTGCTGTTGCCCGCCTGACAGCTGATGCGGATAGAAATCCGCTCGGTCACCGAGACCCACCTTATTTAGCAGCTCCAAAGCAACCCGGCGGGCTTCCTCTTTACTCTTCTTCAACACTTGAACCTGGGCTTCCATCACGTTCTGGAGCGCCGTCATATGCGGGAACAAATAATACGCCTGGAACACCATGCCCGTCTTCTTGCGCAGCGCCAGCACTTCGCTAGTCTTCGGCTTCCGACCATCGCCAAATTCCAGCTGAACGTCGCTGATACGAATTGTTCCTCGGGTTGGGACTTCCAGCAGGTTCAAGCAACGCAGCAAGGTCGTCTTCCCCGACCCGGAAGGCCCAATGATGACCAGAACCTTGCCCTGCTCGACCTCGAGATTGACCCCCTTGAGAACCTCCTGGGTACCAAATGACTTGTGTAACTCGCGAATTTCGATCATGATGGTTGGCCTCCTTACCGGGCGGTGAAGCGGTCCAGCCGCTTCTCCAGTCGATTTTGCAGCGCCGATAGGATGGTGCTGAAGATCAAATAGATGACGCCCGCTTCCGAATAAACAATCAGCGGTTCATAGGTCGTTGACGTGATTTGTTGGGCGGTACGGAACATCTCGGTGTACGTCACGGTAGCGGCTAACGACGTATCTTTAACCAGGCTGATAAATGAGTTGGCCAGCGGCGGCACCGATACCCGTGCTGCTTGCGGCAGGATGATCCGCCGCAGCGCCTGCAGCCGTGTCATTCCCAGCGAATACGCCGCTTCCCATTGACCTGCATGGATCGACAAGATCGCAGCCCGCACAATTTCCGACCCGTACGCACCAACGCTAAGCGTAAATCCGATCACCGCTGCCGGAAACGGATCGAGAACAATTCCTATGGACGGAAGACCGTAAAAGATGATGAATAACTGCACCAATAGCGGCGTCCCGCGGATGATCCATACATAAAATCTAGCTAGCTGCCGCAGCGGCCCAAAGCTGGACAACCGCGCAAGCGCGGTCAGGACAGCTACAACCAATCCTAATGCAAACGTAATTAACGTCAGCGGAACCGTAAAAGCCACCCCCGCTTTCAGCAGGGGAACAAACGAATCTACGATAATATTCCAAATACGTTCATCCATCGCTCAAGCATCCTTTTCGGAAGGAAACGGCCCTCACGGGCCGTCTCCAATGATTTATACAACTTATTTCGAAACATCTTCGCCGAAGTATTTCTCCGAGATTTTCAAGTAGGTTCCGTCCGCTTTCATCGCAGCCAGTGCCTCATTCACTGCCTGCACCAGCTCCTCGTTGCCTTTGTTGAACAAGGCCGCACTCTCTGCCGCTTCCGGCATTTCGTCAACCACTTTCAACTTCACGTCGGGTCTTTGCTTCTTGAGATCCAAGAAGGATAGACCGTCATTAACCGTCGCGTCGATCCGTTTAGAAAGCAGCAGATCGATGGCTTGGTTAAATCCTTCCGTTGCAACGATCTCCGCGCCGTTCTCTCTGGCGATATCCGTCAGGTTACTTGTCAGCGATTGACCCGCCTTCTTCCCTTTCAGATCGGCGAAGGTTTTGATGTCCTCGTTATCTTCATGTACGATCAGCACAGCACGGGAAACGATGTAAGGATCAGAAAAGTCGTACTTTTCCTTGCGGTCATCGCGAATCGTTACTTCGTTAAATACCGCATCAAACCGTTTCGCATCCAGTCCGGCTAAAAGGCCGTCCCACGGCGTCTCAATAAACTCAGCTTCCACGCCCAGACGTTTTGCAACTTCTTCTGCGATTTCGACGTCAAAGCCCGTCAGCTTGCCATCCTTATCATGGAACGTGAACGGTGCATAAGTTCCTTCCGTGCCGATCCGCAGCTTGCCGCTGGCTTTGACAGCTTCCGGCAAATTTTGCCCCGCTGGCTGCTCGTTGGCTGCATTTCCTGCGCTGCCTTGGTTCGCACCGGCGTTGTCTGCCGCTTGATTGTTTGTATTGTTATTACCGCAAGCTGCAACCAGCACCGTCAGCACCAGTGTTAACAGCAGTAAACTCCATTTCTTCATTGAATTCATCCCCCGTCTATCTTTTTAATTCCCTATAATTCACTAGGTTTAATTGAATATTACACACTTCGCCATAGATCGTCAAATGTTTTTTCATCCTACTTTTTTAGCCTGCGGTGCCCTTAGTATGTCCAACTAATATCACCTTGATTTCCCATAAATGAACGAATATAATGTGGGTAACTATTTTGGTGAAGGAGGTGGGTAGAGTGGATCGCAAATTTGCGTGGAATCGAGTAGGCCAACTGCCGGTGGCAATGTTTGGCATTATTCATGCAACAGCCAACAACGGGAGAAGTCTGTCCATTTTTGGAAACTCGATATCCAAACCAAATTGCGAAATGCCGCTCCTACCCTAACCTCACTTACGCGTGAGCTTTGAAGGCAGCAGGATTTCCTGCTGCCTTCTTTTTTTGTAGGATCGGCATGGGAATAAAGGAGAACGAAACCATGATGATCCAAGGTCAAAATATCCAGAAGTATTACGGCGCTGAGCTGGTGCTCAGCGATGTTACCTTTGAAATCAAGTCGGGCGAGACCGTTGGGCTGATCGGTCGCAACGGCGCGGGCAAGACCACCCTCATGAAGCTGTTGGCCGGCATCGAACGCCCGGATCAAGGATTGCTGTCGGTTCCGAAAAACGCCCGAATCGGCAGTTTAGCACAAATTCCGGATTATACCCGAGAAGAGACGGTATATGATGTCCTGCTGGGCGCCTTCGCCGATGTACGGAGCCTGGAAACACAGATGCGGCAGTTGGAAGCGGAAATGTCAGAAGCGGATTCGGACGCGTTGGATTCGCTGCTTCGGCAATACGGCCGGCTGCAGGAAGCGTTCGAGCGAGGCGGCGGCTACGAAGTGGAGGCGTCCATCGCCCGAGTTACCGGCGGTCTCGGTATCCCGGAGGAGCAATTCGCGCGGCCGTTTGCGTCGCTGTCTGGCGGCGAGAAGACAAAGGTCGGGTTAGCGGTGATTTTATTGCGGGAGCCGGATTTGCTGCTGCTCGACGAGCCCACCAACCATTTGGACATGGCGGCGACGGAATGGCTGGAGGGGTATGTCCGCGCCTTTCCGGGAACGTGCGTCATCATCTCCCATGACCGTTATTTCCTTGATGCGGTTGTAAGCAAGATCATCGAGCTGGAGGACGGGGAGGCGTTCACGTACCACGGGAACTACAGCTATTACAAGGAAGAAAAGGAACGCCGACTGCTGCAGCAGTTCGCCGATTACGAGGAACAGCAGAAGAAGATCAAGAAAATGCAGGAAACGATCAAGCAGCTGATCGAATGGGGCAACCGCTCCAACCCGCCGAATCCCGGGTTTCATCGGCGTGCTGCTTCGATGCAAAAAGCGTTGGACCGTATGGTCAAGCTCAAACGGCCCATACTGGAACGTAAACGCATCGGCCTGGAGTTAGATCATAAAGACCGCTCAGGTAAAGATGCGATCGTGTTGAATGAGGTCGGCGACGCCCGCGGCGGACGCGTCTTGTACCGCGGCATCACCCATACGCTGCGCTATGGCGAGGCGGCCGTTCTCATCGGCGACAACGGTGCCGGCAAGAGCACCCTGCTCAAGAACATCCTGGGGCATGAACCGCCCCAGGAGGGGGAGGTCCGGCTCGGCTCGCGGATTGAAGCAGGGTACTTGGCCCAGCAAGCCGCCCCTGCGGACCATCACGAGACGGTGCTGGAATTTTTCCGCGAAGAGCTGGGGCTCGAAGCGGGAGAAGCCCGCGGGCAGCTGGCCCGCTTCCTCTTCTACGGCGCCGACGTGTTCAAGAAGGTGAGCAGCCTGTCGGGCGGCGAGTGGACGCGGCTTCGGCTCGCGGTGCTGATGCACCGGAAGCCGAACCTGCTCGTGCTTGACGAGCCGACCAACCACCTCGACATCGATTCGCGCGAAGCGCTGGAGGAGGCGCTCGAGGAGTACCCGGGCACGCTGCTCGCGGTATCCCATGACCGCTACTTCATCAATAAAGTAGCGGGGCAGGTGTGGGCGCTGGCCGGCGGGCGCATGAGCGTCACCCTCGGCGGATACGAGGACTACCGGGCAGAGCTTGCCCGGAAGACCGCCGCCGCCGAGGCCGCGGGCGCTGCGCACAGAAGCGCCGGCCGCGCGGGGAGCGCTGGCGCCGGGGATACC
>NZ_BILV01000088.1 GCF_004000745.1 Paenibacillus barengoltzii NBRC 101215
TGGGTAACAAAATTACGTGAGTGAACCATTATCCTTCGGTAACATTTTTATATGAGTTGACACGTCACGGCCAGCGATTTTCCGTTTACAGCTTCAACCTCTCCAGAAGAACCCGGTCGCCTCCGTCCCGCTACATTCTACCGATTTCTGCGTCATCGCCAACTTCCTCATGCGTCGCCTTGACATAATCCACGATTTCCTGAACCGTCGTATAGGCGATCCCAACATAGGTATCTGCAGCGCCGTAGTAAATGGCGATACGGCCTGTGGCAGCATCGGTCAAAGCGGCGCAAGGGAACACGACGTTCGGGACGAAGCCGCGCTCCTCATACCATTCCTCCGGCGTTAATACATACGTGCTGGAGCGATATTTCACGCGGGACGGTTCCTCTCGGTCAAGAATGACCGCACCCATGCTGTAAACAAGGCCATTGCACGTCCCGGTGACGCCATGGTAGAACATCAGCCAACCTTCGGTCGTTTCGATTGGAGCGGGACCGCCGCCGATTTTCACCGACTGCCACCAGCCTTGCCCGCCCTTGGTCATCACATGGCGATGTTTGCCCCAATAGACGAAATCCGGGCTTTCGCTAAGAAAGATGTCGCCAAACGGAGTATGCCCGCTGTCGCTGGGACGGGACAACATCACGAAGTTGCCTCCGATTTTCTTTGGGAACAACACGCCGTTGCGGTTAAACGGTAAGAACGGATTCTCCAAACGGACAAACGTCTTAAAGTCTTGGGTTTTGGCCACCCCAATCGAAGCGCCGTAGAAGTCCGTGCACCAAATAATATAGTAGGTATCCTCCACCTTCACCAACCGGGGATCATAGGCATATTGAGGTTGGAACGGCTTCCCCTCCTCATCCACAAAAGGAATACGCTCCTCGTCGATCTTCCATTCATAGCCGTCTTCGCTCCAGCCTGTATGCAGGTGAGGACGGCCGTTAATCGTTTCGGCGCGAAACACGCCAACAAAGCGGCCATCGTAAGGAACAACTGCGCTGTTGAAGATGCGCGCGATGCCTTTGGCCGGATTCCTCTTCACGACCGGATTGTCATTATGTCTCCATACGGGTCCTGCCGCATGCTCCGGTTTGTCTTGCCAAGGAATGTTCGGCAGGTTCTCTCCAATGATTTTCACTGTGCTCATGAGGTTACCCCTTCCAAATCAACTCAAATAAGTGTGTTTATTTAACGGAGCCTTGGGCAAATCCGTTATAGATGTATTTCTGCAGCGCCACAAAAGCAATCAGGATCGGCACAATCGTTATCATGATCCCGGCGCAGATCACTTCCCATTGCGAACCGTAAGGGCCTTTAAACTTAAACAGCGCGGTCGAGATCACCTGCAGGTCCTCGCTTGGCATATACAGGAACGGCGTGTAGAAATCGTTATAGATATTCACGCCTTTGACGATAATGACCGTCACGATGGCTGGGGCGAGCAGCGGCAAAATAATGCGCCAGTAAATCGTGAAATAGGACGCGCCGTCCAGCATCGCGGATTCGTCCAGCGATTCGGAAATCGAATCGAGGAATTGCATGAAAATATACACGGCGATAATGTCAGTGCCTAAGTAAAGCAAAATCGGAGCAAATCGTGTATCCACCAAGTGGAAGAAGTTGATGATTCGGAATGTCGCCACCTGGGTCGTCACGCTTGGGATCAAGGTCGCCAGCAAGAAGGCCCCCATCAACAGCTTGTTGCCGCGAAATTTGAAGCGGTTTAGGACATAAGCGATCATGGAGCCGATCAAGGTCGCGCCAAGAATTGAGATGACTACGATAATGACGGTGTTTCCGAAGCCAAGCAGCATTTTTCCATTAATAAAAGCCTTGGAGTAGTTGGCGAAATTCAGCCAGTTCTCCGGCGGCGTCAAAGGGCTGGTCGAACCGTATTCCTTGTTCGTTTTAAAGGAAGCGAACAGCACCACCACGATCGGAACGAGCGCGGCGAAAGCGCCCAGCAGCAAGCTGACATATTTAATGAAGGCCGCGGCTACGTATTTCAGTCTATACATGGCTTACTTCTCCTCCTTGATCAACAAGCGCTGCAGCAAGGTGACAATGATCACGATAAACAGCAGGACAACCGCCATGGCGGAGGCAAGGCCAAGCTTGTTATATTTAAACGCGGTGGTCACCGTTTGGATGACAAACGTATTACTTCCGTTGGAGCCGCCGGTCATAATGTACGGAATATCGAAGGCGCTGATTGCACCGCTGATGGCGAGGATCAGGTTGAGCTGCACAATTTTCATGATGCTGGGAATGATGATATGGCGGAACTGATGCCAACGGTTGGCCCCGTCGATCTCGGCCGCTTCGTAAATATCGGAACCAATCGACGAAATCGCGCCCAGGAAAATGATGAAGTTAAAGCCCATGTATCTCCACACGGATGCGCCCGCCAGCGAAATATTAATGATGTTCGGGTTCTTCAACCATCCCTGCGTGTAAGCGCCAAGCCCCACCGATTGCATCAAGGTATCCAGCGTACCGTCCGGACGGAAGAAGAACAGGAAGATAAACCCGATCGCTACCCCGTTTAAGAGGTAAGGAAAGAACAGGACGCCTTTAAAGAAGTTTTTGAATCGCACCTTAAAGCTAAGTATCGTTGCAAAATAAAGAGCAATTGCCATTTGAACAAAGGTCGCGCAAAAATAATACAAGCTGACCTTAAAGACGGTGAAATATTTGGAGTCGGTAAAGATCGTCTTGTAGTTCTCAAACCCTACGTAATCATAATGCTTGCTGTAGCCGTTCCAGTTGGTGAAGCTGTATTTGAACATATTAAAAACCGGCAAGTAGGCGAAAGTGAACAACAAGGCGACCGGGATCAGCGAGAAGGCGAAAATGATCACTTTCCGCTGGGTTTTGTAGCTTAAATTTTTGAACACCACTCACACCTCCAAAAATCCTGCAAAATGCCTATCTCTGTCTCTCCTTGGCTAAAATCACAAGGGAAACGCGCATCCGGCACGTTCCCCCTGCAACTTTGTCCTCCCCTGTGACCGGTGTTATTTCACGAATTTGGCGCGGGATTTCACCCAAGCGTCGTTGAGATCCTTCATGATGTCGTCATAGGATTCGTTCAGGTTACCGATCGCGGCTTCCATGATCCGTTTCTTGAATTCCGGCTGCCACAAGCCGATTTCCGCGTCTTTGTCGATTTTGTCCACCAGGCCCTCTTGCCCCGGTTTTGCAGGAGTCTGCAGTTCGAATTTCACGTCAGTTCCTTCGAATTGCTTCAGCGATTCCGGAAGAGGAGCGCCGACCACCGGGCTCATGCCGCCGGCTTGTTCCGTGGGATATCCGGATTTGTTGATGAACCAGTCCACCCAAGCTCTTGCCGCCTCTTTGTGCTTGCTGTGCTTGCTGATGCCCAGCGTATAGTCGTCTGCAAGCGGCATAATGATTTCCTTAGCATTCGTTGGGAAAGGCATGTAAGCGATGTCATCCGGATTCTCAGCTAAGCCTTGAACCTGCCCGATCGCCCAGGAGCCCAGCACCATCGCACCGATTTTGCCATTGGCCATGTCGGCTTTGGAAGCTTCCCAGTTCGTCGTTGTCGGGTCATCTTCAATCAAACCTTGTTTGGCGGTGTCGTACATCACCTTGTACAGTTCATAGTGCGGCTGTCCAGGAACGAAGTTGTCATCGGTGTTCGGCTGGATCACATTGACATAGTCGACGTCGCCGGCAACGGTAGTTAATACAGCTTCCCATTGCGTCAAAGGCCAGCTGTCTGCATAGTTGCTGTACAGAGGAATCGCGTCGCCTTTTTCTTTGATTTTGTGCAAAGCGGCCAAAAACTCGTCCGGTGTTCTCGGCGTCGTCGTTACGCCGGCGTCGTTAAATACTTTCTTGTTGTAGAGGATCCCGGAAAAGTTAACAGCGATCGGAATCCCGTAAACTTTGCCATCAACGGTTCTTTCCTCCAGGCCGATATACTGCTTGCTCATCTCTTCCAACGTACCCAGCGGTTCAAAAAACTCCGGCGTATCCGCCAGCGGAATGCTGGTTGGCAGCAACAGAACATCACCGTAATCGTCAGAGTTCATCCGCACTGTGATTTGTCCTTCATAATCGGAAAGCGCTTGGAAGTTTACTTTCACGTTCGGGTATTCCTTATTAAATTCGGCGGCATAATCCTTGAATACGGTGTCGACGATGTCTGTTCGTTGCGTAATGACGGTAATCTCTCCCGAGATGTCCCTTCCCGCCGTCTGTTCCGTGCCGGAGTTCGCGGTTCCGGCATTTCCGGCTGCATTGTTCTGTGCCGCGTTATTACGGTTGTTCCCTCCACAGCCAGCCAACAGAGTCAAAACAAGCATCAAGGCCAGCAAACCGATGAAAGCTTTGTTCTTTTTCACATCCGTTTCCCCTTTCAATTTATAAATTAAGTTATCGATAAACTAACTAAGATTCTATAATGTATACGTTTACTCGTCAATGACTAAATCCATTTATTTTCGGTTAATAAAGTAATGTATTAAGTTATTGCTTATGAATGATAAGTTTAATTTTTCGCTCATCTTCCTATTTACCAACAGAATCGGTATACTGGATTTTAGATCGATTGGCTCTGGATGATAGATTGAACGGGATGGTGAATATAAGTTCATGAAACGCAACATAACGATGAAAGATATCGCCGACAAGCTGGGCGTCAGCAGCGTTACGGTATCTAAAGCGCTGAATGACAAGGAAGGCGTCAGCGACAGCCTGAAGCTGAAGATCAAGAAGGTGGCCAGTGAGATGGGCTACCGCTTTAACTCGGCGGCCAAATCGATCAAGGACGGGCTTTCTTATAATATTGGCGTGATGATTCCGCAGCGTTTTACGGGTCTTAGAGAGTCCTTCTATTTGCAGGTTTATCAGCAGATCGCCATTCAGTTGGACCACTATGGCTATTTCGGAATCTTAAATATCTTAAGCAGCGAAGATGAGGAACAGCTCAATTTCCCGCGGGTATACAGTGAAAATAAGGTGGATGGCATCATCATTTTGGGGCAGGTCAGCAAGAAGTACATCGAAACGGTGCAAAATATGGAGCTGCCGAAGCTGTTTCTCGACTTTTATGACGAGCATGCCGCGATCGATTCAATCGTTACCGATAACTTTTACGGCGCTTACGAGATCACGAACTATCTGATCCGATGCGGCCACCGCGAGATCGCTTATGTTGGCAACGTCTATTCCACCAGCAGTATCCAAGACCGCTTCCTGGGTTACTACAAATCGCTGCTGGAGCACGGGTTGAAGTTTAACGAGCGTTATCTGATCAATGACCGTGATGAACACGGTACCTATATTGATATCGAGCTTCCGGAGCAAATGCCTACCGCGTTCGTCTGCAACTGCGACCAAGTCGCCTATCTTTTGGGCGAGCGCCTCACCAGCATGGGTTACCGTATCCCGGATGACTGTTCGATTGTCGGGTTCGACAACGACGTATACGCCACGCTGGCAAATCCGCCGCTAACTACGGTTGAGGTGGATATTGAGCAGATGGCCCGATCCGCCGTCAAGGCGATTATGGATAAAGTGTCCAACCCCCATCGCCGCATCGGCCGCATGCTGGTGCAAGGCAAGATCATCTACCGGGATTCCGTTAAGAACCTTAATACCGAACCCGCCGAGTAATCGGCGGTTTTTTGCTTCTTTAGGACAACTTCACGCTAACAAATTCAAAATAAAAAAGGTTGAATCCACCGTTTAGCCGTTATATAGTTATCTCATAATTAGTATTTTGTTATCTTAATTTATATAACAAATGATAACAAATTTTAAATTTTTGAGATCGTGGGGTGAAATGCAAGTATGCAATCGCTCGAACATTATATTGCCGGAATGACCTGGGGGTTTATGGGCGTCAGGGGGACCTGGGGCAACGAGGCCGCAGCTCATTCCATGGAAATGATGGCGAAGGTGACCCGCAGTAACTGGACGGCCATTGCTTTTGCCGCACTGCAAGCAACAGCCTTCTCCACGGATATCCCCTTCTGGGAGGCGCCGACGGTGACCGACGAGGAAGTCCGATGGGCCATTCGTAAGGCGCATTCGCTGGGGTTGAAGGTATGTCTGAAGCCGATCGTGAACTGCGCGGACGGAACTTGGCGAGCGCACATTAATTTTTTTGATCGAGACGTCCCTTGTGAACCAAAATGGTCTGACTGGTTTGCCTCGTATCGCGCATATCTCCTTCATTTCGCGCAAATCGCCGAGGAAACCGGGTGCGAGATGTTCTGTATCGGCTGCGAAATGGTGCAAACCGACCGGCGGGAAGCGGAATGGCGCGCTTTGATCGCCGACATTCGCCAGGTTTACCACGGACCGCTGACGTATAACTGCGACAAATATCAAGAGGACAATGTGATGTGGTGGGATGCCCTGGATGTGATCAGTTCCAGCGGCTACTACCCGATCGGAGACTGGGATCGTCAGCTGGATCGAATTGAAAGCGTTGTCCGGAGATACGGTAAGCCGTTTTTGTTTATGGAAGCCGGCTGCCCGAGCCGCACCGGGTCGGCGAACGTCCCAAATGACTGGACGCTGCAGGGTGCAGTGAATGAGGCAGAACAGGCGGAATATTACCGCACGATGCTGGAGAAATGCGGAGAACGCGATTGGGTCCGCGGCTTGATGCTGTGGGATTGGCCGGCGCGGCTGTACGATCGGAGCCAGGCTGCAACAAATGATGGTTACTGCATTTATGGCAAGGAAGCGGAGACGGTCGTAGCTGAAGCTTATGCCGCCAAGCTGAACGCGATCGAGCGATAAGGAGGTTTTTTACGTGGAAACCCATGATTGGAAGGTACAGCTGCAGCAGGAGCTGCAAGGCAACATTCTCCCGTTTTGGATCGAACATACAATCGATTGGCAGCATGGCGGCTTTGTCGGATACATCGATGAGCAGCTCAACAAGCACCCCGAGGCCGATAAAGGGCTGGTGCTGCACGCCCGCATTCTATGGACCTTCGCTTCGGCCTATCGTCGATTTCCCGATCCCAAATACCTGGAAATCGCCGAGCGGGCTTATGATTACCTGAAGACGCATTTTGTGGACCCTCAGTACGGCGGTTTCTATTGGATGGTGGATGTCCAAGGACGGCCGGTTCAAGACAAAAAGCAGGTCTACGGGCAAGCGTTTGTCATTTACGCTTTGACTGAATATTATCGCGCAACCTCCAGCGAAGAGGCATTGGAGCAAGCGGTCAACCTCTACCGCCTGCTGGAGCAGCACAGCTATGATCCGGTTCATAAAGGCTATGTTGAGGCTCTGTCCCGCGACTGGAAACCCACCGGGGATTTAAGTCTCAGCAACAAGGATCTAAACGAAAAGAAATCGATGAATACGCACCTGCACGTGCTGGAGGCGTACACCAATTTGTACCGGGTATGGAAATCCTCTGAGCTGCGGGGCAGCTTGTCCGAGCTGATCGAAGTGACGCTAGAGCAAATCATCGATCCGAAAACTGCCCACTTCCTGCT
Source organism: Paenibacillus barengoltzii NBRC 101215 (assembly GCF_004000745.1). Classification (GTDB taxonomy): domain Bacteria; phylum Bacillota; class Bacilli; order Paenibacillales; family Paenibacillaceae; genus Fontibacillus; species Fontibacillus barengoltzii. The sequence goes on from NZ_BILV01000088.1 coordinate 7,501, forward strand.
GTTCTTCGATGACGGCTGGCAGGTCAAAGGACATCATGTCTCGTATGGCCATGATATCGAGGGCAGCTGGCTGCTCGTCGAGGCAGCCGAGGTGCTGGGTGAGCCCGCTCTGCTGCAGCGCGTGAAGGAAACCGCCTTAAAGATGGCCGAGGCTGTGTATGCGGAAGGCGTTGACCGGGACGGCGGGATATGGAACGAAGCCGATCCAAACGGCCTGACTGACGATAACAAAGACTGGTGGCCGCAGGCGGAAGCGATGGTTGGTTTCTACAATGCGTACCAACTGACCGGAGACCCCAAGTACCGGGCGGCTGCAGCAAATTCCTGGAGCTTTATTCAAACGTATCTGGTGGATCGTAAACACGGCGAATGGTTCTGGGGCGTGGATCGAGGCGGCGCACCGTTGCCGGGCGAACCAAAGGTCAGCCCTTGGAAATGCCCTTATCATAACAGCCGCGCGTGTCTGGAAATGCTGGAGCGTCTGGAACGTGAGAAGTAATTTGATGGATCGGAGGAATTGAGAATGAGCCTATTTGACGAAAGAAAACAGCAGCTGACCGAACGTTACGAACAGCTGATTGCGCGCCGCAACGAGAAAATGCCCTATGGCAACGGGGTGTACGACCGCTACCGCTATCCGGTCTTGACGGCGGAGCATGCGCCGCTCATTTGGAGATACGATTTCAATCCGGCGACGAATCCGTATTTCTCTGAACGCCTTGGCGTCAACGGCGTGTTTAATCCGGGAGCCATCGAGCTGAATGGAAAATTTTATCTGATCGCCCGCGTTGAAGGCGTAGACCGCAAATCGTTCTTCGCTGTAGCCGAGAGCGATAACGGCATCGACGGCTTCCGTTTCTGGGATAAGCCGGTGGTTATGCCCGAAACCGAAGATCCGGACGTCAACGTCTACGACATGCGGGTCGTGCGGCATGAAGACGGCTGGATTTACGGACTGTTCTGTACGGAGCGGAAAGACCCCCATGCGCCGCGGGGAGATCTGTCGAGCGCCGTAGCCCAGTGCGGCATCGCCCGCACGAAGGATCTCGTCACTTGGGAGCGGTTAGCCGACCTGAAAACGAAATCTCCGCAGCAGCGCAATGTGGTGCTGCACCCCGAGTTCGTAGACGGGAAATACGCGTTCTACACCCGTCCGCAGGACGGCTTCATCGACGCCGGCTCCGGCGGCGGCATCGGCTGGGGGTTGTCTGATTCGATCGAGCAGGCGGTCATCGACGAGGAAATCATCGTTGACGACCGCAAGTACCATACGATCAAAGAGGTCAAGAACGGCCAAGGTCCCGCCCCGATCAAAACGGATAAAGGTTGGCTGCACATCGCCCATGGCGTGCGGGGAACGGCGGCCGGGCTCCGCTACGTGCTGTACGCCTTCCTCTCCGACTTGCAGGAGCCGCAGCGGGTGACGCATCGGCCGGGCGGCCATCTGATCGCACCGGAAGGCGAGGAGCGTGTCGGCGATGTGTCCAACGTCGTGTTCTGTAACGGCATCATCGCCCGCGACAACGGCGACGTCTTCATCTATTACGCTTCCTCTGATACGCGCATCCACGTCGCCACAACGACGGTCGACCGGCTGCTGGACTACGTGCTGAACACGCCGGAGGATCCGCTGCGCTCCTATGCCTGCGTACAGCAACGAATCGATTTGATCGAGCGGAATATCCAATTTCTGAACAAGTAAAACAAGCGAGCTGCCAGGAGTTCATCTCTTGGCAGCTCGTTTGTTTGAGTTGACTTCTTTACTCGGCCTTTCGATGCGGCTCGGCGGTGGAATCCCGGTATACCGTCTCGACGGAGATCATGATTTTCTCCCGCGGCGCGTCCGGTTGGGCCAGTCGTTCCAGCAGCTTCCTCACCGCCCGCTGGCCAAGGTTCTCCTTCGGCACGTTAATGGTGGTAATGGCCGGAGTGTACCGGGCCGCATCGTCGATATTGTCAAACCCGCTGACCGTGATATCCCCGGGCACGTGAAGGCCAATCTCACTCAGGACGGAGCAGGCATGCATCGCGATGGAGTCGTTCGCACACACAAGCGCGGTCGGGAGCGTCCCTTCCGCTTTCTGCCCCTCCAGCCATCCGCGCAGCACGTCGCCGTAAGCCCCGGTGTCGACACCTTCCAGCTCCAGCATCGGATCCTCCAGGGACTGCGGTGTCAAGCCGTTCTCCTCCAAGGCGCTGCGGAAGCCAATCCAGCGGTCCCGAAAGCTGCGGGAAAACGTTAAATTGCCTAAGAAATGCAGCTTCCGATGCCCCAGGCCGATCAGGTGATTGGTCAAACGGGCCATCCCATCAACGTTGTTAGCGAAGACCGTGTCGCTTGGAATCAGCGGGTCCTCGTGATCGACCAGCACGATCGGCAGCCCGATCCGGTGTACCTCCAGCAGGAATGGGGTGGCGATCTGCCCCACCCCGATCATCCCCAGAATCCCGTCAGGATTCAGGATGCTCATGAAGTTGTCACCGCAAGGTTCGGATACGATAATCATCCCCAGCTCCTGCGCCTCCAGCTCCCGGGAGATGCCTTCCAGCAGTCTACCCCAATACAGCGATTCCTTGTTCTGAAACCGGATATTTGGCATCAGCACCAGCACTGACTGCTTGCCGGCCGGTGCCGGCAGCGCGGTTCCCGTAGGGATGACGTTCTTCACATAACCGTTCTTCTGATTAAAATACCCAAGCTGGGAGGCAGCTTGAATGACCCGCTCCCGGGTCTGCTCGCTGACCCCTCCCTTGCCGGACAAAGCTTTGGATACAACGAATTTCGAGACGCCTAGATGGTCGGCGATTTGCTGCATCGTAATTTTTTTCAAGGACTCTAACCTCCGAAATAACGTATAACGAACGGGTTCATAACAATATAACAACAGTATAACAAACTCGCCATTCGTTATAAATCGTTATTTCATTCGCCTGGACCAAACCAGGAGGCCACCCAATGAATGCTCTTCTGCGACGCCTGCTGCAATAGGTGAGCCGCTTTGTCGGCAAATCGGTCGATGGCCGGCGGCGAGGGCGGCGGCATCAGCAGGTCAGCTGGCGTCTGCAGCGCCTGACCGCCCCCCGTCGTGTTTGGCACATCGGTCCCGGATGGGGAGGTTCCGTAGCCGGGAACCTGGGTATAACCGCCTGTCGTTCCTTGCGGCGCGGCATTGCCTTGACCGGTTGTCCAAATGGGGGGGGATCCGGCGGTCCAACCGTTGTTGTTCTGCTGCAATTGCTGCTGTAATTGCTGTTGCGATTGTTGCGGCTGCTGCGATTGCGGATAGGGATAGATCATAGATTGTCCGTTCATGCCTGCAGTCGTCCCTCCGGTTTGAAATCCGGGGCCGAGGATCGAGCTGGTTCCGCTTTCGGCAAGCTGCATCCCCAGCGTCACCCCAGTCGCCAGCAATAAACCGTATACCAATGTTTTTCGCAGCATTTTAGCCATGTCCATCCCCCATTCAAATCAAGATTTCTTGTTTGTGCTGTTCGTTCCTTTGTTCGCGCTGTCCGAAGACTTATTGGAACTGCCCGCGCCTTTGTTCGTGGTGCCAGCGGACTTGTCCGTGCTCTTTGCGCTGCCGCTAGCGATGCCGTTCGTACTGCTCTTCGACAGCTTGCCTGCTTTCTCCGCGTCCTGACTTTCCCAATACAGATCGGCCAAAATTCCGGCCAGCACCTTGGCGGTACGCTCCAGCTCTTCCTGGCTGTTGTCGATGCCGCCGATTTCGATCAGCACGCTGTTCGGCGACAGCGACTGGTTATATTCCCCGTTGCCTTGGGAAGACGTCTTCCCCCAGATGCCTCTGGAAATCCCGGGATACGCCTTCTCCAACCGTTCATGGATGGAGCTGGCGAATTTCTCATTCTCGCGCCAATTCTTGTTCCCGTGTCCGATAATGAAGTATACCTGGGCATAATTCACACCGTTGATGGTTGTTGTCGTTTTGTCGTGGCGCTGCGAGTCGCGGTGAATATCGATAAAATATTGCAGCTGACCATTTTCAGCCATCGCTTGTTTGACAGTCTCTCGTGAATATTTATATGAGTAGTTGTAGTTGTAATTGCTCACCTTGGCCGCATAATTTTCGTACGTGTGTAAGGTTGCGACCCCTCTGCGTTCCAGCTCTTTCGCCAAGGCCTCTCCAACTAAGCCTACGTTCTTCTTATCCTCCGCCGAGCTCGGATTATCTACATTCGTGCCAAGCACGGGATTAAAAGATTCTTGCGGATGGGAATGATAGATCATCACGATATTTTTGTTGCCCGGCTTGATGGAAGGCTCCTCCTGATCCCCGGACGTGCCGTCCGTCTTCCCCGGTTCCACTGCTGGCGGCTGTGCTGTGTCCGAATTGTCGCCGTCCTTCCCGGGATCCGCGTTACTTCCATCATCGGGGATATCCGGTTCCGGGTGATCCGGCGCACTTCCGTCTGCTCCTGCGCCTGGCCGGTAGTCCTCCGGAGCCTGGGCCGTCCCGTTGCCGGAGCCGGTGCGCAGCAGGATCGGACTGTCAGCGCCAAGCCCTGGGACTTCCCGGGCTACCAAGCTCTTTGGATCGGACGGATTCACGTCCGTCAACAGCTGAAAGACGAAGTTCGTCACCTGCCGCCCGGAAATCGCCGGGGTCTGCTTCTCGCTAGCCACATGCGGCAGCTCCATGCCAACCATATCCATGAAGAATCCGCTGGACAGCGAGGCCGCCAGTCCTTTCATCGAGGAGACAGGGGAGGTGTTCAGCTGTTTCTCAGCGATCCCCAGCACCCCCAGCATGACGAAGAAGATCACCGACATGACCGACAGCAGCAAAAAGGTGCGTCCCATCGCCAACACATGAAGCAGATTCCTTCTCATTTTCCCTAGATTCCAAGCCTTGAATTTCATATGCATGTCCTCCTCCAGCCGCTTTCAAACTATATTCCAAATCTATGAACCTAGTTGAAAGGCTAGAACCTCAAATTCTCACACAAAAAAAGAAATCCGCTAGATTCGCGGATTTCCTTGAGATTTAAGGAGAAGGAACTAGAAGCAGCATACGCTCGTTAATGCGTGTAGGACGCCACGTTATCCGGAGTAACTGCCTCATGCAGCGAGATGTTGAGTCCGCTTGCAATGACGTTGGCAACGTCCTCGATGAATTCATCAATTTCCTTCGGCGTGACGATCAAATCATGGCCGAGCGGTTCAAGCACCTCTTTGACGAGACCCAGACGCTCGTTTTCGCTCAGGTCGTTCAGCATGCCCATGATCTGCTTGGTCGGAGCTTTTCCGTCGTCGCTTTCCTGGTTAAAATGATTTTTCATCAAATCCAATACATTATTTACGATCGTCGATGCGTAGCACACCGTTGGAACGCCGATGGCGATACAAGGCACGCCCAAAATTTCCTTGGTCAGCCCCCGCCGCTTATTGCCGATCCCTGAGCCGGGATGGATGCCGATATCGGCGATCTGGATCGTGGTATTCACCCGCTCCAACGAGCGCGAAGCCAGCGCATCGATGGCGATGATGAGATCGGGTTTTGTCCGATCCACGATCCCCTGCACCACTTCGCTGGATTCAATACCGGTAATGCCAAGCACCCCGGGGGCAATCGCGCTAACCTCGCGGTAACCTGGCGCTACCTGGTCCGGTGTCAGCTCAAAATAATGGCGGGTGACCATCACATTTTCCACCACCAGCGGTCCAAGCGCATCCGGCGTGACGTTCCAGTTGCCGAGGCCAACGATCAACGTCTTCGCCTCCGGTCCAACCCCGATTTTATTTAAAAATGCAGTAAACTCCTTGGCGAACGCCGCAGCCACCTTCTCCTGCAGCTCGGTATCCTGATTGCGGAGACCGGGAACCTCCAGCGTCACATAATGCCCCTGGATTCGTCCAATTTGCCGCGAGGCTGCCTCATCGGTCACATCCAGACGGGTAATCTTGATCCCGTCCTGTTCCTCGACCTGCTCATTGAGCCCAGGGACCGGGCCGCCATGGATCGTCTCCGCCATTTCCTTTGATTCAACGGCCAAGTCAGTGCGTACGGAATATTCGCGCAAGTCCAAGTTCATGCCATAAGACCTCCATTTCCTCTGATTGCCTTTATTGTGCGGGAGAGGGAATGGGTTTATACATCCCTTCTGCGAGGCTGAAAAACTTGCGCGAAATCGAGAGATTCGGTATGATGAATTTATTGCTTTTTGCTATCTTGCGTGATAAAATATTTTAAGTTGTGAATCATCTGGGTTGATATATGCTTTACAGGAGGTGAATGCAATGCCTAACATTAAATCCGCAATCAAACGCGTAAAAACGAGCGACAAACGCCGCGCGTTGAACGCTTCGCAAAAATCCGCCCTGCGTACAGCTGTGAAAACAGTTGACACCGCTCTGGCGAACAACGAAGTTGAAGCAGCTAAAGCTGCTTTCGTGGCTGCTACCAAAAAATTGGACAAAGCCGTTACTAAAGGTCTGATCCATAAGAACGCAGCTGCCCGTAAGAAATCCCGCTTGGCTAAAAAATTAAACGAACTTACGTCCCAAGCGTAAGACTCGTTAAATGATACGAAGCTCAAAAAGACCTGAACGATTACGTTCAGGTCTTTTTGGTTGCCGTTTGGGCCGAGCCTCTGGCTTCAAACCGCGAGTTTTAGCAAAAACAGCTCCAGCCCCAGCACTTTGTCGATTTGCCCGCTTTTCATCCGGTAATCCAGTTCGGCCAGCTCGGATAAAATCGCCTTCAAACGGCCGGTTTCAAACTTCCGGGCCTGGTCGCCGGCCAGCTTGACAACGTACGGATGCAGGCTTAACTGGGAAGCAATCTGTTGCTGCGAATAGCTTTGGCGGGCGAGCTCCTTCACCTGCAGCATAATCCGGAACTGGCGAGCGATGAGCGCCGCAATTTTGATCGGTTCTTCACGCTGCTTCAACAGCTCATAGAAAATGCCCAGCGCCTGCTCCAGCCGTATCGCGGCGATATGCTCCACCATCACGAACACGTTCTGCTCCGTGCTGCGCGCCACTAGCTGCTCCACGGCAGCGGTATCGATCATGCCGCCGGATCCGGCGTACAAGCAGAGCTTGTCCATTTCTGCAGCCAGTACGGCCATCTGCACCCCGCTTGCTGCAATCAAGGCTTCCGCGGCATCCCGCCCGATACGGCAGCCGCGCTTCTCTACCTCTTGCACGACCCACTGAACGAGCTCGCTGCCTCCAAGCGGTAAAAAGGACAGCACCGTACCCGCCGATTTGATCGCTTTAACGACCTTCTTCCGCTCGTCCAGCTTCTCCCCGTTCACAACAAACACAACAACGCTATGATCTGCCGGGTTGCCGATATACGTCAGCAACGCTTCGACTTTATGCTCAATCTTGCCGCCTTCCTTGCCCCCTGCGACAAGCAGAGTGGAGTCGCGTACAACGATCAGCTTGCGCTCCACGAGAAACGGCATCGTCTCCGCTTCCTCAACGACCACCTCAATCGGCGTCTCCGCCAAATCAAAGGTCGCGATGGCAAAATCCTTCTGATCCGGATCCACCAGCTGATCCTGAAGTAATCCTACAAACTCCTGAATTTGATACTTCTCCGTACCGTAACAAACGTACAACGGGGAGACCCGCCCCTGCTTTATGTCTTTTATCGCTTGTTTCTGCTTTGCGTCCATCGGTATCTCCCTTTCGACTTTGTTGCCTTCTTCCATCATACTTCGATTTCACGTATTCGTCCAAGCCCTGATACCGATAAGTCGCGTAACGGACCGTACAGCCCTTATTTGTCCATTTCCCGGCTATTTCCCATTTTAACAGACACCTGAGACCTTATTTGGTACTACCTGCACCCTTTTAGCTCGATTTGTCCAGAATAAGGTCTTCTCGGTCCGTTAGAAATCGCTAATCCTTCAATAGGTGAAAATAGCGGCTCTAGAGTCCGTTATGTCCGGCTTCCTTTTAAACGCAACAGAGGGACCTCTGCCTCGTGGCGAAAGATCCCTCTGTCCCGGAACATCTATATAAACGCGGGCTAAAGAGCTCTAGAAACTCTCCCGCCTGCGGTCATACGACGATCAGGGTTTAATCCGTTATCTCTACTATACATATAACCTATTCCATATCTCCTGAAAAGGTGACTGCTGCAAGTTCAAAAAAACGCCCAAATTCGTCCGTTATTCCATGCTATTTAGGGCTGTGTTCTTTTTGCAGCATCCGCAGCCGCCTGCTCAGCATAAAGGGTATGAATCACTGGGGTTCCCTCGATTTCTGTCTCGTACGTAAATATATGACCTGATTCCGACCACGAACCGTCAACCCAATTCCCATCGATCACTTGATCAGCCACCAGTTTCCGTTCCTGGGCTTCAAGACGATAGACATACAGATGTCCGTCCTTGAACTCAGCTTCAAATGCCCCATCTGGAGAAGTCCAAATATTAAAGCTTGCGATGCCATACTTCTCTCTTGGATTATCGAAGGTCACTTGCTGATCTACAATTGAGTTCTCTAGAATATCCGGAGTTTCTGGATCGCCCGCAGAGTCCGAATTTCCTGCTCCCGGCGATGTCGGCCCTTGCGCAGGAGCCCCGTTGCTGCCGCCATTCGGAACCGAGGGGCTGCCGGAGGAACCGTGGTTCGCTTGATTTGGCTCACTAGGAGATTTATCGCTTGTACCTGAATTACCCGGCGTCACCGCTGGAGAACCGGAATCCGGTGCATCGCCGGGTGCGATTCGCTCTTGGGTACCGTCAGTATTCGGATCTTCCGCCGGAGGAACTACATCCTTGGACACTGGCGTATCCAAATCTCCGGCCCCAGGCGCCCCCGTGTTGGTGTCGTCACTGAACAGCTGAGCGTTGCTCGCTGCATCGTCCGCCGAGTTAGTCGCCGAGGATTGCTTGTTCGCCGATTCCAACGCAGTGTCCATGGCGATCTCGGCATCGGATACAGTACGCGGTTCGTATTGATAAATGAATACGCCCAAGATCAATACCGCCGCCACACCAAGCGCCCCGTACCGGTAAATCCGGCTCCGACGCATTCCTGTTCCCGCATCAGGACGACGAAGACTGCGCCGGCTCGGCAGCATGCCGCCTTGACCGGCATCCGCATCACGTTGCACCGCTGTCATCGGCAGTACGATGTCCTCAGCCGTACTGCCGCCTTCACGGCGAGCCCGGTCGATTTCATCCAACTGCGGAAGAATCGCGTCCACAAGACTGTAGTTCGGAACTACCTTCGGCAGATCCTCCAATTGCGCAGATAACTTGCGAAGCAGCGCAAATGTCTCGGCGCACTCTTCACAACTGCGCATATGCTCAAAGAGAAGAGAGGTCTCCTCTTCATTTAAGTCATGGTCTAGATAACGATGCATCCATTCCACCGCCTCTGGGCATTTCATCCTGATACACCACCTTTCTGATAATCTTGGAGTAAGTGTTGCAGCTGTTGCCTTGCCCTAAATAAATAGGATTTCACCGTATTCAGCGGTAAATTCAAGCTCTCAGCAATTTCGTTATACGAAAAATCTTGCAAATACCTCAGCACAACCACCGACCGATGGTGTTCCGGCAATTGTTCAATTGCGCTTCGGATGTCCTCGGCCAAGTAGCCTGACATCACTTCCCGTTCTACGCTATCATTCCCCTGAAACACCATTTCGTGCTCCTCGATCGATACGGTGGGCTTATTTCTACGAAATTTGTCGATACAGATGTTGGTCACAATCCGCTGGACCCAGGTTTTGAACTGAGCTTTTTCTTCATAGGAACCGATTTTCGTATAAATACGAATAAGTGCTTCCTGAGCAGCATCATGTGCATCCTGTTCGTTGTTTAGAATATAATAGGCCGTCCGGTACACGTGGCTTTCAATTTCTCGCAATAGGGTGATTAGAGCGTCGCGATCGCCCGTTTGAGCGGCTCTGATGAGTCCCTGCTCTACCACTAAGGCTCCCCCTTCCTTGCATCCTTACAGACGCTAATGTCCGACAGGATGTTGCAATGTTGTTACTATTTTTTAAAAAATATTTTAGAAGTCCACCCTCTAAGCAATCTGACCTAAGGATACCAGAAAAAAAAGGCCCCGTCATCTTTATAAACCGCGAAAGGGCCCGGTTTTATGGGATTGGGAGCAACTTATATCTAACCTCGATTCTTCCCTCTCGAACTCGCATCTGGACCTCGCCTTGATGATCAGTTCGATAGATTCGAATCTGTTGAGCGTTCAGCCGATCAACGACTGTAGGATGCGGATGACCATAAAGGTTTGAAGCCCCAACCGAAATAACTGCGGCTTCTGGCTGCCAATAGTCCAGCCAAGCTGCAGAGGTAGAGGTTTTACTGCCGTGGTGGGCGACTTTCATGACATTGATTGAGGAGAGCTGCGGTGTTGTCGTTCCCGAAGAGGTCAATCGTTCAAGGCCTAATACTTCCTTCTCCGCCGTTTCATCCATATCACCTGTAAATAAAAAGGAAGCTCCATTCATATCTAAACGAAAGACGATCGAGCGGTGATTTTGTTCTTTCACGATGGGGATCGGGTGAAGCGCCTCCTCAGGCATCAAGGGATAAATCACCTCCAAGCGGGTGGCGTCATCCGGTTGCAACTTCATGCCGCGGCTTGCCGCATATACCGGAATACGCTTAGTCAGCGCCGTTTCCATCAAGGTCGTCATCGTCTTAGACTCGGCCAGGCTGCCATTGATCACAACGGCTTCCACAGGAATGGAGTCAATGACCGCCTGCAGTCCGCCGATATGATCCTGGTCCCCGTGCGTTAAAATCACCGCATCCAAGCGATGGATCCCACGCTTCTTGAGCAGCGGAACCACCGTTTTGGCCCCGACCTCGAAAGGTTCACGCCGCTCCCGCCACGCATCCTTCGCTTTGCGAAACGAGACCGTCCCCCCGCCGTCCACTAAAATATGCTTGCCAGATGGCGTAGTAATCAGGGCACAGTCACCTTGACCCACATCGATGAACTCGATATAGCCGGTCCCTTGGCTGTAGGCCGGTTGATATCCGATGATCAGCAGCAGCACAAGGCCTGTGGCTACACCCAAACGAAGAAAATCCTTTCGTTTCATCCATGCCCATCGTCTAAGCGATATTGCGATCGCCCTCCATCCGTAACCCTGTTGGGTCCAGGCGGTTTTAACCGCTGCCAGTCTACCAAGTCCCCCTAGCCTAGCCTGATTTCCAGGCACGTCCTGAGACCACTCCCGCCAGTTGATATGAGCGAAAGCTACCTCTCGTTTAGCTGGATTGAGAGGCACAGTATCGTCATCCTGCCCACGGACAGTTAAGGCCTCGGCGGCAATACGCTCACGCCGTTGTCCCCAATATACCAACAGATAGCATCCAGCATAAAAAGCTGCGATCCAAAGCAGCGAAGGCGATTTCCAATACGTCATAAACCCGCTGCGTGTGCTCAACCAGTTGGTTGCTTCAAACGTTGCCGTATTCAACCAGCGTACCGGAAGAGCTGCCCATGAGCCCAGCTTGATCGACAGCAAACTTAATAGTAATGCCCCTGTTCCTAGGGGAAGCGCCAAGGTGCCGATGATCGGGACTAGCAGCAAATTAGCCGGAATGGACAGGAAAGAGAACTGGTTAAAATAGACGATCGTTAATGGAAAAGACACCAGCTGTGCCGCCAGCGTAATCGCCACCGCATTTCCGATTTTGCCTGGCAGCCACCTTAGATACGGGGTTAAGCGCGGGACGAATACAATCAGCCCTGCCGTCACAGCAAACGAGAGCTGGAAGCTGACATTCAGTAAATAATACGGATCCCAGATTAGCATCAGCATCGCAACAGCGGCTAATACGTTCAGGCTGTCTTTTAGCAGCCCGCGCCTTAGCAAGTACAAGCCCAATATCGTCATCAGCCCAGCCCGAATGACCGATGGAGATAAACCGGTAAGCAGCATATATCCCGGAACGAAAACAATAGCAACCGTGTTTGCGGTCTCCCGCGTCACCCGGCAAAGACGGAGTAATCCCAGAACAAGCGCCACGTTAATCGCAACATGGCTGCCGGAAATGGCGAGGATATGCGTGAGCCCAAGCTGTGTAAACTCCGCGTATTTATCCGGGTCGAGCTCATTCTGCAAGCCAATCAGCAGCCCCTTCATATAACCGGCTTGCCAGTCCGGAAACAATCGCTCAATGCGCTCGCCAAGGCGTTCGCGCAAAGCATCGACAGATCCTAAGGCAGCGGCGGCGCCTCGGGATGGCTGTCCCGCCTTCAGAGACGATGCCCCCGAAGCTTTGACCAGCCAATGGATCCGCTGCAAATGTAAATACCGACGGTAATCAAATGCGCCAAAATTGCGGGCAGGCTGCGGTAACTCCAGCGTTCCATTCAGCGTAACCCGTAGCCCGCGATGCCAGGTGGCTGCCGTCTGCTGTTCGCTTTGCGATGCGAGCCGCAGCTGGACCGCAACCTTTTCTCCACGAGGAATCTCATGCTTCGCCAACGCTTTCCCATCTGGCGAAATCAGCGATAAGCCGCTGACTTTCAGCGTAAAATCAGCCCGGTCCCCATCGACCTTGACCGTGGATACGATCGTTCCCTCCATACGGATGGTTTGACCATCAAGCGCCTGCGCCCCCTCCTTTGTAGGGCTTGTCCCTGTTCCTGCTTCTTTTTCTGCTTCCATACCGGCCACTATCGGTCCGATCCGGCTCACATTGCCCGCTTCGTTATACAGCCAATAGCAGCCCCCAAGCAACAAAGCCAACCCTGCCAAGGCGAGACTCCGCCAAGCTTGACGCCAAATGATGGCAATGGCTGTACAGACCAACAACAAGCCCAGCCCAAACAACCAAAAACGCCAGCCGGTATAAGCTGCCGCCAAGCCGCTTCCAGCGATCCAACTGCAAGTTATCGCAATTAACGGTCTTCGGTTCATGGACATCCCCCTCCTGGTCCACCTCAACAAAAAACACCCCACCCGCCCTAAGGCGAATGGGGTGCTTCCACATTCAATAATCGATCAAAAAAATTTCAATTATTCTTCCACGTGCGCAATCGTTTCCTGCGGCGGTTGATACCCTTCCAGGCGGCGGAAAGTGATGCCTTTTTGCTTCATCATGGCCGTCACTTTACCGGTATCCTTCGGATAGGGCCGATGGAATACGATCTCCGTAATGCCGCTGTTGGCCAGCATGTTTGCACATGTCCAGCACGGCTCATCCGTCACATAGACGCTGGAGCCTTCCCGGTCGATCCGGTCCGTGAACAACAGCAGGTTCTGTTCGGCATGGATGGTACGGACGCAGCGCTGTTTCTTCACCATTTTCTCCTGTCCGTCCTCTACCACCAGCTCGTATTCTTCCGCAATCATACAGCCTGCCTCCGAGCAGTCCGGAACACCGGAAGGGGCGCCGTTATAAGCCGTGCCGAGCAGCTTCTTGCCCTGAACGAGCACAGCGCCGACATGACGTCGGTTACACCGCGACCGCGTCGATACCATATAAGCGATATCCATAAAATACGTATCCCAATCTTTGCGTTTGTCCGGATTCATATTCCATCATCACCCTCGCAAGTCATGTTTCGATCACAAGAATTACAGCCCGATATAAGGCTTCATTTTCTCCAGCATTTTGTCTCCGATGCCTTTCACCTCGGTCAACGCTTCTATGGAGGTAAAAGGACCATGCGCATTTCGGTAATCGAGAATGGCTTTGGCTTTCTTCTCGCCAATCCCGGGAATTTCCTGCAGCTCGGCCAACCCGGCGCGATTAATGCTGATTTTTCCCGTATCCGTAGAATTCCCGGCTTCTTCCTTGGAGGCTGCAACTCCGCTGACCGCTTCGGCCCCTGTAGTAGATCCTGCGTTCTGACCTGCAGCATTCACATGCGTTGCTGTCTCTCCTGAGATACCCATTAAGTCCGTTTTTCCGGCTGCGGTTGTCCCAGTCACCTCATCGTCAGGCTTGTCCACGGCTGACCCAGTTTCTGAAGGATTTGCAGCCTTTAGCTCGCTTCGATCCACAGCCGCGCCCTCTGCAGCCAAAGCCGCCTTAACCTCGGCATTTATCGGCGTCCAGCCTTCAATGCCTGCAGGCGAGCGACCGCCCGTTGCCAGAAGCATCAATCCAGCGCCAATCACTGCTGAAACGATAGCCGTCAAGACGAGTTCCCTCCGCATATCGTATCTCCACTCCTCTTCCAACATCTTAAAAGAATCTGCCAGTAGTCATGAAGATCCAATCAAGCTGCATACAATCTATACAAGTGAAGTAGAAACGGCAGAAGTAGGTTCGCAATAACGTAAGATGAACCGCCTCATTACAACAAACACATGAACGAGTGCAATCACTTTAACGTTTTACCAATACAGTGCGTGAAGCACGGAAAGGGGAAGCCGGATGAAAGTCGCCTTCATCGGAACCGGAGCCATGGGAAGCCTGCTCATTGACGCGTTTTTGCGTTCCGGTGCGCTGCTCCCGCAAAATATTTGTGCCAGCAACCGCTCTCCCTCGAAAGCGAAATGGCTGGCCCAGCGCCATCCCGGACTGCGGGCGTACAGCAGCAATGCTGAAGCCGCCCAGGGAAGCAAAATCGTCTTCTTGTGCATCAAACCCCTGGATTACCCCGATGTCATCGCGGAAATCCGGGACGTGCTCGATGATAATCAGATCGTCGTGTCGATCACGAGCCCCGTTCAGATTGAAACCTTAGAAGCTGCCATTCCCTCAAAAATTGCCAAAATCATTCCCAGCATCACGCATTCCGTGCACAGCGGTGCTTCGCTCTGCATCTACGGCGGGCGGATTCGCCCCGAAGATCGTCTACTCCTAGAGCAGCTGATGTCCTCGATCAGTACGCCAATCACCCTCAAAGAGAGCGAGACTCGAATCGCATCCGATTTATCCAGTTGCGGGCCAGCATTTGTAGCTCATATGCTGCAGCTGTGGGCCGAATCCGCCGCTGAACGAACTGGAATCAGTTATGAGGAAGCGATTGCGCTCGGCTCGGAAATGCTGTCAGGCACAGGCAAGCTGCTCACCGAAGGCGGTCTGAATCCCGAGCAACTGATCGAACGGGTTGCCGTCCCCGGAGGCGTGACCGCTGAAGGGATTGCTGTGCTGGATTCCTGTCTGCGGGAGGTATTTGCCCGTCTGATCGATACGACTCATCGTAAATACGACGACGATATCAGCAAGCTGCATACGTTGTTTCATCCGGCCACACTGGATGAATCTCCGTCGTCTTCGGATCAAGCTCCGTCATGTCCGGAAAAGGAAGCCCCCTTGTCCGGCGTTAAGCCGCCAGATGGATCAGGGGCCGCCTCCATTCCCTGAACATACCTACATCCTCACAAGGAAATGAGCTTATCCGACGACGATATTCACCAGTTTGCCTGGCACTGCAATCACTTTGCGGATCGTCTTCCCAGCCACAGCCTGCTGAACATTCGGCAGGCTTAAGCTATGTTCTTGCATCGCCGCTTGATCCAAGTCTTTGGAAATCTTCGTGCGTTCTACGATTTTTCCGTTCACTTGCACGACGATTTCAACTTCGGATTCTACGGTCCAAGCCTCATCGTACGTAGGCCAAGGTTCATACGTAATCGTATCAGTATGACCAAGACGTTCCCACAGCTCTTCCGCCAAATGCGGTGCCAGCGGGGACAGCATCTGTACGAAGTTTTCCGCCGCCGCTTTCGGCACAGCGTCCGTTTTATAAGCTTCGTTCACGAAAATCATCAACTGGCTGATCGCGGTGTTAAAGCGCAGGTTTTCAAAATCCTCGGTCACTTTCTTGATCGTCTTGTGCCATGTACGTTTGAAATCGTCGCTTCCACCGTCCGCCGTAATTTTCGGATTCAGGCTGCCGTCTTCCGCAATGAACAGACGCCAGACGCGGGACAGGAAGCGATGAATACCTTCAACGCCGCTTTCATTCCATGGTTTCGTTGCTTCCAGCGGTCCCATGAACATTTCATATACGCGCAACGTATCCGCCCCATATTTGTTTACGATTTCGTCCGGATTGATGACGTTGCCGCGGGATTTACTCATCTTCTCATTGTTGGTACCGAGAATCATCCCTTGGTTTACCAGCTTTTGGAACGGTTCTTTGGTAGTTACAACCCCAAGATCGTAGAGCACCTTATGCCAGAAGCGAGCGTAGAGCAGGTGAAGCACCGCATGCTCGGCCCCGCCGATGTACAGGTCAACCGGCAGCCATTCCTGCTGCTTCTCCTTCGAGCACAGCTCCTTGTCGTTGTGCGGGTCGATATAACGCAGGTAATACCAGCAGCTTCCCGCCCATTGCGGCATCGTGTTCGTTTCGCGGCGAGCTGGCAGCCCCGTTTCCGGATCCACGGTGTTCACCCATTCGGTCACGTTCGCCAGCGGCGATTCCCCGGTACCCGACGGTTTGATCGCATCTACATCCGGCAGAACCAGCGGCAGCTGATCTTCCGGTACCGGCTTCATCGTGCCGTCTTCCAGATGCAGAATCGGGATCGGCTCCCCCCAATACCGTTGACGGCTGAACAGCCAGTCGCGCAGGCGGTAAGTCACTTTGCCGCGGCCTTTGCCGTTCTCCTCCAGCCAGGAGATCATTTTCTTGATGGCTTCCTCCTTGCCCAGGCCGTTCAAGAAGCCGGAGTTCACATGGGCTCCGTCGCCCGTATAAGCCTCTTTCGACAGATCGCCGCCCTCAACCACCTCGATGATCGGCAGATCATACTGTTTGGCGAATTCATAGTCGCGCTCATCATGCCCTGGTACAGCCATGATCGCACCGGTTCCGTAACCCGCCAGCACGTAGTCGGCAATCCAGATCGGCAGCTTCTCTCCATTGACCGGATTGATCGCGTACGCGCCGGTGAATACCCCAGTTTTCTCCTTAGCCAGGTCGGTACGTTCCAGATCGCTCTTCCGCGCCGCTTGGTCTTGGTAAGCTTCAACCGCTTGGCGTTGAGCATCGGTCGTGATCTTCTTAACCAGTTCATGTTCTGGAGCAAGCACCGCATACGTCGCTCCAAACAGCGTATCCGGACGAGTCGTAAAGACCGTCAGAGACGCATCATGACCTTCGATTTCGAATACGACTTCCGCACCTTCGGATTTCCCAATCCAGTTGCGTTGCATATCCTTGATGCTTTCCGACCAATCCAGTTCCTCCAGGTCTTCCAGCAGCCGTTCAGCGTATTCGGTAATTTTCAGCACCCATTGACGCATCGGCTTGCGGATGACCGGATGGCCGCCGCGCTCACTCTTGCCGTCAATGACCTCTTCGTTCGCCAGCACCGTACCCAATGCCGGGCACCAGTTCACTGGAACTTCGGCCACATAGGCCAGACCTTTTTTATACAGTTGGAGAAAAATCCACTGCGTCCATTTATAATAATTCGGATCAGTTGTACTGATCTCGCGGTCCCAATCGTAAGAGAAGCCCAGCGACTTGATTTGGCGCCGGAAGTTGTTGATGTTCTTCACCGTGATGTCACGCGGATGTTCGCCCGTATCGAGCGCATGCTGCTCTGCTGGCAACCCGAAAGCATCCCAACCCATCGGATGAAGTACGTTATAGCCGCGCATCCGTTTGAAGCGAGAGACGATGTCTGTAGCTGTATACCCCTCCGGATGGCCTACATGGAGGCCTGCTCCCGATGGATAAGGGAACATGTCAAGCGCGTAAAACTTCGGTTTCCCCGCCTCTTCCCGTGTTTTAAAAGTTTGATGCTTTTCCCAATAAGCCTGCCATTTCGGTTCAATGGCCTGGGCCCGGTAAACATCATGGGGCACATTTTGGTCCGCCATAATTCAAAATCCTCCTTGAAAACAACAATTTGAAATGCGGGATCCACGTCATAAGCCGACGAGGTGAACTCCCTAAAATCAAAAAACCTCCCGACCCGTAGCGTTATGATCGCTAGGGACGAGAGGAGATTTCCCGTGGTACCACCCTAGTTAGCATCGGACATGCTTTGTCCTAGCTCCCTTTGCACCCTTAACGCGGGCAAGACGATGATGATTTGCGCATCATAACTCCAAGGCGAGTTCATCTGCATTCCCCAACCGGCTTGCACCAAACGCCGGCTCTCTGGATGGCGGAATCCAAATTACTATTCCTCTTCAAAGTTCCACAATATAGAATTGAATTATCAATTATTATATAAAATAATGCCACATATCGTCAACGTTGCGCG
>NZ_BILV01000089.1 GCF_004000745.1 Paenibacillus barengoltzii NBRC 101215
ACTCCAGAGCCGTTATTTGCGCTTTGTTGCTCCTGATCGCAGTCTAACGGACAGTGGAGACTTTATCCCGCGCTACTTTGCCAATTTCACGTCAGAACAAGGCCTATAAGATCTCTGGAGTCCGTTAGATCGGGAAATGGGTGGGAAATCGACGAATAAGGTCATTACGGTCCGTTAGCGTCACTGCGTTAGCGTCACTGAAGAGACTGGCGACGGGGGCTGCCGAGGTGGGGAGAGAGGAGAGGGACTATTACTGTAGAGGAGGAAACTGAGCGAACGGGATAATCAAAGAGTCCACCACGCCGATACGGCGTTTTTTTGTGTCCCAGGATTTTCGTTGGATTCTCTTTCAAGTTTTCCTAAAATTCTTCCAACTTTCGACCGATAACATATGTAAGTGACGCTTTTGGGCAGTCCCTGCAGAACTTTGACGGGGACATCAACACACACTACATGACAAAGGAGAGATTAATCCATGCAACGCTTGAAGAAGCCGTTTATATGGTTAATGCTCACGGCATTAATCATCACATTGTTGCCATCGGGGTTCGTACCTACGGCCAATGCTGCTCAGGGCAACTATTTTATTCCGGATGACTTAACTCTGAGAAATACGACTACGTTAACACTCACTCCCGGTCCAGACCAAGTCGCTCGGGATAGCCGAATGTATACAACAACGCTTCCTACGATGACTTTTACCGGTACTTATTCTCAGGTTACTGAGGACTCCCTAAAGGTTAAAGTTGAACGTTTGACCTTTAAAGTTACAAATCAGGCTACGGGTGAGGGGGTCTGGGAGACAGATAGTTCTCAATTTAAAAATGGGAATATCTCTAGGGATACCTCGTCATCTTTCCAGGATAAGTTCAAAGTTACCAACTTGCCGTTATTCCCAGGGTTTAACCGAATTACGTTATCGGGTTCCCAGAATGGGATAACTCGTGAATCGACATTCTATGCTTTATTTGATCAAGTTCCATACGTACAAGATTTGAAATTGTTAGGATCCAGTTATGGAACCATTTACTTAAACGAGGGTTCGGAGGTTGTTGCAGATAAAGAAAACGTCTCGATCTCCGGTGAAGTGAAGAACGCGACGGAAGTAACCGTTAGTGTGAATGGGGGCACGGGTTTAGTCACTACATTAACACAAACGGGCAAATTCTTTTCGCCTGCCCTTAATTTGAAACCAGGCCTTAACAAAATTACGATTACTGTTAAAAGCGGCGCGGATTCTGTTACAATTGAGCGCTCCGTTTATTACTTTGATAAAAATAAACCGTTCGATACGATTGCCGTCCAGTATAACGGTGCTGAATATGATGTGAACAATAAAGTGGCAACCATCACAGAAGCCACAACACCGGCACTGCCTGTGTCTGGAACACTCAAGTTCTCGATGTTATTAAATGATACTGGTAATGCCTTTGGTGCATCGCAAGGTGCTGGAAAAGGCAATGTGACACTGACGGATTTCTTCAACACGACAAATCCGCCGTTCACGGCATTTACTGCCACAGAAACGGAAATTCCTGCACCAGACGGTGTATCCCGTGCATACAGATTAGTTGAAGTTAGTGTGCCATTCACCTTTGGAAGTGGAGACCAAAAGTTTAATCTTAGTGTGCAATATGATGGAACTTATTCGACATCTCTGAATATCAACTTCAAATACCTTCCAGGCGAGATTGGTGTTACCGGATTGAAATATATGAAGGACAGTTCAACGCCGCCAGTCAACATCAATGATCTTCCAGATTTGGATGGTACTCAAGCCGATAAAGATAATTTTTACATTTTGGTTACGGCAGACCAAGCGTTTAACAGCAGTGATCTTAAAGCAGTCTACTTGCCAAGAGGGACTACTGGACCGACAATTACTCCTGTAACTACGGGAACAGCAACACAGCATGTTTTCCAAATCACAGGATTTTCCAGTGGTACACAACAAGTGAAATTTAGCATTGGTACCTCCAGTGCATCCAAAATTGCTACTATTACGTATGCAACGAAAAACTACATCTATGTTGAAGGCTTGTATGATGGTCAAACGATTTCGGTAGATTCAAGTAAAGCGAACCTTTACGTAGATATTAATGGGGAGTACCGCGACTTTGAAAACCTGTCAAATCCACAGTTTTTTGTGAATGGGGTTTCTAATGATAAGTTGACGCCTCCTATTGCCTTTAATCCAACGACGGCTGCGCCTACTTTCTCGATTCAACTGCCGATCGATGTTAACGGCCCCTTATATTATGGTGAGAACCGTATTAAATTCAGCGGGGTATCCATGGATGGTAAGGGGAATTCCAGAACGGTTGTTAAAGAGTTGAGACTGTACATTCTGGACACAAATGTCTCGAACATCACTGTTTTCCGTCCGAAGATTTTTGATCCAGCAGTAACGTTTACAGGTCTGGATCTGAATGATACGAGCGGAGCTAACACACAGCTGACCCAAATTCTTGCGGGCTCGCCTGAGTTTAAGTTGGTTGGAGAGATTTATGAAACTAGCGCCAAGAATTATGATCTGATCATTCAAGGGGCAGGAGCCAAAATTATTAACTTGATGCGCGGCTCCGAAAGCGTCTTTAATTCCCAAACTGACGCACCTACTGCGGATCTGACTTCAACGGCGATGACAAGCACTCAAATTATTACAGGAACCATTGTTCGGAGCGGTAAACCGGACGTTGGTTATGATATGGCTGTATTTAACGGCAAGTTTGTATTGAGAATTAAGGATATTGCACTGGATTCGTTGGGAAGTCAGGTATATAATCTGGAGCTTATCAATTCTACGGGAGCCCGGACTTTGCAAAGACTGGAGATTTCTCGCGTATTGGCACCATATCGGATTCTATCTCCGGTTCCGACGGTAGGCGATCAGATCATCGTTAACAAGAACTTTGTTCGGTTCGATATTGAGGCTGAAGGTGCAACCCGAGTCATTATTGATAAAGGGGAAGCCATTCGTCGTACGGACCTGCCTGAAAATGCACCGGCAAGATTTATCTATGATTTTGTAGGGCTCAAACCGGATAAGACGACCAAGATCAAAATTCAAATTATACGTGGAACCGAAACGCTTAATGACACTATAGAGGTTTATTATACGAGTGCTGTTGCTGTGGATTCGCAGTATATGACGGAGAAACCGGCCACGAAGTATTCGGCGTTTAATAAAGCGTTGGAGTTAACTTTCCCTAAAGGTACCGTATTAAAAACAGCAAATGTACCTGAGGGTGGCGTAACTAAATTTTATCCGGACAATAAGTTGTTATTTGGGATTGCAGATCCTAAGAACGGGATCTTGGAGCGCCGGAACGATTACGGAAACTTCTTTAACATTGATAAGGACGAAAGAACACCAAATGGCTTAGCAACCTTGACTTTGCCAGAGGACTTGTCTGAGTTGTTCAACTCAACGGCCAAAACAAGCAATTTCACTAGAGTTTCTGATGTTTACTGGATTAACGGGGGTTACGGCGAGTATGGAAGCGGAGATTCGTATAAGCCGGCGACAAATGGTTTGCCGCCATATTCGATTTTGCCGCAGTACTCCGATTCCCAAAACTTCCGGGATCTCTTGCTACGAGAACCAGAAAGAAAGCTTGTACCTTCCCAACGCGGCACGTTGAAGCTAGCCTTCAACAAGAGCGTCGTGGATGAGGCAGGAACTACGGTAACGGTATTCCGATTCACCGAAAATTCGGAATGGGAGAATATCGGCGGGACTGTCGATACGAAGAACAATACCATTACCGTGCCTTTTGATGATTTTGGCTACTATGTTGTCATGAAGCAAAGCCGTGGATTCAGCGATATCACGAACCATCCATGGGCACGGAATATGCTGAATGCTCTGTATTCGAAGGGAATTATGGCAAATCTGCAGCCGAATACGTTCGGAGCCGACGATCTGACGACTCGCGGGGAATTTGCTACATTGCTGGTCAAAGGCCTTAATATCCCATTGAATTATGACAATAAAGTTCAAACTTATTTTGACGTTGTACCAAATGCCAAAACAGATACCTGGGAGTTCAAGTATATTGAAACGGCCTCCCGTGCAGGGATCATTACAGGTATTACTGAAGGATACTTTGGGGTTGAGGAGCCGATCACCAGAGAACAGGCAGCCATGATGATTGCTCGTGCACTCAAACTGAAGCTTCCGGCTAATGATAGTAAGTTGAATGCAACGTTGGCTAAGCAATTCCTGGATTCGGGAAGAATTGATCCTTATGCACGTCCAGCCGTGCAAGCTGTTTACAAAGCGAAAATCATGGATGGACAAAGTGTTACGACGGCAGGCAGCAAGAAAGCATCCGTCAATTTCAATCCGAAAAACAACATGACGAGAGCTGAGGCAGGGAAAGTTGCGGTTGAACTTCTGAAGAAAAGCTCGTCTATCTTCCCTAAAAACCTAAGCTAATAGGCGTTCAATGACTGGAGGCGGCCAAGGTTAACCATGGCCGTCTCTTTATTTCCAATTACATCTTTTTGTGTTTTCCAGAGCTTTACGTTAAAATAAGCAGAGTAATAGACAATATGCAAAAGGGTGAACTTGAACAGATGAAACCGATCCTATCGAAACCGCAGTTGGGTTATTCCAAAGCTAAGCGCAAATTTGAGGATAGATCCAAAGTATTGGAGAAGCGCATTGAAGAAACGGCTAAGCTTCAAGAAGTAACCCAGGAAGTTATGGAGAGTCTTGTGATTGAGACGGGCTTCCATGACGCATTCACCGAGCTGCGTGCAGCCGAAAACGAACTGATTGAATGGTCTCATAACACGATGAAGCATGAGAAGACATACAAAGATAACAAAAAAGCCATCGACGAGATGTATGAGAAACTGAATACCGATCCGCAAATGCGGGCTCGTATTATTCAATTGGCCATGAGAGTAAGGTAACTTGTGGCCAATTGGGTACGAGATATGCCCATAAGGCGTCCAAAATTGGACGTCTTATTTGTCGTGCGCTCACATACAATGGAGATAGCGCGAAAATGGGAAAAGTTGCTTAATGACTGACATATTTCGGCATGTTATACTAATTTCCGTCAGGCGGTAAGGGAGTAAAAAAGGCGTAACACAGGGGAATCTTAGAAAAAGTTACAATCTCGCAATTTTTTTTAAATCCCCCGCAACTTTTTGAAACCTGCTGCGTTTAAGATGTAGAGCATTGGCAATGGCGACTGTTTTAGACATGGCAAGGTCTCCCTCATAGGGAAACTTGTCTATCTATTAGAAAAATTAGCTTTACGGCTCTGGGGACCCATTGTATAATGTTTAGGTAGGATTAGGAAACTAGTCTATTTCTACATTCTATTCATTCTCGTTTACAAGTTTCTGCAGTTCTGCTGCAGACCTAATTTATAGGAAACCTGCTCAAGCTCTGGAAAGGGGGTGCAATGGCTAATGAGTAACACGAGCTATTCATTTAAAGAAAACTCTCATGTGATAGTTAATCAAGGAGGAGAAAAAAAGGTTATGAAGAAAATTTTGTCCGTAGCTTTGTCTACAGCAATGGCATTCTCCATGTTTGCTTCCGTAGCATTCGGTGCTGATGCCAAACTGACTCCAGAGCAACAATTTAACGCTCTGAAAGAAGCAGGTATCGTATCTGGCTTCCCAGACGGCCTGTCCCACTTGGAAAGAACGCTGACTCGCGCTGAACTCGCGAAAATCATCGTTAACTCCCTGAGCCTGGAACCAGTTGACGCTACTTCTTACAACGATAAGAACTATGCGAACCACTGGGGCCGTCCTTACATTGAAGCTGCTACACAAGCTGGCATCCTCAATGGTAAAGACGCAGTTAAAAAACTGTTCGATCCGAACGGCGCAGTAACTGTACAAGAACTGGCTAAAGTTCTGGTAACTGCTCTGAAACTGGAAGTTCCTGCTGACGCTAACAACACTGCGTCCGAATGGGCTAAAGGTTATGTAGCAGCAGCTGTTAACGCTGGTTACCTGGCTGACGGCATCAACTACCAAGCTCAAGCAACTCGCTCTCAAGCAGTTGTAGCAGCATACGCTATCTACGAAGCTGCTCAAGTTCCAACTGTTAAATCCTACAAAGTATTGGACAGCAAGAACGTTGAGTTCACGCTCTCCAATGGCGAAGTAGTGAAAGTAACGTTGGAAAAAGAATTGGAAGCTAACAAAGAAACTGAAGTTACTTTCAAAACTGCTGACGGCAAAGAAATCACTGCTAAAGTTACTTATGTTGTAACCGCAGCTACGAAAGTAGAAAGTGTGTCTGCAGACAACCTGAAACAAATCACTGTTAAGTTTGACGGTGAAGTGGATAAGGCTAGTGCAGAAGCAATTTCTAACTACAAGCTGAACAGAGAAATCAAGAGCGCTGAATTGTCCTCTGATGCTCGCAGTGTTGTTCTGACGCTTGAAGGTGAATACTACTCCGCTAACGGTGGTAACCAATTGGTTAACCAAACAGAAACCAAAATCACTGTTGACGGTGTGAAGAGCTCCGATAAGACTAGAACTCTGAAACAAGAAGTTAAATTCACTCCAGTTGACGTTACGACTCCTGCTGTTAAAGAAGTTGTAGGTCTTGGTACGAAAGCAATTAAAGTTGTATTCTCCGAGCCAATCGATCGTGCAACTGCAAGTGCTAGCTCGAACTACAAAATTGACGGAAAATCCATTGCTGGTTATGTTGAATATGCGTTCCCTAACAGTGTAATTATTACAACTGACACTGAAGTAGGCGACCATAAACTGACTGTTAGCAATGTTCAAGATTTCTCCGGTTTGAAAGTAGTTCCTGTAGAAACTTCTTTCTCGGTAGCGGAAGATAAAGAAGCTCCTGCTGTAGTTAAGGCTGAGTCTTCTGATCTCACTAAAGTTACAATTGAATTTGACGAGCCGGTGAAATCCGTAAGCAAAATCTATAACGGTATTTCTTCCAAAACTGGCGATGTTACCTTGGATAAAGCTAGTAACAAGGTGACGGTTAAATTCACTAAAGCAAATGCGCTTAGCGTAGGTGAAAATACTATCGTCATCGAAGGTGTAACTGACTACAGCGGCAACAGTGCAAACAGAGAAGTGAAAATCACTCCTGAACTTGACACCGCTCGCCCTGAAGTTACTGGCGTGAGTGTTGAAGTGAACTCGGCTGGTAACCATGTATTGAAAGTAAAATACAGTGAACCAGTTTATGATGGCGACACTAACACTACAGGCGCTAAACAAGCTAACTATACCGTTAAGGACAAAGACGGTAAAGTAGTTGTTGGCAAAGGTTTGGATGCAAGCGGACACCCAGTTAAAGCTATTACTTTCAACTCTGACAAGGATGAAGCAACAATTGAGTTGAGTGGCAAGTTGGATAAAGGAACTTATACTTTGGAAGTTTCTGGTGTTCAAGACAACGCATATGTACCAAACACAATTCTGCCTGTTTCGAAAACATTTGAAGTTGGCGACACTTCCGCGTTGACTGTAACTAGATTCTGGGTTGAAGAGCAAAACACTACTACTACTAAACGTGATGTTTACTTCTATGTAATGTTCAGCAAACCAGTTGCAACATCCGGTGTTGGTAGTGCAACCGAGATTGCTAAGTACATCATCGATTGGGGTACAGGTGCTGGCTTCGAAGCGCTTCCTTCGGATGCATCTGTAGAATTGGTTACACCTGAAGTTGCTAAGATTATTGTTCCTTACACAGACAAAGCTATCAATAGAACTTCCAACTACAATACAGTACAGTTGAAAGTATCCTTGATTGCTGACCAAGATGGTAACTTTGCCTATAAAGATTCTGGTAGCATCTCTCCTGCAATTGGCACTGACTATGCTAATATCACAGTGAGCGAAGTTAATGCAACTGCAAAAGACAAGATCACTGTAAAATTTGCAGGTAAATTGATTAACGTAGATGCTAATGAGTTCCAACTCCAAAGCGCTACAGTAACTAGTGATACCTATGGCTTGAAACTGACTGGCTATAGCTACGATGGTGGTAATACTATCGCCAACTTCACATTGGTTGATGGTGAGAAAATTGCTGCTAAAGCCGATGTTAAGCTTGTAGCGAAAGGAACTATCGCAAATACTAAGGATGCGTTTAACAACGTGGTAGCTATTGCTGCTCCGATTACGGTTAATGACAAGATTAAACCTTCTGTTGTTAAACCTTCGGATAGTAAGCCGTTTGTATTGAGCGGTCCTACTACCGTTGCTACTGGTGAAGAATACACTGCAACTGTGAAATTTGATGAAGCTATCAATGTTGTTCCTGGTACTGGTGTAGTTAAAGTATCTGTAACAGGTACTGACCTTGTATCCACTGCCTATGCTGTTGGCACAAATCCAGACGAACTGGTCGTAACGTTCGTAACTGAAAATGCATTGGCCAACGATGCAGTAGTATCTATCGAATTGCTGTCCAGCAATGGAGATGCTAAAGCAGTAACGGATGCAAGCACAAATGCTGTTGATTCCTTCACGCTTAGCGGTGTTGTTAACCGTTTGCGTTAATAACATTCTCGAATTAAGAATTAGCCAGCATGGATTTATCCATGCTGGCTTTTTTTGCTTTCGTAGTTAAGAAAAATAATGATAATACGAAACATTTTCCTTTCAAGAACGTTATAAGCTATAGAACAAACTTGTATGGGAGGAAATGAGTTGAGAAAAATCTCATTCACAGCAGCAGTTGTGATTAGTGTAACATTGCTGGTTAGTGGTGGTGCTAATGGTGTCATGGCAGCCGAAAATAAAGCAAAAACCACGAAAACAACAAATCAGCAAACAAAGTCGGTTGTACATTCTTTAGCAAATTTAAATCCTATTAAGATCACGACCAAAAGTACAGTGCGCTTGACTGATGTTAATATTCTGAATCTTGACGAAGAAAATGTACTTACTTACACGTTAACAATCCAAAATGGTGATAATAAGACACTAGATTTGTTGGATTATTGGTCTAAAGTGAAAACAATAAGTGGCACCACTTATAGTACTTCCTTGATTACCAAAGACAAAGAGAAAAAGAAATTATCCGCTGGTTCTTCCACTACTCTCACCTATGTTTCAAAAATAGGCAAAAACACTAAAATTAGCGATCTTGTATTTCAAGTGATTAAATGGGATTTTAGCCAATCCAATTATGAAAGCCTGAAAGGGCAGTTTAAGATTCCTGCGACTTATTTAACATCCACACCTGCAGATCAATCTAAAACATTGCGTATCTTTGACACACCTGTCAAAGTCAAAATAAGTCAAGTAGCTACCTACGCTTCAGGAGACTATAATTTTGTAAGTTTAGGGCTTGATTTGCAGAACATTGGAAATAATATATTTGAAGATCCTAAAGTAAAATTTGTAATTAAGACTTCAAACGGTGCAAGCTATCCAATGTCAGTTGATCCGGCAAGTACCGATTTCAAAATACAACCACAAGATAGTAAAACATTAAACTTGATGAGTTCAATACCCAAAAGTATAAAATTAACCAATATGGAGTTGCAAATTATCCAAGATGATGAGACATCAAAATTGAGTTTGCCTATTGCAACTATGCAATTGCCGAGTGCTACCAATAAATCACTCGCAACTGAATCGAATGTCGAGAAATTCATTCCTCTTGGAAGTGGTAAGATTGCAGTAAAACTGACCAGTGCTTCGATGTTAGAAAGTTTTGATGAACACGACCTATCTATTCGATTAAATATTAGAAATACTAGTGGCTCAACAATTACATTGCCTAAGTATCAGTTTGAGTTACAAACATCGGAAGGGTATCGGTTGCCTATTACAACACAGGTTACAGACAACTTATCTTTGCAACCACTTGAAGAGCGAGTAATAAATCTTAATGTGAATATACCAGCAAATGTTAACGCAACAAAACCACAATTGTTTATGAGTCTACCTGCGGTAGCCGATTCAAAGGATACCTTCACTTATCCTGTTGGAATCTTTTTGGTTCCTGAAGTTCAACCAAGTCAGAATATGATTGGTCAAACGCAATTTGTTCAAACAAATAATGGTATATTAGGGGTTACTTTATCCTCAATTCAAAGATTACCTTGGAGCGATGGGGATATCGTTTCGGCAAAGGTTACAATTAGAAATACAGGCTATAAGACCATTCTTTTGCCGGGATTAGCAGGGGAATTGAAAGTGGACTCAGCAAAGATGACCAATGAAACTAAATTAATCTCTAGCCAAAGTGTTGGTTTACTAGGTGCAGGTATGTCTACAGATTTATATGTAGTATCAAAAGTCCCAAGTTATTTAGATTTTAGTCAACTTCAAATTTCAATATTGGAAAAATTAGGGGAAACCGCCACGACGAATTGGGTTCAATTTGGACATGCAGGAGCAATTCCTGAACTCAAATCTGTTGCTAAAGGTGAAACTTATTCTATTGAAACTATGGGTAGACAAGAGGAAGTAAAAGTGTTGCGGTCATTGGTTTATAGTAGTGCTTCTTCTGATTTGATTTATACCGAATTAGAAGTCACAAACACTGAAGATCATCAAATTGATCTTTCTCAATTCATAGGTGCTTATCAAAGTTCGAACGGACACAGCTATAAAGCGAGTGCTAGTCAAATTGATACTTCAGCAGCGCCTGACCAGAAGAGTATTGTTGCGCTCTGGGCTAAAATACCAAAGTCGATTTCAACAAGTGACATAAAACTTATTGTGGGAGAAGGAATAACTGATAATAAACTGACTCCGATTAAAGGAGAACCCAACGGCTATGTGAATGCTGCTGCATTTGAATTAGGCGGGGCTATTTCTCCAAGTGTATCTAAAACTTTAGAGAGCCTAGATTTGTTCCCATATAAGTTAACGGTGAAAAATGCTCGAGCTGCACTATCAGGTTCTTCCTCTGTTCAGCTAACATTTGATTATAATCAAACACGGAACATGGATTATGCGATTGGTGAGTTCGGTCATAAGTATCTATTTGAAGTTGTCGATAGTAGTGGTCACACGTTTGAGAAGGAGTTTGCGCCTGAAACTGATCTTAGAGTGACTAATGGAGGAAGTGCAAGCTTCAGTTTTACTGATAGCATTTTTGAGAATAGAAGATCAGGTTCGTTCCAGCTTAATGTTTATGATCTGTTTGAGGGTCATAAAGTGAAGTTAGGTAGCCAAAGCTTCTACTATACAACAACATCTTTAGAATAAGTGAACAGTATAAGCCCAAATCCCTCCGGATTTGGGCTTGTTCCTTTCTACCAAAACCTCTATCATAGACAATAACAGAGTCATAGAGGAGGAACATGATGAAGACGGGTTGGAAAATCGCAACGGCCGTGGTATTGATTGGCGGCAGTGTTTGGGCAGGATCGCTGCTGAATATGCAAGCGGAAGGGGCAGGGACGACGCCAGGAACCGCAGATGACCCTGTGGTTACGAAGAGCTACGTTGATCAAGCGATTCAGCAAGCTCTTGGTGGTGGAGTCTCCAGTTCACCAAGCGCGCCTTCCACTGGAGATACTGGGAGCAGTTCTAGCAGTGATGAGATAAAAATCGTGGAAGTCAAACCAGGCAAGATCCTCATTGCTTCTGCAGGGGCGGAGTTTATTGTTCGCGCCGGCAAAGCAGTCGTTTATAGCGCGGATGCCAACGGGGTTGCGGATCTTACCGACGGTAAGGATATTCCGAATGGCGGCACAGTTACGAATAATCACCTGTTATCTTTCCCAAGAGAAGGCCGGGGGATTCAAGTTCAAGAAGGCGATACCCACAACCTAACGGTCATGGTACGGGGCGGATACCAAATTAAATAGCCCGAGAATGCCCGGACACGCGGTTGCTTGGAAGGATTGAGCAGTACAGACAATACTTCCTGAGCGTAACGAAGGTAAAGTGAGGCTATGCTACTTCTGAAACCAATTTTTCAGGAGGTGTCTGGATTATGGCAAGAGGCAATCGGAAAATCGTACCGGAAAGTCGTCAAGTCTTACAACAGTGGAAATATGAAATCGCCGCTGAGTTTGGTTTGCCCGTAGGATATGGTGCGACAGGAGCGGGAGCGGATACAGAATTCGCCGGTGAACTGGGGGCCATTGGCAGCGGGCAAACCTATAGTGGAGGCTGGGGACATTTAACTTCCCGCGAAAACGGCTCTGTCGGCGGAGAAATTACGAAACGCCTCATCGCCCATGCTGAACGGAACTTTATCCTATAAATTATTCCACAAAAGTCATGAATTATTTTGACATGACTTGGCAAATGCGATACTATTTGCTTTGAGGATGTTAATCCAACCTTTTCCGATTTGGGAAAGGTTCATTTTTTGATTGGGCTTTATATTGTATTGGATAGACAGGCTGTAGCCATACTATCCAAGGGAGGTTGAAACTATGTCCGTACAAGGGCGACACCTATTTACTTCCGAGTCTGTCACTGAAGGGCACCCGGATAAAATTTGTGACCAAATTTCCGACGCGGTACTTGATGCTTTTTTGGCAAATGACCCTTATGCTCGGGTAGCCTGTGAAGTGTCTGTAGCCACCGGGTTGGTGCTGGTAATCGGGGAGATCAGTACGAAATCCGAGTATGTTGATATTCCGGCAATCGTTCGTAAGACGGTTAAGGAGATCGGTTATACTCGTGCCAAATATGGCTTTGACTACAGTACTTGCGCCGTGTTGACGTCTCTGAACGAACAGTCGGCGGATATCGCGCAAGGCGTGAACGCCGCTCTGGAAAGTCGCGATCAGGCACAGGTCGATAAAGAGACAGAAAATATTGGGGCTGGCGACCAGGGCTTAATGTTCGGGTTTGCTACCAACGAAACACCGGAGTTAATGCCGTTGCCGATAGCCCTTTCGCATCGGATTGCACGCCGCCTTTCCGAAGTGCGTAAAGACGGAACGCTAGATTATCTTCGTCCCGACGGTAAAACCCAGGTGACGATTGAATATATTGACGGCAAGCCGAAACGTGTAGACACGATTGTCGTATCTACGCAGCATGCTGAGGAAATTACTTTGGATCAAATTCAAAGAGATATTAAGCAGCATGTTATCCTCCCTGTCGTTCCCGCGGAGCTGCTGGACGGGGATACGAAATATTTTATTAACCCGACAGGGCGTTTTGTTATTGGCGGACCTCAAGGGGATGCCGGCCTGACCGGACGCAAAATCATTGTAGATACGTATGGCGGTTATGCTCGTCATGGCGGCGGCGCTTTCTCGGGGAAAGACCCGACAAAGGTAGACCGATCCGCAGCGTATGCCGCTCGTTACGTAGCGAAAAATCTGGTTGCTGCAGGGCTGGCTGATAAAGTGGAAATCCAATTGGCATATGCGATTGGCGTTGCCAACCCGGTCTCCATCAACGTCGATACGTATGGAACTGGTAAAGTACCGGAAGAGAAGCTGGTGGAGCTTGTGCGGGAGAACTTCGACCTGCGCCCAGCGGGAATCATTCGTATGCTGGATCTGCGTCGCCCGATTTATCGTCAAACTGCTGCTTATGGTCATTTTGGCCGTACGGACATCGATCTGCCTTGGGAAAGAGTGGACAAGGCCGAGTTGTTGAAGGCACAAGCAGGGCTGTAATTGTATATTGTTTAAGACAAGGATATTCATCTATTTGGGTGAGTATCCTTTTTTTATTCCCTGAATTCTAAACTCGCTGCTACCTTTTGCCGTTATTAATTATAGGTATGTCTTGAACTCGTATCATTTTTTACTTTACATATAGGATTGCAACCGGGGAAGGGGAAAGGAAATGAAAAAGAAACTCTCGTTATGGATTGTTATTGCGATGATATTTAATATGTTCATAGGAGTATGGGGAGAGGACGTTACGAGCGCGGCAAGTGCCGCTGCACCATTACCTACTGTGGTTCCCGCGAACGGTTCTACGAATGTTCCAGTCGATACCAAACTGCAGATCAGCGTTCCTGGGGCGAGAATCAAGACGAACGGAACGCAGATGTATACGATATCTACAAGTTTGGGCGGGGTGACAGATAAAAAAGAAATTACCGTTACGGAATCTACTTATAGAGATTCTATTATATTGACGCCACCAACTTTATTGCAATATAACACAGTGTACACCGTTTCTTTGCCTGAGGATGCTTTTACTATCGAAGGAAGCGGTGAAACTACGGCAGCCTATAGCTGGTCTTTTACGACAGCCAAGTCTTCAACGACGGCACTATCTGCATCCTTTAGTCCGGGCAATGGGAGTACGAATGTCAGCATCAACACCAAGCCAACGATTACGTTTAACCGAAATATTAGATTGAATCCTGGTGTTGCAAATGGGGGAATTACGCTTAAAAAATCTAGCAACAATGCAATCGTACCTATTACGGTGTCGGCGAGTTCCAATCTTGTGACAATCTATCCAACAAGTTCAACGCTGGAGGCGGGTACTAGTTATTATATTGAAATTGCGGGGAACGGGATTTACGATGCTCAGAATACATTAATTTATTATGCAGGAATAAGTGGAAGTAATCGTTGGAGCTTCCAAACTGCTGCTCCTGATAAAACTGCACCCGTACTCCAAAGCGCAACGATGTATAGCAACACAGCTATTCGATTATTGTACAATGAGCCATTGCTGTCCACTTCAAATTTGCCCACTTCCTATTTCACAGTGACGGTGAATGGAGAAACACGTCGGATTAGTTATGTTACCGTATCCGGGGATGCTGTATATGTAAACCTAGAGACTGGTGTAGCTGTCGGGCAGGATGTGAAAATCAGTTATACGGGTAGCACTTCGGGGATTCGGGATGTGGCCGGAAATGCTGCGGCTGCCTTCACCGGAAAAGTAGTTACTAACGGGATTGACTCGGTTATGCCGAAGCCAAAAGACGGGTATGCAACAAGCAACACGGTCACGTTGTATTTTAGTGATTCACTTAAGAGCCCTTCGAGTTATGCTTATCAACAATTCACGGTTACGGCTAATGGAAGTTCCAGGGGGATAAGTAGTCTATCCCATAGCGGTTCAACCATTACTCTGTACTTGTCCAGCTCGATTTCGAACGGTGATGTTGTCAAAGTATCCTATACACCAGGTTCTTATCCGCTGCAGGATTACCGCGGTTTTGATATCGCCGGATTCACGGATTATTTTGTTCGCAACACATATGATTCAGTGGCACCTGTATTTCAAGGGGTTGAAGGTTCTGGTAATAAAGTGATCTTAACGTATAACGAAGCATTGCGTACCAGCCCGACACCGTTAAAAAGCCAATTTTCGATACTGGTTAATAATGCACCGGTATATGTCACAGGTGTTGAAATTGTATCCAACCAAGTGATCCTAACCTTGGCTTCGTCATTTACAAAAGATCAGAACGTAACGTTATCTTATGTATCGGGTACAGGTGGCATCGCGGATCTAAATGGAAACCTGGCGGGTTACATCAACCTGCAGCCGGTAACATACAGTACCGTAGTTGAGGGGGTTCGTTCAGCCACGGTCACGGGAGATACGCTAACCATAACGTTCAATTCTACATTAAAGTCGGCGTCATATGTTCCGGTTAATCAATTCTACGTAAATGTGGATAACGTGAACCGTGGAGTTCAATCCGCAACCATTAGTGGCAATACGGTCATCCTGAAACTGAGCTCTGCTGTAACAGCCGGGCAGGTCGTAACATTGTCCTATCTGACAGGTGCGGCACCTTTATATGATAATCTGGGCAACATGATAAAAAGCTTTAATAATTTATCGGTACAAAACTTAATGGGTGGTCAGTCTACAACGCCAAACGGGGTCCAACCGGATTATCTGACCGTCATGAGTAATGCTCAGTTCGGAGTTAGTGGATATCTGTTAAACGTGAATACGGCCCAAGCTACTGACAGCCGGTCGCGTTTAGGCGCAGGAACAAAAAAATATACAATCGATAATACCAAGCTGCAGACGGCCTTTAGATATTTAGTAGACAGCAACGCTTTAGTCCGCAAAGTGGTATTTGAGGTACCTTCTACCGAGAAAGCAGCAGAAGTGGCTGTTCCACTTAGTGCACTGATGGATGTTTATAGTAGAGGAAAAACGGCTTCGTTTATGGTCAAATATAATCATGTGATGTATGAATTGCCGGTGGAAAAGATTCCGTTTACCGAAATTTCCAGGTTGCTTAATGTCAGTGCATTAAACTCAGCTTATCTTACCATTCAACTGGAGACGGTCACGAAAGCACAATTACCGGGGACGAACTACAGTAATGGCGTCACAACAACCCCGATGACGGACCCGGTGCAAATCTATGTGTCAGCATTTAACGGAGTGAATTCGCAAAACGCGGTAGAGGTGTCCCACAACGGACAACTTTACTTCCGAGCGACAAATACTTCGCCTAATGGTCAATTTTTGCTTATGAAATATGACGTAAATACACAAACCGTATCTTTTGTTCCGTCTAAAACAACAACTAGCGGCAGTGCAATCATCTTTAATGGGAAGATTAACGGAAATGCTGTAGTTGGTCCGGCGGTGGGCTACAGTTACTTCTCTGACACGACCAAGCATTGGGCTCGTGCGGACATTAATGAGTTGGCCAGTCGCTTGATCGTAACGGCTGCTTCCGGATCGAAGTTTGAACCGGAGAAAAAAATCACCCGTGCTGAGTTTGCGGTCTACATTGCAAAAGGCCTCGGACTGACTGGAGATGAATCCTATGCCCGTCGCTTCCCGGACGTTTCTTCTGGGACGACAGCGGCGTACATCGGGGCGGCGGCGAAGGCCGGGATTATTAACGGCAATACCGACGGCACGTTTAAGCCGAACAGCAACATCACGCGGGAGCAAATGGCGCTGATGATGGTGCGGGCGATGGAATACGCCGGTTACAATACGTCGATGAACGGAGCCAGTGCGGCAACGTTGACGAAATTCAAGGATGCGGCGAAGATCCAGTCCAAGGACACGGTGGCTAAAGCCGTGAAGGAAGGCATCATTCAGGGCATAACAACCAATACGTTCCAGCCGCAAGGCAATGCGACCCGCGCGCAAGCGGCGGTGATGCTAAAACGTGTATTGGAAAAACTGAACTACATTTAATCCACAATGATTCCCGGCACTGGGGGACGAACCCTGGTGTCGGGATTTTTTTTTGACGTGGCAGGGGAATGCATATGGCCGGATCGCTTTCGAGGATTATCCCGTTGCATCAGGTTGTGGAAAAGGGCTAAAAAGGTGTTCGGTAAGAGAGGACTTATCAACCGTTACATTGAGGGGCGATCCGCACGGTAACTAAATTAAGGCCCCATCGTTCTGAACGAAAGGGATCATCGTGCAAAAGATCCGTGAAAAGGGGCGTATAGGCGTAAGCGGCGGCTGAGCGGGTAAGTGATTAAGTGATTAATTGAATTAGCGACAAATGAGTAAGTGAGCAAGTGTATAAGTGCATAAGTTTGGTGTTTAGAGTTGAGCAAGGCGGAGTGAGACCTCCTTTTGGGGATGTTTGCTCACAAGTTATCCACGGAATTCACATTATCCACAGAAGATAAGCACATCCGATAGGAGTAACAAACAAAAGTTATCCTAGTTTTCCACAGAATTTATCCCCAATATCCACATTACCCACATTTCTATTCCACAAAAGTAAAGAAGTTGATAGGTTCCTTTAACAATCTTGCTAAATTTCGTAACTTTTCGGCATAAAAGTAGTCTATTAATAAGGGACTAGCTTTATAGAAGCACGTTAGAAGCATGAACAGATGGGAGAGTTGTCTAACAAAATGGTAGTCAGAAGAGACGAAACCGGAACGAAACAAACCCAAGTGAATACGGATCTGGAAGTTGTCGTACGTCAAAACTCGAAGTTGGCCCACCTGGTGGCAAAGAGCGGTAAACGCATCGCCTTAGTCACGCTGGCGGGATTGATATGGATTCAGCCTGTGATTGGCATTGGACCGATCGCGGGACCGGCTTTGACTGCGGAAGCAGCCGCAAGTCAAACGGTGAAGCTTAGTGAAGAAATGATCACATCGGGAGCCAAGCTCGTAAAATACGAGTACACAGTAACCCGATCAGGCAAACCGGTGAAGGTGTTGACCGATGTCATTGAAGTGGATTTGACGAATCCTTACGTCCAACTGGACGTGATGACCGGCAAAGGAGGACAAGTAACGACGAGACAAAGCGTGGAAGGAATGGCCAAGGAAACCGGGGCAGTCGCCGGGGTAAACGGCGATTTCTTTGCGACCGGCGGGCAAGGCGTTCCGATGGGGCCGGCGGTGTCGAAAGGGACGGTTGTGACCAGCCCAGCCCAGCTGCAAGGGATGTATGCTTTTGCCGTGCGGAATGACGGGACTCCGCTGATTGACCGTTTTGGCTTCAGCGGTACGGTGTTCGCGGAGGATGGTTCGACGTTCCCGCTCGCGGGCATCAACCAGGAATCCTATATGACCGAGCCAGATAAGGCCTACAGCCACGTGAATAAAATGTTTATTTATACGAGTGCCTGGAAATCGGAGGAACGTCCGGCAGCCAGCTCGACAACGCCAACCGAAGTGCTGGTGCAAGGCGGCGTGATTACGCAAATCTCCATCAAAGCGGCGATTCCGGGACCGGTGCCGGCAGATGGGTATATTTTGCGGGCGCATGGTACGGCGGCGGATTATGTAGCCGCTCACCTGCAAGTAGGTCAGCGCGTAGATGCAGTCTATCAGCTGCAATCTTTGACTGACGGGCAACTCGTAGATCCGGCGGATCTGAAAATGATGATCGGCGGCCACACCCTGCTGGTCGATCAAGGCAAAGCGTCGGCGTTTACCCGTTCGACAACTTCGATCAGCGGAGGCAGTGCCGTAGCACGGACCGCAGTAGGTTACTCCAAAGACGGGAAAACGGCTTACATCATTACCGCTGAGAAAAACAGCAACAGCACCGGTCTCACCCTGAAAGAGCTGCAAGGCTTCATGACGGGAATCGGTGTCTGGAAAGGCTTGAACCTGGATGGCGGCGGCTCTACAACTATGGTCACGCGACCACTGGCGGAAACGACACCGCAGCTCACGTTTACGACGTCTAACGGGGCGGCGGGGCAACGGGCAGTTGCTAACGGGCTGGGCGTATTTACGACGGCACCGCAAGGTTCGCTGCTTGGTCTCAAGGTCAGCGGATCTTCCACGTTGTTCATCGGGCAAACCGTGCCGTACGCTCTGAAAGGCTATGACACGTATTACAATCCGATCGATACGAGCGGCATCCAAGCTTCCTGGCAGGCTAGTAACGGTAACGTGGTTTGGACCGGCAGCGGCTTTAAAGGCGTGAAGGCAGGGACGACCAAAATTACCGCTACCAGCGGGCAAGCGAAAACCAGCATGGATGTGAAGGTACTGGGCGGCACGGACTTGGAAAGCCTGACACCGGGCACAACGTTCGCTCCGTTGCAAGCAGGAACCAGCGTCACAGTGGCTGTAACCGCGAAGCTGAAGGATGGACGTACGGTTGACGTTCCAGCGGAATCGGTAAAATGGACATTCAGCGGCATGAAAGCCAGCGTACAAGGCGGTGTGCTTACAGTGCAGTCCGTGAACAATGGGGCGAAGTTTGCGTATGCGACGCCCGTCTATGACGGCTTTAATGGAACACCGATCGTGCTGTCGGCTTCCACTGAAACGATCTGGGAAAGCTTCGAAAACATGACTTACCCGATCTCCTTCACCGGCCTTCCGGCTGAAGCCAAAGGAACCGTGAGCATTGTGCAAGGAACCGGAGAGCGCGCAAACTCCAAAGTGTTGAAGCTCGATTACGATTTGACCGGCGGTACCGGCAGCAAGTTTGCTTATGCCCAATTTAACGGCACAAGCGGCAGAGCGATTCCGGATAATGCAACGACTTTGACGGTGGATGTGTTAGGTGATGCGAGTCTGAACTGGGTACGCGCCGAATTGTCTGACGCGGATGGCAAGCCAGTTTATATCGACCTCGCGCGTCCGATGGATTACACCGGTTGGAAGACGCTGACGGCGGATCTGACTGCCAATAACATCAAGTTCCCGGCGAAGCTGAAACGCCTTTATGTTGTAAACGTCGAAGAAGGCCAGGACGAACGGGCGCTGACGGGCAGCGTTTCTTTTGACAATGTGCGCTTTACGGCTCCTGCAGCCGGCGGCAACAACCCGGACTTCCCAAGTGCGAAGGCTGTTATGGTGATCGGCCAGAAGTCGATGACGGTTAACGGGAAGAAGCAAAACCTGGAAGTTGCTCCATTGCTTAAGGACAATACGACCTACGTGCCGATCAAGTACGTGCTGGACGTCTTTGGTGGGAACGCCGCATGGAACGCGGCGGCCAAAAAAATCACGGTAACCCGCGGTGCTACGGTGTTGGAGCTGACGGTGGGGCAGAAAGCACTTTTGCTAAATGGGGTCTCTTCCAAAGCGGAAGTCGCGCCAATTATTGTCAATGGAAGGACTTTGGTCCCATTACGTTTGGTCTCCGAACAGCTTGGAATTGGCGTAAATTGGGAGCAGAAAACCAAATCCATTACCCTCGAATCATGATATGATTAGTCTGGGACTATTCGGACTAAGAAACGGAGAAGGATTGTGTGGATTTTCAAGCGGATGCCATAGATCGCGTTATTAATAACGCTGTAAGCGTATTGGAAAATAGCAAGCTGCAGATCCTGGAAATACTAGATTCGGCCCGGAATGAGCTGAAGATGCTCAATAACGAGTTACAGAATGTCATGAAGGAGACGGCGGAAACGGTAGAGAAGGTAGACCAGCTCGAGGTCAACTACCGGAAGTCCCGCATCCGGCTGACGGAAGTCAGCCGGGACTTCGTGCGTTATACCGAAGAAGATATTAAGCAAGCCTATGAAAAGGCAACCCAGCTCCAGCTCGACCTGCTCATCTACCGAGAGAAGGAAATGTATTTAAAGGCTCGCCGTGATGAACTGCAGAAGCGTGCACGCAACGTGGAGAAGTCGGTGGAGCGAGCCGAAACGATCAGTTCGCAGATGAGCGTCGTGCTGGAGTATTTTTCCGGTGAATTAGGACAAGTGACCCGGATTTTGGAATCTGCGAAGAACCGTCAATTGATCGGATTGAAGATTATTTTGGCTCAGGAAGAGGAGCGAAAACGTATCTCCCGTGAGATTCACGACGGTCCTGCCCAGCTTCTGGCCAATCTAGTGCTAAGGACGGAAATTGTAGAAAGAATGCTTGCTAAGCAGGAATTTAAACTAGTGCAGGACGAAATAGTAGATTTGAAAGCGCAGGTCCGCTCGAGTTTGGAAGAAATGCGGAAGGTTATTTTCAACCTGCGGCCGATGGCATTGGATGATCTGGGATTGATTCCGACGC
Source organism: Paenibacillus barengoltzii NBRC 101215 (assembly GCF_004000745.1). Lineage (GTDB taxonomy): Bacteria > Bacillota > Bacilli > Paenibacillales > Paenibacillaceae > Fontibacillus > Fontibacillus barengoltzii. Next base: position 21,312 of record NZ_BILV01000089.1, read on the forward strand.
TGAGAAAGTATGTACATGACTACGAAGAAAAAACGAAGATAAGAGCAACCTTTGAAACCCGGGGCAAAGAGCACCGGTTGTCCTCTCCGATGGAGGCGGCGATCTTCCGACTGGTGCAGGAAGCGTTGACCAATGCGGCGAAGCATGCTTTTCCAACTTATGTAGGCGTTGAAATCACGTACCAGGCACAAATGATCCGTATTGTGGTAACCGACAACGGGTTAGGCTTCAAAGTGGATCAGCTGGAACAGAAGACGAAAGAGCATACACACTTTGGATTAATAGGCATGCGGGAGAGAGTGGAGCTGCTCGAAGGCCGGATGGAAATTGAATCGGCGGCCAACTTGGGCACGAAAATCATCATTCATATCCCAACCAACTCAGATAAGAGAAAGGAGTACCAGGATGGATAGTCTTACTAGTGGAACCAGACAAGTGATTAAAGTTCTCCTGGCGGACGATCACCAGTTATTTCGTGAGGGTCTGAAGCGGATTTTGAATATGGAGGAAGACATCGAAGTCGTTGGCGAATGCGGCGACGGCGCCCAGGTGCTGGAAAGCTGCTTGCAGCTTCAGCCGGAAATCGTACTGATGGACATTAACATGCCATTGCTGAACGGCGTGGACGCTACGGCCGAGTTGCGCGAGGCGCTGCCGGACGTAAAGGTCATCATTCTGTCGATTCATGACGATGAGAGTTATGTTTTTGAAACGTTGCGCAAAGGTGCGACAGGTTACCTGCTCAAGGATATGGAGGCGGAGTCCCTGATCAATGCGATTCGCACGGTGGCAGAGGGCAATGCGTTCATTCACCCGAAGGTGACGGGCAAATTGATTCAGCAGCTGCGCCGGATGGAATACCTGAGCGAAACGGGAGCGATTGCTGAGGATACTGCGATCCGCGAAGCAGGCGTGAAATTCGTAGCTGGCGACGACAACCCGCTGACCCGCCGGGAGGCCGAAGTGCTTCGCTTGATGGCGGAAGGCCGCAGCAACAAGATGATTGGCGAACATTTGTTTATTAGTGAGAAGACGGTTAAGAATCATGTCAGCAGTATTTTGCAAAAAATGGACGTCGACGATCGTACCCAAGCAGTTATTAATGCGATTAAGTTTGGTTGGGTCACCCTGTAAGACTGCAGGGGTCATTCGAATTTGTGCTTACCGTTTCGAAGCTGCACTTTGGCGAGCTTGACGGGAACGGACGAGAGGCTTTCTGCGGCCGGGGTTACCATTTTATTCATGATCTTGAAAAGTGAGGCGAAGTTGCCGTAACATCCGATGTCTGGAAATGCATTTGGTGTCCCGGTTGCATTTCTAACGCCTCTCCCAGCGATGACACCGGCCAATATACATAGTTGGTGGAAAGCCAACGGATTTTGTTGATATACTTTGCGTGGAGGCTCCTTCCGTGCGAGCCCAGTAACCGACCTCCTGGCGGCGGCATATATTGTCGCTATAAGGGAGGTGGTACGGTGGTTTCTTATATTGGCTGGATCCTTCTCAGTTACGGCTTAGCCGCGGCGTTGGTCCATGTTTTGCATGGAATGGTTCGGCAGGGAAAACGGAAGGATCGCGCGATTCATTATATTTTGGTGACGAGCAATCATGAGAACCAATTGGAATGGTATTTGCGGGCGCTCTCGTGGTATGCGCGGCTGCGCGGTTTAGAACTACGGGTGACGGTATTGGACGAGAGCTCGCAGGACGATACGCTGGCAATCTTGCGGAAGCTCCAAAAGCAAGGCGGAATGGAACTCACCGTTATCGATTTGGCTGTGGTACGGCAAGAGGATGTGGAAGCGTATGCGGCCACGGTGGCTGAGGATGCGCCGATCTGCATCGACCTTCGCGTACCGCGGGAGGCGGACAAAATTCCATATGTCCATGTGTAAACAACATATGACTAGGCAGGCGCATTGCACTGCGCAGATTAAAGTGTGAAGCACACTCTTTTATGGCGAGAAGCCGAGGAGTGTGCTTTTTTGCATTTTTACGGGTGAGATGGGGGCGATGGTGCATGGAGGAGGATTGGGTGCGCAGGAGAAGGAGCATCAAGAAGTGACATTGGAAGTGATAGGGGGTGATCAGTGGTGTGAAGCGGATGGGGCAGGGAGTGAGCATGACTGCTGGATGATGTTAGGCACCATTCGGTGGAATTCATGAGCAATTTGTAGTGGGTAAAGGGTAAAGAGCACCTGGCGTGAGGCGGACAGCCGTTCTAACGGAACACAGGGGCGTTATTAGCCTGGAATTACAAGACGAGGGATTTTAACGGAACGAGGAGGTCTTATTTGCACTATACATGGGAGTTTTGTTCTCTTTTTGGTCGGATAAGGTCTGCTGGTTCCGTTAGCCCGGGAAATAGCGGGGAAATAGGCAAATAAGGTCGCTCAGTTCCGTTACGAATGAAAAGGGATCTCCGGGTCATCAGGACAACTCAATAGGGGAACTTGATAGGGCCCAAGATGCGACAGAAGGTGTGAGGATTTTGGTGAAAGAAGTCGAAGTATCGGAGATATTTTGAAATTGAAAAAACTAAGATCTGAAAAAGAGGAATTATCCGAAAACTGTTGAAATATGGATAAAGATGTTAGAAATTAGGAGGACGGTGGAAATTGTGAGAGGGAGTCTGTATGCCGTACGCACTAAATCTGGATGGCAGCTTCGTGTTAGCTTAGATTTGCACGTTGACTTGTTGTGGTGGCTCGATCGAGAGGCGCACGCAATCTATTTATTATCCGAAGGATTACCGTTCGGTTGGGCGGTTGAGGCTAGAGATTCCTTCAAGGCATTCCGTGAGATGGATCGGTGGACAGAGCAGGAATGGGATCTTTTTTTGCTGCAGGTTTTGCAGGAAGAGATTAAAGCGGAGGCGAAGCTCATTCATCCGGCTGAGCCGTTAGATGAGGGTGCCCTGGTAGGTCGGCACCGGGGGTGGCTGGTGAAGGATGGCCAAGTCACGGCATGGGGACGGATGTTTAACCATCGCGGGAATGACGAGGATCATGAGGATCTTAGGACGGAAATAAGGTTGATGGATCGGGGCGGCGTGAGACAGGGGAAGGAACTGTCAGCGGACCTGAGCGGCGCGGGGCTGGAAAAGCAACAGCGAGAGGACATGGGCGGCGAGCTGGCTGAGCTCGCCGAAGCGGCGCAGCGCCTGGCGGCTGCGCTGGCGGGCCGCTCGCTGCTGGAGGCCGAGCTCCAGCAGCTGCTGGCGGAACGCCTGCCGGGCCTTGCCCCGGTCTGGCGTTCCGCCCTCCAGCACGCGCACCTGCAAGGGCGCGTGCAGCTCACGGCGGGCGTGGCCTCCGCC